>LRBF01000233.1 GCA_001580565.1 Caballeronia megalochromosomata | reverse complement strand
GGCGCAAACCGCGCCCCCAGACGCCGCCGCCTCGGCTCAACTCGAAGGCGCAATCACCACCGTACAAGTCGTCCCCGCACTCAGCAGCACCCCATCCGGCACCTCATCGATATGCAGTCGCACCGGCACGCGCTGCGCTAACCGCACCCAGTTAAACGTCGGGTTCACATCGGCGAGCAGTTCGCGGCTTTGCGGATTGTCACGGTCATAGATGCCGCGCGAAATGCTCTCCACATGTCCCTTCAACTCGCCGCCGCTCATCAGACGAATCGACGCCTTGTCGCCGATGCGCACATGCGGCAGCTTCGTTTCCTCGAAGTAGCCGTACACCCAGAACGAATGGCTATCGACGATCGCGAGCTTCGCGGCGCCCGCCGTCGCATAGTCGCCGCGAAACACGTTGAGGTTCGTCACATAGCCATCCACCGGCGAAAACACCTTCGTGCGCTCGAGATTGAGCTTCGCGGCATCGAGCGCGGCCTGCGCCTGCTGCAACTGCGCCTGTGCGCCCGATGCGGTCTGCATCGCGTTTTCACGCGCTTCCTTCGACACTACCTCGCTGTCCATGTCGGCGCGGCGCGCGGCGTCCGCACGGCGCATCCGCAACTCGGCCGCGCGCGCCGCGACGTTCGCCTCTGCCTGCTCGACCGCGATCTGATAGTGCGACGGATCGATCTCCATCAGCAGATCGCCTTTCTTCACGAGCTGGTTGTCGCGCACCGGCAACTGCACGACGGCGCCCGACACATCCGGCGCGACGTTGACGACATCCGCGCGCACGCGGCCATCGCGCGTCCACGGCTCGTCCATGTAGTGCACCCACAGCACACGCCCGATGATGAGCGCGACAGCGAAGATGGCGATCGTCAAAACCAGGCCGATAATTTTCCTGAGAATCATGATGCAACTCTTGTTCAGCTTGAATGAATGTGATGCTGCTTAAGCGTACGCGACGAGCCCGAGCGTGCCGCAGATGCACACGAGCAGGCTTGCGCGAAAGAGCGCCGGATGCCAGACCACGCGATAGAGTCCCGTCAGCGAGAGCACGCGGTCCACGACCCACGTGATCATCGCGCCCGCGATGAAGAGCAGCAGGATCGTCGGTACATAGGCTTCGAAGATCGCGACGTTACGCGGCAACATGGGACGCTCCTTCGGGCGTGTCATTCCGGGCAGGCGCAAAGCGCGCGAACGGAGATTCGTGATCGAGCAGCGCAGTACGGATGAAATGAAGATGACTCACGATGCGCTGCAGCCGATGCCTTTCCTCGCGCGGCGCATCCGGCAGCGCGAGCAGGTCTTGCGTCTCGGCGATCGCGCGTTGCGTCGCGGCGAGCGCGGCGTCGAAGTGCTTCGCCTTCGGGCGATCGAACAGCCGCGCGACGGCGTCGAGCGTCGCATCGACCGAGCGGCGCCAGGACTTCGGCTCGCCCGATAGCGCTGCCATTTCCCGCCGCAGGTCGATCACCGCATTGCCGAACTCGAGCACCGCGAAGAGCCATTGCAGCGCCTCGCGTTGCAGGTCCGCACGGCCGGCGGCGAGCGCGTTGATCTGCGCGAGCAGATCGCGCGTGCGGCTTTCGAAGTGCGTCGCGAGCGTGGCGAGACGTCCGCGGCGCGCGCTCACGACTTCGCGTCGCAGGTCGCCGAGCAGCAGATGACGCAGCCACGGCGCATCGGTCGGCAGCAGCACGGCGAAGGCGATCGCGGCGACGATCATCGACAGCACGAGCGCCATCGCGTCGTTCATGAAGCCGGTCGGATCGTAGTGGACCAGATTGTCCGGCCCCGCGAGAAAGCAGAAGAAGATGCAATAGCCGATGCCCACGCCCGCGAGCGTGCGCCGCGTGCTCAGATACGCGCCGAGCAAGAGCGCAGGCGCGAGCGCGGCGCACATCATCGTGAAGCCGTCGATATGCGGAAACACGCCGAACACGACGATCATGCCGACGACGGCCGCGAGCATCGTGCCGAGCGCCATCTGCGCGGACATGAGCGTCGGGCGCGGCGATGACGACGCCAACGCGCATACGGCGGCCGCGTTGAGCACCATCGTGCCGCCGCTCGGCCACGCGGTTGCGATCCAGAACGCGGACAGGACGAACATCACGACCGCGCCGCGCAAGCCCGAGATGGCGGCCGCGAACATGTTCGTCTTCGGCACGTAGCGCGCGATCCAGCGCTCGCGTTCGTGCGACGGCGACGTGAGCGACGCGTAGGTGTCCGCATACGCGAGCATGTCGTCGACGAAGCGGTAGAGCAGTTCCGCCGCAGTATCGAACTCCAGTTGCGCGAAGTCCGGATTCGTTTCGAGCGCGGCGCGCGCGGTGCGCACACGCTTGGGCAACGCAGCCTTGTAGTCGCGCAACTGCGCGGCCGCGTGCGCGGCGTCGGCGGCATTGCGCACCGGCTCGCCCGACAGCGACAAGAGCGGCGGCACTTCGCGAAAGAACGGTTCGAGCGCGGCGATGGTCGTCGCCGACGCATTCTCGCGCAGCCGGTTCATCAACTGATGCAGCGCGTGAAAGCGCGTCGACGCGCTCATGAACTCGCTGTTCAGCCGCGCGAGCCGCCCGCCGCGCATGCGCGACTCGGGGTTCTCGAACACGGCGACACTGCGCGCGGCCTCGAAGCCGACGATGTCCGACACGAACGCGAGATTCGTCCGCTCGATCTGCGCGCGTTCCAGGTTGCCCGAGAGCGCGCGGCACACGTAATCGACGAACTGCGTGAAGCGCCGGCGCACCGTCGTCTTGACCTGCTCGCCCGCATGCTGCGGAAAGATGAGCGCGCTCACCGCGCCGGAACACACGATGCCGAGCGTCACTTCGCCGACCCGCGTGAGCGCCGACAGATACGCGGCCTCCGGATGCTGCGCCGCCGGAATGCCGATCAGCGCCGCCGTGTAGCCCGCGAGCACGAAGCCATACGAGCGAAAGTTGCGGTTGCGCGCCGCGCCCGCCGTGCAGATGCCGACCCAGAGCGCGGTGGCGGAAAGAAACAGCACCGGTTGCTGCGAAAACAGGCTGATGAAGACCATCATCACGACGAGGCCGACCATCGTTCCGCAGAAACGATAAAAGCTCTTCGCGAGCACCATGCCGCTTTGCGGCTGCATCACGACGAACACGGTGGTCATCGCGGTGCGCGGCTGCTGCATGTCGAGGCGCATCGCGATCCACAGCGCCAGAAGCGCGGCGAGCACCGCCTTGAAGATGTAGAGCCACGCGAGGCCGTCGGTGCGCGCCCAGTCGAGCAAGGCCAGCCTGAGCGACGGACGTTCGATGAGGGTAGCGGGCGTCGACATGCTCAGTTACCCGCCTTGCTGAACGGTCCGATGTGCCGCGACGGCGCGAGCGCCGTCTGCTCCGGCCCGTTCGACGGGTCATCGATGCCGCCGCCGAGCGCGGACGTGAGCGTCGCGTAAGACGCGAGGCGCTGTGCGCGCACGCGCGCCTGTCCGTCCTGCGCCTTGAGCAACTGCGCCTGCGCGATGAGCACGTTCAGGTAATCGGTGAGCCCGCGCCTGTAGCCTTCGTTCGCGAGATCGTAGTTCTTGCGCGCGGCGGCGACCGACCGCGCGGACGCGTCGAGCTGCGTGTCGAGCGAATGCACGCGCACGACCTGATCGGCGATGTCCTTGAGCGCCGCGACGAGCGTCGCGTTGTAGTGATCGACGGCCTGATCGTATTGCGCCGACGCCGCGCCGAGCTGCGCGCGCAGGCGTCCGCCTTCGAAGATCGGCAGCGAGATCGCCGGGCCGAAGCTGTAGCCCGACGCATCGCGCGTCAGAAAGCTGAGCAGCGCGCCGCCCGCGAACGCCTGGGTCAGAGAAGCCGCGAGATTGATGTTCGGATAGAAACTGGCCTTCGCCACATCGATGCCGCGCGCCTGCGCCGCGACCATCCAGCGCGCCGCGACGACATCGGGACGATGTCCGACCAGTTCCGCCGGCAGCGCGGAGGGCAAGGGCAGCGGCGTCGCGAGCGACAACGCGGGACGCGTGAGCGCTTCACCCGCGCCCGGACCATCGCCCGCGAGCGCGGCCAGTTGGTTGCGCGCGAGCTGGATGTCTTCCTTGTAGATATCGACCTGACGCTCGTACTCGGGCAGGGGCGCTTCGGCCTGGCTCACTTCGAGCTGCGTGCCGAGCCCGCCTTTCAGACGCCGCCGCGCGAGATCGGCGATGCGCTCCTGCTGCGCGAGCGTGTCCTCTGCGATATCGAGCAGCGCGAACGACTGCGAGAAGCCGACGTACGCGCGCACGACGTTCGTCTCGAGTTCGAGTTGCGCGGCGCGCGCGTCGGCGGCGCGCACATGGGCGACGTCGAGCGCGCGCTCGGCGTTGTTGTCGTCGCGATGCCAGAGATCGAGGTTGTAGGACAGCGAGAGGCCGGCGGTGTTGTCCCAGGTTGTCGCGTCGGCGTACGGACCGGGGCCGTAAAACGCGTTATTCGGCCAGTTCTTGCGCGAGACGCTCATCGCGCCGTCGACGTGCGGCAGGAGTTCCGAGCGCGCGACGCCCGCTTGTTGCTGGGCTTCGCGCACGCGCGCGGCCGCCATCGCGAGCGTGGGATTGCCGTTGGTCGCGCGCGCAATCCAGGCGTCGAGTTGCGGGTCGCGATAGGCGCGCCACCATTGTGCTTCGGGCCACTGGGCGTCGGCGTTGGCGGCGCGAATGGCGCTGCCGGCATCGAGCGTCGATGCATCCTTGAGCGAATCTTGCGGCGCGATCTTGCCCGTGCTCGCGCACCCGGCAATTGTTAATATTGCTGTAAGAACGGCGGCACAAGCAGCGCTTTTGGACACGCGTCCTCGCACGATTCACTCCCAAATTGGAATTAGATTCAAGGAAGTCATTATATTTTTGCGAGGATTGTCGAATAACCCGTAAGGATGCAAAGCATTCTTACGGAGATTGTGATAATCGTTGTTGCCAAGCGTGCAACAATTCGATCCACGAACAGTTCTCATAGACGGAAAAGCGCCATGGACACGCTCCAGAACATGCGCGTATTTGTGCGGGTCGTCGAAGCGGGCAGCTTCACCGCGGCCGCGCAGCATCTCAATACGACGACGGCTTACGCCTCGCGGGCCGTGTCGGACCTCGAAGCACATTTGCGCGCGCGCTTGCTGAACCGCACGACGCGGCGCATCGCCCTCACCGAAGCGGGTGAGCGCTATCTGCAACGTTGCGAGCAGATCCTCGCTTATGTCGATCAGGCTGAAGCCGAGGCCGGCGACGCCCACGCGCGTCCCTCCGGCAAGCTCAAAGTCCATTCGATGACGAGTTTCGGCCAGCACTACGTCGTGCCGATGATCTCGCGCTATCAGCAGCGTCATCCTTCGGTGCAGGTCGATCTGACGCTCGCGCAGCGCGTGCCGGACCTGCTCGACGAAGGCTACGACGTGTCCGTCGTGCTCGCGTCGGATCTGCCCGACTCCGGACTCGTGTCGGCGCGGCTCGGTTCGGTGTTCAGCATCGCGTGCGCGTCGCCGGCTTACATCGAGCAGCACGGCGCGCCGCACGTGCTCTCCGACCTCGTGCGTCACACCTGCCTGCATCTGATGACGCCGGTGTTTCCGCCGGATCGCTGGGTGTTCGACGGCCCGAACGGTCAGGAGACGGTGAGCCTCGGTCCGTCGACTTTCACGGTGAACGTCGCCGAGGCGATGGTCGTGGCGATCCGCGAGAGCATGGGCATCGGCGTGCTGCCGACTTCGTCTGCGCTGCCGGGCCTGCGGGCGGGCACGCTCGTGCGCGTGTTGCCGCAGTACACGATGCAGGAGCTGAACGTCTACGCGCTTTATCCGTCGCGCCAGTATCTCGACGCGAAAATTCGCACGTGGGTGGAGTTCCTGCGCGAGGCGTTGCCGGACACGCTGGCGGCGGACGCCGAATCGTTGAAGGAATTCGTCGTCACCTGAAGGCGCGGGCGTTCAGTTACGAAAAAAGCCGCGACGCAACACTTGCTTACTCACGATTTGTCCGCAGCTTGATAACGTCTGCACTGGTTCCACCGCATCTTTTCCGGGATAAGTCACATGAGTACGCCTCTTCTGCTCGCACTCGCCACGCTTCTGGTGCTGATCGCCGTTCCGGCGTCGCGCGATCTCTTGAACGCCTTGCGCGAGCGCTCGGAGCACGACGCGAAGCGGCGCCTCGTGCCGGTGCGCATCGACGACGAGCGTGATGCGCGTGCGCGCCGCATGCGCGATCCGTACGATCGCTGATTTCTTCGCGGAAGGCGTTCAGAGCAGCGTTTCGAGCGGCTCGATGAGCCGCGGCTCGTCGTTGGTCGCGCGATTCACGTCGCTCGACACGCGATGCCACACGAAGTGCGACGCCGGCACGCCGTCGGACTTGACGAGCGTCGCGAGATCCTCCGGTGACGCGCCGGGATCGAGCCAGCGTCGGGCGACGGCGGGTGCGAACACGAGCGGACGGCGGTCGTGCACATCGATCAGGCCTTCGTCCGCCGCGGCCGTCACGATGACGAAGCCCGCGCCGGCCGCAGCCGCGTCCTCGTCGCGCAGGATGCTGGTGAGCGCCGCGAGATACATCGGCTCGCCGTCCGCGCGCCGGATGAAGTAGGGCTGCTTGAAGGGCTTTGCCGCCGGATCGCCCGGGCGCGGCTCGATGCGCCATTCGAACCAGCCATCGGCCGGCACGAGAATGCGCGCCTTCTTCCACAAATGCTTGAAATACGCGCTCGTCGCCGCGGTCTCGACGCGCGCGTTGATGGTCTGCGGCAACTTCTTCTGGATGGCCCAGGGCGGGCAGTAGCCCCAATGCACCGCGCGGATGGTTTCGTCGGGATAGACGGCGAGCGGATGCGTGCCGGGCGAGAGGTTATAGCCGGGACGCCTGTCGGCGGCGTCCACGAGCACGAACGGATTCTTCAGATGCAGGCGTTGCGCGTAATGCATCGGCAATCGGTACTGGCTGATTCGGCCGCACATGGCGTTCCTCCGCAAAGTCCAACACGGTTCCGTGCTTCCTGACGCGTTGACGCTTTATATCTCGACGACCTTGTTCCACGCGAACTCGGGATTCTCCCACTGTTGGCGACGCCGGTCGAAATAGCCGCGCGGGTTGCATACGACACGCGTGCCCTCGACGACGTAATCGAACGACGTATGCGTATGGCCATGAATCCACAGCGAGGCAGGCGCGCGCGCGAGCGACGGCAAATGGTTGACGAAGCCCGCCGACACGAGATCTTCCGCATAGCGCGGCGCGAGGCTTTCGCGCATCGGCGCGTGATGCGTGACGACGATCGTCTGGCCCGCGAACGGCTTCGCGAGCTCGCCTTCGAGCCACGCGCGCGCCTGTTCGTGCAGGGCGAGGGAATCGTCGGGTGCGAACTCGCGCGGTTCTCCGTCCGGCTCGGGCCATGAAAGCTGAATCAGGCCTTTGTAGTCGAGCATGACTTTCGTGCACGCCTCCTTGGCGCGCTCGATTTGCGCGTCGCCGGAGCCGAACAGCGCGAAGTCCGTCCAGAGCGTCGTGCCGAGCACGCGCCACGCGCCACGGCGATCCACCAGCGACGCGTTGTTCAGATAGTGCACGTTGTCGACACTGCGCGCGGCGTCCTGCATTGCCGCTTCCATCGCGCCGAATTCGGCGTCGTAGTACTCGTGGTTGCCCGGCACGTAAATGACGGGCAGATCCGAGTCGAAATTTTCCGCGGCCCAGCGCAAGCCTTCGGCGTGGTTATGGATGTCGCCCGCCAGCACGACGAGATCGGCCTCTGCGTAGGGAATTGCCAGCGGTTCGTCGCATTCGAGATGCAGGTCCGACAGCACGCGAATCTTCATGCGATATTCTCCTTCGCGAGCGTCGCGCTCCAGCGCACGACCTTGCCGGGATTCATCAGGTTGTCCGGATCGAGCGCGGCCTTGATCGTCTGCATGAGCCGCACCTCGACCGGCGACTTGTAGTGCATCGCTTCATCCACCTTCAACTGGCCGATCCCGTGTTCGGCGCTGATGCTGCCGCGATGCCTGTGCACCTGGTCGTACACCAGCGCGTTGATCGGCGTCTGGAATGCGTCGAGGAACTGCTTCGCATCGACGCCTGCGGGCGCCTGCACGTTGTAATGCAGATTGCCGTCGCCGAGATGGCCGAAGGTCACCATGCGCACGCCGGGCACCGTGTTCGCGATGATCGCATCGGTTTCGTCGATGAAGCGGCCGATGCTCGAAATGGGCACGGCAATGTCGTGTTTGATGTTCAGCCCTTCCTCTGCCTGCGCGAGCGGAATGTGCTCGCGCAGGCCCCAGAACGCCTGCGACTGCGCGAGACTTTCCGCGACGACGGCGTCCTCCACGATTCCCGAATCGAGCGCGTCTTCCATCAGCCGCTCGAAGAGCGCGCGCGCGTGCGCTTCGCTTTCGCTGTCGGAGAGTTCCAGCAGCACGGTCTGCGCGTGCGGCTCGCCGAACGGATAGCGCAGTTGCGGAAAATGCTTGCCGACGAGGCGCATCGAGAAATCGGACATCAGCTCGAAGCCGGTCAGGAGCGCGCCCGCGTGATGTTGCGCCAGCGAGAGGAAATCGAGCGCGGCGTGCGGCGAACCGAGTCCGGCCAGCGCCGTGACTTTCGCAACCGGCGCGGGATGCAGCTTCATGACCGCGGCCGTGATGATGCCGAGCGTGCCTTCCGCGCCGATGAAGAGATCGCGCAGATCGTAGCCGGTGTTGTCCTTGCGCAGCCCGCGCAGGCCGTCCCAGATCTCGCCTTGCGGCGTCACGACTTCGAGCCCGAGGCACAGCTCGCGCGTGTTGCCGTAGCGCAGCACGCCGGTGCCACCCGCGTTCGTCGACAGATTGCCGCCGATCGTGCAGCTGCCTTCAGCGGCAAGGCTCAGCGGGAACAGCCGTTGCGCGCTCTGCGCGCGTGCCTGGATCTCGGCGAGCACGACACCCGCTTCGACGGTGATCGTGTTGTTGTGCGGATCGACGCCGCGAATGCGATTGAGCCGCTTCAGGCTGATGACGGCCTGCGCGCCGCTCGCATCGGGCGTCGCGCCGCCGACGAGGCCGGTATTGCCGCCCTGCGGCACGATCGCGATGCGATGCTCGCGTGCGAGCCGCACGACTGCCGCGACCTGCGCCGTATCGGCGGGCAGCAGCACGGCGCAGGCATTGCCGCGATAGCGCTTGCGCCAGTCGACGAGATAGGGCTCGGTATCGTGATCCCCGGTCAGGACATGCGGCGCGCCGAGTACGTCGGCGCAGGCCGCGATAAAAGCTTGAGTTGCGGTCATGGGTAGAGAAGCAGGATTTTCGTATGGCGTAGGGCACAGTATCGCGCAGGGAGGCCGCACGCGAACCTCGTCCGAATGGCATAGGCACGCGCGCCGGGCGGCGTTTCGTGCTACAAAGCATCACGTCTTGACGACGCAGGCGTCGAAAAAACGAGCCGGTCAGCTTTTTTTCGAACGTGCGTTCAACCGGGCGGCGCGTTTGAACGGCGCGACGTAAGCGAGCGCGCAGACGAAGAATGCGACTGCGAGAAGCGCTTCGAGCCAGGCGAGCGAAGCGGAGAGACCCGCATCCGTCATGCCGCGCACGACGCCTTCGGCCAGATAGAGAAGGACGAGCATCGACGCCCATTGCAGCGTGTAGACGTTCTTGCGCGCGACGCCGGGCAGCGCGCACGCGAGCGGCAGCGCCTTCAACGCGAGCGCCCATGCGCCGGGCCGCAGCGGTGCGAGCCAGAGCTCCCAGGCGAGCGCGAGCACGACGAGCGCGGCGAGGCTCGCAAGCGCGCCCAGCGCGAATGCGGCGTTCGACTGCGCGTTTGAGGCGGCGGGTGCGTTCATCGGCCGGTTCATGCCGAGCGGGCGCCGCGCACGAGATTGAGTGCGGTGCGCGCTAGCCGTGCCCCGAGCGCGACGGCCAGCGCCTTCTCGTCGGCGGAAATGCCGTGGCGCTGGTTTTCGTCGCCGCCCGCGCGCGCGTGATGCGACGCGCCGTAGGGCGTGCCGCCGCTTTGCGTTGTGGTGAGCCGCGACTCGGTGTACGGGATGCCAACGATCATCATGCCGTGGTGCAGGAGCGGCAGCATCATCGAGAGCAAGGTGCTTTCCTGACCGCCGTGCAGGCTGCCGGTCGAAGTGAACACGCTGGCGGGCTTGCCTGCCAGTGCGCCGGAAAGCCACTGCGGGGTCGTGCCGTCGAGGAAATATTTGAGCGGCGCGGCCATGTTGCCGAAGCGCGTCGGCGAACCGAGCGCGAGACCCGCGCATTCTTCGAGATCGCGCAATTCCGCGTAGGGCGGCCCGTCGGCGGGGATGTCGGGCAGCGTCGCTTCGCAGACGGTGGAAACCGGCGGCACCGTGCGCACGCGCGCCTGCATGCCGGGCACGCTGTCGACGCCCTGGGCGATCGCGAGCGCAAGCTCGCGGGTCGCGCCATGGCGGCTGTAGTAGAGCACGAGGATGTCGTTCATAAGGCTTTTTTAGTGAACGGCTATTATAGGTATTGGGTGATTTTCGTGGCGAGACGCGGCTGTGCGCGTGCGGGCCGCCGCGTTGGGAGAATGCTTTTGCAGCACGTTTTCATCGATCTCGCGGCGGTCAGGCGCCTCGCCAGCTTCGTCGCGCGGCGCATCGGAGAAGACCGCGTCGCGCAGGTGGCGGGCAGCCTCACGTTCACGAGCGTGCTGTCGCTCGTGCCGCTCGCGACAGTCGCTTTCGCGCTCTTTACCGCGTTCCCGATCTTCGGCTCGTTCCAGGCGTCGCTGCAGGATTTCCTGGCCGTGCACCTGATGCCGCCGCAGATCAACGACCAGATCTTCAAATATCTGAACCAGTTCGCGTCGAAGGCGAAGGGTCTCACGACCGTCGGCATGATCATTCTGTTCGTGACCTCCGTCATGACGCTGATGACGGTCGAGTCCGCCTTCAACGTGATCTGGCGCGTGAAGAAGGCGCGTCCGTTCGCGCAGCGCGTGCTCGTGTACTGGTCGATCATCACGCTTGGGCCGATTCTCTTCGGTGGCAGCCTGTCCATCTCCTCGTATGTGTTCGCGCATTCGGTCGCGTTCGCGGGCTCGCACAACCTGATGCCGCCAATCGTCGAATGGGCGCTGACGGGTGTCTCGCTGCCGCTCACGGCGCTCGCTTTCACGATCATTTACGTCTACATGCCGAACTGCAAGGTGGAGTGGCGCGATGCGATCGTCGGCGGATTGATCGCGGCGGTCGCCTTCGAGTTCGGCAAGCGCGGCTTCGGCTATTACGTGCGGCGCATTCCCACCTATACCGCCGTCTATGGCGCATTCGCCGCGCTGCCCGTTTTCCTGCTGTGGGTCTATCTGTGCTGGATGTTCGCGCTGGTCGGCGCGATGGTCACGTCCGCGCTGCCCGCCATTCGCACGGGCCAGTATCATCGGCGTGATTTTCCGGGCAGCGACCTGCTCGATGCGCTTGAAATCCTCGCGCGGCTCGTCGAGGCACGCGACGAGGGCAAACCCGGCTACACCGCATTGCAGCTTTCCAGCATGGCACGCTGCGATCTGGATACGTCGACGCGCCTGATCGCGCGGCTCGATGCGCTCGGCTGGATCGGCCGGCTGGAAGATTCGCGCATGCCGCGCTACGTGCTGATCGCCAATCCGAATCAGATCACGGTGACGATGCTCTTCGATCAGTTCGTGATCGACCGCGCCGAGCTGGAGTATCAGTTGAAGCTGGACGCGGCGCAGGTGGACTGCGCCGCGCTCATGAATGCGCTCGCGAACGACGCTCTGGAGATCACGCTCGGCTCGCTGATCGCGGCGCGGGCGTCGGCGCTCACGCATGCGCGTCTGCGCGAGGCGGCGCGCTCGCCGATGCCGCAGCAGCCGGCCTGAGCGTCGTCGGGGCGCCGGTCAGGCGCGCATCAAAGCGAGATCTTGCCGACGCAGATGTCCTTGAACATCACCCAGTCGCCCATCAGGCTGTAGACCGGATGGCGAAACGTCGCGGGGCGGTTCTTTTCGAAGAAGAAATGGCCGATCCACGCGAAACCGTAGCCGCACACGACGGCCGCGGGCAGCCAGAGCCAGTCGCCGGTCGCGATCGTCATCGCGAGGCAGCCGATCACGCCGAGTGAGCCGATGAAGTGCAGTCTGCGCGAGACCGGATTCCGGTGTTCGTCGAGGTAATAGGGATAAAACTCGGCGAAATTCGCGAAATGTTCCCCGTGTGCGGTGTGCGCCATGACGGCCTCCCTGATGATGCGCGCTGGTCTCGTGCGGGCGGTGTGCGCCTGTCTGACGATTGGCCAGCAAGAATCATTCTGCGACTGCGCCGCGCGCCGTGCAAGCGGCTGCGGCGAGGTTGCGCGGTCCGCCGCACGCGGGGACTCAGCCGGGCTTCGCTCCCGTTATGGCGCAGGTGAGGGCGAACGCGAACAGCGTGTCCAGCGTCGCGTCGGGCTGCTCGGACATCATGGCGTGTCCGGCGTCGAGCTCCACCGTTTGCACGGCGGCGCCGGCTTTCCTGAGGGCATCGACGAGCGGGCGGGCCGCGCGCGGCGGCGTCATCGCGTCGCGCGTGCCGCCCACGATGCACACCGGGCAGCGTACGGAGGCCGCGCGTTCGAGCGCATCGGCGTAGGTGTTGCAGGCGCTGAAATCGGTGTGGAACAGGAGCGCTTCGCCGCGCAGGCTCACGCGCTCCATGAGCCGCTGGTTCACGCCCTGCAGCCAGAAACCCGGCGCGGGGCTCGACGGCTTCGCGGCAATCGTGGAATGCGACCACTGATTGACCATCGCGATCGCTTCGGGCTCATGCTCGCGGGCCGCGTCGAGCAGCGTGTCGGAGACGGCCATCGGCGCGGCGGTCGCGAGCAGCGCCAGGCCGGTCGCGCGCGCGGGATGGCGGGCCGCGGCGTCGAGCGCGATCAGCGAACCCATGCTGTGGCCGACGAACATCGCCGTTTGCACGCCTGCCGCGTCGAGCACGGCGATCACCCAGTCCGCGAGTTCGCCGATGGTCGCCAGCGCCGGCCCGTCGCTCCTTCCGTGACTCGGCAGGTCGAGCGCCAGCACGCCGAAGCCGTGATGCGCGAAATAGCGGGTCTGCAAGGCCCATACGCTGTGATCGTGCTCGGCGCCGTGAATGAACACGATCGCGGGCCGGGCGGCGTCGAAAGACTTGCCGCCCGTGTAGGCGTAGGCGGCGCGGCCGTGGACATCGAGGATCATGCGCGGCTCCCGAGCGGCGCGGCGGCGCCGTCCTGGCCGCTTTCGGCGGCTTTCTGGGCGGCCTTCAACCCGCGCTTGAGATCGTCGATGAGATCGTCCGGGTCTTCGAGCCCGATCGAAAGCCGAATGCGCCCCGGACCGATGCCCGCGGCTGCGAGCGCGGCGGCATCCATGCGAAAGTGCGTCGTCGAGGCGGGATGGATCACGAGCGAGCGCGCGTCGCCGACGTTCGCGAGATGCGAAAACAGCGTGAGCGTTTCGATGAACTTGCGCGCCGCCGGCACGCCGCCCTTCAGATCGAAGCTGAACACCGCGCCCGCGCCGCGTGGCAGCAGGCGCTCGGCGAGCGCGCGATCACGGTGCGTCGGCAGTTCGGGATACGCCACGCCCTCGACCGCGGGCGAACTCAGCAAAAACTCGATCACCTTGCGCGTATTCGCGACATGCCGATCCATGCGCAGCGGCAAGGTTTCGATGCCTTGCAGCAGTTGCCAGGCCGCTTGCGGATGCAGGCACGCGCCGAAATCGCGCAAGCCTTCGCGCCGCGCGCGCAACAGGAAGGGCGCGACGGTGCTCTCTTCGGCGAACACCATGCCGTGAAAGCCGTCGTAGGGCTCGGTGAATTCCGGGAAGCGCCCGCTCGCGGTGAAATCGAAGGTGCCGCCGTCGACGAGCACGCCGCCGATCGTCGTCCCGTGTCCGCCGAGAAACTTGGTCGCGGAGTGATAGACGAGGTCCGCGCCATGCTCGAACGGACGCAACAGATAGGGCGTCGTGAACGTGGAGTCGACGAGCAGCGGCGCCGCGTGCTCGTGCGCGATCTCCGCGACGCCTGCGATGTCGAGTACGTTGAGTCCCGGATTGCCGAGCGTCTCGCCAAAGAAGAGCCGCGTGTTCGGCCGCACGGCCGCGCGCCACGCATCGAGATCGTGCGGCGGCACGAAGGTCGTCTCGATGCCGAAGCGTCGCAGCGTGTAATGCAGCAGGTTGTGCGAGCCGCCGTACAGCGCGCTCGACGCGACGATATGCGAACCCGCGCCCATCAGCGTGGCGATGGCCAGATGCAGCGCGGCCTGGCCGCTCGCCGTGCCGATCGCGCCGACGCCGCCTTCGAGCGCCGCGACACGTTCCTCGAAGACCGCGACGGTCGGATTCGAGATGCGCGAATACACGTGCCCCGAACGCTCCATATTGAAGAGTGCGGCGGCGTGATCGCTGTCGCGAAAGGTGAACGACGTGGTCTGATAAATCGGCGTCGCGCGCGCGCCCGTGACGGGATCGGGCGCGGCGCCCGCGTGTAGCGCGAGCGTGTCGAAACGGTTGGCTGGCATCATAGGCGGCCGGCGCGCGAGGCGGCGCCGGCATGAGGCAAAAAGAGGGTCAATCATCGTAACATCGGACGCGCGCGCCCAAACCTAGGGCGAACGCGCGGCCGATAATGGCGCAAAGCCTTGTCCGTCCGGCCGATGCGGGCCTTGTTCGCTTTCCTTTTGCGGGCCTTTCCGATAGCATCGACCTAGGGTTTCATCATTATTCGGGCATCTGAACAGGCATTTCGCGAGGAGACAGTCATGCGAGTCAGCGACATTCTGAAAGTGAAGGGCAATACGCTGTTTACCGTGACACCCGATACGCCGCTCTCCGACGCGATCGACACGATGGCCGCGCACGATATCGGCTCGCTCGTGGTCATGGAATACGGTGACCTGGTCGGCATGCTGACCTTCCGCGAGATCATCCTGACCTTGCACAACAACAGCGGTTCGGTGGGCGCCACGACCATCCGCAAGATCATGGACGACCATCCGCTCACCTGCACGCCGGAAACGGACGTGAACGAAGTGCGCCGCATGATGCTCGAGCATCACGTGCGCTATCTGCCGGTCATGGAAAAGCGTCAGTTGATGGGCGTCATCTCGTTCTACGACGTGGCCAAGGCGGTCGTGGAAGAGCAGGGCTTCGAGAATCGCATGTTGAAGGCGTATATCCGCGACTGGCCGGAGCAGCAGGAAGAAGCCCGCTGAGCGTCGATGCCGTGCCGCGAGGCATCGCGCTTCGCGGCCATGGTTTCCAGTATCCGCAGCGCGCCCTGATGGCGCGCTTTTTTTTCGACCTGTACGCAAGACATGAGTGACAAACCGCTGCGCGCCTCGTCGCGCGCTTCCCGACGTTCGCATGCCGAAGGCGAAGGCCAGTTCGGCCTGTTGCGCGAGCGCCGCTTCGCGCCGTTCTTCTGGACGCAGTTCCTCGGCGCGATGAACGACAACGTCTTCAAGGTCGGCTTCACGTCGCTCGTGACGTTCCAGGCCGCGCGCTTTTCCGGCGTCGATCCGAAGACGGCCGCGTTTCTCATTTCCGCGATTTTCATCGTGCCGTTCGTGCTGTTCTCGGCCACCTCCGGGCAGATCGCCGACAAGTACGACAAGGCCGTGCTCGCGCGCCTCGTCAAGAGCTTCGAGATCGTCGTGATGCTGATCGGCGGCGCGGGCTTCGTGCTGCACAGCGCGCCGCTCCTCTATGCGTGCACGTTCCTGATGGGCGTGCACTCGACCGTGTTCGGACCGGTGAAGTACGCGTATCTGCCGCAGCATCTCGATTCGCACGAGCTCGTCGGCGGCAACGGGCTCGTCGAGATGGGCACGTTCGTCGCGATCCTGATCGGCACGATCATCGGCGGCGCGGCGGCGGGCGCGACGGAGCACGGCGCGATGCTGCTCGCCGTCGCATGCATCGCGTTCGCGATCATCGGGCGCATGGTGTCGGCGTTCGTGCCGAAGTCGGACGCGCCGCAGCCGGATTTGCGCATCAACTGGAATCCTTTCTCGGAAACGTGGCGCAATCTCAAGCTGGCGAAGGCCGACCGCACCGTGTTTCTGAGCCTGCTCGGGATTTCGTGGCTGTGGTTCGTCGGGGCGACCTTTCTCACGTCGTTCTTCAATTTCGCGAAGGACGTGCTGTCCGCCGATCCCGATGTCGTAACCATTCTGCTCGCGACGTTTTCCATCGGCATCGGCACGGGATCGCTGTTGTGCGAGCGGCTCTCGAAGCGCCGCGTCGAAATCGGGCTCGTGCCGCTGGGCTCGATCGGCATCAGCGTGTTCGCGATCGATCTGTTCTTCGCGAGTCATCGCATCGCGCCCGCGGGGCACTTGCTCAACGTCGGCGAATTCCTGCTGGCGCTGCCGCACTGGCGCATTCTCGCGGACCTGTTTCTGCTCGCCATGTTCGGCGGCTTCTACAGCGTGCCGCTCTACGCGCTGATTCAGGCGCGCAGTCAGCCCACGCACCGGGCGCGCATCATCGCGGCGAACAACATCCTCAATTCGTTCTTCATGATCGTCTCGGCGCTGCTGGCGCTCGCGCTCACGTCGTTCGGCGTCGGCATTCCGGGGCTCTTTCTGACCACGGCGCTGCTCAATGTCGTCGTCGCCGTCTATATCTATTCGCTCGTGCCGGAGTTCCTGCTGCGCTTCATGGCGTGGATTCTGGTGCACACGTTCTATCGCATCCGTCTCGTCGGCGCCGAGCGTATTCCGTCGCATGGCGCGGCGGTGCTCGTGTGCAATCACGTGAGTTTTGTCGATGCGGTCGTCATCATGGCCGAAAGCCCGCGGCCGATTCGCTTCGTGATGGATCACCGCATCTTTCAGACGCCGCTGGTCGGCTGGATGTTCAGGCATGTGAAGGCGATCCCGGTCGCGCCCGCGCACGAAAATGCCGACATGCTGGAACGGGCCTACGGCGCATGCGCGCAGGCGCTGAAAGAGGGCGATCTCGTGTGCATCTTTCCCGAAGGCAAGCTGACGCGCACGGGCGAGATCAATCCGTTCCGGCACGGCATCGCGGAGATTCTGCGACGCCAACCCGCGCCCGTCGTGCCGATGGCGCTGCGCGGACTCTGGGGCAGCGTGTTCTCGCGCCACGAAGACGCGCAATGGCCGCGCCCGATCCAGCGCGGTGCGATGACGCGCCTGACGCTGGCGGTCGGCGAGCCGATCGCGCCGGAAGACGCGACGCCGCAGCATCTGCAGGAAGTCGTGAGCGCGCTGCGGGGCGCCAGGCGCTGAGCGCGGCGGCGCTGGCATAATACTGGTTTCCCCCGACACTTTTTTCAGGTCGACGCTCATGTCCGGCAATACCCTTGGCACGCTCTTCACCGTCACGAATTTCGGCGAGTCGCACGGTCCGGCGATCGGCTGCGTGATCGACGGCTGCCCGCCGGGCATGGCGCTCACGGAAGCGGATATCCAGAGCGAACTGGATCGCCGCCGCCCCGGCACGTCGCGCCATGTCACGCAGCGCCAGGAGGCGGATCAGGTCGAGATTCTCTCCGGCGTGTTCGAAGGCGTGACGACGGGCACGCCCATCGCGCTGCTGATCCGCAATACCGACCAGCGCAGCAAGGACTACGGCAACATCGCGCAGACTTTCCGCCCTGGTCATGCGGACTACACCTACTGGCAGAAGTACGGCGTGCGCGACTATCGCGGCGGCGGCCGTTCGTCGGCGCGCCTGACTGCGCCGACGGTCGCCGCGGGCGCGGTCGCGAAGAAATGGCTGCGCGAGAAGTTCGGTCTGGAGACGCGCGGCTGCATGAGCGCGCTGGGTGAAATCGAGATTCCGTTTGTCGACTGGCAGCATGTGCCGGAGAACCCGTTCTTTTCGCCGAACGCGGAGATCGTGCCGCAACTCGAGGCGTACATGGACGGTCTGCGCCGTGACGGCGATTCCGTTGGCGCGCGCATCGAAATCGTCGCGACGGGCGTGCCCGTCGGCCTGGGCGAACCGCTTTACGACCGGCTGGATGCCGACATCGCCCACGCGATGATGGGCCTCAACGCGGTGAAGGCGGTCGAGATCGGCGCGGGCTTCAGAAGCGTCGCGCAACGCGGTTCGCAGCACGGCGACGAGATGACGCCCGAAGGCTTCGCGGCCAACAACGCGGGCGGGATTCTCGGCGGCATTTCGAGCGGGCAGGACATCACGGTGTCGATCGCGATCAAGCCGACGTCGAGCATTCGCACGCCGCGTCAGTCGATCGACAAGGCAGGCGCGAGCGCGACCGTCGAAACCTTCGGCCGTCACGATCCGTGTGTCGGTATTCGCGCCACGCCGATCGCCGAAGCGCTGCTTGCGCTCGTGCTGATGGATCACGCGCTGCGGCATCGCGCGCAATGCGGCGACGTGGTGGTCGACACGCCCAAAATCGCGGCGCAAGCACCGACCAAATAAACGAAAAGGGCGCCAATCTCGGCGCCCTTCGTGTATTCAGACCTTACATGTTCGGGTAGTTCGGCCCGCCGCCGCCTTCCGGCGTGACCCACACGATGTTCTGCGTCGGATCCTTGATGTCGCAGGTCTTGCAGTGCACGCAGTTCTGCGCGTTGATCTGCAGGCGCTCGTTGCCGTCGTCTGACTTGACGAACTCGTAGACCGCCGCCGGGCAGAAGCGCGCTTCCGGACCGGCGTAGGTGCGCAGGTTTACGTTGACCGGCACGCTCGGATCCTTCAGCGTCAGATGCGCGGGCTGATTTTCTTCGTGATTGGTGTTCGAGATGAACACCGACGAGAGACGATCGAACGTGAGCTTGCCATCGGGCTTCGGGTAGACGATCGGCTTGCACTGCGACGCCGGCTTCAGCATCTCGTGATCCCAATGCTGATGATGCAGCGTCCACGGCACGTTGCCGCCCATCACTTTCTGCTCCAGACCGACCATGAAGGTGCCCAGGTACAGGCCCTTGCTCATCCACTGCTTGAAGTTGCGTGCGCGATGCAGTTCGGTCTTGAGCCAGGACGTGTCGAACGCTTCCGGATAGGCCGTGAGTTCGTCGTTCTGACGGCCCGCCTGAACCGCCTCGAACGCGGCTTCGGCGGCCATCTTGCCGGACTTGATCGCCGCGTGGCTGCCCTTGATGCGCGATGCGTTGAGGAAACCCGCGTCATCGCCCGCGAGCGCGCCGCCCGGGAACGCCAGCTTCGGCAGCGACATCAGGCCGCCCGCGGTGATCGCGCGCGCGCCGTACGAAATGCGCTTGCCGCCTTCGAGGAACGGACGGATCGACGGATGCGTCTTGTAGCGCTGGAATTCCTCGAACGGCGACAGATACGGATTCGAATACCCCAGCCCGACAACAAAGCCCACCACCACCTGATTGTTGTCCATGTGGTAGAGGAACGAGCCGCCGTAGGTGTCCGGATCGAGCGGCCAGCCGGCCGTGTGGATCACGAGTCCCGGCTTGTGCTTGACCGGATCGATTTCCCACAGCTCCTTGATGCCGATGCCATACACCTGCGGATCGGCATTCTGGTTGAGCTTGAACTTGTCCATGAGCTGACGGCCGAGATGCCCGCGCGCGCCTTCGCAGAAAAGCGTGTATTTCGCGTGCAATTCCATGCCGAGCTGGAAATTTTCGGTCGGCTCGCCGTCCTTGCCGACGCCCATGTTGCCCGTGACGACGCCGCGCACGGCACCGTCCTCGGCGTAGAGCACTTCGGCAGCCGGGAAGCCCGGGAAAATCTCGACCCCGAGCGCCTCGGCCTGCTGGCCGAGCCAGCGCGTCACGTTCGCGAGACTGATGACGTAATTGCCGTGATTCTTGAAATTGTCCGGAAGGAGCCAGTTCGGCACCTGCTTCGCGTCGTTCTGCGACAGGAACAGAAACCGGTCCTCGGTCACTTCGACGTCGAGCGGGGCGCCTTTTTCTTTCCAGTCGGGAATCAGTTCGGATAGACCGCGCGGATCCATTACCGCGCCGGAGAGAATATGCGCGCCGATCTCGGAGCCTTTCTCCAGAACGCACACGCCGATCTCGACGCCTTTTTCCTGTGCCAGTTGCTTCAACCGGATGGCCGCCGACAAACCGGCTGGCCCACCGCCGACGATGACGACGTCGTATTCCATCGATTCGCGGGGACCGTACTGCTCGATGAGGCTCGCCGGGGTCATCAATGCTCCTATGTGCCGTTAGAATGCCCTTTCGGGATCGCGTATTTTCAGGGAAGGTGAGGCGCGCTGCAACCAAAGCTCGCCAATTTAGCACGATCGTACTATTATTCACGACACCCGCGCTATTGGTGTTGACGCTGATAGCCCGCATCGGCGCGTCTGCGCGCCCGCCAGGGCTGAGCCAACCAAAAAAAGGGAAGCACAATGGGCCGTTCGATCAACCTGGAAGGCAAGGTCGCGCTGATCACCGGCGCATCCAGTGGTTTGGGCAAGCGATTCGCGCAAGTGCTGTCGCAGGCGGGCGCCAAGGTGGTGCTCGCCAGCCGCCGCACCGAGCGCCTGAAGGAACTGCGCGCCGAAATCGAGGCGTCGGGCGGCGCGGCGCACGTCGTCTCGCTCGACGTCACCGACTATCAGAGCGTGAAGTCCGCGGTCGCGCACGCGGAGACGGAAGCGGGTACCATCGACATCCTCGTGAATAATTCGGGCGTGTCGACCACGCAGAAGCTGACCGACGTCACGCCCGCGGACTTCGAATTCGTGTTCGGCACGAACGTGCAGGGCGCATTTTTTGTCGCGCAGGAAGTCGCCAAGCGCATGATCATGCGCGGCAACGGCGCGGCCAATCCCGCGTATCGCATCATCAACGTGGCGTCCGTGGCCGGCCTGCGCGTGTTCCCGCAGATCGGCCTCTATGCGATGAGCAAGGCTGCCGTCGTGCAGATGACCAAGGCGATGGCGCTCGAATGGGGCCGCCACGGCATCAACGTCAACGCGATCTGCCCGGGTTATATCGACACCGAGATCAATCACCATCACTGGAAAACCGAGCAGGGGCAGAAGCTCGTTTCGATGCTGCCGCGCCGCCGTGTAGGCTCGCCGAACGATCTCGACGGCCTGCTCCTCTTGCTCGCCGCCGACGAATCGCAGTTCATGAACGGCGCGGTGATCTCGGCGGATGACGGCTTCTCGCTTTAAATATCGTCTTTCTTCCGACCACAAGCAATGACCACGCATAACGATTTTCACACCGTCTTCAACCTGTCCATGCCGATCCGCTGGGGCGACATGGACGCGTTCGGCCACGTCAACAACACCGTCTATTTCCGTTACATGGAACAGGTGCGCATCTCGTGGTTCGAGGCGCTAGGCATCGCGGGCGGCAATGGCGAGGGGCAGGGGCCGGTGATCGTGAACGCGTCGATGGAGTTTCTGAAGCAGCTTCACTATCCCGGCGACGTGATCGGCCGGATGTCGGTCGGCAAGCCCGGACGCAGTAGCTTCGACACGCGCTTCGAGCTGTATCGCGCGGACGCGCCCGGCGTGCTCTACGCGCGCGGCGCGGCGAAAGTCGTGTGGATCGACTATGCGGCGGGCAAGTCGGTGCCGATTCCGGATTATCTGCGGCAGACCATCGAGACGAGTACGCCGGTCGCACTCTGATCGTGCATCTCAGGTGCCGAGCAGCCGCTGCAGCAGCTCGGTGGCGTTGCCCGTGTCGTACTTTCTCATGAGCCGCGCGCGGTAGATATCGACCGTGCGCGGGCTGATTTCGAGCACGCGGCCGATCTGCTTGCTCGTCTTGCCCGTCACGAGCTGCGCGGCGATTTCCCGTTCGCGCGGCGTCAGTTCGATCGCGACCCGCCGCGTCGCGCTCAAATCCTCGAACGTCCAGACGCCGGCGGCATGCGGCGCGGCCCGATCGAGCGCGCGCCCGGTCACGTGGCACCAGAACAGTTCACCGTTGCTGCGCTTCATGATCCGGTCGTCGCTGTAGGTGCCTTCCCTGCTGATATGCGCGGCGATGCGCTCGCCGATGCGCGCGAACTCGTCCGGCGACGGATACAGCACCTCGAACGACCTGCCGATGAGCGCCTCGCGCGCGTAGCCGAAGATTGCGCAGAGCTGCTCGTTGCAATCCTCGATCGTGCGCTCGCGCGAAAGCACGAGCCCGACGGGCGCGAGATGAAACGCGGTTTGATAATCCAGTGCACGCATGTGAAATCGGGCGCGCGTGCGCTTGCGTTTCGCGGCGAAAAGGCGCCGGGAACCAAACGTGCGCGGGCAAAGACTTATGTATTTTTGCGTATTGTGCCGGATCGTCGCGACGAAGTACTCTTTTGCCATGCCAAAAGGCCGCGTGACGCGTTTGCGAGAACCCGTCGGCGGCATCAAAAAGCCGATTTTCAGTTGGTTTCAAACATGGAAGGGACACTCAGATGAACAAGGTCTATCCCAGCGCGGAAGCTGCGCTCGCGGACATCGTCAAGGACGGGCAGACATTCGCCGTCGGCGGTTTCGGGCTGTGCGGCATTCCCGAAGCGCTCATCGCCGCGCTGCGCGACACCGGCGTGAAAGACATCACCTGCATCAGCAATAACGCGGGCGTCGACGGTTTCGGGCTCGGTCTGCTGCTCGAGACGCGCCAGATCAAGAAGATGATTTCGTCGTACGTCGGCGAAAACAAGGAGTTCGAGCGGCAATATCTCGCCGGCGAACTCGAACTCGAATTCACGCCGCAAGGCACGCTCGCCGAGAAGCTGCGCGCGGGCGGCGCGGGCATCCCGGCGTTCTTCACGAACACCGGCTTCGGCACCGTGATCGCGGAAGGCAAGGAAACGCGCCAGTTCGGCGAGAACCACTACGTGCTCGAACATTCGCTGACGGCCGATGTCGCGCTCGTCAAAGCATGGAAGGCCGACAAATCCGGCAACCTGATCTATCGCCGCACGGCGCGCAACTTCAACCCGAATTGCGCGATGGCCGGCAAGATCACCGTCGTCGAAGTGGAAGAGATCGTCGAGACGGGCGAACTCGATCCGGACATGATTCATACGCCCGGCATCTTCGTGCAACGCATCGTCCTGAATGCGCATCCGGAAAAGCGCATCGAACAACGCATCGTCCGCGCGAAAGGAGAGTAATCATGGCATGGACTCGAGACCAGATGGCCGCACGCGCGGCGCAGGAACTGCATGACGGCTTCTACGTGAACCTCGGCATCGGCTTGCCGACGCTCGTCGCCAACCACGTGCCGGACGGCATGGAAGTGTGGCTGCAATCGGAAAACGGCTTGCTCGGCATCGGCCCGTCGCCGTATGAAGACGAAGTCGACGCCGATCTCATCAACGCCGGCAAGCAGACCGTGACCACATTGCCGGGCTCGTCGATCTTTTCGTCGGCGGATTCGTTCGCGATGATCCGCGGCGGCCACATCAACCTGGCGATCCTCGGCGCGATGCAGATCAGCAAGAAGGGCGATCTCGCCAACTGGATGATCCCCGGCAAGATGATCAAGGGCATGGGCGGCGCGATGGACCTCGTCGCCGGCGTGAAGCGCGTCGTCGTGCTGATGGAGCACGTCGCGAAGGGCGACCAGCACAAGATTCTCGAAGAGTGCTCGCTGCCGCTGACGGGCGTGGGCGTCGTGAATCGCATCATCACGGATCTCGGCGTGATCGACGTCACCGAAAACGGGCTCAAGCTCGTCGAACTGGCGGACGGCGTCACCGTCGAGGAAATCCAGAAGAAGACCGGCGCGCCGCTCGACGTCACGAGCGTGAAGTAATGCTCGCGTGACATGAGCGCCGCGTGCGCGGCTCAGAGCAAATCGGGGCGGGCGAAGCTTTTCAGGCTTCGCCCGCTTTGTTTTTGTGCGATCGGCCGCATCTGCGTTGCGCGCAGATGGGGTCGTCCGTTCGGCCAGCGTCCGCTCGATCAGGCGTGATGCGCTTTACAATCATTTCGACACTTGCCACGAGGAACTCTCCAATGACCGCAGCCATCGTCGTCGAAGCAGTGCATTCCGATCTGAGCGAGCCACGTCAGCGCTTCGTGCAATGCGCGAGCCCGGCGGGGCTGCATCGCATTGCTTACACGGAGTGGGGCGATCCCGCGAATCCGCGCGTGCTGCTGTGCGTGCACGGGCTGACGCGCTCGGGCCGCGACTTCGACGAACTCGCGCGGGCGTTCTCGCACGACTATCGCGTGGTGTGCCCGGACGTGGTCGGGCGCGGCTTGTCCGACTGGCTTGCCGACCCGCGCTACTACGGCGTGCCGCAGTACGTCGCCGACATGATCACGTTGATCGCACGTCTGAACGTGGAGACCGTGGACTGGTTTGGCACGTCGATGGGCGGGCTCATCGGCATGGCGCTCGGCGGGCTGCCGAATACGCCGATCCGGAAGATGCTCCTCAACGATGTCGGGCCGCATATCGAGCCCATCGCGCTACAGCGTATCGGCGACTATCTCGGCAAGCCGGCGCGCTTCGCCTCGCTCGACGAAGGCGTGCGGCACGCGGCGGCGCTCGCGGCGTCGTTCGGGCCGCTGACCGACACGCAGTGGGCGAGCATCAACACGCCGCTGCTGCACGAACGCGACGGCGCGTGGGGCTTTCGCTACGACCCGGGCATCGCCACGCCGTTTACGTCGGCAACCGACGAGCAGAACGCGGCCGGCGAAGCATTTCTGTGGCATTCGCTCGCGTCGATCAGGACACCGGTGCTCGTCGTGCGCGGCGAGACTTCGGATTTGCTGTCGCGCGAGACGGTCGCGCAGATGGTCGAAAAAGGTCAGGCCGTGACGAGCGCCGAGATTGCGGGCGCGGGACATGCGCCGGCTTTTCTTGCCGAGGATCAAATCGCCGTCGCCAGGGGGTTCTTTCTCGGCGATGGCGGCAGCGGGGCATAATAGCGGACTGAGCATACGTTGCTTGTGCCTGTTTTTACCCATCACCGATCAGGAACACACAATGGCAGTCATTCGTCATCACGTCGGCCCGCGCCTCTCCGAAACCGCGATCCATAACGGCACGGTGTATCTCGCCGGCCAGATCGCCGAGGACACGGACCAGGACATCACCGGTCAGACGCGCGAAGTGCTCGGCCACATCGACCGCTTGCTCGAAGAAGCGAACAGCGACAAGTCGCACCTGCTGTCGGTCCAGATCTACATCTCGGACATGATTCATTTCCCCGGCATGAACGCCGTGTGGGACTCGTGGGTCGCGGAAGGCAACACGCCGCCGCGCGCGACGGTCGAGGCGAAGCTGGCGAACCCGGCGTGCCTCGTCGAAGTCGTCGTGATCGCGGCGCAACGCGGCTGATTCATTGCATCGCCTGAAGTAGTGGCATTGCCCGCATGACCGCGACCGCCGTCCCCGCCGAAACGCTGCCCGAGCCGTCCATCGACGACGCGCTCGCGTTCGTGCGCGAGCACGCGAAGGATGCGCGTGTCTCGACGGGCGAACTGCTCGCGGATCACGCGGCGGGCACCGCGCGCATCATGCAGACGCTCAACGTCGATTCGCACGCGATCGCGGCGGCGGCGCTGTTCGTACTGGCGCCGCATCTCGACGATCCGGAGAAAGTCATCGCCGAGCGTTTCGGTCCGGAAGTGCAGCGGCTCGTCGGCGATGTACGCAAGCTCCTGCGGCTCGGCTCGGTCAGCTCGCGCGCGACGCTCGCGGAACTGCCCGAGAACACGCGCGATGCGCAGGCCGCGCGCCGCGCGCAGGTCGAGGCGCTGCGCAAGATGCTGCTTGCTTTCGCGCAGGACATACGCGTCGTGCTGATCAGGCTCGCGTCGCGCGTGCAGACGCTGCGCTATCACGCCGCGGACAAGACCGAACCGTCACCCGACGTGCCGCGCGAGACGCTCGAGATCTACGCGCCGCTCGCCAATCGTCTCGGCATCTGGCAGTTGAAGTGGGAACTGGAGGATCTCTCGTTCCGCTTCCAGGATCCCGTTACATACAAGCGCATCGCCAAGCTTCTCGATGAGCGGCGCGTCGAGCGCGAGTCCTATGTGACCGAGGCGATCGCGCGTCTGCATAAAGAGCTCGACACCGCGCACATCAAGGCGGAAGTCAGCGGCCGGCCCAAGCACATCTACAGCATCTGGAAGAAGATGCGCGGCAAGCATCTCGACTTCGCCGAACTGAATGACGTGCGGGCATTTCGCGTGATCGTCGGTGACATCAAGGACTGTTACACCGTGCTCGGCATCGTGCACAACCTGTGGCAGCCGGTGCCGCGCGAGTTCGACGACTACATCTCGCGCCCCAAGCCCAATGGCTACAAGTCCTTGCATACGGTCGTGATCGGCGATGACGGGCGTGCGTTCGAAGTGCAGATCCGCACCCAGGAAATGCATCAGTTCGCCGAGTACGGCGTGGCCGCGCACTGGCGTTACAAGGAAGCGGGCGCGCGCGGCTATGCGGGGCAGGTGACGGCGAGCGAGAAATACGACGAGAAGATCGCATGGCTGCGTCAGCTTCTCGCGTGGAAGGATGACGTCGAAGGCGAGCCTCCGGGCTGGCAGCATCTGCGCGACGCCACGCTCGACGACGACCATATCTACGTGCTGACGCCGCAGGCGCGCGTGATCGCGTTGCCGCAAGGCGCGACCGCCGTCGATTTTGCGTATCACCTGCACAGCGAGCTTGGGCATCGCTGCCGCGGCGCGCGTGTGGACGGCACGATGGTGCCGCTCAACACGCCGCTGCAGAACGGGCAGACGGTAGAGATCGTCGCGGTAAAGGAAGGCGGCCCTTCGCGCGACTGGCTCAATCCCCAGCTCGGCTATCTGCAAAGCTCGCGGGCGCGGCAGAAGGTGCGTTCGTGGTTCCTTGCGGCCGACGCGGCGGAGCACATCGCGGCGGGGCGGACGATCGTCGAAAAGACCTTGCAGCGCGAGGGAAAGACGTCGGTGAGCCTGGATCAGCTCGCGACCAAGCTCGGCTTCAAGACGCCCGAGGATCTCTACGCGGTCGTCGCAAAGGAAGAGTTCAGCCTGCGCAACATCGAGCACGCGCTGTCCGACACGCCGCCGCCCGAGCCCGAGCCGGAAGCGCCCGAGCAGTTCGAGAAGCGCAGCAGCGGGCAGAGCGTCGCGCACGGCGCGTCGACGGGCGTGCTCGTCGTCGGCGTGGATGCGCTGCTCACGCAGCTCGCGCGCTGCTGCCGTCCGGCGCCGCCCGACCCGATCGCGGGCTTCATCACGCGCGGCAAAGGCATGTCGGTTCACCGCACCGATTGCGAGACGTTCAAGCGCATGTCCCAGCGCTCGCCCGAGCGCGTGCTGCACACGACATGGTCCGCCGACGTGATGAACGGGCGCGGATCGTCGGTATATCCGGTGGATCTCTCAGTGGAATCCGCGGACCGGCAAGGGTTGCTGCGCGATATCTCCGAAGTCTTCGCGCGCGAGAAGATCAATGTGATCGGCGTGAAGAGCCAGAGCCGCAGGAATATCGCCTATATGCAGTTCACGGTGGAGGTATCGAGCGCGGCGCAGATTCAGCGCGCGTGCACGCTGCTCAATGAAGTACAGGGCGTGATTCGCGCGTCGCGTCGCGCGTAATCAGCGGTGGTGTTGAACGGATCGGCGAATATTTTCGATTTTTCTGAAGATAAGCACTTGCCAAGATCCGAAACGCTCCATATAATCTCACTTCTTTCAGGCTCGTAGCTCAGCTGGTTAGAGCACCACCTTGACATGGTGGGGGTCGTTGGTTCGAGTCCAATCGAGCCTACCAACGAAATAGAAACTGCGGTTCACCGGAGTTTCGAACCGCAAGAAGCGCTCAGCGCAAAAGGCGAAAAGAAATGGTACGTCGAACGTTGACCGAAACACATTCGGAGCGACGCTAGTCGAGGACCTATTTCGCCTTCTGCCAAATTGTTTCGCGGTATGTGTGAAAAGTGAATGCGGCCCCTCGATAGCGGGGCCGCATTTTTTTTGCCTTGCGTTTTTTCAAATGAAATCGCGCGGCAATGCTTAATCGAATCGCTCGGCATGCGCGGGGCGTCTTGGAGAACGATATGGTTTCGGTACGTTTGCCTGATGGGTCGGTCCGACAATACGACCACCCGGTGACCGTCGCGGAAGTCGCGGCATCGATCGGCGCGGGCCTCGCCAAGGCGGCGCTCGCCGGCAAGCTCAATGGCGAACTCGTCGATACCTCGTTTGTGATCGACAAGGATTCGTCGCTCGCGATCGTCACCGACAAGGACCCGGAAGGCGTCGATGTCGTGCGTCACTCGACCGCGCATTTGCTCGCCTATGCGGTGAAGGATCTGTTCCCCGAAGCGCAGGTGACCATCGGACCGGTCATCGACAACGGCTTCTACTACGACTTCTCGTACAGTCGCCCCTTCACGCCCGAAGATCTCGAGAAGATTGAAAAGCGCATGCAGGAACTCGCCAAGAAGGACGAGCCGGTGTCGCGCCGCGTCGTCTCGCGCAACGAGGCGGTCGAGTACTTCAAGAGCATCGGCGAGCAGTACAAGGCGCAGATCATCGAATCGATCCCGGAAAGCGATGAGATCAGGCTTTATGGCCATGGCAATTTCATCGATCTGTGCCGCGGCCCGCACGTGCCGTCCACCGGCAAGCTGAAGGTCTTCAAGCTGATGAAGGTCGCGGGCGCCTATTGGCGCGGCGATTCGAAAAACGAGCAATTGCAGCGCATTTACGGCACCGCCTGGACCAAAAAGGAAGACCAGGATGCGTACCTGCACATGCTCGAAGAAGCCGAGAAGCGCGATCACCGCAAGCTCGGCAAGCAGCTCGATCTGTTCCATCTGCAGGACGAAGCGCCGGGCATGGTGTTCTGGCATCCGAAGGGCTGGTCGCTGTGGCAGCAGGTCGAGCAGTACATGCGCCGCCGCGTGAACGAGGCCGGCTATCTCGAGATCAAAACCCCGATGGTCATGGACCGCTCGCTCTGGGAAGCGTCGGGCCACTGGCAGAACTATCGTGAAAACATGTTCACGACCGTGTCGGAGAAGCGCGACTACGCCATCAAGCCGATGAACTGCCCGGGCCATGTTCAGGTGTTCAACCATGGCCTGCGTTCGTATCGCGATCTGCCGCTGCGTTACGCGGAATTCGGTTCGTGCCACCGCAACGAGCCGTCGGGCGCGCTGCACGGACTGATGCGCGTGCGCGGCTTCGTCCAGGACGATGCGCACATCTTCTGTACCGAGGACCAGTTCATCGCGGAATCGATCGCCTTCAATACGCTCGCGATGAGCGTGTACAAGGATTTCGGGTTCGATCATATCGACATCAAGCTGTCGCTGCGCCCCGAACAGCGCGCCGGCACCGATGAAACCTGGGATCGCGCCGAAGAGGGCTTGCGCGAAGCGCTGACCGCGTGCGGTCTGCAGTGGGAAGAGCTCGCCGGCGAAGGCGCGTTCTATGGTCCGAAGATCGAGTACCACATCAAGGATGCGCTCGGCCGCTCGTGGCAATGCGGCACGCTGCAGCTCGACATGGTGCTGCCGGAGCGTCTCGGCGCCGAGTATGTTGCGGAAGACAACAGCCGCCGCCGCCCGGTGATGCTCCACCGCGCAATCGTCGGCTCGATGGAGCGTTTTCTCGGCATTCTGATCGAGCACCATGCGGGTGCAATGCCGCCGTGGCTCGCGCCGACCCAGGCCGTTGTGCTGAATATTGCTGAAAGTCAGGCTGAATACGCCGGAAATCTGGCCCAATCGTTGCAAAAACAAGGGCTTAGAGTGGAGTCCGATTTGCGCAACGAGAAGATTAGCTATAAAATACGCGAGCACACGCTGCAAAAGGTCCCGTATTTGCTGGTCGTCGGGGACAAGGAGCGTGATGCGCAAACCGTGGCCGTGCGTGCTCGTGGCGGTGTCGATCTGGGCGTGATGCCGGTCGACGCATTCCTCGAACGTCTGCAGCAGGAAGTGCGGGCGTTCAAGTAAGTCACTCGCAGCGCGGCTTGTTTTTTCATTTTTAGAGGAAACGTAACATCGCTACTGATAAGTCGTCACATCGCATCAACGGTGAAATTACCGCGCCGGAAGTGCGCTTGGTCGGAGTGGACAACGAGCCGCTCGGAATCGTGAAGCTGGCCGAAGCGTTCCGTCAATCGGAACAGCTCGACGTGGATCTCGTCGAAATCGCGCCGCAGGCGTCACCGCCTGTCTGCCGTTTGATGGATTACGGCAAGTTCAAGTATTCGGAAGCGAAGAAGCAGCACGAAGCGAAGTTGAAGCAGAAGATCGTGCAGGTGAAGGAAGTCAAATTCCGCCCCGGCACGGATGACGGTGACTACAACGTCAAGCTGCGCAACCTCACGCGCTTCCTCGAAGACGGCGACAAGACGAAAATCACGTTGCGTTTCCGCGGCCGTGAAATGGCGCACCAGGAAATCGGCATGCGCATGCTCGAACGTCTGAAGACGGATCTGGACGAATTCGGCCAGGTCGAGCAGATGCCGAAGATGGAAGGGCGCCAGATGATCATGGTGCTTGCCCCGAAGAAAAAGGGTAAGTAAGCACAGGTAGCAAGGCAATGGATCGCGCGCCGTCGCAAGGCGGCTGGCGCGGCATTGTCGGAAGTTTCAGGGCGCGGCCGCTTCGGCGGCGGCGCTCATGGAAGGCGGCGGTTCTTCACCGAACCGTTTGCACACAAGTGGAGCGTGGGTTTCGAAGGGCGGGAAGGGGTTCGTTGGCAGCATCGGCGGATCAGCCGCACACCCATGACCATCTAATAAACTGGAGTTGTTTCATGCCGAAGATGAAGACCAAGAAGAGTGCTGCAAAGCGCTTCGTGGTGCGTCCGGGCGGTACCGTCAAGCGCGGTCAAGCGTTCAAGCGCCACATTCTTACCAAGAAAACCACCAAGAACAAGCGCCATCTGCGTGGCATCACCGGAGTTCATGAGTCTGATATGAACTCCGTCCGCGCAATGCTGCCGTTCGCGTAACCTCAACTTACACTCATAGGAGCGCAACATGCCTCGAGTAAAACGTGGGGTTACCGCACGGGCCCGTCACAAGAAGATCATCCGTCTGGCCAAGGGTTACCGCGGCCGTCGCAATAACGTCTATCGCATCGCCAAGCAGGCGGTCATGCGCGCAGGGCAGTACGCCTACCGCGATCGCCGCAACAAGAAGCGTGTGTTCCGCGCACTGTGGATCACGCGTATCAACGCGGCGGTGCGTCAGCACGACATGACGTACAGCGTGTTCATCAACGGTCTGAAGAAGGCCTCGATCGAACTCGACCGCAAGGTTCTGGCTGACATGGCTGTGTTCGACAAGGCTGCTTTTGCTGCGATCGTGAAGCAGGTGAAAGCCGCCGTTGCAGCCTAATTGCGAAATTAGTACTGCGTGGTTCGCCTCTTCGTCGCCGGGCTGTTGACGGCGGCGGGAAGGCAGAAAACGGGGCTCTCACCGAGCCCCGTTTTCGTTGGTCGGACGGTTTTGCTTATCCACGCGATCGGCACGCGCGTCGAAGCGCGTGGATGAGCAAAACCGAACCTCAGATTGAATTTCGACGTTAAAAGATGGGATCAATGGATCTGGACCAGATTGTCGCCGACGCGAAAAGCGCCTTTGAACACGCCGCGGATACCACCACGCTCGAAAATGAGAAGGCCCGGTTTCTCGGCAAGTCCGGCGCGCTGACCGAATTGCTGAAGGGCCTGGGCAAGCTCGACCCGGAAGCGAAGAAGACCGAAGGCGCGCGCATCAATCAGGCGAAGCAGCAGGTCGAGGCCGCGCTGAACACGCGCCGCCAGGCGCTCGCCGATGCGCTGCTGAACCAGCGTCTCGCGGCGGAAGCCATCGACGTCACGCTGCCCGGACGCGGCGCGGGCGCGGGCACGCTGCATCCGGTAATGCGCACGTGGGAGCGCGTGGAGCAGGTGTTCCGCACGATCGGCTTCGACGTGGCCGACGGCCCGGAAATCGAAACCGACTGGTACAACTTCACCGCGCTGAACAGCCCGGAGAACCATCCGGCGCGCTCGATGCAGGACACGTTCTACGTCGACGGCAAGGATGCCGATGGCCGGCCGCTGCTGCTTCGCACGCACACGAGCCCGATGCAGGTGCGCTACGCGCGCATGAACAAGCCGCCGATCAAGGTGATCGTGCCGGGCCGCACGTATCGCGTCGACAGCGACGCCACGCACTCGCCGATGTTCAACCAGGTCGAAGGCCTGTGGATCGAAGAGAACATCAGCTTTGCCGATCTGAAGGGCGCCTACACCGATTTCCTCAAGAAGTTTTTCGAGCGCGACGACATTCTCGTGCGCTTCCGTCCGTCGTATTTCCCGTTCACGGAGCCGTCCGCCGAGATCGACATGATGTTCGAGCATGGCAAGAACGCGGGCAAATGGCTGGAAATCTCCGGCTCGGGTCAGGTGCATCCGACCGTCATCCGCAACATGGGCCTCGACCCGGAGCGCTACATCGGCTTCGCGTTCGGCAGCGGCCTCGAGCGCCTGACGATGCTGCGCTACGGCGTGCAGGATCTGCGTCTGTTCTTCGAGAACGATCTGCGTTTCCTGCGCCAGTTCGCCTGAAGCGACTGCCTTGCCTGCGACGTTCGGCGCTTCAATGAGACGCCGGACGAGAGACTCCAAACATTTCGAACGTAGACACCCATGCAATTCCCAGAATCCTGGCTCCGCAGTTTCGTCGATCCGAAGCTCTCCACCGACGAACTCGCGCACGCGCTGACGATGGCCGGTCTCGAAGTCGAAGACCTGCGCCCGGTCGCGCCGCCGACCACGAAGATCGTCGTCGGGCAGGTGCTCGAAGTCGCGAAGCATCCGAACGCCGACAAGCTCAACGTCTGTCAGGTCGATGCCGGCACGGGCGAGCAACTGAACATCGTGTGCGGCGCGCCGAATGTGTCGCCGGGCATCAAGGTGCCGGTGGCGCTCATCGGCGCCGTGCTGCCGCCGGCCGAGGCGGGCGGCGAGCCGTTCGCGATCAAGCCGACCAAACTGCGCGGCGTCGATAGCCAGGGCATGTTGTGCTCGGCGCGTGAACTGAAGCTGTCGGAAGATCACAGCGGTCTGCTGATCCTCTCCGCCGACGCGAAGGTCGGTCAGGATATCCGCGAGGCGCTCAATCTCGACGACACCGTGTTCGAGATCAAGCTCACGCCGAACAAGGCGGATTGCCTGTCGGTGTTCGGCGTCGCGCGCGAAACCGCCGCGATCACTGGCGCGCCGCTCAAGGCGCTCGATATCGCCGCAGTCGAAACGAAGCTCGACGAAAAGCTGCCCGTGAAGATCATGGCGCCCGACCTGTGCGGCCGCTTTTCCGGCCGCGTGATCCGCGGCGTGAACGCGCACGCGAAGTCGCCGCAGTGGATGGTCGAGCGTCTCGAACGCGCGGGCCAGCGCAGCATCTCCGCGCTCGTCGACATCTCGAATTACGTGATGCTCGAACTCGGCCGCCCGTCGCACGTGTTCGATCTAGACAAGATCCACGGCGCGATGGAAGTGCGCTGGGGCAAGAAGGGCGAGTCGCTCAAGCTGCTCAACGGCAACACCATCGAGGTCGATGAAACCGTCGGCGTGATCGCGGACGATCACCATCTCGAAAGTCTGGCGGGCATCATGGGCGGCGACAGCACCGCCGTGTCGCTCGACACGACCAACATCTATCTCGAAGCCGCGTTCTGGTGGCCGGACTCGATTCGTGGCCGCGCGCGCAAGTACAACTTCTCGACGGATGCGGCGCATCGCTTCGAGCGCGGCGTCGATTACTCGACGACCGTCGAGCACATCGAGCGCATCTCGCGCCTGATCCTCGACATCTGTGGTGGCGAGGCCGGTCCGGTCGACGATCAGATCGTCAACGTGCCCGAGCGCAATCCGGTGTCGATGCGCGTGTCGCGCGCGCATCGCATCATCGGCGTGGAGATCGGCGCGGAAGAGATCGCGCAGATTTTCACGCGCCTGAACCTCGCGTTCGAGCGCGACGGCGATACCTTCAAGGTCACGCCGCCGCCGTATCGCTTCGATATCGAGATCGAGGAAGACCTGATCGAGGAAGTCGCACGTATCTACGGCTTCGAGAAGATTCCGGCGCGTCCGCCCGTTGCACGCAGCGAGATGCGCATCACGAACGAAACGAAGCGCTCGATCCACACGCTGCGCCATGAAGTGGCCGCGCGCGATTACTCGGAGACGGTGAACTTCAGCTTCGTCGATGCAGAGTGGGAAAGCGACTTCGCCGGCAACGACAACCCGATCAGACTGATCAACCCGATCGCGAGCCAGCTCTCGGTCATGCGCACGACGATCTTCGGCAGCCTGATCGAAGTGCTGCGCCATAACCTGAACCGTCGCGCGGAGCGCATTCGCGTGTTCGAGGCGGGGCGCGTGTTCCATCGCGATGCGTCGGTGAAGGCGGGCGAACTGGCGGTCGAAGGCTTCGCGCAACCGAAGATGATCGGCGGCCTCGCGTATGGCCCGGTGATCGAGGAGCAGTGGGGCGCGGCCTCGCGCAACGTCGACTTCTTCGACGTGAAGGGCGACGTCGAAGCGCTCTTCGCGCCGGTCGTGCCGCGCTTCGTGAAGGCCGAGCATCCGGCGCTGCATCCGGGACGCAGCGCGCGCATTGAAGTGGCGGGGCGCGCGCTCGGCTGGATCGGCGAACTGCATCCGCGCTGGCTGCAGAAGTACGACCTGCCGAACGCGCCGATCCTCTTCGAAATCGATGCCGACGCGCTGATGGATCGCGCGCTGCCCGCGCCTTCGGAGGTGTCGAAATTCCCGCCCGTGCGGCGCGATATCGCGATTGTCGTGGATCAACACGTCCCGGTTCAGGCGCTTCTCGACGAGCTCGAAAATGCCCGCTCGGAGGCTGCTTGCAGGCACGTCACGAGGGTTGCGCTTTTCGATGAATTTCGTCCAAAATCAAATACTTCCGGTGGCCTGGGAGCGCACGAGAAAAGTCTTGCCTTCCGTGTAACGTTGCAAGATACTGGCGGCACGCTTCAGGACGAAACGGTCGATACGGCTATCAAAACGCTGGTGGATCGCCTGGCTCGAGTACACGGCGCGCGGTTACGCGGATAGCCTGCAGTTGGCCCTTTCCGTCTCAATCGCCAAGTCCCAGATATGGCAAGCGCCGGTCTACCGATATGAACCAAATGAACTCGAGTGATTTCGAAGCCCTTCTTTCGGCGCAGCGTAGCGCCATGACCCGAGATACCCCGACCTCGAGCGCGCCCGGCGACACGCCGACGCTCACCAAAGCCGAACTGGCGGAGATGCTGTTCGACCACGTCGGTCTGAACAAGCGCGAAGCCAAGGACATGGTCGAAGCCTTCTTCGAAGTCATCCGCGACGCGCTGGAAAGCGGCGAGAGCGTCAAGCTGTCCGGCTTCGGCAATTTCCAGTTGCGCGACAAGCCTCAACGTCCGGGCCGCAACCCGAAGACGGGCGAGGCCATTCCTATCGCCGCGCGGCGGGTCGTCACGTTTCATGCAAGTCAGAAGCTGAAGGCGCTGGTCGAAACGGGAGCGGAGACCGATCTCACTCGCTGATGTCCCGGCGGCGCGCGAATGATGCGCGCCGCGTTGCCTGACCACCGCGCTTCAATCGACATCACTTATAACGATGGTTGATCGACGATGGAAAAAGTCGTCTTGCCTCCGATCCCCGCCAAACGTTACTTCACGATTGGCGAAGTCAGCGAGTTGTGCGGCGTCAAGCCTCACGTGCTGCGCTATTGGGAGCAGGAGTTCACGCAACTGAGACCGGTCAAGCGGCGCGGCAATCGCCGCTATTATCAGCATCACGAAGTCTTGCTGATCCGGCGCATCCGTGAGCTGCTGTACGAACAGGGCTTCACGATCAACGGGGCGCGCAACCGGCTCGATTCCCAGGGGCGTCCTATCAGCGACGAAGCCGAGATCGCGGACACGCCCGGTGCGGCGCAAGCGCAGCCGGGCGTCGACGTTGATCAGCTCCGCAAGGAAATTCTTCAGGTGATCGATCTCCTCGGCGGATGAGCGCCGTCTCGATCCATTCCACGATGCCGCGATTCGTCGCGGCATTTTTTTCGTCCGGATCACGCCCTGCACGCCGCCGGCGACGGCAGTAGCATAGTCCCTTGGTCTTTACTCACCGCCGCGCCGGGCGCTTCAGGCGCGGCTTTATCACGTCGCTTCAGGAGGGCTTATGCGAGTGTTGCTCGTTGGCGCAACTGGCATGTTGGGCACGGAGATCAAGCGGATTCTGGAGCCCGGGCACGAAGTGATCACCGCGAGCCGCAAGGGCTCGGACGTAGCCGTCGATTTGTCGGACAAGGCGAGCATCGTCGCGATGTACGAGAAGGTCGGGAAGGTCGGCGCTGTCGTGTGCGTGGGCGGCGCGGCGAAGTTCGCGCCGCTCGATTCGCTCGCCGATGACGACTATGCCTTCAGCCTCGCGAACAAGCTCATGGGGCAGATCAATCTCGTGCGCTGCGCGATCGGTCACGTGGACGAAGGCGGATCCGTCACGCTGACGAGCGGCACGCTCGCCCAGCAGCCGATGGTCGGCAGCGCGGCGGTGAGCATCGTGAACGCGGGCGTCGAAGGATTCGTGCGCGCCGCTGCGCTCGAACTACAGGGCAAGCTGCGCGTGAACGTCGTGAGTCCGGGCTGGGTCGCGGAAACGCTGGCTTCGATGGGCAAGGATGGGTCGCAAGGCATCGCGGCAGCGGATGTCGCGAAAGTGTACAAGCGCGCTGTCGACGAGACGATGACCGGGCAAACGCTGCCTGCCGCTAAGACTTGATGCCCGCGCGCAGGCGCCGCTTCGGGCCGGCCGCTGCTTCGGACCGGGCGACGGGCATCTTCACGTTGATCGACCAATAGACGATGCTCGGCCCGACGCCCCACGGCGGATAGATGCGCCAGTCGTCGGCGCCATGATGGAAGAAGTAGAGCGCGAAGCATCGGCCCGGCTTGGTGGCGCTCACGCACACATAGCGACTGCCGCCGGGATAGATGCGCCCGAAGCGCGTGACGCGCGCGCGGCTTGCCGGGTCGAACCATCTGGCGACTTCCGCGTGCAAGGCGGAACGAGGTCGGCCGGAGCGGATGCGCCGCGCTTGCGCGGACGCTGAGACAGACGAAGGCATGGGGCGCCGTTCCTTATATGTCACCTTAAGACTAGAGCTTAAAGTACTGACACACAAGTGTTTTTTCGGCTTTTACGTCTGAATAAACGGCTTAGGTCGCGGCGCGTGACGTCAGAAGCTCATGCCCATCATGGCGTTTGTGCTGGTCAGCGCCTCGTCTTCGGCACGAACCCTGAGCATGGCGTCAGCCAGACGGTAGTAGAGCTGCGCGCGCGCTTCGAGAAGCGCGGGCGACGCATCGCTGGCAAGTCTTTCGTCGGCCATGTCGCCGGCCAGAGCCTGGCCTGCGAAATAGTCTCGCAACGACATGCCGTAGTTGCTGTTGCCGGGAAATGCGCGCGGATTGTTGAGCTTGTTATATGCCATTGTTCGTGCTCGTCCTGATCGATACGACGGCCTGGGATGGGCCAAAGAAAAAAGGCTCTCCGGCAGAAGCCGGAGAGCCTTTTTATTCTGGTCGGGGCGAGAGGATTTGAACCTCCGACCACCTGCACCCCATGCAGGTACGCTACCAGGCTGCGCTACGCCCCGAAAGAGAGCGAAAGTATATCAGAGAGAAACAGATAGTAGAACCGCTTCGAACAATTTCGCTGTTGCACTCACCAAATTCACTCGCCATGCCTGTGTGAGAGCGTCAGAGCGTCAACTCCGAACGCGTGTAAGCCGACGTTTGAATCTGCACCGCGCCTTCGCGCTCCGTCTCAGGTCGGCCGTGTGCAAAGCGCTGACGCCGACGAAACCTCCACGCCAGCAGCAGCGATATCGTGCATGGAATCAGATACGTGATGATCCGCTCGCTCCACGCGATCCTCGATCCGAGCTTGTCGTACTGCGTGCGCTCATGGAAGCCCGCGGATGCGAAGATCATCGTGAGCGTGAAATCGAGGAGCATCGCCGAGACGCACAAGGTCAAAAAGAGTAGGGCGCCGTTCCACTTCAGGACGCCCAGGCTCGCGTTCAACGCGCGGCAGATAAAGAGCGTCAAGCCGAGCAAGGTCAGATTGAAGGCCAGGGGAAGCCAGGGAAAATCCATTTCGCGCATGCCTCGCGTGCGGGTAACAGGGACGATCCCGGCGGCGCGCAAGATGAAAATTTTCGTCGCGTCTCGAGCGGCCGATCCGGAAGCGGACGCGATCATCACACGCAGAGCACGACTCAAAAATAAGAGTAATCCTAATCACATTGGCCGAATGGCCAGCGACTCCGACAGAAAGTCGATGAAGGTCCGTACTTTCGTCGTCATGTATTTTCGGCTCGTGTACACCGCGTAGACGGACGGAGCGAACGCCGTGTAGCTCGGCAGCACGCGCACGAGCGAGCCCGCCGCGAGTTCGGGTTCGACGATCCACGCCGGAAAGTAAGCGAGCCCGAGTCCGGCGCGCACGAGTTGCAGCGCCATCGACGTATCGTTGGTTTTTAGCACGGCCTGATTCTTCACGGTGAAGGCGCCGTCCGGTCCCGTCAGCGTCACGGCGTCGATGTTCGTGTACGTCGGCAGCACGAAGCGATGATGCGCGATATCGTCCGGATGACGCAGCTTGCCGTGCTGTTCGAGATAGGCGCGCGAGCCGGCGAGCACGAAGGGCATCTTGCCCAGGGGCCGCACGATCAGCGAAGGCGACGGCTCGGAGGTCGCGCGGATCGCCATGTCGTAGCCTTCCTCGACCAGATCGACGAAGCGGTTCTCCAGCCGCAGATCGACGAGCACGCCGGGATAGCGCGCCTGATACGCGACGAGCAGATCCGCGAACGTGCGATTGGCGAACCAGCCGGGCGCGGTGACCTTGAGCACGCCTTGCGGCTGCGCCGTCTGTACGCCGACGGCGGCCTGCGCGGCCTGGAGGATATCGAGCGCCTCGCTGCACTGCTCGTAGTACACGCTGCCGGCTTCCGTGAGGCTCAGATGGCGCGTCGTGCGGTTCAGCAGGCGCACGCCGAGTTGGCGTTCCAGATTGGCGACGTGCTTGCTCGTCATGGCGGTCGAGATGTCGAGCCGCTCGGCGGCTTTCACGAAGCTGCCTGCTTCGACGACTTCGCGGAATACGCGCAGGCTGGTCAGTGCGTCCATCGAGCATTTCCTGTGCGGAAATAAAACGTCAATGTTAGTTGCTTAGCCGATGCATGTGCTGGGCTTTCGGCGGATCCCGTTTTCGTGTCGGTCTATTAGCATTGCCCCTGTGCGGGGCGGCAGTCACTTTCTTTGCTGCTGCAAAGAAAGTAACCAAAGAAACAGCCTGTCCCAGCCTAAGCACTTCATGCCGGCCGCGGCACAGGCGATTGGCTGAATGGCCCGGCTGTAGCGAGTGCCCACACAAGCAGAACGGGGCTTGGATCGCGCACGGTCTGTCACATCGCGCCACGCGCGTGGCTGGTTCAGCGCGAAATGGTTCCGGCCCGCTTCGCGGCCGATGGGTCAATCGGGTTTGCGCGTGCTTCTTCTTCGTCGGTTTCCTTCGCATACCCCACGGCAGCGCGTAGCGCTGTGCCGATGCTATTTCGTGCTGAACCAGCGCGCTATAACTTCTAGCGCGTCGGACCGTGCGCGATCCAAGCCCGGTTAGGCCTACGAGGGCACTCTCTACAGCCGGGCCATTCAGCCAATCGCCTGTGCCGCGGCCGGCATGAAGCACTTTGGATGGGAAAGCTGCTTTCTTTGCCTACTTTCTTTGCAGAAGCAAAGAAAGTAGGTGCCGCCCCGCACAGGGGCAGTGCTAATAGACCGACGCGAAAACGGGATCCAACGAAAGTCCATCCGGACTCACAGACGAGGCGACGCCCACATCACTTAGGCCACTCATCAAGCTCATCATTGAAAAGCGAAGCGACAACCCGCCGCAGCCACATGGTCCGCGCATCGTTGTGAAACTTGCGATGCCAGTGCTGCTTCAGATCGAACCGCGGCAGCGCAAGCGGCGGCTCGGCGATTGTGATCGACGCATGCTCGGCGACATACGCGAAACCGATCGCATGCGGCACCGTCGCGATCAGATCGGTGCGCGACAGGATGAACGGCAAGCTCATGAAGTGCGGCGTCTCGAGCACCGCGCGACGCCGCACGCGTTCCTTGTCGAGAAAATTCTCCAGAATCTCCTGGCTGCGGCCTTCGGCGCGCACGACGGCATGGCCGCATTCCATGAAGCGCGCGAGCGTGAGCGGCTGATTGGCGAACGGATGATCGCGCCGCATCAGGCAGATGAAGCGGTGCGAAAAGAGCCGCTGCTGAAAGAAGTTGTTGCCGCGCAGGTCCGGAAAGTAGCCCACCGCGAGATCGATTTCTCCAGCTTCGAGCCCGCGCTCGACATCCCCGTGCGATGCCGACACCGAGCGCAGATTCGCATTCGGCGCCTCTTTCGCGAACGCCTGCAAAAGCCGTGGCAGAAACACGATTTCGCCGACATCGGAAAGCGCGATCGAGAAAGTCTCGGTGCTCGTGGCCGGATCGAAATGCTGCCGGTCGAGCAGGCCGCGCTCGATGCGCGCCAACGCCTCGCGCGCCGCGGGCACGAGCGCGATCGTGCGCGGCGTCGGTTCCATGCCGCGCGAGGTGCGCACGAAAAGCGGATCGTTGAAGTACTCGCGCAGGCGCGCGAGCGCCGTCGACACGCGCGGCTGGCTCACGCCGAGCCGCTCGGCGGCGCGGCTCACGTTGCGCGTCTCCTCGATGGCGACGAGGTACGGAATCAGGTTCAGATCGAGATCGTTCATGACGTGACGTCGCGCGCCGTCATCCGCGCCGCGCGACCATGTCGGACACGCGCTGCGCCGCGTCCTGCAGCGGCTCCAGAAACGCCTTCACCATCTGCTTCGCGTTCTTGCGCTGCGCATTGCCGCTGATATTCAGCGCCGCGATCACGCGGCCTTGCCGGTCGCGGATCGGCGCGGACATCGAAATCAGTCCTTCCTCCAGTTCCTGATCGACGATCGCCCAGCCCTGACGGCGCACGGTGGCGATCGCCGCCCTGAGCGCATCCTTGTCGACGATCGTGCGCGGCGTGCGGGCGACGAGCGCGCTCGCTTCCAGCACGTCGTCGAGGCGCGCTTCGTCGAGCGCGGCGAGCAGCACGCGACCCATCGACGTGCAGAACGCCGGCAGACGGCTGCCGATCGACAGATTCTGCGTGATGATCTTGTGCGTGGGCACGCGCAGCACATAGACGATTTCCGCGCCGTTCAACACCGCCGCCGAGCAGCTCTCATGCACTTGTTCGACGAGGTCTTCCATGACCGGCTCGGCGAGATTCCAGAAGGGCATCGAGGTGAGATACGCGAACCCCAGATCGAGGATCTTCGGCGTCAGTTGGAAGAGACGGCCGTCCGCCTCGACGTACCCGAGCGCCTGCAGCGTCAGAAGAATGCGCCGCGCGCCCGCGCGCGTGAGGCCCGTCGCGGCGGCGACATCGGTCAGCGTCTGGGCCGGGCGGTTCACGTCGAACGAGCGGATCACCGCGAGTCCGCGCGCGAACGACTGCACGTACGCGTCGCCGGGGCGCGCTTGCGCGTCTTGCGGCTCGGCATCCGGATTGAGCGTGGCTGAATTCTTCATAAGGCTCGTCATGAAAGCGCGAACGGGCGGCGACCCCGTGAAAACCCGCAGTTTGCACATGTTTCGTTGACACGACAACGAATGCGGGACTACCATGCCGATGTTCGCTAAACGAATCCATGTTCGCATGACGAACATTTTGAAGCAAGTCTGATTACCAACTGGTAAACCCGAATTCGAGACGCGCGATCGCAGATCGGTTTTCTCGAGACAGGAGAAGGAACGGCACATGATCAACAAGATTTTCGATTCGCTCGCCTCGGCCGTGGCCGACGTACACGACGGCGCGACCATCATGATCGGCGGTTTTGGCACGGCGGGCATGCCGTCCGAGCTGATCGACGCGCTCATCGAGCAGGGCGCGCGCGAGCTCACGATCGTCAACAACAACGCCGGCAACGGCGACACGGGCCTCGCCGCCCTGCTCAAGGCGAAGCGCGTGCGCAAGATCATCTGCTCGTTCCCGCGTCAGTCGGATTCATATGTGTTCGATGCGCTCTATCGTGCGGGCGAAATCGAACTGGAACTCGTGCCGCAGGGCAATCTGGCCGAGCGCATCCGTGCTGCGGGCGCGGGCATCGGCGGCTTTTTCACGCCGACCGGTTACGGCACGAAGCTCGCGGAAGGCAAGGAAACGCGCGTGATCGACGGCAAGCACTACGTTCTGGAAGCGCCGCTGCACGCGGATTTCGCGCTCGTGAAAGCATACAAGGGCGACCGTTGGGGCAATCTGGTCTATCGTAAAACTGCGCGCAACTTCGGGCCGATCATGGCGAGCGCCGCGAAAACGGCGATCGTGCAGGTGTCGAAGGTCGTGCCGCTCGGCGAGCTGGATCCCGAAAACATCGTGACGCCGGGCATTTTCGTGCAGCGCGTCGTGGAAGTGCCGCAAGCGGTGCATCAAGCCGAACTCGCAGCTTAAGGAAGGACGAAAAGCCATGAAGAAACTCACCCGTGACGAAATGGCCCGACGCGTGGCCGCCGACATTCCCGAAGGCGCGTACGTGAATCTGGGCATCGGCGTGCCGACGCTCGTCGCCAATCACCTCGCGGCGGATCGCGAAATCTTCCTGCACAGCGAAAACGGCCTGCTCGGCATGGGCCCGGCGCCCGCCAAGGGCGAGGAAGACGACGAACTGATCAATGCAGGCAAGCAGCACGTGACGTTGCTCACGGGCGGCGCCTATTTCCATCACGCGGATTCCTTCGCGATGATGCGCGGCGGCCATCTCGACTTCTGCGTGCTCGGCGCCTTCCAGGTGTCGGCGACGGGCGATCTCGCGAACTGGCACACCGGCGCGCCCGACGCGATCCCGGCCGTCGGCGGCGCGATGGATCTCGCGATCGGCGCAAAGCAGGTCTACGTCATGATGGAACTGCTCACGAAGCAGGGCGAAAGCAAGCTGGTCGCGCAGTGTTCGTATCCGGTGACGGGCGTGCAGTGCGTGAACCGCGTGTACACCGACCTCGCCGTGTTCGACGTGACGCCGGAAGGCCTGGTGGTGCGCGAGATCGTGGAAGGCCTGTCGTTCGAAGAATTGCAGAAGCTGGCGCAGGTGCCGCTTCAATACGCGCCGCTGACCGAAGCCGCCTGACGCCCGAGAGACATAAGAGAACTGGAGCAACTGATGAAAGAAGCTTTCGTATGTGATGCCATCCGCACGCCGATCGGCCGTTACGGCGGTTCGCTGTCTTCCGTGCGCGCCGACGATCTGGGCGCGGTGCCGTTGCGCGCGCTGGTCGAGCGCAACAAGGAAGTGGACTGGGAGGCCGTGGACGAAGTGATCTACGGCAACGCGAATCAGGCGGGCGAAGACAACCGCAACGTCGCGCGCATGTCGGCGCTGCTGGCGGGCCTGCCGGTCGGCACGCCGGGCACGACGGTGAATCGCCTGTGCGGTTCGGGCATGGACGCGATCGGCGTCGCGGCGCGCGCGATCAAGGCGGGCGAGACGAGCCTGATGATCGCGGGCGGCGTCGAAAGCATGAGCCGCGCGCCGTTCGTGATGGGCAAGGCGACCAGCGCGTTCTCGCGCCAGGCCGAGATCCACGACACGACCATCGGCTGGCGTTTCATCAATCCGCTGATGAAGAAGCAGTACGGCGTCGACTCGATGCCGGAAACCGCCGAAAACGTCGCGGACGATTACAAGATCAGCCGCGCCGATCAGGACGCGTTCGCATTGCGCTCGCAGCAGAAGGCAGCGCGCGCGCAGAAGGACGGCACGCTGGCGCAGGAAATCGTCGCGGTGACGATTGCGCAGAAGAAGGGCGACGCGCTCATCGTCGATAAAGACGAGCATCCGCGTGAAACGAGCCTCGAAGCGCTCGCGAAGTTGAAGGGCGTCGTGCGTCCGGACGGCAGCGTGACGGCGGGCAACGCGTCGGGCGTGAACGACGGCGCGGTCGCCATGCTGATCGCCGACGAGGAAAGCGCGAAGCGCCACGGCCTCACGCCGCGCGCCCGCATTCTCGGCCTCGCGACGGCTGGCGTGCCGCCGCGCGTGATGGGCATCGGCCCGGGCCCGGCGTCGCAGAAGCTGCTTGCGCGTCTTGGCATGACCATCGACCAGATGGACGTGATCGAGCTGAACGAAGCCTTCGCATCGCAAGGACTGGCCACGCTGCGCATGCTCGGCGTCGCCGATGACGATCCCCGCGTCAATCCGAACGGCGGTGCGATCGCGCTCGGCCATCCGCTCGGCGCGTCGGGCGCGCGGCTCGTCACGACCGCGAGCTACCAGCTTCATCGCACCGGCGGCCGCTTCGCGCTGTGCACGATGTGCATCGGCGTGGGCCAGGGCATCGCGATGATCATCGAGCGCGTCTGAGCCCATGTTCGCATCCACGGGACGTCTCACCGATCTCGTGTGCGGCAACGCCGCCGCGAACGAGATCTGGTCGCCGCGCGCGACCGTGCAGGCGATGCTCGACGTCGAGGCTGCGCTCGCGCGCGCCTCGGCGCTGCATGGCGTGATTCCCTCGGGCGCGGTCGAGGCGATCGTCGCCGCGTGCAAGGCGGACAACATCGACGCCGACGCGTTGATGACCGGCGCGCAGGCGGGCGGCAATCTCGCGATTCCGCTCGTCAAGCAACTCACGGCCGTCGTGAAGGCGGCGGACGCCGAAGCCGCGAAGTACGTGCACTGGGGCGCGACGAGCCAGGACATCATCGATACGGGCGTCGTGCTGCAACTGCGCGCCGCGCTCGATCTGCTCGACGCCGATTTACGCGCACTTTCCGATGCGCTCGTCATGCAGGCCCAAGCGCACAAAAAGACGCCGATGATCGGCCGCACGTGGCTTCAGCAGGCGCTGCCGATCACGCTGGGTCTCAAGTTCGCGCAATGGCTCGACGCGGTGACGCGCCATCGTCAGCGTCTTTGCGAGTTGCGCGCGCGCACGCTGGTGCTGCAATTCGGCGGCGCGGCGGGCACGCTCGCGAGTCTGCGCGACAAGGCGTTGCCGGTTGCGGCATCGTTCGCCGAGGATCTGAAGCTGACGCTTCCCGCGCTGCCGTGGCACACGCAGCGCGACCGCATCGCGGAGGCCGCGTCGTTTCTCGGCATGCTGACGGGCACGCTGGGCAAGATCGCGCGCGACATCTCGCTCATGATGCAGACCGAACTCGGCGAAGTCGCCGAACCCGCCGCGGCGGGCAAGGGCGGTTCATCGACGATGCCGCACAAGCGCAATCCCGTCGGCTGCGCGGCGGTGCTGACGGCCGCGACACGCGCGCCCAATCTCGTCGCGACGATCTTGGCCGGCATGGTTCAGGAGCACGAACGCGCACTGGGCGGCTGGCAGGCCGAATGGGAAGCGCTGCCCGATCTCGCGCGTCTCACGGCCGGGGCGCTGGCGAACATCGTGGGCATCGTGCCGGCAATGGAAGTCAAGGTCGAACGCCTCGCGCACAACCTCAATGTCACCAACGGCCTCGTGCTCGGCGAAGCGGTGATGCTCGCGCTCGGCGACGCCATCGGCAGACTCGATGCGCACAAGCTGGTCGAAGGCGCATCGAAGGCGTCGGTCGCGAACGGCACGTCGCTTTTCGACGAACTCGCCGCGAACGAAACCGTCACGCGCCATCTGTCACAAGATCAACTGAAGCAATTGCTCGATCCGGCGAACTACGTCGGTGAGGCGCAGGCGTTCGTCGCTGCCGCCATCGCAAACGCTAACTCGAACAAACAGGAGCAGTAAAAACATGCCTCTTGCCGAAGTGAACGGAACGCGGATTCACTATCGCATCGATGTCGCGGCGGGCGACACCGCCCCGTGGCTCGTGCTGTCGAATTCGCTCGGCGCCGATGTCTCGATGTGGACGCCGAACATCGAGGCGTTCGCGAAGCGCTATCGCGTGCTGCGCTACGACACGCGCGGCCACGGCCATTCCGATGTGCCGCCGGGGCCGTACACGATCGACCAGTTGATCGGCGACGTGATCGGGCTGATGGACCATCTGAAGATCGAGCGCGCGAATTACTGCGGGCTGTCGATGGGCGGACTGACCGGCGTCGGCCTGGCCGCGCGTCATCCGGAGCGCTTCTCGCGCGTCGTGCTGTCGAACACCGCCGCGTTGATCGGCTCGGACGCCGTGTGGACGCCGCGCGCCGCGAAGGCGCGTGAACCGGGTGGCATGCCCGCGCTGACCGATGCCGTGATCGCGCGCTGGTTCACCGCGCCGTTCATCGAGCGAGAGCAACTCGAACTCGCGAATATCCGCGACGTGTTTCGCCACACCTCGGGCGATGGCTACGCATCGAACTGCGAGGCGATCCGCGACGCCGACCTGCGCGGCGAAGCCAGAACCATCAGGGTGCCGGTGCTCGTGATCGCGGGTACGCACGATCTGTCGACGACGGCCGAACAGGGCCGCGAGCTCGCGGGTTACATCGACGGCGCGCGCTACCTCGAACTGGACGCGGCGCATCTGTCGAACATCGAAAAGCGCGACGACTACACGCGCGCCGTCCTCGACTTCCTCGGAGAATGACCATGACCGACGACGAACGTTACGAAGCCGGGATGAAGGTGCGTCGCGCCGTGCTGTCCGATGCGCACGTGGACCGCTCGCTCACCAATCGCACGGAACTGACGACGGAGTTCCAGAACTTCATCACGCGCTACGCATGGGGCGAGATCTGGACGCGCGACGGCTTGCCGCGCCACACGCGCAGCCTCATTACGATCGCGATGATGGTCGCGTTGAACCGCAGCGAGGAACTCGCGCTGCACTTGCGCGCCGCGAAGAACAATGGCGTGACGCAGGACGAGATCAAGGAAGTGCTGTTGCAGACGGCGGTCTACTGCGGCGTGCCGGCGGCGAATTCGGCATTCCATCTCGCGCAGAAGATCTTCGACGAAGAAAGCAAGGCGTAGTCGCGCAACGCGTTCGACAGAAAGCCGTCTCCGGGGAAACCGGAGACGGTTTTTTTTGTTTGCGGGCTCAGAACGCGTAGTACGGCCCCGGTCCGGCCGGCGTCGGGCGCCCGTCGAGGGCCGTGAACACGCGGCGTCCGTAGAAAAACGGCAAGCCCCAGTCGAAGACGCCGCTCGCTGAACCGGCGAGGTTGTCGAAGGCGAAGTTGCCCGTGCCGAACAATGCCGTCGATTGCGCGATGGTGAAGCTCACGGCGTTTTGCGCACCGGTCGATGAGCGGATCGTCGCCGCGATCGTTTGTGGTGTTGACGGGCAATACCATACGCCGCACTGGGCCAATGTCGTCGACGGGAAGAAGACGCCGTTCGATCCGCTGTCGATGAAGCTCGACCCGTACTGGTTGCCGCCGAAGTCCGTCGTGACATAGCCGGACACCGAGCTCGACTTGAGCACCGTCGCCGCGCCGAGCAGATTGTTCGACTGCGAGCCGATGCCGAAGGTCATCGTCCCGGTCACGGTGGCCGCGCCGTTGTCCGGTATGCCGGGAAGCTCGATCAGCACGCCGTTGTTGTCGGTGGCGAAGTTCGCGACCGGATTGGTCACCTGCTGCGCGACCGCCAGCGTGCTCGCGACGCAGTTGCCCGAGATGCAGTCGTAGTACCAGCGCGGCATCGCGGAGGCGGCGCAGCCGGCGCCGCAATCGGCGGTGAACGGGCCGACGCCGAGAATGCCGTTGCCGCGCAGGGACGACGCGGAGAGCATCGGCAGGCCGGACTGGCTGCAATCCTGCGCGGTCGTGGGCGCGGCGCTGTCGGCGATCAGCTGGACCGAGGTGGAGGACGCGACCTGGCCGGCGAGCCGGACATCGGCCGTGCGCACCGCACCCCACGTATAGCCCGAACCGAACACCGCGCACTCCGCGACGATCGCGCTTGGATTGCCGCCCGCGACGAGCGGCAACGCGATCGACGGATCGAGCGCGGACGCCAGCACGCGCAGGCCGTGCGAGCCAGTATCGACCTGAATGTCGTCGATGGTCTGACAGGTGTTCGTGCCGGGCACGCAGATCGTCACGCTGGTCTGCAACATGTTGCGTGTGTTGGTGGGCGTGCTGGCGACGGTGATCGTCTGGACGTTGGGCGTCGTCGATTGCGGCACGCTCGTATTCGCCAACGGCGCCGATGCGGCGTTGGCGGGCGCGGCGGCGCTGGCCGTGTCCGGCGCGCTTGCTGTCAGGGGCGCGCTCGCCGGCTGGGGCGCGGCGGAACCGCCGCCTGAGCTGCCGCCGCCGCCTCCGCCGCAGGCATACAGCAGAACGCAGAGCGCGAGCGTGAATATCGAGAGGAGGGCGCGTGTATTCATAGTCGTCCCCTCACTGAATATCCGTCGCGGTCACGCCCGCGGGCAGGGCGCTCGCGAGCCATGCGCGTCCGCTGAACTCGCGCAGCCGCACGCGATTTTCGACGACGAGATTGCCCTTCACGACGCGCGCCGAGTGCAGACCGGCATCGCCGATCGACGCCTGCGCGCCCTGCCTGAACGTCTCGAAGTACGCGCCGAGCAGCGACCGGATATCCGGCATCGCCGGGCCGCGCCAGGAGACCGCGTACACTTGCCCACTCGTATCGGCGTATTCACGCACGACGATGCCTTGCGCGTCGGTCGTTTCGCGATATTGCACGATCCCGCCCTGCGCCCGATGCACGACATCGCCGTCCGAGGCACTCGCGGCGCGTGCGGCCGCGCCGAGTTGCGCGTGAGCGGGCGCCATCGCGCCGATTGCGAGGATCACCAGGCCGGCCGCGCCGTAGTGAGGAATTCTGATTTTTGTCATGATTTTCTCTCCGTTATTTAGGACTCTTCTTATTTTTGAGATGGGATTTTAGAAGTAAGCCTGGCAAAGCGATACGGAGGATGGGGCACGCTCAACGCGCTTTATTTTGCAGGGAATTCTAAAAAATTCCCTACGGATCAGTGCGTTGCAAATGGCCGAAAGACCGCTGCGCCGTTTTTCGCAATTGTCATAAATTGTCAATTCGACGCAGGGCGATTTAAATACAAAATTCAAACGCGCCATTTGATTGCTTTCAGTACGCATTCTGCGTCGATCGGCAAGGTAAAAATGGGCGCGCTTCAGGCGCCCGATCTAAGCCGTCCTGTTCTCTTTTTTTCACGGCGGGGCGCCGGACCGGTAAAATACTGGGTTGATCCACGGAAGAACGCCCGTGGCGTAGCGGAAGGACTTCTCCAAATGACAGATTTTCGTGTGACCAAGCGCATGGCTGCGCTTTTCGCTGTGGCCGGAATCGTGGCGGGATGCGGCACGTCCAATCCCAACGCGTTCAACTACAAGAGCGATCAGCGTTCGAAACAGGTGTCTCTCGCTGTTCCGCCGAATCTGCTCGACGAAGCGGTCGACCAGCGTTCGCTGCCGCCTCAGGGCGGGCAGGCATCGCTCTCCGACCTGCAGCAAATTCAGAAAGTCGCACCGAATGCGCCCACGGTGGCACCGCCCGTGTCGGGCATGCACGTTCAACGCGACGGCACCGAGCGCTGGCTCGTCATCGACGGCAAGACGCCCGATCAGGTGTGGCCGCAGATCCGCCGCTTCTGGCAGGAGCAGGGCTTCCTGCTCGTCGTCGATCAGCGTGACAAGGGCGTGATGGAAACGGACTGGAACGAAACCCATCCGCAGATTTCGGATGGCCTGATCCGCGACACACTTTCCAAGGCAACCGGCAATTCGTATGTCACGGCCGAGCGCAACAAGTACCGCACACGCCTCGAGGTGGCGCCGACAGGCGGCACCTACGTGTTCATCAGCCAGAAGGGCATGCGCGAGGCGCTGACCGGCGTGAACAACGATTCGAGCCAGTGGCAGGCGCGCCCGAACGATCCGGCGCTCGAGAACGAATACCTCAAGCGTCTGATGTCCTCGCTCGCGGCGGCCGATCAACGGACCGCCTCGGGTGGCGCGACGCCGCTCGACACGCCGACTGCGGCCGGTGCGGCGGGCGCCGCAGGCGCGCAAGCTGCGAAGAAGGGCGGCGATTCGAAGGCTGCGTCGGTTGCGGCTCAGAACGTCGCGAACGCGGGCAACTCGCCGATCCACAACGAAGTCGTGCCCGAGGCCGAGTCCTCGCAACTGACCTTGCCGGAGGCGTACGACCGCGCGTGGCTGCGCGTGGGCACCGCGCTCGATCGCGCCAACTTCACGGTGGACGACCGCGACCGCGCGAAGGGCGTCTACTACGTGCGCTATGTCGATCCGACGGACAAGACATCGGCGGAGCAGGGCTTCTGGAGTCAGGTGTTCCACGGCCGCAAGGAAATGAAGGCGAAGCAGTATCAGGTCAACGTGCGTGCCGTCACCGAGCAGCAGACGCGCGTGGCGATCGTCGACGACAAGGGTGATGTCGATTCTTCCCCGCAGGCGCGCCAGATCATGGCGTTGCTCGCCGACCAGATCGGCTGACCGTTTCCTTCAGTCCGGCCGCGCAAAAACCGCCTCTTTCACGAGGCGGTTTTTTTATGCCTTCAAGGTTCCGCCGTGCGCGCAAACGATTTTTTCAGCGTGCACAGAAATGCGAGCGTCGTCTGAGAATTGCGCAGACAATTCTTTCTATCAGGAAATGTGCGCAAAAGCTTATAGAAATGAACGCGCGGACAGTACATTGCATCAGTGGCGTAATTCACCCGCCCGAAGCGCTTCGCAAGCGCGCCCATCAGGCGCATCGCACCGGACAAACAGACGATTGGTTCGCTACGCGCGAGCCCCGATGGCCCCGTCGCCTATCCTCGTAGGGCGACGGTTTTTGCCCGCGTTTCTCTTGGAACGCGGGCTTTTTCTTTGGCCCGATCGACGGACGTTTTCGGCGACGGCCGCCGCGCGCGGTTATCCTCCTGCTTTCATCGTTTTATCGAAAAGAGGAGAACGCTCATGTCGGAAATTGCCGTCGTCGCTATTTTTGTCGCCAAGCCGGGCAAGGAAGAGGAACTGAGGCACGTGCTCGAAGCCAACGTCGAGCCGACGCGCAAGGAAGCGGGCGCGCTGCAGTACGACTTGCACCGCGACATCAAGGAGCCGCGGCGCTTCATCTTCGTCGAGCGCTGGGAGAGCGAGGCCGCGCTCGCGAAGCACGGCGAATCGGCGCATATTCAGGCGTTTCGCGCCAAGTCGCCCGATTTGTGCGAGCACGGCGAGGTCCGTGTCGCGAGCAAGATTCTCTGACGGAGAACCGGCCGTTTTCAGTGCGTTTCGTGCGGGACGTCGAGGATGAGGATGATGGTCCAGTCGGCGTCGCCGTCATGATGATACTGGCGCTCCGCGACGATGAACGGCTGCTGCTTGCCGGACGGTCCGAGAAAGAGCACGTCGCCTTCCATCGGCAGACATTCGACGGGCGGCAGCGCCAGGTACGAGTCCTTGTTCACGTTGCGCGGCATCAGTTTTTCGATCTTGCGCGATGCCGCTTCGGTCCATTCGATATCGAGCTGGATATTGCTCATGCTGTCGTTCGCACGGTCAGTGCGCTCCACGGTTGAATCGTTGAAAAGACGATGCGCAATGTAGCACACGCCGTGCTCGATCCATGAGGCGCGCCAGACGAAAAAACGGCCCGGAGGCCGTTTTTTCGTGGTGCGTCGGAACGCTCGAAACGCTCAGATTTCCTCGTATAGCGGCAGCGTCAGAAACTCGGTGAAGTGCGCCGACGTCGACATCTCCTCGAAGATCTTCGCCGCGCGTTCGTAAGGCTTCGTGTCGGCGCCCGAGGCGCTGACGGCCTGCTTCACCTTCTCCAGTTCATCGATTGTGATCTCGCGCACCATCGCGGCGGTGACCTTGCGGCCGTCGTCGAGCTTGCCCTTCGGCGAGCGGATCCATTGCCACACTTGCGAGCGCGAGATTTCGGCGGTCGCGGCGTCTTCCATCAGATTGTGGATCGGCACGCAGCCATTGCCCGCGAGCCACGAACCGAGATAGTGGACGCCGACATTCACGTTGTTGCGCAGGCCCGCTTCGGTGATCGGCTCCTCCGGACGGAAGTCGAGCAGATCGTGTGCGGTGACCTGCACGTCGGTGCGCTGCTTTTCGATCTGATTCGGCTTTTCGCCGAGCACCTTCACGAACTCTTCCATCGCCACCGGGACGAGTCCCGGATGCGCGACCCAGCCGCCGTCGTAGCCGTCGCTCGCATCGCGCGCCTTGTCGGAGCGCACGCCGCCCATCGCCTTGTCGTTCGCAGCCGGATCGTTCTTGATCGGAATCAGCGCGGACATGCCGCCGATCGCCGGCGCGTTGCGTTTGTGGCAGGTCTTCAGCAGTTCGAGCGCGTAGGCGCGCATGAAAGGCGAGGTCATCGTGATCTTCGCGCGGTCGGCGAGGCAGAAGTTCGTGTCGTTCTTGAACTTCTTGATCGCCGAGAAGATGTAGTCCCAGCGGCCCGCGTTCAGTCCCGAGCTATGCTCGCGCAGCTCGTACAGGATCTCGTCCATTTCGAAGGCGGCGAGAATCGTCTCGACGAGCACCGTCGCGCGAATCGTGCCGCGCGCAATGCCCACGCCTTCCTGCGCCGCGACGAAGATGTCGTTCCACAGACGCGCTTCGAGATGGCTTTCCATCTTCGGCAGATAGAAGTAGGGGCCGCTGCCGCGCGCGATCAGTTCCTTCGCGTTGTGAAAGAGAAAGAGCGCGAAATCGAAGATGCCGCCCGACACGCGCTGCCCGTCGACGCTCACGTGCTTTTCATCCAGATGCCAGCCGCGCGGACGCACGATCAGGGTCGCGATCTTGTCGTTGAGCTTGTACGACTTGCCGTTCTGGTCCAGCGAGATCGTGCGGCGCACCGCTTCCTTCAGGTTGATCTGGCCGACGATCTGGTTGTCCCAGTTGGGCGCGTTCGAATCCTCGAAGTCGGTCATGTACGAATCCGCGCCGGAGTTGAGCGCGTTGATGATCATCTTGCGCTCGACCGGGCCCGTGATTTCGACACGCCGGCATTGCAGGTCCTTCGGCAGCGGCGCGACTTTCCAGTCGCCTTCGCGGATCGATCTGGTTTCTTCGAGGAACGTGGGGCGCTCGCCTGCATCGAGGCGCGCGGTGCGCTCGACACGCGCAGCGAGCAATTGCTGACGGCGCGGCTCGAACTGGCGATGCAGCGACGCGACGAACGCGAGCGCCTCGGGCGTCAGGATGGTCTCGTAGCCGGGCTTGATATCGGCCGAGATTGCCATGCCTTTCGGAAGCGAAAGCGGATTCGATGGATGCGTCATGGTTTTCTCCTTGGTCGGTCAGACGGTTTTGCTGGTGGTTGTGCGTAAAGCAATTAAAAAGGCAGCCGGCCGCTAGATGCCGGGCGGCCGGCGTGCGCTGCCTGTCTTGCGGCTCTTCGATGTCGCGGCCGCGCGCGCAGCGCCGCTTTCGATGAACGCGACGAGTTCGGCCATGCCGCGGCCGCTGCCGTGGGGCGCGACGCCCAGTTCCTCGCAGGGCAGCGCGGCGCGGTTGATCCAGAACGTCGTGTAGCCGAACCATGTCGCGCCGGCCACGTTCCAGCCGTTGCTCGACGCGAACACGATGTCGCGCGCGGCGGCGCCGAAGGCGCGCGTGCCGAGCGCGTAGGCGGCCGCCGCCGGCTTGTAGGCGCGCGCGGAGTCGACTGACAGCACGTGATCGAAGAGCCCGCTCATGCCCGCACTTTTCACGGCGACGTCGAGCATCGGCGGGTTGCCGTTCGACAGGATCGCGAGCGGCATGGCGAGGCTATCGCGCAAGGATCTGAGCGCGGGCACGGTGTCGGGAAAGGCGGAGAGGCACGCGTACTCGTCCATCAGACGCTTCTCGGCGGCGCTCGTCAGCGCGTCGGCGAGTTTCAGGCGCGCGGCCGCGTGGCGCAGCGCATCGATCGTGATGTTCCAGAACGGCACGTAATGCGCCCCGGCCGGATCCGCGAGCGTGCGCAACTGCGTGTATTCGATCTGCTTGCGGCGCCAGAGCTTCGAGAGCGCGTCGCCGTGGCCGGGAAAAAGCTGCTCGGCCGCCGCGACGACCGAATGGACGTCGAAGAGCGTGCCGTAAGCGTCGAAAATGACTGCACGGGGAAGCATGGAGGATTCGAGAGACGATGCGTGTGTCGTTATGGCCGACATAGCCGTGCGCTCCGTTTAGAGGTCGGGATCGATTGTATTCGTGATCTAAGTGATGGAAAAAGCACCGCAGCATCACTTGATCTTTTACTTTTACTTACCTAATCTGTGCGCGAGTGCCACCATTGACGACGAACACGCATGGATCGATTCAAGCAGATAGAGACCTTTGCCTCGGTCGCGGCGAAGGGCAGCCTGTCGGCGGCGGCGCAGGCGGAGGGCATCGCGCCGGCGGTCATCGGGCGCAGGCTCGATGCGCTCGAGGAGCGGCTCGGCGTGAAGCTGCTCGTGCGCACGACGCGCAAGATCACGCTCACCTTCGAGGGCTCCGCGTTTCTCGAGGACTGCCAGCGCATCATCAACGACATGCAGAACGCGGAGGCGAGCGTGTCGGCGGGCGGCGTGAAGGCGAGCGGGCATTTGCGCGTCTCGGCGCCGGCGGGCTTCGGGCGGCGTCACGTCGCGTCGCTCGTGCCGAAATTCACGACGCTGCATCCGGATGTGTCCGTGAGTCTCGATCTGACCGACCGCATGGTCGATCTCGTCAACGAAGGCTTCGACTGCGCGGTGCGTCTGGGCGAACTGCCAGATTCGTCGCTCGTGTCGCTCAAGCTCGGGGAGAACCGGCGCGTGTGCGTCGCGTCGCCGGACTATCTCGCGAAGCGCGGCGAGCCCGCCGATCTCGCCGCGCTCGCGCATCACAACTGTCTCGCGCTCGGTGCGTCGGCGAATCAGCAGCGCGGCTGGGTGTTTGGGCAGGACGGCAAGGTCGTGACGATCAAGGTGTCCGGCACGATGGAGTGCTCGGACGGCGCGGTGCTGCATGAATGGTGTCTCGAAGGCCGTGGCCTCGCGTGGCGCTCGTGGTGGGAGGTCGGCGAGGACATCGGCGCGGGGCGTCTCGTGAGCGTGCTGGATGCGTTCGCCGCGCCGCCGATCGGCATTCACGCGGTGTTTCCGCAACGAAGGCATTTGCCGTTGCGCGTGCGATTGTTTCTCGATCTGCTCAAGCATACGTATAACGCGACGGGGTATTGGGGGTAAGACCTGGAAATTTCGGATTCCTATACGGCTGCCCGGATGAAACGTCGCGCGTCTACGCGGCACTTCGTCACGCAAAAGCGCCGAAACTTTCTTCGTCCGCATCCCCGTTACTACAATGGAACCACGCACCCACACGTAACGGGGAGGACGCCATGTTCAAACACATTCTCGTGCCGACCGATGGCTCAGAGCTATCGCAAAAGGCCATCGACGGCGCGATCGATCTCGCGCAATCGGTCGGCGCGCGCATCACGGCTTACGCGTGCCTGCCGCAATATCCGTATTCACCTTTCGCCGATGTCGCCGTCGAGCCGCCCGACGACTTCCACGCCCGCGCCGAGAACGAAGCGCGCGAGCACCTGCGCGCGGTCGAGCGCGCCGCCGAGAGCGCCGGCGTGCCCTGCACGAGCGTGACGAGCATCGATGCCGCGCCGTATATCGGCATCATCGAGGCGGCGGAGCAAAACGGCTGCGACGTGATTCTGATGGCATCGCACGGACGCCGCGGACTCGGAAGCTTGCTTATCGGCAGCGAAACGCAGCGCGTGCTGACGCATACGAAGATTCCGGTCATCGTTTACCGCTGATCCGTCAAACGAAAGCACACGCGATGCGCTTTCGTTTGAGCGGCGGCCGCGACGCATCACTACATGCGCCACGGCCGCCGCTTCTTTTTTCACCGCTCTCCCTGATTCAACCTGTCTGCTGCGGTATTACGCGACCTTCTTGTCGAAGAACTGCTCGTCTTCGGTCGAGCCGTGCAGCGCGGTCGTCGACGACTCCTTCTCGACCGTCTGCGTCACGGCGTCGAAGTAGCCCGTGCCCACTTCGCGCTGATGCTTCACCGCCGTGAAGCCCTTGTCGGCGGCGGCGAACTCGGCCTGCTGCAACTCGACGAACGCGCTCATCTGCGAACGGGCGTAGCCGTGCGCGAGGTTGAACATCGAGTAGTTCAGCGCGTGGAAGCCCGCCAGCGTGATGAACTGGAACTTGTAGCCCATCGCGCCCAGCTCGCGCTGGAACTTGGCGATGGTCGCGTCGTCGAGATTCTTCTTCCAGTTGAACGACGGCGAGCAGTTGTACGACAGCATCTTGTCCGGGAACTGCCTGTGGATCGCCTCGGCGAACTTCTTCGCGTATTCGAGATCCGGCTTGCCAGTTTCGCACCACACGAGATCCGCATACGGCGAGTAGGCGAGGCCGCGCGACACCGCCTGCGCGAGACCCGGCTTCGTGCGGAAGAAGCCTTCCACGGTGCGCTCGCCGGTCAGGAACGGCTTGTCGTTGTCGTCGATGTCGGACGTGACGAGATCGGCGGCTTCGGCGTCCGTGCGGGCGATGAGCAGCGTCGGCACGCCGCACACGTCCGCGGCCAGCCGCGCCGCCGACAGCTTCGCGACGTTCTCGCGCGTCGGCACGAGCACCTTGCCGCCCATGTGGCCGCACTTCTTGACCGACGCCAGTTGATCCTCGAAGTGCACGCCCGCGGCGCCGGCCTCGATCATCGCCTTCATCAGTTCGAAGGCGTTGAGCACGCCGCCGAAACCGGCTTCGGCATCGGCGACGATCGGCGCGAAATAGTCGATATACCCTTCATCGCCCGGATTTTTGCCTTCCGACCATTGGATCTGATCGGCCCGCGTGAGCGTGTTGTTGATGCGCTTCACGACGAGCGGCACGGAGTTCGCCGGATACAGCGACTGGTCCGGATACATTTCGCCCGCGACGTTGGCGTCGCCGGCCACCTGCCAGCCCGACAGATAAATCGCCTTGAGGCCGGCCTTGACCTGCTGCATCGCCTGGTTGCCGGTCAGCGCGCCGAGCGCGTTGACGAACGGCTCGTCGTGAATGGACGCCCACAGTCTCTCGGCGCCACGGCGCGCGAGCGTGTGCTCCGGCTGCACCGAGCCGCGCAGACGCACAACGTCATCCGCCGAATAGCCGCGCTTGATGCCTTTCCAGCGCGGATCCGTTTCCCATTGCTGCTGGAGTTGCTGCGCTTGTTGCTGGCGTGAAGTCATAGCGTTTCTCCCTGAGACTGGAACGACGAATAGTGAATCGATAACTCTTATATAAGAGTCTAGGCAAACGCAGCGCGCCATGACACCCCTCGAAGGGCGTTTTTCAGATAAATTTAATCGATATGATTCAATAAGATACGATAGACATATCGTATTGCGGAATGCCTTTTTCTATCTTGCAACGGACGTATTTGTGCCGCGCAGCACATCTTTTGCGACGCAAAAGGGTATTGCGCATCGTGAAATATGGCGACGGGACGAAAAAAAACCGATGCACGAGGCATCGGTTTTTTGATCGCGAGGGGAAACGGCGCAGACGCCGTTTCCTGATCACACTTAGCTGCCGCGGCGCGGTGCGCGCGGGCCGTCGTTGCGGCGTGCGCTGTAGCCGTCGCGCGAGCCGAAGCCGCCTTCGCCACGGTTGCCGCCGCGATAGCCGCCTTCGCTGTTGCCGCCACGATAACCGCCGCCGTCACGGAAGCCGCCTTCGCGCGCACCGGCCGTCGACTTGTTGCCGTAGCCGCCCGCGTTGCCCGGACCGTAGCCGCGACCGCTGCTGCTGCCGCCGTTACCGCCGCCGCTGCCGAAACGACGACCGCCGCCGTTGCCGGCCGGACGGCCACGACCGCCGCCGAAACCGCCCTTCGGCGGCGCCTTGCGCGGCTCGAAGCCCACGACGACGTTCACCGGCAGCGGATTGCGCACGAAACGCTCGATGCGCTTGAGCGCACCCATTTCGGCGTAGTGCACGAGGCTCACCGCCGTGCCGCTGCGGCCAGCACGACCGGTACGGCCGATACGGTGCACGTAGTCTTCCGCGAACTTCGGCAGGTCGTAATTGAAGACGTGCGTGATGCCCGGAATGTCGATGCCGCGCGCGGCGACATCGGTCGCGACCAGCACGCGCACACGGCGCTCGCGCAGCGCGCGGATCGTGCGATTGCGCGCGCCTTGCGGCAGGTCGCCGTGCAGTGCGGCGGACTCGAAGCCCGCGTCGGCGAGACGATTGGCGATGAGATCCGCGTCGCTCTTGGTCGCCGTGAAGACGATCGCCTGATCGAGGCCTTCGTCGCGCAGCAGGTGATCGAGCAGACGATCCTTGTGATCGCGGTCATCGACGTAATGCACGGTCTGCGCGATGTTGCCGTTCGCTTCGAGCTTCTGCACGATCTCGATGCGCTCCGGATCCTTCAGGAGGCGCCCGGTCAGCGACGTGATCTTGCTGTCGATGGTCGCGGAGAAGAGCAGCGTCTGGCGCGTGGCCGGCGTCGCGTCGACGATGCGTTCGATGTCTTCGATAAAGCCCATGTCGAGCATGCGGTCGGCTTCGTCGAGCACGAGCATGTCCAGGTTCGCCAGATCGATACGGCCGCGTTCGAGGTGATCGATCAGACGTCCCGGCGTCGCGACGAGAATCTCGGGGTTCTTTGCGAGCAGCATCAACTGCTGGCCATACGCGACACCGCCGAGAATGCTGACGGTGCGCAGACGGCGCAGATGCTTGCCGTACGTGGTCGCGGCGGTGGAAACCTGCATCGCGAGTTCGCGCGTCGGCGTGAGCACGAGCAGGCGCGGACGTGCGACCGGCTGCGGACGGCGGCTGCGGCCGTTCGGATCACGCGGTTCGCGCGGCTGCTGCGCTTCCTGCTTTTGCAGTTGCGAGAATTTTTCGATGGCCGGCAGCATGAACGCCGCCGTCTTGCCCGAACCGGTCGGGCTGGAAACGAGCAGGTCGCGTCCGGCGAGCGCGGCGGGAATCGCGCGCTGCTGCACGGGCGTCGGGGTCTGGTAGCCCGCGCCGGTCAGCGCGGACACAATCTCGGCGCACAGGCCGAGCGATTCGAAACTGGGGCCGGCGGGCTTCTCGGCAGGTGCGTCGATTGCCGGGGTGTCGGTCGAGGGGGTGATGCCGATGTTTGCTGCGAGATTGTCCAACGGGCTAGCGGTGAAGCTCGAAGTCATGTCGATCCTTGAAACGAGGAATAAGGCGTCGGCGCCAATCGGCATACCCAAGTCGTTGGATTCAGCGAGCGAAGAAACAGCGAGCAAATCGAAAAACGGGGGCTGCTCGCGCGAACGTGCGGCGAGCATGTTTGTTAGAAGCTGTATCGGATACGGCAGGCTCGATCGTTCCACAGAGAACGACGGGCGCTGACGTCAGCCTGATGCATGACGGGCCGCGAAACATACTGCGCGCAATAAAACCGCGCAACGGCCTAGCAGGGAGGGGACAGTTTCTAAACTGGATTGGGGCGAAACGCTACGAAGCGCCTTGCTGCGCGAGGCTTTGCCGAAAAGCAGGCAACCCGCAGTCGAGCGCTAACCGCTAGTATATCTGAGTTTGCTGCAGTGCGCCACATTTTGAAGCACGGCCGCGCCATTACCGGGCATTTGAACGGCGCGGGCCGGATCCGCAAGCCTTCAGGCCGCTTCGCCCCGCGTGAGCGAATCGACGAGTTCGACATAGCGCGCCTTCGCTTCATCCGCGCTCGTGCCCGCGAGCGCGGCCCACGCCTCGTATTTGTACTTTCCAGCGATGTCGGTGAAACCCGGCTTGTCACCTTGCACATCGCCGACGCTCGCCTGTTTGAAAAGCGCGTAGAGACGCAACAGCGTCAGGTTGCCTGGGCGCTCGGGCAATTGGGTCACGTCGGCCTGGGCCTGAGCGAACTGCTGGTCGATGTCGGTCATGCGTTCTCCGTTCGTGTCGGGATAGGACGGACGATCTTAGCAAGCGAGGCGCGCGAGACTGCTCGAGGCTTTCCTCCAACCGAGGACACCTTCCAGACACGCTACGGGAGCGCCCGCGCGTGGCGCGCAAACGCGCGAATGCGGCGCGTGTCCCGCATTACAATACCGGCTATGACACGCACCGTTTTGCTCGCCCTCGACACGTCGACAGAGTTTTGCTCCGTCGCGCTCCTGCTCGCCGACAGCGCTTTCGCTTCCACTCAGTCCGCCGCCGCGCCTCAGTACACGAACGGCGACACGCACGTCTGGTTCCGCCACGAGGCGACCGGCGCCGTGTCGAGCACGCGTCTTTTGCCCGCCGTGCGCGAGCTTTTCGATGACGCCGGCCTGACGCTCGCCGATTGCGCCGCGATCGCATTCGGCGCGGGCCCCGGCTCGTTCACCGGCCTGCGCACGGCCACCGGCGTCGCACAAGGGCTGGCGTTCGGCCTCAGTGTGCCGGCCGTGCCCGTGAGCACGCTGCTCGCATGCGCGGAAGGCGCGCGCCTGCATGATCCGTCGATCCCGCCGCGCGTGCTCGCGGCGCTCGATGCCCGCATGGACGAGGTCTATTGGGCCGACTTCGAATTCGATGCCGCCGCCGGCGAATGGCGCACGCTGCACCCGGCCGCGCTCGATGCGCCGGGCGCGCTGCCGCTGCCGGACGTCCCGTTCGCACTCGCCGGCAATGCCGCCGCGGCGTTTGGCGATCGCCTGCCGGCGCTGGCCGCCGCCGCGCATGTCGATCGTGAAGCGTTGCCGCATGCGTTGCCGGTCGCGCTCATCGGCTTGCGGGCGTTGCGTGCGGGCCGCACGGTCGCGCCCGAGCACGCCGCGCCGGAATACGTGCGGGACAAGGTCGCGCAGACCACGGCGGAGCGCATGCAGGCCCGAGAGGAGGCGCTTCGGTGAGCGGCGTGCTGCTGGCTGATCGGTATCTCACGCCGATGACCGAAACCGACCTCGACGAAGTCGCCGCGGTCGAAAAGCTCGCCTACGAGTTCCCCTGGAGCCGCGGCAATTTCCAGGATTCGCTGCGCAACGGCTATTACGGCGTGTGCCTGCGTCATGTGACCGGCACGCTGATCGGCTACTGCGTGCTGATGCCCGTCGTCGACGAGATGCATTTGCTCAACCTGTGCGTCGCGCCGGCGGCACAGCACGCGGGCGCGGGTCTCACGCTGCTGCGCGAGGCGGTGCGCATCACGCGCACGGAGAAGCTCGACGGCGTGCTGCTCGAAGTGCGGCCGTCCAATCCGCGCGCGATCCAGCTTTACGAGCGCTTCGGCTTCACGGCCATCGGGCGGCGCAAAAACTATTACCCCGCGCGGCATCGCTCGCGCGAGGACGCAATCGTCATGCGTCTGTCGTTTTCGAAGGAGAGTGCGCATGGCGCTCGATGAATCGCTGATTGAGGAACTGGGAATCGGGCCGGTCTGGGTCCGGCGCGGCATGGTGAGCGTGGCGCCGGGCGAGGAAGAACGTTCGGCCGCCGTGCAAGTCGTGCAAACGGCTGAGACGCCGGAGCCGGTCGAGACGCGGCAGCAGCCGAAGCCCGCCGAGCCGCCGCCGCCCGTCGCACAGCCCGAGTCCGACGTACCGCCGCTCGACGCCTACGACGATCTTCCCTGGACCGACGATCTACCCGTCCACGCCGAAGCCGCCCTCGTCGAAGCACCGGACGACGTCCATACGCTCGACTGGGACGCGCTTGCCGAACGCGTCGCGAACTGCGAGCGCTGCCGCCTGTGCGAACGTCGCACGAACACGGTTTTCGGCGTCGGCGATCGCGAAGCGGACTGGATGCTGATCGGCGAAGCGCCGGGCGAAAACGAGGACAAGCAAGGCGAGCCGTTCGTCGGCCAGGCAGGCAAGCTGCTCGACAACATGCTGCGCGCGCTCTCGCTGTCGCGGGAGTCGAATGTGTATATCGCGAACGTGATCAAGTGCCGCCCGCCTGGCAACCGCAATCCCGAACTCGATGAAGTCGCGCGCTGCGAGCCGTATCTGCAACGGCAGGTCGAGCTCGTGAAGCCGAAGGTCATCGTCGCGATGGGGCGCTTCGCCGCGCAAAGTCTCCTGAAGAACGAAGCGAGCATCGCGTCGATGCGCGCGCGCGTGCACGAATATCGCGGCGTGCCGGTCATCGTCACCTATCACCCGGCTTATCTGCTGCGCAGCCTTCAGGACAAGTCGAAGGCGTGGGCCGATCTCTGTCTCGCGCGCAATACGTACCGCGAGGCGCTCGCCGCGCTCGGCGTCGAGCAAGGAGCAGAGAAGGGCGGGCTCTGATGGCGGTCCAGGCGAGCGAACTCACGCGGCTCGTCGATCGTTTCGACGACGTCACCGTTCGCGATCTCGCCTGGCTGCTTTTCGCCCCTGATCTGCTGCGCGAGGGCGACGCTACCCTGGCGCATCCGTTCGCCTCGACGCACGAGCGCGACGCGACGCTCGCGTGGCTCAAGACGCTCGATGCCGCGCCGCAGCCGCTCCACGATCACGCCCGCGATCCCAAATTCACGCGCCTGGGCATCTACGCCGAGAGCCTCATCCGCTTCTTCCTCTCGCACGGACCCGCGGCGCGCCTCGTCGCGGCGAACGTGCCGTTGCGGCAACAGCGGCGCACCATCGGCGAATGCGATTTTCTGCTCGAATCGGCGAGCGGCGTCCGGCTGCATTGGGAACTGGCGGTGAAGTTCTACCTGCATATCAGCGATGACGACGCGCCCAGCGCCGTGCGTCTGTCGGACTATGTCGGGCCGAATCTGCAGGATCGCTTCGATCTGAAGCACGCGCGGCTCGTCACGCATCAGCTCGCGCTGACCTCGCGCGCCGAGTTCGCCGCGCTCGGCTTCGCAGGGCCGTGGCGCGCACAGTTGTTCATCAAGGGACGGCTCTTCTATCACGGCGTCGAGGACGAGCACGTCGAGCCTGCGCCCGAGATCGGCGCGAGTCATTTGCGCGGCTGGTGGCTGACGGCGTCGGAATGGCGCGAGGCGCGGGCGAACGGATCGGACGATGAACGCGCGTGGGTCGTGCAGCCGCGCATGGCGTGGCTCGCGTCGCGACGGCTCGATGCGGCCGCCGCCGCGACCCTGATCGCGGAGTCGGAGGCGATTCGCGCGCGCCTGGAAACGACCGCCGCGCCGACGATGATCGCCGCTTATGCCCGTGACGAAGCGGGGGAATGGACCGAGCAATCGCGCGGTTTCATCGTGCCGGACGACTGGCCCGAGCGCGCCCGCGCATTCGCCGCCGCGGCGCCCTGATCACCACCAGCGATAGAAGTGATGCACCGGCCCGACGCCATGACCGACGTCGAGCCGCACGCTCGCCTCGATCGCGCCCGTCAGATAGCGCTTCGCTTCGGCCGTCGCGCTCGCGAGATCGTCGGTTTGAGGGATCAGCGCCGCGATCGCCGACGACAGCGTGCAGCCCGTGCCGTGCGTATTCTTGAGCGGCACGCGCGCGCCGCCGAGTCTGAGCGACCCGCTCGCCTCGATGAGCCAGTCGGGACTGTCGGATGACGCGAGATGGCCGCCTTTCATCAGCACGGCCCGCGCGCCGAGCGCACGCAATGCTTCGCCCTGACGGACCATCGCGTCTTCGTCGGCGGCGCTTTCGACACCGAGCAGCGCGGCCGCTTCAGGCAGATTCGGCGTAACGAGCGTCGCGAGCGGCAGCAATTCGTCGCGCAGCGCGGCGACCGCGTCCGGCGCGAGCAGTGCGTGATGGCTCTTCGAGATCATCACGGTGTCGAGCACCACGTGCTTCGGCCGATGGCGCTTCAGCGCATCGGCGACTGCGCGCACGATGCCCGCGTTCGCCAGCATGCCGATCTTCACGGCATCGATGCGGATATCGTCGAACACGGCGTCGAGCTGCGCGGTGATGAACGCCGGTTCCGGCGCATGAACCGCCGTGACGCCGCGCGTGTTCTGCGCGGTGAGCGCCGTGATGACGCTCGCGCCGTACGCGCCGAGCGCGGAGAAAGCTTTCAGGTCGGCCTGGATGCCCGCGCCGCCGCCCGAGTCGGAGCCGGCGATCGTGAGCACGTTGGGAATGGGTTTCGTTGCGGACATATCAGGATCGGGTTCGGGCGCGCACGATGGTCGCGCGCAATGCCGCGGCGGCTTCGCGCGGGTCGGCGGCCTTGCAGATGGCGGACACCACCGCGAGACCGGCGGGCTTCGCGCGCATCACGTCGGCGGCGTTGTGCGCCTGGATGCCGCCGATAGCAACGGTCGGCGAGCGCGCGGCGGCGCAAATGTCAGCGAGACCATCGATGCCGCATGGCGTCGAGGCGTCGGTTTTGGTCGGCGTCGCGTAGACCGGGCCCGCGCCGAGATAGTCGACGACGCCCGCGAGCTTTTCGGCGTGCGCGGTTTCATCCAGATTCGACACCGACAGCCCGATCAGCGCGTCCGGCCCGAGCAGTTGCCGCGCGATATCGGCGGGCAGATCGCGCTGCCCGATGTGCACGCCGTCAGCGCCGACGGCCAGCGCGACATCGACATGATCGTTGATGACGAACGGCACGCCGTGCGCCCGCGTGATCGGCAACAACGCGCGCGCGAGGTCGAGCCACGCGCGCTTGTGCCATTCTGGCGCGCGAAGCTGCACGATGGTCGCGCCGCCTTCGAGCGCGGCTTGCGCGACAGCCAGCGCGGCATCGTGACCGCCGCACTGGACGGGATCGAGCACGAGATAGAGCGAAAGATCGAACGAGGCGCGCATGGTCAGCCGGAAACGATTTCGCGCTGCACGAGCGTCTTGCCGAACGTTTCGGCATCGAGTGATGCGAGCCGGTCCAGATAGGCGACGGCGAAGCTGCCGGGCAGGGCGGCGTCACGCGCGGCGAGTTCGCCCGCGATGGTCGAATACGCGATCGCGGCAAGCGTCGCAATCCAGAACTCGTCGCGATCCGACGCCGCGCCGACGAACGCCGCGACCGTCGCGGAGAGGGCGCAGCCGACGCCCGTCACGCGCGTCATCAAGGGCGAGCCATTGGACAACGCGATCACGCGGCGTCCATCGGTGACGTAATCGGTCTGGCCCGTCACGGCGACGACGGCCTGCGTCTTCAGCGCGAGGACCTGCGCGGCATCGAGCGCGGCGTCGGTGGCGGCGGTGCTGTCGACGCCGCGCCCGCTCGCCGCGCCCCCCGACAGACTGATGATCTCCGACGCGTTGCCGCGAATCACCGCAGGCTTCGAGTCGAGCAGATCGAGCGCGAACTCGGTGCGAAACGCAAGCGGGCCGACCGCGACCGGGTCGAGCACCCACGGCGTACCTGCGCCGTTGGCGGCATCGACGGCGGCGCGGATCGCGCGGCTTTGCGGCACGTCGAGCGTGCCGAGATTGACCGACAGCGCATTGGCAACAGCGGCGAACTCGCCGACTTCTTCGCGCGCGACGACCATCGCCGGCGCGGCGCCGATCGCGAGCAGCACGTTCGCGGTGAAGTTGGTGACGACGAGATTAGTCAGGCAGTGCACGAGCGGCGCGCGTTCGCGCACGCGGGTGACGAACGGGAAGAGGTCGGCGGCGGGCATGATGGGAGTCGATTGAAACGAAAACGCGCGACGCGTCAGTGCCGCGCTTCGCCGATCAGCGCGACCGAATCGAACGCGCGCTGATTGGCCTGATGCCGCCGCATCACGAAGTACATCATCAGGCAGACGAACGAGCCGAACAGCACGATGACGAACTGGATCGGCATGTCGAGCCACACGAGCACCGCGTAGAGGCACAGCATGATGAGCACCGAGAGGTTCTCGTTGAAGTTCTGCACGGCGATGGAGTGCCCGGCGGAGAGCAGCACGTGCCCGCGATGCTGGAGCAGCGCGTTCATCGGCACGACGAAGAAGCCGGACAGGCCGCCCACGATCATCAGGAACACGTACGCGACCAGCAGATAGCCGGGGAAGTGCATCTTGCCGAAGTAGATGCCCCAGTGCGCGGGAAAGAGGTGGCGCGTATAGAACGCCATCAGCATGACGGCGATACCCATGATGATGCCGACCGGCAGCACGCTGAGCGAGCGCTTGAGCGGCACGCGCGCGGCCGCGAGCACCGCGCCCACCGCGACGCCGACCGCGATCACCGCCTGCAGGATCGCCGCCTGGGAAAGCGTCATGCCGAGCGACACTTCGGCCCACTTCAGCACGATGAATTGCAGCGTCGCGCCCGCGCCCCAGAAGAGCGTCGTGACGGCGAGCGAGATCTGGCCGAGTTTGTCGCGCCACAGCACGAGAAAGCAGTCGGCGAAATCGGTGATGAGCTTGATCGGCCGCGTTTCCTGCTTCGGATAGCGCGCGCCGGTGTCGGGGATGCGCAGGTTGAACATCGCGGCGACCACGTACATCAGCATGATGACGAGCATCGCGGCTTCGGCGGGCGTGTAGATGCGCGGAATATTCAGCGACAGCAGATGACTCGCGATATGCGGACTGATGAGCGCGCCACCCATCACCGTGCCGAGAATGATCGAGCCGACGGTTGTGCCTTCGATCCAGCCGTTCGCGGCGACGAGCCGGTCGGCCGGGAGGAGTTCGGTGAGAATGCCGTATTTCGCCGGGGAATACGCGGCGGCGCCGAAGCCGACGATGCCGTACGCGAGCAGCGGATGCGCGCCGAAGAGCATCGTCACGCAGCCGACGACCTTGATCGAATTGGTCACGAACATCACGTGGCCCTTGGGCCGCGAATCCGCGAAGGCGCCGACGAAAGCCGCGAGAATCACGTACGACAGGACAAAGAACAGCTTGAGCAGCGGCGTCATCCAGTTCGGCGCGTGAAGGTCTTTCAGCAGTGCGATGGCAGCGATCAGTAGAGCGTTGTCGGCCAGCGAAGAGAAAAACTGCGCGGCCATGATGGTGTAAAAACCTTTTTTCATCTGATCCGAAGCTTTCCTCACTGCGGGTGATCCGCCCCGAGCACCTGGTATGCGCTCGGGCTTATGCCTTTCGAAATGGGTTGTGCGCACGGCTTTATAACACGAAAATAGGCGCATTCTGACTAGCAGTAATCTCGATTACGCTAGAAATGACACGCTCGTGCCTGAGATTCCTCATAAGATACTGATTCGCAAGGCGTCCCGGTTGGCGCAGCAGGACGCGTCCCGCTGTCGTATGCTCGCCTTTTCGACCGCACTTACTGCAATTCCACCAAACGCTCATGCCGCGCCCCCTTTCCGCAACAATCCACACCGCCGCGCTCGCCAACAACCTCGCCATTGCACGCAAGTACGCGCCGAAATCCAAGATCTGGGCTGTCGTCAAGGCCAATGCGTATGGCCACGGACTCGCCCGGGCGTTCCCCGGATTGCGCGCGACGGACGGCTTTGGCCTTCTCGACCTCGAAGAAGCCGCGAAGTTGCGTGAATTGGGCTGGGCGGGGCCGATTCTTTTGCTGGAGGGCTTTTTCCGGCCGACCGACATCGACGTGATCGACCGCTACAGCCTGACCACGGCCGTGCACTGCGACGAGCAGTTGCGCATGCTGGAAATGGCGCGTCTGTCGAAACCCATCAACATTCAGTTGAAGATGAACAGCGGCATGAACCGCCTCGGCTACACGCCGGAAAAGTTCCGCGCCGCCTGGGAGCGCGCGCGCGCCGTGCAGGGCGTCGGCCAGATCACGCTCATGACCCATTTTTCCGACGCCGACGCCCCGCGCGGCATCGCGCATCAGCTGGAGGCCTTCGAGCGCGGCGCGGAGGGCATTGCGGGCACGCGCAGCCTCGCCAACTCGGCGGCCGTGCTGTGGCACCCGGACGCGCATTTCGACTGGGTGCGGCCGGGCATAATGCTGTACGGCGCGTCGCCGTCGGGCGTCACCGCCGATATCGCCAGTACGGGGCTCAAGCCCGCCATGACGTTCCGGTCCGAGCTGATCGCCGTGCAGACGGTCGACGCGGGCGGCAGCATCGGTTATGGCTCGACCTTTACCGCGGGCGCGCCGATGCGCGTCGGTGTGGTCGCCTGCGGCTACGCGGACGGCTATCCGCGCGTGGCGCCGGAAGGCACGCCTGTGATCGTCGATGGCGTGAGGACGAAGCTCGTCGGCCGCGTGTCGATGGACATGCTGACCGTCGATCTCACGCCCTGCCCGAGCGCGGGCATTGGCTCGCGGGTGGAACTGTGGGGCACGAACCTGCCGATCGACGACGTCGCGAGCGCGGCGGGCACCATCGGCTACGAGCTGATGTGTGCGGTCGCGCAGCGCGTGCCGGTGCGCGCGGAGTAACTCGTTCAACATCAATAACGTAATTCCAAGCAAGGCTCTGTGTGGCGAAAGCAGCAAAAGCAAAGACGCTCTATACGTGTAGCGAATGCGGCGGACAGTCGCCGAAATGGACAGGCCAGTGCGCCGCGTGCGGGGCGTGGAACACGCTGGTGGAATCAGTCGAGCAGGCGGCGTCGGCGCATCGTTTTCAGGCGCTCGCGAAGAGTTCGCCGGTGCGAAAGCTCGCCGAAATCGAGGCGTCCGACGTGCCGCGCTTCACGACCGGTGTCGGTGAATTCGACCGTGTCCTCGGCGGGGGCCTTGTGCCGGGCGGCGTGGTGCTGATCGGCGGCGATCCGGGCATCGGCAAATCGACGCTGCTGCTGCAATCGCTCGCGGAGATCGCGCGCGACCGGCCCGCGCTCTACGTGAGCGGCGAGGAATCCGGCGCGCAGATCGCGTTGCGCGCACAGCGGCTCGGCCTGATCGGGGAAAGCGCGGCGGGCGATCTCGCGCTGCTCGCGGAAATCCAGCTCGAAAAGATTCAGGCGACCATCGACGAGCACCGGCCGGAAGTCGCGGTGATCGACTCCATCCAGACGATCTACTCGGAAGCGCTGACATCCGCGCCCGGCTCGGTCGCGCAGGTGCGCGAGTGTGCGGCGCAACTGACGCGCATCGCGAAGCAGACGGGCACGGCGATCATCATGGTCGGCCACGTGACGAAAGAGGGCAGTCTCGCGGGGCCGCGCGTGCTGGAGCATATCGTCGATACCGTGCTGTATTTCGAGGGGGACACGCATTCGTCGTTCAGGCTCGTGCGCGCGTTCAAGAATCGCTTCGGCGCGGTCAACGAACTCGGCGTCTTCGCGATGACCGAAAAAGGCTTGCGCGGCGTCGCGAATCCGTCGGCGCTCTTCCTGTCGCAGCACGAGCAGAGTGTCCCGGGTTCGTGCGTGCTCGTGACGCAGGAAGGCTCGCGGCCGCTCCTGGTCGAAGTGCAGGCGCTCGTGGATACGGCGCACGTGCCCAATCCGCGCCGGCTCGCGGTCGGGCTGGAGCAGAACCGGCTGGCGCTGTTGCTGGCCGTGCTGCACCGGCATGCGGGCATCGCGTGTTTCGATCAGGACGTGTTCCTGAACGCGGTCGGCGGCGTGAAGATCACTGAGCCCGCCGCCGATCTTTCCGTGCTGCTCGCCATCCACTCGTCGATGCGCAACAAGCCGCTGCCCAAGGGCCTCATCACGTTCGGCGAAGTGGGCCTGGCGGGCGAGATCCGGCCATCGCCGCGCGGCCAGGATCGTCTGAAGGAAGCCGCCAAGCTCGGCTTCTCGATCGCGCTGATTCCGAAGGCGAATGCGCCGAAACAGGCGATCGACGGCCTGAAGGTGATCGCGGTGGACCGCATCGAGGAGGCGATCGACCGGGTTCGCGATCTCGAATGACCGGGTGATCGGACCCCTCGTAACGGGGCGTAAGAATCCGGTTGCTCAATGTAACCCAAGCGACGCGCGGTTTTTCTATCCTTACGGGGCACCTCATTGGGGTAAGTTCGCGGCCAACTTCGCTGAACGCAGTCTAACCAAGCGAAGTGACCGGAAGGATCGAGAGGACCACGCATTGAAACACTCAAAATCAACCCGGCCGAAGCCCGCGTTCCATCTGCGCGGGTGCCGTGTCTCCGCGCCGCTTCAGCAGCCGTGGGGAAGCGGCTGCCGCATCGTCGAATGGATCGACGAGCAGGGCCAGATTTCGCGCCGCGTCGTCGCGGCCGACATCACCGAGGACGAAGTCGTCGCAACCATTCGGCGGCATGTGACGGGCCGCAAGCACGTGCTCGTCGACGACGAGCGCGAGCCGCGCCAGGTCTTGCCGCGGCGCTAGGTTTCCCGGTTTTCAGGTTGCGCTGCCGCGAAAGAGCGGATGCACCGCCGCTTCGGCGGGTGTGAGCACGGGCGCGACGCAGCAATCGAGCGGCTCCAGGAGGGCCATCCATTCGTCGCGCGTGCGTTCACAAAAGCGCGCGGCGAGCTGCGCCGACAATTCGGCCGCGTCCGCGCCGCCGATCGCCTGCCCGAGACTCCAGTGCCGCGTCGCCCAATCGGGGCGGCCGAGCGCCTCGCACAAGGTTTGCCAGAACTTCAGCTCCAGTGCGCCGACCGCGACGAAGCGGTCATCCCGCGTGCGATACACGTCGTAACAGGGCACGCCGCCGTTCAGGAGGCCCGCGCCGGCGCGCGTTCCCGCTTCGTTGGCATTGGCGAGCGCGATATGCGCCATGACGTTGTGCGCGTGCATCGCGTGCGTCATCGACACGTTCAGACAGCGTCCTTCGCCGCCGCGCGCGACATGCCACGCCGCCGCGAGTATTTCCATCACGGCCGAAAGCGCTCCGCCGAGCAGGTCCGCCAACTGGAAATTCGGTGCGATGGGCGTGCCGTCACGCGTCGCAAGCTGATCGAGCACGCCCGCATAGGCGATGTAGTTCAGATCGTGCCCCGCCTTGTGCGCGAACGGACCGTCGCTGCCGAAGCCCGTGATCGCGCAATAGACGAGCTTCGGATTCGCCTCGCGCAACACGTCGTAGCCGACGCCCAGCCGCGCCATCACGGAAGGGCGGAAGCTTTCAACCAGCACATCCGCGTTGCGCGCGAGCCCGATCAGCTGCGCGCGGCCTTCGTCGGTCTTGAGATCGAGCGTGAGCTGGCGCTTTGCGCGATTGACGATGCGATAGAACGCGCTCGGCACGCCGTTTTGCCGGTCGGCTTCGCTTTGCAGCATCGTGCGCGCGTAGTCGCCTTCGCCGGGTGGCTCGATCTTGAGCACATCGGCGCCGAGTTCGGCGAGCCGCAACGTGGCGATGGGACCGGGAAGAAGCCGCGTCAGATCCAGCACGCGCAGGCCGGCAAGAGAAGGCGTCAAGTGGTAGACCTCCGGTTATGAGCCGATTTGCTCCAGTTCCTCGTGCGTTTCGAGCCACTCCATTTCGAGTGTTTCGAGGCGCGTATTGACTTCGCCCTGACGGCGGATGGTCTCGGTGAGTTTCGCCTTCATCGCGGCTTCGTAGCTCGCCGGATCGGCGACGAAGGCATCGAGCTGCGACTTTTCCGCGTTGAGCTTCTCCATCTCTTTCTCGATCTTCGCGATGCGCGACTGCAGCGGCTTCCGCAGATGCGCGAACTTCTGCCGCTCCTGCGCTTCCTGCCGGCGCTGCTCCTTGCGGTTCAGACCGTTGTCCTGCGCGTCGCCCGAGGCCGCGCCGCTTGCTTCCTTCGCCGCCGCGCGCGTTTCGGCCGCATGTTGCAGGAGCCAGTCGCGGTAATCGTCGAGATCGCCGTCGAACGGGCTCAGGCGATGCTTCGCGACGAGCATGAAGGTATCGGTCGTGGCGCGCAGCAGATGCCGGTCGTGCGACACGAGAATCAGCGTCCCTTCGAACTGCGCGAGCGCCATGGTCAGCGCGTGCCGCGTTTCGAGGTCGAGGTGGTTGGTCGGCTCGTCGAGCAGCAGCAGATTCGGCTTCTGCCAGATGATCAGCGCCAGCGCGAGCCGCGCCTTCTCGCCGCCCGAGAACGGCGCGATTTTCGCCGTCGCCATCTCGCCGGAGAAGTTGAAGCTGCCGAGGAAATCGCGCAGTTCCTGCTCGCGCGTGTCGGGCGCGAGGCGGGCGAGATGCTGCAGCGCCGAGTCGTCCGGGCGCAGCGTTTCGAGCTGGTGCTGCGCAAAGTAGCCGATCTGCAGGCCCTTGCCTTGCCGCACGCCGCCGGAAAGCGGTTCGAGCGTCTGCGCGAGCGTCTTGATGAGCGTCGACTTGCCCTGGCCGTTCGCGCCAAGCAAACCGATGCGCTGGCCGTTCTGGATCGACAGCGTCACGCTCTCGACGATCGGAATCTCGCCGCCCGCGTCGTTGTGGTAGCCGCAGCGCACACTCTCCATGACCATCATCGGATTGGGCGCGGCGTCGGGCTCGCGGAATTCGAAGGTGAAGGGCGAGCTCGCGTGCGCGGGCGCGATCAGTTCCATCTTCTCCAGCGCCTTCACGCGGCTTTGCGCCTGCTTAGCCTTGGTCGCCTTGGCCTTGAAACGGTCGATGAAGCTCTGCAGATGCGCGACGGTCCTCTGTTGTTTCTCGTAAGCGCTCTGCTGCAGCGCGATCTGCTGTGCGCGCAGCACTTCGAACTGGCTGTAGTTGCCGCCGTAGCGCTTCACCTGACGATTCTCCAGATGCAGCGTGACATTGCAGACCGAATCGAGAAACTCGCGGTCGTGCGAAATGACGACGAGCGTGCCCGGATAGCGCGCGAGCCAGTCTTCCAGCCAGACGATGGCGTCGAGGTCCAGGTGGTTGGTCGGCTCGTCGAGCAGCAGCAGGTCGGACGGGCACATCAGCGCCTGCGCCAGATTCAGCCGCATGCGCCAGCCGCCCGAAAAGCTCGATACCGGCTCGCGCGTCTGTTCGAGCGTGAAGCCGAGGCCGAGCAGCAGCGTTTCGGCGCGCGCGGGCGCGGTATAGCCGTCGGCGTCCGCGAAGGCGGCGTGCGCTTCCGCTTCGGCTGCGCCGTCATGCGCGGCGGAGGCGGCCGCGATGCGCGCTTCGATCGCGCGCAGATGCGTGTCGCCGTCGAGCGTGTAATCGAGCGCACTGCGGTCCACTGCGGGCGTTTCCTGGGCGACATGCGCGATGCGCCACGACGGCGGCAGCGAAAAATCGCCGCCGTCCGCGTGCAACTCGCCGCGCAGCACGGAAAAGAGCGTGGACTTGCCCGCGCCGTTCGCGCCGACGAGACCGGCCTTCTCGCCCGGATTGAGCGTGAAACTCGTGTCTTCGAAGAGCGGCTTGGTGCCGCGGGACAGGCTGAACTGGTTGAAGCGGATCACGTCGGAATGGCGGCGAAAAGGGCGCGGCTTAGAGGGAAAGCGCTATTTTAGACTGGACCGCCCAAGGGGCAGGGGTCGGCCGTTCGGCCAATGGCGGACAAATGCGCGTCGGGTTAGCATCGCCTATCATTCACCGACTTCATTTCGCGGAGCACGCCATGAGCGCAGCCACCGACGGCATCTACCGCTTCTCGGCCGAAGCACTCGACGGCGCCACCGTCAGTCTCGACACTTACCGCGACAAGGTGCTGCTCATCGTGAACACGGCGAGCGAATGCGGTTTCACGCCGCAGTACAAGGGATTGCAGGAGGTCTACGAGCAATTCGCGGGGCGCGGTTTCGAGGTGCTCGGCTTCCCGTGCAATCAGTTCGGCAAGCAGGAACCGGGCGACGCCGGGGAGATCGGCGCCTTCTGCGAGAAGAACTACGGCGTCACGTTTCCGATGTTCGCCAAGATCGAGGTGAACGGCTCGAACGCGCATCCGCTCTACAAGTATCTGAAGGACAAGGAGCCGGGCCTGCTCGGCATCGAGGCGATCAAATGGAATTTCACGAAGTTCCTCGTCGATCGCAACGGCAAGGTCATCAAGCGCTACGCGCCGCAGACGAAACCCGAGTCGATCACCGGCGACATCGAAAAGCTGCTTTGAAGCGCGCGCGCGGTCAGAGGATCGGCGCGAACAGCCGCGCGACGTGCATCGCCATGCGCCGCCAGAACGCCTTGCCGCGATAGTCGTCGCTGTCGATCTCCAGAGAAAGCGCGAAGTCCGCGAGCAGCATCGATTCGACCTGACCCGCGAACACGCGATCGACCGTCAGCACCGTGATCTCGAAGTTCAGCCGAAACGAACGGTTATCGAGATTCGCGCTGCCGATCGACGCGGCGATATCGTCGACGAGCACGACCTTCTGATGCAGAAAACCCGGCTGGTAGCGGAAGATGCGCACGCCCGCCTGCACGAGATCGTAGGCATACAGCCGCGACGCGGCGAAGACCACGCGATGATCGCGCCGGCTCGGAATCAGGATGCGCACGTCCACGCCGCGCATCACGGCGAGCCTGAGCGCCGAGAACACCGCTTCGTCGGGAATCAGATAGGGCGAGGTGATCCAGATGCGCTCGCGCGCCGCGTTGATCGCCTCGACGAAAAAGAGCGAGCAGGTTTCCTGTTTGTCGGCGGGGCCGCTCGAAAGCACCATGCAGTGCATGTTCTCGTCCGAATGCGGCGCGGGACCGAGTTCGGGCAGACGCTGCGTGGCCCAGTACCAGTCTTCGGTGAAGACGAACTGGATGCTCGCGACGGCCGGCCCGCGCACTTCCACGTGCGTGTCGCGCCACGGCGAGAGCCGCGGATTGCCGCCGAGATACTCGACGCCCACGTTATGCCCGCCGACGAACGCGCATTTTCCGTCCACCACGACGATCTTCCGATGATTGCGGAAGTTGATCTGAAAGCGGTGCACGAACTTGCGCGTTGCGGCGAACGGATGCGCCTCGACGCCGCCCGCGCGCAGCGCGTTGACGTAGCGATGCGGCAGGTCGAAGCTGCCGATGCTGTCGTAAAGAAAGTACACGCGCACGCCAGCTTGGGCTTTTTCGATGAGCGCGTCCTTGAGCTTGTGGCCGAGTTCGTCGGCGCGCACGATGAAAAACTGCACGACCACATAGTGTTCGGCCGCCGCGATGGCTTCGAGGATCGCGTTGAAGGTGGCGTCGCCGTTGATGAGCACGCGCGCCGAGTTGCCGCGCAGAAACGGCATGCCGGAGAGGCGCTGCAACGTGCGGATCGTCGGATTGCCGAGGTAGGCGGCCGGTCCCGGCGCGAGCTCGCCGCGCACGCCGGCGGCATCGACGAGCGCGGCGGCTTCGGGCGCGTCGCTGCGCGCGCCCGAGTCCCATTCGGCGGGCTTCGAGCGGCTGCGCAGGATTTCGATTTCCAGCCGCCGCTCGTCGATATAGCCCGCGAACTTGCTGCGGCCGAGGAAGAGATAGGGAATCAGCGTGAAGTAGGGCATCGCCACGAGCGACACCGCCCACGCCACCGCGCCTTGCGACGTGCGTGTGTTGATGACGGCGTGGATCGCGGCGATCACGCCGAGCACGTGCGCGGCCATCACGAGCGTGCCGAGGTGTAGCCAGTCGGATGCTTGCATAGGCGCGAGAGGGAGCGAGCGCTTGGCTAATGGCGATGCGCCATCTTACCCAACCCTTTCGCGCGAAGTGTTAGCGATCGTCGCGGCACGTGCATCGCCGCCACGATCGCCCGGGCTGAAGCGTCACTCCGGAAGATCGGCGGCCTGGATCAGGAACACGTTGTCGTCGCCGGCGCTCGTCGAGAGCCAGACGAGATCGAGGCCGCCCAGCGCGGCTTCCACATTCGGCCGCTCGTTGCCGATCTCGACCACGAGCACGCCGTCCTCGGTCAGCCACTTGCGCGCGTCGCGCACGATGCGCCGCACCACGTCCATGCCGTCCGCGCCGCCCGCGAGCGCGAGCTCGGGCTCGTGCCGGTACTCTTCCGGCAGCGCCTGCATCGCCTGGGCGTTGACATACGGCGGGTTGGTGATGATCACCTCGTAGCGCTCGGACGGCAGCGGCGCGTACAGATCGCCTTCGTAGAGGCGCACGCGCTCGTCGAGCCGGTAGTCGTCGACATTGCGGCGCGCGACCGCGAGCGCGTCGGCGGAGATGTCGACGGCGTCGACCTCGGCGTTCTCGAAAGCCTCTGCCGCGAGAATCGCGAGACAGCCCGAGCCGGTGCACAGTTCGAGCACGCGGGTGACCTGATCCGGATCGGCGACATACGGCTGCAAGCCGTCCTGCAGCAGCTCGCCGATGAACGAGCGCGGCACGATCACGCGCTCGTCGACATAGAAGCGGCGGCCGTGCATCCAGGCTTCCTGCGTGATGTACGCGGCGGGAATGCGCTCCTTCGCGCGGCGCTCGATCACTTTCATGACGGCGTCGATTTCGTCGTCGAGCAGGCGCGCGTCGAGGAACGGGTCGAGCGTGTCGAGCGGCAGATGCAGCGTATGCAGGATCAGATAGGCGGCTTCGTCGTAGGCATTGGCCGAGCCGTGGCCGAACGACAGGCCCGCTTCGGTGAAACGCGAGACGCCGAAGCGCAGCAGGTCGCGCACGGTGGTGAAGGGCAGCGCCATCGAAGGCTCCTTTTTATTGTGAGATTGAATTCAGGCGATCAGTGCTTCGAGCACGCGGCGATACACGTTTTTCAGCGGCTCGATGAAGCGCACTTCGACATGCTCGTCGATCTTGTGGATCGTGCCGTTGGGCGGACCGAACTCCACGACCTGATCGCAGATCTGCGCGATGAAGCGTCCATCGGAGGTGCCTCCCGTGGTAGACAGTTCGGTGCGCACGCCGGTTTCATCGGCGATGGCTTTTTCGAGCGCATCCGACAGCGCGCCGCGTGGCGTCAGAAAGGGCAGGCCGCTCACGATCCACTTCAGGTCGTAGTCGAGCCCGTGTTTGTCGAGAATCGCGTGCACGCGGCTCTGCAGGCTCTCGACCGTGCTCGCGGTCGAGAAGCGGAAGTTGAACATCAGATCGGCGTGGCCGGGAATGATGTTGGTCGCGCCGGTGCCGGAGTGCAGGTTCGACACTTGCCAGGTCGTCGGCGGGAAGTATTCGTTGCCGTCGTCCCAGCGCTCGGCGACGAGTTCGGCCAGCGCCGGCGCGAGCAGATGCACCGGATTCTTCGCGAGATGCGGATACGCGATATGCCCCTGCACGCCCTTGACGACGAGCTTGCCCGTCATCGAGCCGCGCCGGCCGTTCTTGACCATGTCGCCGAGCGTGGCGTTCGAGGTCGGCTCGCCGACGATGCAATAGTCGAGCCGCGTGCCGCGCGCCTTCAACGCTTCGACGACCTTGATCGTGCCGTCGGTCGCGGGGCCTTCTTCATCGCTCGTGATGAGAAACGCGAGCGTGCCGCGATGCTCCGGGTGCTTCGCGACGAACTCTTCGCTCGCCACGACGAACGCCGCGAGCGACGCTTTCATGTCCGCCGCGCCGCGACCGAAGAGCTTGCCGTCGCGATGAGTAGGCGTGAAGGGCGGCGACGTCCATTGTTCGAGCGGACCGGTCGGCACGACATCGGTGTGGCCGGCGAACGCGAGCAACTTGGCCGCAGCGTCCGTGCCGCGCTTTACGGCCCACAGATTGGTGACGCCGCCCGATTCGATCGTCTGGCAATCGAAGCCGATCGCCGCGAGCCGCTCGATCATGAGCGCCTGACAAGCCTGGTCGTCGGGCGTGACGGATGCGCGTTCGATCAGCGCTTCGGTGAGGGAAAGGGTGCCGGACATGGTCGTTAAGATTCGATGCGATAAAAAAATGCCGGCGCGCAGGCCGGCACTCGTGGCGTTTCTGCGATGACCGTCGAGTTCACAGTCATCGCGTTCACTTCAGGCGAAGAGCGTTTCGTACTGCTCGGCGGAAAATCCGAGCGTTTTCACGCGCCCGTTCACCACGACGACCGGCCGCTTGATGATCGACGGCTTGTGGATCATCAGCGCGATCGCGCCGCCGGTCGTGTCGGCTTCGGCCTTGTGCACGTCGGACAGGCCGCGCCACGTCGTGCCGCGCTTGTTGATGAGCTGCTCGAGCGGCACGTCTTTCAGCCAGTCCTGAATCAGCGCGTTGGACACGCCAGCCTTCTTGAAGTCGTGGAACTCGAACGGCACGCCGTGCTCTTCCAGCCACACGCGCGCTTTTTTCACGGTGTCGCAGTTCGGAATGCCGTAGACGACGGTCGTCTTGGCCACGATCAGTCGCCTCGCAGCAGTTCGTTCAGGCCGACCTTCGCGCGCGTCTTGGCATCGACCTTCTTGACGATCACGGCACAGTACAGGCTGTGCGAGCCGTCCTTCGAGGGCAGATTGCCCGCGACGACCACCGAGCCCGCCGGAATGCGGCCATAGCTGACCTCGCCGGTTTCGCGGTCGTAGATCTTGGTGCTCTGGCCGAGATACACGCCCATCGAAATGACGGAATTCTCTTCGACGATCACGCCTTCCACGACTTCCGAACGCGCGCCGATGAAGCAGTTGTCCTCGATGATGACCGGATTCGCCTGCAACGGCTCCAGCACGCCGCCGATACCCACGCCGCCCGACAGATGCACGTTCTTGCCGATCTGCGCGCACGAGCCAACGGTGGCCCAGGTATCCACCATCGTGCCTTCGTCGACATACGCGCCGATGTTGGTGTACGACGGCATCAGCACGACGTTCTTCGCGATGAACGAGCCGCGGCGCGCGATGGCCGGCGGCACCACGCGAAAGCCGCCCGCCGCGAAGTCCTCAGCGGTGTAATTGGCGAATTTCGAGGGCACCTTGTCGTAGAACTGCGAGTAGCCGCCAGCGGGCATCGGCGCATTGTCTTCCAGTCGGAACGACAGCAGCACGGCCTTCTTGAGCCACTGATTCACGATCCATTCGCCGTCGCGCTTTTCGGCGACGCGCATCTGACCTTTGTCGAGCTGCTCGATGGCGTGCGCGACGGCTTCGCGGACTTCGGCGGGCGCGGCCTTGGGCGACAGCTCGGCGCGGTTTTCCCAGGCGGTATCGATGATGCTCTGAAGTTGTTGCGACATAGTGGTATCAAGGATGGAGGATTGAACCGGCGACGCTCAAGGTACGTCAGGACTTGAGCGAGCGGCAGAATTCGACGATGCGGCGGGCCCCTTCGACACATTCCCCGGTCTCGGCCACGAGCGCGATGCGCACGAAGCCTTCACCGGGATTCGTGCCGTGCGCGGAGCGAGCGAGAAAAGAGCCCGGCAGAACCGTCACATTATAGTCGGCGTACAGGCGCGCCGCGAACTCGGTATCCGTGAGCCCGGTGCCCGCGACGTTCGCCCAGAGGTAGAACGCGGCGTCGGGCAGGCGCACGTCGAGCACCTCGGCGAGCATCGGCGTCACCGTCTGGAATTTTTTCAGATACTTCGCCCGGTTGTCGCGCACGTGCGTTTCATCCTGCCACGCAACGACGCTCGCGCGCTGAAACACCGTCGAGAGCGCCGCGCCATGATACGTGCGGTAGAGCAGGAAATCCTTCAGGACCGCCGCATCGCCCGCGACGAAGCCCGAGCGCATGCCGGGCACGTTCGAGCGCTTCGACAGGCTCGACAGCATCACGAGACGCTCGAAGCCGCGATTGAGCAGACGCGCGGCTTCGAGGCCGCCGAGCGGCGGATTGGTTTCGTCGAAATAGATTTCCGAGTAGCACTCGTCCGACGCGATCACGAAGCCGTGCCTGTCCGACAGCGCGAACAGCTCGCGCCAGTTCTCGAGCGTGAGCACGGCGCCCGTCGGGTTGCCCGGCGAACACACGTAGAGCAGTTGCGTGCGCGCCCAGATGTGATCGGGCACGGCGGAATAGTCACACGCGAAGTTGCGCGCCGGATCGCTGTTGACGAAATACGGCTCCGCGCCCGCGAGCAAGGCCGCGCCTTCGTAGATTTGATAGAACGGGTTCGGACAGAGTACGATGGGCGGTTCGGCGTTATCCGTCGTGCGGCTGTCGATCACGGTCTGCGCGAGCGCGAAGAGCGCTTCTCGCGAGCCGGCCACGGGCAGCACTTCAGTCGCCGCATCGATCGATTCGAGGCCGTAGCGCTGCATGACCCACGCCGCGATCGCCGAGCGCAGCGGTTCGCTCCCGAGCGTCGCCGGGTACGAGGCGAGACCGTCGAGCGAATCGATGACCGCGTCGCGGATCAGCGCCGGCGTCGGGTGCTTCGGTTCACCGATGCCGAAGCTGATCGGCGTGAATCCTGCGCGCGGCTCGATGCCCTTGAAGAGCACGCGAAGCTTTTCGAACGGATAGGGCTGAAGTTTCTTGAGAAGTGGATTCACGGCGTGACCGGTAAGCAGTGAGCGATGCGCGCGAGGCAAAGAGAGCCTGCGAGGGCGGCATCGGGAGACATCGAACGGACGCGAAACGAACTCACGATTATAGCGCGCGGCCTCGACCCACAAGCGGACAGCGGCGCGCGGCACGAAGGACGACAGTACGAATGACCGTAACAAGAACAGATGGGGCGCCGGCATGACCCGCAGCCTCCGCAATGCATGGCCGACGCTCGCGATCATGCTTGGCGCGTCGGTGTGGGGCCTAGTCTGGTACCCGATGCGCATGCTTGCCGCGATGGGCCTCTCCGGCACGGCCGCCAGTGCAACGACGAGCGCCGCCGCGTGCCTCTTCGTGCTGCTCGCGAAGCGCCGCTCGATCAGCACGCTGTCCTGGCACTGGCTGCTCGTCGCGCTCGGCGTGGCGGCGGGCGTGACCAATATCGGTTTCGTGTGGGGCGCGATCCACGGTCAGGTAATGCGCGTGCTGCTGCTTTTCTACCTGACGCCCGCCTGGACCGCCGTCTTCGCGCACTTCATCCTCAAGGAACGCCTGACCCGCGCCGATGCGGCGCTCTCGCTGCTGTCGCTGGCGGGCGCGGTGACGATGCTCTGGTCGCCCGAACTCGGCATGCCGCTGCCCGCCGATCTCGCGGAATGGGCGGGTCTCATGGGCGGCATGGGCTTCGCGATGAGCAACGTGCTCGTCGTCAAGGTCACGCGCACGCTGCCCGCGATGAAGCCCGAAATGCGCACGGCGGTGATCTTCGGCGGCGCGGCGCTGATCGCGTCGGTGGTCACGCTGTTCGAGCCGATGCCCGCGCCGCCCGCCGCCGCGCTCTGGCCCGCCGTGACCTTGATCGTGATCGGGCTGGGCGTCGTGCTCGCGGGCAACAACATGATCGTGCAGGTGGGGCTCGCGCGCGTGCCGGCCAATCGCGCATCGATCATCATGCTCTTCGAGCTCGTGGTCACCGCGCTGTCGTCGTGGCTCTTCGCGGGCGAAGTGCCCGGCCCGCGCGAGTGGGCGGGCGGCGCGTGCATCGTCGTGGCGTGCGTGCTGTCGGCGTGGGTGCATCGGCAGGGGGCACAGCGTTCGCCGCCCGCGCCCGAAGCGCTCGACATCGCCGAACATGCGCCGGAAAGCAAAAAGAAATCGACTCGCGCGATGGTATGATGGTGTCCGCTTCGCCGGGACACGCATGTGTTGTCGCGCTGCGTGACCGAATGCGATCGACGCGCCGCCATGCGGCTCGTCTGCCATCTATCCTCCGTCATCAATTCAAAACAGCGATATCGCCGTGCGTCTGACCTCGATAAAACTCGCTGGCTTCAAGTCCTTCGTCGATCCCACGCATTTCCAGGTCCCCGGCCAGCTCGTCGGCGTGGTCGGACCGAATGGCTGTGGCAAGTCCAACATCATCGATGCCGTGCGCTGGGTGCTCGGCGAATCGCGCGCCTCCGAGCTGCGCGGCGAATCGATGCAGGACGTGATCTTCAATGGATCGACGGCGCGCAAGCCCGGCAGCCGGGCGAGCGTCGAACTCATTTTCGATAACGCCGACGGCCGCGCCGCCGGTCAGTGGAGCAGCTACGGCGAAATCGCCGTGAAGCGCGTGTTGACGCGCGACGGCACCTCCAGTTACTACATCAACAATCTGCCGGCGCGCCGCCGCGACATTCAGGACATTTTCCTCGGCACGGGCCTCGGCCCGCGCGCCTACGCGATCATCGGGCAGGGCATGATCGCGCGCATCATCGAGGCGAAGCCGGAAGAGCTGCGCGTGTTTCTCGAAGAAGCCGCGGGCGTGTCGAAGTACAAGGAGCGCCGCCGCGAGACGGAGAACCGTCTGCATGACACGCGCGAGAATCTGACGCGTGTCGAAGACATCGTCCGCGAACTGTCGAACAATCTCGAGAAGCTCGAAGCGCAGGCGGTCGTCGCGACGAAGTACAAGGAACTGCACGCCGAGGGCGAAGAGAAGCAGCGCCTTCTGTGGCTCCTGCGCAAGAAGGAAGCGGGCAACGAAGCCGAGCGCCAGCAGCGCGCGATCCGCGAAGCGCAGGTCGAACTGGAGGCGCAGACCGCGCGCCTGCGTGAAGTCGAAGCGCAACTGGAAACGCTGCGGGTCGCGCATTACGGCGCGAGCGACGCGATGCAGGGCGCGCAAGGCGCGCTCTACGAAGCCAATGCCGAAGTGAGTCGGCTGGAGGCGGAGATCCGCTTCATCGTCGAATCGCGCAATCGGGTGCAGGCGCAGATCGCCGCGCTCACCGCGCAGCGCGAGCAATGGCAGGTGCAGGCGCAGAAGGCGCACGACGAGATCGACACCGCGACCGAAGCGCTTGCCGAAGGCGAAGAGAAGGCTGCCATCGCTCAGGAAAATGCCGCCGCGAAGCACGACGCGCTGCCCGCGCTCGAAGCCCGCTGGCGCGACGCGCAGGCGCAACTGAACGAAGAACGCGCGGGCATCGCGCGCGCGGAACAGGCGCTGAAGCTCGAAGCGGCGCATCAGCGCAATGCGGATCAGCAGCTTCAGCAACTGCAGCAGCGCCAGGAGCGGCTCAAGAGCGAAGCGAAAGGGCTGGACGCACCCGACGAAGCGCATCTCGAAGAGCTGCGCATGCAACTCGCCGAGAACGAAGAGATTCTCGGCGAAGCGCAAGCACGCCTCGCCGATGCGCAAGAAACGGCGCCGCGTCTGGACGCCGAGCGCCGCCAGGCGCAAGACCGCGTGCAGAAGGAAAGCGCGCAAATTCACCAGCTCGAAGCGCGCCTCGCCGCGCTCAAGCAGCTTCAGGAAAGCGTGCAGACTGAAGGCAAGATCCAGCCGTGGCTCGACAAGCACGAGCTCGGCGCGCTGCCGCGTCTGTGGAAGAAGCTGCACGTTGAGACCGGCTGGGAAGCGGCGCTCGAATCCGTGCTGCGCGAGCGTCTGGCCGCGCTCGAAGTATCGAATCTGGATTGGGTCAAGGCGTTCGCCACCGATGCGCCGCCCGCCAAGCTCGCGTTCTATTCGCCGCCCGCCGCGGGCAAGCCGGTGCAGACGCCGGATGGCTTGCGCCCGTTGCTGTCGCTCGTGCGCATCGACGATCCGGGCCTGCGCGCCGTGCTCAACGAATGGCTCGCCACGACCTTCATCGCCGACGATATCGCACAGGCGCTCGGCGCGCGCAATCAGTTGCCGGACGGCGCCGCGTTCGTCGTGAAGGCGGGGCATATCGTGACGCGCGTGGGCGTGCAGCTTTACGCGCCGGATTCCGAGCAGTCGGGCATGCTTGCGCGCGCTCAGGAAATCGAGAACCTCACGAAGCAGGTGCGCGCGCAGGCGCTCTTGTCCGACGAAGCGAAGGCGAACGCCGTGCGCGCCGATGCCGCGCACACGCAAGGCTCGCAGACGCTCGCGGACGCGCGCGCCGCCGCCGAGCGCGCGACGCAGCGCGTTCACGCATTGCAGATGGACGTGCTGAAGCTCGCGCAGGCGCACGAGCGCTACACGCAGCGCAATACGCAGATCGGCGAGGAACTCGAAGAGATCGCCGCGCAGGTCGAGGAGCAGCGCGCGCTGCGCGCCGAATCGGAAGCCGCGTTCGAGCGTCACGATGGCGAGATCGCGCAATTGCAGGCGCGTTTCGAAGACAACCAGCTCGCGTTCGAATCGCTCGACGAAGAACTGACGAACGCGCGCCACGCACTGCGCGAACTGGAACGCGCCGCGAGCGACGCGAGTTTCGCCGTGCGCGGGCTCGCGGCAAAGATCGACGAGTACCGTCGCAACATCGAGACGGCGCACGACCAGAGCGAGCGCATCGCGGGCGCGCTGGAAGACGCGCGCGCCGAACTCGAAACCATCAACGAGCAGACCGCGCAAACCGGCCTTCACGACGCGCTCGAAGTGCGCGCGGCGCGTGAGGAATCCTTGCATGCGGCGCGCGTCGAGCTGGACGATCTCACCGCGCGTCTGCGTCAGTCCGACGAGCAGCGCCTCATGGCCGAACGCTCGCTGCAGCCGCTGCGCGACAGGATCAACGAATTGCAGTTGAAGGAGCAGGCCGCACGCATCAGCGGCGAGCAGTTCGTCGAGCAGTTGCAGGCGGCGGGCGTCGATGAAGCCGAACTCGCCGAAAAGCTCACGCCGGATATGAAGCCGTCGTATCTGCAAGGCGAAGTCACGCGTCTGAACAACGCGATCAACGCGCTCGGCCCCGTCAACATGGCCGCGCTCGAAGAGCTCTCCGCGGCGACCGAGCGCAAGCACTTTCTCGACGCGCAGTCGGCGGATCTCAACAACGCCATCGGCACGCTGGAAGACGCGATCCAGAAAATCGACCAGGAAACGCGCGCGCTCCTGCAGGGCACGTTCGACGAAGTGAACCGTCACTTCGGCGAGCTGTTCCCGCGTCTTTTCGGCGGCGGCCAGGCGAAGCTCATCATGACTGGCGACGAGATCCTCGACGCCGGCGTGCAGGTGATGGCGCAGCCGCCCGGCAAGAAGAATTCGACGATTCACCTGCTGTCGGGCGGTGAAAAGGCGCTCACCGCGACCGCGCTCGTGTTCGCGATGTTCCAGTTGAACCCCGCGCCGTTCTGTCTGCTCGACGAAGTGGACGCGCCGCTCGACGACGCCAACACGGAGCGCTTCGCGAATCTCGTGCGCGCGATGGCGGCCAAGACGCAGTTCCTGTTCATCTCGCACAACAAGATCGCGATGGAAATGGCGCAGCAACTGATCGGCGTGACGATGCAGGAGCAGGGCGTGTCGCGCATCGTCGCGGTGGACATGGAAGCCGCGGCGGGCTTCGCGCAGAACGGCTGAAGCAGCGCGGTTCGCAAAAGTTTTGATTGAGTGAAGGGCCGGACGACGATCCGGCGGCGTGCGTCAAGGCGCGGAGTGGCGCGCATCGGCCAGGCGGCGGCGAAAAGCCGGAACGCGGCGCGATGCGGGCGACAGATCGCGCGGCGCTTCGTAACTTAAAAGAATGATGGAGCCTGCATGGACGAGTTGACACTCGGTTTGATTGGAGCCGGAGCGGTGGTGGTGGGCGGCGTGGTCGTATACAACGCGTGGCAGAGCGCGAAGGTGCGTCGCAAGATGCCGCGCCCGATGCCCGACGAAGCGGCCGATGCGCTCGCGCGTCAGGAAGCGGACGACGAACAGCCGTTCATCGAGCCCGTGCGCCAGTCGCGGCGCGAGCCGGTCGCGGGCGAGGCCGACGGCGCCGGCGAAGAGCCGCGTGATGCGCGCATGGAGCCGAGCTTCGGTGGCGCGAATCCCGTGCCCCCGGTCGCCCCTGCCGATACGGCCGTCGATCTCCAGGCCGAGGCGACTTCCGCGAACGGCGCCGCGCAGGAAACCGAAAGCACAAGCGAGGATGAACGCGCCGAACCGGTCATGCCTGCCGCCACGACGATTTCGTCGGCGCCGCCGGCGGTGGTGGATCGGCGTATCGACTGCGTCGTGCCGATTCGCCTCGCCGCGCCGGTCCCGGGCGATCGCGTGATTCCGCTCGCGCAGCGTCTGCGTCGCGCGGGCACGAAGCCCGTCACGATCGAAGGCAAGGCCGAAGGCGAGGCCACGTGGGAATTGCCGCGCAACGGCGTGCGCTATGACGAGCTGCGCGCGGCCGCGCAACTCGCGAACCGCAGTGGCCCGCTCAACGAGCTCGAATTCTCCGAGTTCGTGACCGGCGTGCAGCGCCTCGCGGATGCCATCGACGGCGCGCCCGAATTTCCCGACATGATGGAAACCGTCGGCATGGCGCGCGAGCTCGACGCGTTCGCCGCGCAATGCGACGCGCAGCTCTCGATCAACATCCTCTCCGACGGCGCGCCGTGGTCCGCGAACTACGTGCAGGCGGTGGCGTCGCAGGACGGCCTTTTGCTCTCGCGCGACGGCACGCGTTTCGTGAAGCTCGACGCGAAGCAGAATCCCGTCTTCATGCTCCAGTTCGGCGATACCAACTTCCTGCGCGACGACCTCACCTACAAGGGCGGCCAGATGATCACGCTGGTGCTCGACGTGCCCGTCGCCGACGAGGACATCCTGCCGTTTCGCCTGATGTGCGACTATGCGAAGTCGCTGTCGGAGCGCATCGGCGCGCGCGTCGTCGACGATCAGCGGCGGCCGTTGCCCGAATCCGCGCTGCTCGCCATCGAAAAGCAATTGATGACTCTTTATGCGAAGCTGGAGCAGGCCGGCATTCCCGCCGGCTCGCCCGCGACGCGGCGCCTGTTCAGCCAGTAAGCGCCCGATGCGCGCGGCTCGCGACGCGCGCTCGCTGCAAGAGAATCGCGCCCCGGCCGGGGCGCTTTTCTTTGCGTGCGCGCCGCCGCACCGACGCCCGCACTTAGGCCATTCGGCCGACGCCACGATTTACCGATCTTCTGAGACAATCGAACGGTCGGTTGACTGACTACCCACTTTCCCGAAGCCGCATGTCCGCAAAAACAAAAGCCGAATCCGCCGCTACCGCCAAATCGGAAGCCGCCGTGCCCAGCGCCGATCGTCCGGCCGAGCGCGCGGCGTGGCTGCGCTCGGAACTGGAGCGCGCGAACTACGCGTACTACGTGCTGGATCAGCCGGATCTGCCCGACGCCGAATACGACACGCTGTTCAAGGAGCTGCAGGGCATCGAGGCCGATCATCCGGATCTGATCACGCCGGATTCGCCGACGCAGCGCGTGGGCGGTGAAGTGGCCGGGGGCTTCACGCCCGTCGTTCACGACGTGCCGATGCTTTCGCTCAACAACGGTTTCGCTGACGAGGACATCGTCGCGTTCGACAAGCGCGTGTCGGACGCGCTGGGTCATACGCCTATCGAATATGCGTGCGAGCTGAAGTTCGACGGCCTCGCCATTTCCCTGCGCTACGACGACGGCCATTTCGCGCAGGCCGCGACGCGCGGCGACGGCGCAACCGGCGAGGACGTCACCGCGAACGTGCGCACCATCCGCTCCATTCCGCTCACGCTGAAAGGCAAGAACGTGCCGAAGCGGCTCGACGTGCGCGGCGAAGTGCTGATGTTCAAGCGCGACTTCGAGCGTCTGAATGCGCGCCAGCGCGAGGCGGAACAACGCGAATTCGCGAATCCGCGCAACGCGGCGGCGGGCGGCTTGCGCCAGCTCGACCCGAAGATGACCGCGCAACGCTCGCTGTCGTTTTTCGCTTATGGCATCGGCGTGCTGGAAGGCGCCGAGATGCCCGCCACGCACGCGGCGCTGCTCGACTGGTACAAGGAAATGGGCTTGCCGGTGAATGCGGAGCGCGCGGTGGTCGAGGGCGCGGAAGGTTTGCTCGGTTTCTTCGGCAAGATCGGCGAGAAGCGCGACAAGCTGCCGTATGACATCGACGGCGTCGTCTACAAGGTCGACCGGCGCGACGAGCAGGACAAGCTCGGCTTCGTGTCGCGCGCGCCGCGCTTCGCGCTCGCGCACAAGTTCCCGGCGCAGGAAGCGCTGACGCAGTTGCTCGCGATCGACGTGCAGGTCGGCCGCACCGGCGCGATCACGCCGGTCGCGCGGCTTGCGCCGGTGTTCGTCGGCGGCGCGACGGTCACCAACGCGACGCTGCACAACGAGGACGAAGTCCGGCGCAAGGACATCCGTATCGGCGATACGGTCACCGTGCGCCGCGCGGGCGACGTGATTCCCGAAGTGGTCGGCGCGATTCTCGACCGGCGTCCGGCCGATGCGCGCGAATTCGTGATGCCGACGGAATGCCCGGTCTGCGGCTCGAAGATCGAACGCCTGCCGGATGAGGCGATCGCCCGCTGCACGGGCGGACTCTTCTGCCCGGCGCAGCGCAAGCAGGCGCTCTGGCATTTTGCGCAGCGCCGCGCGCTCGACATCGACGGGCTGGGCGAGAAGATCATCGATCAACTGGTCGAGCAGAACCTCGTGCGCACGCCGGCCGATCTCTTCAACCTCGGCTTTTCGACGCTTGCCGCGCTCGACCGTTTCGCGGACAAATCCGCGCAGAACCTGATCGATTCGCTTGAAAAGGCGAGCAAGACGACGCTAGCGCGCTTCATCTACGCGCTCGGCATTCGGCATGTGGGCGAATCGACGGCGAAGGATCTGGCCAAACACTTCGGCTCACTGGATCCGATCATGGCGGCATCCGTCGAAGAGCTGCTTGAAGTCAATGATGTCGGTCCGATCGTTGCCGAGGCCATTCACAACTTCTTCAGTGAAGAGCACAACCAGCATGTGATCGAGCAATTGCGCGTGAAGGTGTCGTGGCCGGAAGGACCGCCCGCGCCGAAGGCGCCGCAAGGCGTGCTGGCCGGCAAGACGGTCGTGCTGACGGGCACGCTGCCCACGCTCGCGCGCGAGGAAGCGAAGGAGATGCTGGAGGCGGCCGGGGCGAAGGTGGCCGGCTCGGTATCGAAAAAGACCGACTACGTTGTGGCGGGCGCGGAAGCGGGCAGCAAGCTCGTGAAAGCGGAAGAACTCGGTGTTCCCGTTCTCGACGAAGACGGCATGCGTAAGCTTTTGGAAGGAGTCACTCCATGATTCGCGAAATCCTGAAGATGGGCGATCCGCGGCTGTTGCGTATCGCGCAGCCGGTCGAGCATTTCGACACACCCGAACTGCACGCGCTCGTGCAGGACATGTTCGACACGATGCGTGACGCCAATGGCGCCGGCCTCGCCGCCCCGCAGATCGGCGTCGATCTGCAGGTGGTGATCTTCGGCTTCGGGCAGAACGAGCGTTATCCGGACGCGCCGTCGGTGCCGGAGACGGTGCTCATCAATCCGATCATCACGCCGAACGGGCACGACATGGAGGAGGGCTGGGAAGGGTGCCTGTCCGTGCCGGGCTTGCGCGGGGCGGTGCAGCGCTTTTCGATGATCCGCTACCAGGGCTTCGATCAGTACGGCAACGCCATCGAGCGGCTCGCCGAGGGCTTTCACGCGCGCGTCGTTCAGCACGAGTGCGACCATCTGATCGGCAAGCTCTATCCGATGCGCATCACCGACTTCTCGAAGTTCGGCTTCACGGAAGTGCTCTTCCCGGGGCTCGATCCAGCGCGCGACGAATGACGCTGCGCAGTTCGCACCGCAAAGGAATCACGCGGAACGCCGCTTCGGCAGAAGCGGCTCTTTTTACGCCATCGAGTTCGGGCTGCCGCTGAGTTCGGGCTGACGAAAGAGCGCGACATGCTCCGGATTCGCGGAGGCCTGCAGGCGTCCGTCGGGCAGGCGGGCGATGACCATTTCCCCGACGCCAGGGCTCATCACGACGACTTCGTCGCGCAGGGCGAGCAGGGCTTCGAGCCGTCGTCGGCCACTCACGATCTCCAGACCGGTTCCTGTCTCACGAACGATGATCTCAACTGACATGGCGATTCTCCATCAATGCCGTTCAATGCTGCTGATCTTGCTGCCGTCCACCTGAGCCGCGAGGCCGCGCGTCGCGCGCATCCGCCTGACAGGTGTATCGGATCGACGATTCATTTTCTTTAGTCAAAAAACGGCTGAAAACGAAAAGGCACGATCGGGACTGCATCGTGCCTATTTTTTCGCGGGAACGTCGCATTTTTGCGACGCAACAGACGTCCGCACGCACGTTCGGTCAGACGTGCATGCGGACTTTTTGGCAGGCTCAGAACGTCTCGTTCGGGCCCAGATAGCGCCACTGACCGGGCGGCAGCGCGCCGAGCGTGACGTGGCCCATGCGAATGCGCTTCAGGCCGACGACGTCCAGTCCGACCAGTTCGCACATGCGGCGAATCTGCCGTTTCTTGCCTTCACGCAGCACGAAGCGAAGCTGTTCGCCGTTCTGCCAGCTCACCTGCGCGGTCTTGAGCGGCACGCCGTCGAGTTCGAGGCCGTGACGCAGGAGTGCGAGTTGCTCGGCGGGCAGATGCTGGTCGACGTCGACCGTGTGCTCGCCGAAACGCACGCGCACGAGATACTCCTTGTCGACTTCCGAATGGCCACCGATCAGTTGCTTCGCGATGCGGCCGTCCTGCGTGAGCACGAGCAGTCCGGTCGAATCGATGTCGAGACGGCCGGCCGGCGCGAGCGTGCGCAGATGTCCCGGCACGAATCGGATGCCCGAGTGATCCTCTTCCCAGTGATTGGCCGGGTTGATGAGCGTGACCGCGGGCTCGTAGCCGTCTTCCGCCTGACCCGACACATAGCCGACCGGCTTGTGCAGCAGGATCGTCACCAGTTGCGACTGCGCGGAACGCGCCGCGGGCAGGACCTCGATGTTCTGCGTCGGACGGATCCGCGTGCCGAGCGTGTCGATGACTTCGCCGTCGACGAGCACCCAGCCTTTCTCGATCCATTCGTCGGCTTCGCGGCGCGAGCAGAGGCCGAGTTCCGACATCACTTTGGACAGACGCACGAGGCCGTCGTGGTGGTCGCGGTGCTTCGGCACGGATTCGGCGACGGGCGCGGCGGGCTTGGGCGCTTCGCTGCGATCGTCGCGTTTGGCAAACGGCCGATCGTCGTCGCGGCGTGCGGGGCGCGTTCCCGGCGCACGATCCTCACGCGGCTTGAGCGGGCGGTCTTCGAACGACTTGCGCGGACCGCGATCGCCGAAAGAGGGACGTGAATCGTCGCCGCGCGGCTTGAACGGGCGACGATCGTCACCACTGGCAGGGCGCTCGCCGCGTGCAGGCGGACGGCCCTCGCGATCACGCTCGCCAAATGCGGGACGTGAATCGTCACCACGTGACTTGAATGGGCGACGTTCTTCGCCGCTCGCTGGGCGCTCACCGCGCGAAGGCGGACGGCCTTCGAACGACTTGCGCGGGCCGCGATCACCAAACGCCGGACGCGAATCGTCGCCACGCGGCTTGAAAGTGCGACGTTCTTCGCCACCGGCCGGGCGCTCGCCGCGTGCAGGCGGACGGCCCTCGCGACCACGCTCGCCAAACCCGGGACGCGAATCCTCGCCACGCGGCTTGAACGGGCGACGTTCGTCA
>LRBF01000232.1 GCA_001580565.1 Caballeronia megalochromosomata | reverse complement strand
CAACAGGGGTTCGCTCGTCGGCAGCAGTCAGATGTTTATAGGAGACAGGCACAGCGCTACGCGCTGCCGCCGGGTATGCAAGGGAAACCGACGAAGAAGAAGCGCACGCAGACCTAATTGACCCTTCGGCCGCGCAGCGGGCTGGAGCTATTTCGTGCTGAACCAGTTTGTTGTGTGGCGCGATGTGACAGACCGTGCGCGATCCAAGCCCGGTTCTGCTTGTGGGGGCACTCGCTACTGCCGGGCCATTCAGCCAATCGCCTGTGCCGCGGCCGGCATGAAGCACTTTGGATGGGGAAAGCTGTTTCTTTGGTTACTTTCTTTGCAGCAGCAAAGAAAGTAACTGCCGCCCCGCACAGGGGCAGTGCCAATAGACCAACACGAAAACAGGATCCATCGAAACCCTGAAACAAAGCCTCGCATACCTCAAGCGCGTCGCCGCAACACATCCTATGCGATATCCGAGCCGTCGATCACGACACGACCATTCTCGATGCGAATCGGAATCCGCCTGAGGCTCGCCCCAAGACAAGGCCCATCGACGCACACGCCATCCTCGAAGCGAAACATCGCGCTGTGATGGGCGCACATCAGCAGTGCGCCTTCGTAGGTCCAGAACGCATCCGGCTCGTAGTTGAGCGGAATCGAGAAATGCGGGCAGACGTTGCGATAGGCCCACGCCTCGCCGCCGCGGCGCAGCACGAGAATCGAGGGCGCGGCTTCGAGGCCGCCGCCATCGGGCACGTCTTGCAGCGCGCAGATATCGTGCGGCATCGGCTGGCTCACGCGCGCTCCCGCGGAATCAGCACGAAATCGCGCGCCGCGTCGTAGCCGCCGTCCTTGCTCACATACTCGATGACGAGCGAAGGCTTCACGCCGAACACCGCATCGGATCTCACGTAGGGATCGTCGGACGAATAGAGCGCGGTCGTCAGCGACTCATAGCCCGGCGCGTCGATACGAAAGTGGATGTGCGCAGGACGCATCGGATGGCGACCGGTCGCGAGAAGCATCTGGCCGACAGGGCCGTCGGTCGGAATCGGATAGCTCGTCGGCTTGATCGAATGGAATGCGTACGCGCCCTCCGCGTTCGTGCGAAAGCGCCCGCGCAGATTGCCTTCGGGCTGATCCGGGTCCTGTCCTTCATACATGCCGTTCGGCGCGGTCTGCCAGACTTCGATCAGCGCATCGGCGACCGGCCGGCCGCTCACGTCGCTGACGACGCCATGAAAGAACACCGGCTCGCCATCGCTTTGGGCGATGTTCGCGCCGAACGCCGACTCCTTCACGCCATCGCGATAGAACGGGCCGAGCAAACTGCTCTCGGTCGCGGCTTCGTCGTGATGCTGGTTGATGTCGTCGAGAACGATCGAAAGGCCCAGCGTGTCCGACAGCAAAATGAACTCCTGCCGGATGCCCTCGCACTTCTTGCCCGTGGCCGTGAGGAACTCGATGCCACGCCGCCATTCGTCATGCGTGAGATTCACTTCGCGCGCGAACGCGTGCAAGTGACGCACGAGCGCGGTGATGATTTCCTTCGTGCGCGGATCGGCGCACTGGCCGAAGGCTTCGGTGACGTTCTGCGTCAGTGACTCGTTCATGGTCGACGTCCTTCGTAGGCTGCTTCGATCAATGCGCGCAGTGGCGCGCGTTCGACCGGTCGCGGATTCCAGTACGGGCTCTTCATCGCGACATCCACGGCGATATCGATATCGCTTTCCTTCATGCCGATGTCCTTCAGCGCCGTCGGCGCGCCGTTCACGCGCGCGAGTTCGAATGCGCCGATGGCGGCATCGTCCGAGCCGAGCGCGCGGGCGATACGCTTCATTGCGTCGGGCGCGGCATCGCGGTTATAGCCGAGCGCATGCGGCAGCACGATGGTATGCGTCTCCGCATGCGGCAAGTTGAACGTGCCGCCGAGCGTATGGCACAGCTTGTGATGCAGCGACATGCCGACGCTGCCCAGCACCGCGCCGCACAGCCACGCACCGTATAGGCAGTCGCTGCGCGCATCGAGATCGTCCGGCTTCGCGATCACCTTGCCGATGCCCTGCGCCAGCGCGCGGATGCCTTCTTCGGCCATCAGGCTCACGACGGGATTCGCGTCCTGCGCATACAGCCCTTCGGCGGCGTGCGCGATCGCGTTGATGCCGCTCGTGACGGAAAGCGACGCGGGCAGCGACACCGTGAGCTGCGGATCGTAGATCACGGTCTTCGGCAGCACGCGCATGTCGCGGCCGGTCTTCTTCAAGCCCGCTTCGGTGAGGCCGTAGATGGGCGTCATCTCCGAGCCCGCATACGTGGTCGGCACGGCGAGTATCGGCAGCGACGATGTCAACGCGATCGCCTTGCCGAGGCCCGTCGTCGAACCGCCGCCGATCGCGATCGCGCAATCCGCGCCGATACGCTCGGCATACTCGCGCGCCTCGCGCGCCGTTTCGACCGGCACATGCATCACCGCTTTCGCGAACACGCCGGCCGCGCGATGGCCGATGCGTTCGGCCAGCGCTTCGGCCTGATCGCGCTGCGGCGGCGTCGATAGAATGAGCGCGCGCTGCGCGCCCAGAAGCTCGATCTCGCGTTCGATATGTTCGATGCTTCCCGCGCCGAACACCACGCGCGACGGCATGCCCTGATAGATGAACGATTGCATGATTCCCGATGCGCTCAGCGCGGATAGTAAGGCGGAATATTGGCGTCGACATTCACCCACACCGACTTCGCCTGAGTATATTCGCGCATCACCTCGAAGCCCATCTCGCGGCCATAACCGCTCGCGCCGACGCCGCCGAAGGGCGACCCCGGACTCACGCGCTTGTAGCAGTTGATCCACACCATGCCGCTCTTCAGTTGCCGCGCGAAGAGATGCGCGCGTTGCAGATCGCGCGTCCAGAGGCCCGCGCCGAGACCGTATTCCGTGCCGTTGGCGATCGCGAGCGCTTCTTCGTCGCTCTTGAACGTGCTAACCGCCACGAACGGGCCGAACACTTCTTCCTGCGCGACGCGATCCGTCGGCTTCGCCTGCACGATAGTCGGCTCGACATAACAGCCGTTCGCGAGCGCCGCGGCATCCGGCGCCTTGCCGCCCGCGAGCACGCGGCCACCCTGCTCGCGCGCCACGTCGACATAGGACAGCACGCGATCGCGATGCATCTGCGACGTGAGCGGCCCCATTTCCGTAGACGGATCGAACGGATCGCCGATACGGATCGAGCGCGCCAGCGACGTGAAGCGCTCCAGCAAGTCATCGGCGATCGACTCATGCACGATCAATCGCGATGCCGCGATACACGCCTGTCCCTGGTTATGGAAGATGCCGAACGCGGAGCCTTGCACGACGGCATCGATATTGGCGTCGCCGAACACGACGTTCGCGCCCTTGCCGCCGAGTTCCAGTTGCACTTTCTTCAGATTGCCGCTCGATGCCTGCACGATCTTGCGGCCCACCGCGGTCGATCCGGTGAACGCGACCTTGCCGATCTCCGGATGCTCCGCGATATATTGCCCCGCAATGTGACCGAGCCCCGGCAGCACGTTGACCACGCCCGCCGGAAAACCGACTTCGGCCATCAGTTCGGCAATGGCGAGACTCGACAGAGGCGTGAGTTCAGCAGGCTTCATCACGACGCAATTGCCCGCCGCGAGCGCGGGCGCCATCTTCCAGCTCGTGAACATCAGCGGAAAATTCCACGGTACCACTTGCCCGACGATGCCCACCGGCTCGCGTGTCAGATAGTTGAGAAAGCCCGCTTCGACCGGAATCACCGAGCCTTCGAACTTGTCCGCCATGCCGCCAAAGTAGCGGAACGTCGCGGCCGTGCGCGGCACGTCGAGGTTGCGCGTGTCGCGGATCGGGTGGCCCGTGTCCATCGATTCGAGACGCGCAAGTGCATCGGCGTTGGCTTCGATGGCGTCGGCGAGTTTCAGGAGCAGGCGTCCGCGATCGGCGGCCGCCATGTTGCTCCACTTCGGAAACGCTTTTTTCGCGGCTTGCACTGCACGATCGATGTCCTCGCGGCCGGCCATCGAGACCTGCGCGATCTCGCTGTTGTCGTGCGGATTCAGGGTCGCGAGCGTTTCGCCGGAAAGGGCGGGCACGAAGCGGCCATCGATAAAGAGTTGCGTTTGCATGTCTTGCTCGTGTCGAAGATTGAGGACGAAACATTCCTCGCGACGCCCGGTCAAGGCGTCGGCGTGTCGAAGAGGAAGGCGGAAGGGTTTAGAGCGCGACCGGATACGGCGGCAGCTCGCCGCTTTCGTAGCGCTTGGGCAGATCGGGCGTGGCGTTCTCCCAGACGAGCAGCATCGAGCGCTTCTGCGAATAGCCCTTGTGACGGATGTCGGCGGGCATCGCGGCGATATCGCCGGCGTTCATCGTGATGCGCGCACGCGGCTCGCCGGTGTCCTTGTCGGCCACGTCCCAGATGATCTGATCCGACAGTTGCAGGAACCACTCGACGCGGTCGTTGCCGTGAAAGACCGGCAGCACGAATTCCTCGGTCGTCGGGCAAAAGAGGCTTTGCTTGCACACGGATGTGACCGACGGATTCCACGTCACGTCCGAACGCGACAGGTACTTGAAGAGGCTGAACGCGTGCAATTGGCCTTCGAATCCAGGCTCGGCGTGAATCTCCGGCTCGTCCTGCGATACATCCGCGAACTGGCGATTCACCGGGAAGTCGTCGCGCAACGGCGAATCGCCTTCGAGACCGGGCATGCGCTTGGTCGCGATACGCGTGCGGTCGATCGCCGCGATGTTGTCGCCGTGCTTCGCGCCGAATGCGGAGCCGGTTTCCTCGGGCGCGGCGAACGGATCGAAGCCTTCGTTGACCCAGTCCTTCAGGATCGCCTTGAAAGTCGCCATGATGATCGGCGTTTCGAACTGCTGCGTGTAGTCGACACCGGCCTCGCGGAAGCTCGCGTTATACGCGCCGGCATACATGTCGACCTTGCCGTAGTGATTGCGCGTGCCGATCACTTCGTCGAAATTGACCCAGCCGTAGAAAAACCCCCACGCGACGTCGCGCATCATCGCGCGCAGGAAGTCGTCGGCGTGCATCTGATGCGAGCGCGTCTGTCCTTGCGCCGGCCATTTCACCGTGACGAAGTATGCGTCGCGGCTGAATTCGAAATCACCGAGCTTGAAGGTGCGGTAGCCGGTGTTCGCATCGGGGTCGGTCGCGACGACGCTTTGAAGGAATGCTGCGTGATCCATGATGATGTGCTCCGGATGTTTGAAAGAAGTTGGCGTATGCGGGTTCACTGAATGCAGATCTCGGCCCACTTCTCGACCGATGCCGAACCGATGATCGTCTGCACGAGCAGCACGCCGGTCTTTCGCGCTTCGAAGCGATATGCCGCGCCCGCGGGCAGCAGAGCCTGATGACCGCGACGCAGGCGCACGAAGCCCATCTTCTGGCCCGAGGGTTCGCCGTCGAGCTTCACCGTGCCTTCGACGCTTTCGCTCACGAGCGCGCCATCGGACGGCTTGACGAAGTGCACGTCGATTTCGCCGTCGAGCGCGACCACGAATTCATCGTGCGATGCGCTGAGCCACGGTGACACGCCTTCCGCGCGCAACGTTTCGATCACATACTTGAGGTTCTTGCCGACGACCACTTTTTCATACGGCGCGGCGCGGCTCGCGACTTCGAACACGTTGGACATCACGTAGTGCGAAGCCTTGCCTTTGATGACTTCAATGGTGCCCTTGCGATAGTTATCGAGGCTGCCAAGCTGGGTCTGTTGCATGTCTGTCTCCATGTCTGCGTTCACGTTCGCGGTGTCGCGTTGGAATCAAGATTAGGGCTGCGAGCGCCCGGAGGCAATGAATCGAGGTTCGCGTTTGCCGAACGATGCGTCCTCGATCGCGGCCCTAGGGAAAGTACTTACTTTTGCGCCTGTTTATCCGCGAGCCACGGATAGCGCTGCGTGTCCGCGCCTTCGTAGTCGGGATCGAGATAGATGAAGCAGCGCTGGATCTTGAAGTCGCGGATCTCGAATACGTCCGTCCAGCGGCCCGCATGCGTGACGCCCGCGCGCCACTCGACACCGCTTTTCGTCGCGCCGTAGCTCGTGCCTTCGACGACCACCGTATCGCCCTGCTGAATCACGTTGAGATAGGCCAGGTCGTGCTTGAACTTCGCGACGATCGAGCCGAGATCCGCGAAGAGTTGCTCGAAGGCCGCGCGGCCCGTCGCGATGCCCCACTTCGGGAAATAGACTTCGGCGTTGTCATCGAACAGATCGAAAAATGATGCGCCGCGATCGAGCCTGCGCAGATATTCGAGCGCAATGGTCTTGCGCTGTTCGTCGGTCATGGTGATGGGGTTCATGCTCTTGTCTCCTGTTGGTCGGTTCAGTGCAGCGTGCGCAGATAAGCGATGATCTTCTGGCGTCGCGCTTCATCGCCTTCGAAGTAGGTCATCGCGTTGCCGGGTGCGACAGATTGCGTATCGGTGAGCCATGCGTCGAGCAGCTTGTCGTCCCAGACCTTGCCCGACGCGGCCGCCTTCATGCCCGCCGAATACTTGAAGTCCGGGTCCGATGCCATCGGCTTGCCGACGATCCCGAAGAGATTCGGTCCCTGCCCGTTCGGCTCGCCCTTGCCGAAGGTGTGGCACACGGCGCAGTTGTTTGTCGTGAGTTTCTTGCCGAGGGCGACGGGGTCCTGCTGCGCGTGCGCCGTGGTGCTGGCGAGCGCGAGCATCGTTAGTAAATTAGCTATCCGAATCATGATTGAACTCCATTGGCGGATTGCGCCGCGCGATAAGCAAACGCGAGTATCGGACCGAGGGTTCCGCCGCCCGCCCAGTAAGCCCGCGCGGACGCCGACGCGACACAGTTCCCGACGCCGTACAAGCCCTTGATCGGCTCGCCGCGCGTATCGAGCACCTGCCCGTGCGAGTTGGTTTTCGGGCCGCCCTTGGTGTCGAGATTGCCCGCGACGATGAGCGCCGCGTAGTACGGTCCTTTCGCGCTCAGCGGATACATCGTCTCGTTCTTCTGATCCGCTTTCTTCGACACGGTCCCGTTGAACAGCTTCTCGACGATGCGCTCGCCACGATGAAAATCCTGATCCACGCCCGTCTTCGCAAAGCCGTTGAAGCGCCTGATCGTCGCGTCGAGATTGCGCACGAAGTCGTCGGAGAGATCGGCATTGCCGAGCGCGCTCTTGTACTTCGCCATGCGTTCGCGAATCGCGCCCGCCAGCTCCGCGAGCGTATTGCCGCGTAATACGTGACGGTCGTTCGATCCCTTCGGCACGATGAGACTGCCGTAGTCATCGCTCGCGCAATGGTCCTGAGCCTGCTGATCCCAGATGGAAATAAGCGTGAGATTCGGATACTCGCCCTTCGCGCCATCCCATTCGGAGAACGTCGCGCAGACTTCGTTGTACGCGAGCTTCTCGTTGACGACGCGCTTGCCGTACTTGTTCACGTAGAGCATCGAATCGCCGGTCGGCGTGAAGATGCCGGAGAGCGAGCCGTCTTTCGCAATGGCCTTGTCGAGCGAGATCGGCGCCATCCACGAGTAGTTCATGTTGCGCAACTGCACGTCGAGCGCGCTCGAGATGCGCACGAAATCGCCTTCGTTGGTGGGCGCGGCACAGCCGCCATACACGGCGCCATGCAGGAAGTTCTTGCGCAGTTCCGGATCGTGCGTGAAGCCGCCCGTTGCGAAGATCACCGCCTTTTTTGCGCGCACACGAAAGAGCGTGCCCTCTTCCGTCAGCGATTCGACGCCGATCACCGCGCCCGATTCATCGACGAGCACCTTCTGCACGCGATAACCCGTCTTGATGTCGATGCCGTCGCGCCGTGCCGCCGCGCTCATCGTGCGGATCGCGACGCGCCCGCCATCGGACATGCTCGGCAGGCCGTCTTTCGGAAACAGCACGCGGCCGCGCGGCGCCTTGTCTTCCGGCAACTCGGCCCAGTAATCCGGCACCGCCGCCTCATGTCGATACGGCAGCGCGCCCTTGTTCGCAAGCAGCTCCGCCGCGGGCGATGCGCTGTCGTAGATCGCCTCGCACATCTCGTACTCCCAGTCCGAGAGGCCGAGCTTCGGCAACGAAGGATCGTATTGCTCGGGCCGCGACAGACGCGCGACATAGCGCATGTAGTCCGCCTTCGGATCGGCGATGCCCGCGCGGCGCATCGGTTCGTTGTTCGGCACCCAGTACCAGAACGCGGCTTTCGCTGCCGTGCCGCCGACGCTGCCCGCCTTTTCGAGAATCACGACGCGGTTGCCGAGCCAGCGCGAGAACAGCGCGCACGGCAGGCCACCGCCACCGCCGCCGCACACGACGACGTCGTATTCGGCATCGAATTTGACGTCGCTCGCGGCGCGCGCGGTAAGCGACACCGCGCCGAATGCGGCCGCCGCGGTGCCCGCGCCGGCGGCCTTGATGAAGTTGCGCCGCGATGCGGCGGGAAGCGTGTTCGTCTCACTCATGTTCGTCTCCATTGTTTGAATGTGCTTACCAGTAGTGCCACGCCTGCACGAGAATCCCGTTGGTGAGCGTGGTGTTGCGCCCCGAAATGGAGTGCTGGTACTGGATGGAAAGCTGGTCGTACATCTTCTGATGCAGGAACGGCAGACTGTTCGGCTTGAACTGGAACAGGACGCCCAGCCCCAGGGTCGTCTCGCGGCTCGCACTGTTCGAGACCGGTATCGACACGGTCTGGTTGAACGTGCCGCCGCTCGTCTGGTAATCGAAACCGACGAAGGGAATCGCAAAGGGGTTGTCGGGCGGCGAGATGCTGTAGCCGACGCGCAGGTTCAGATGAAACGTGTTGCCCGGGCTCAGGTCGTCCTGGCCCGAGCGCAGCGTGCGGCCGCGCAGAATGCCGCCGAGCAGCAGATCGACGTTCACGTGCCCGTACCAGTCGTCGTAGAAGACGGATGGCCAGAACGACCACGTATTCGTCGATACTTCGTTCTGTCCGATCGGCACCTGCACGTAGGCCTGAAAGCCGAGCGTCGTCGCGGGCGCGGGGTTGTACCAGACGAGGCCGCCGAGAAGCGGATCGCCTATGCCGCTCGCCGAAAACTGCGAGCCCTGCGTGCGAATCTCCGGCAGCGTGATGCTCGCGTTGAAGCCGACATGCGGCAGCGACGGCACTTTCCAGTAGTGGATGAACGTCGAGAGACCGACGAACGTATTCGTGCCCGGACCCGCGACCTGATTGCCGTGCGAATCGAATGCGCGGTTGTCGTGATTCCATTCGAGGTTCTGGCCGAACGAATCGTAAGTGCCTTCGAAGTCGCTGCTGAACTGCCAGGTCTGCGGGCGGTCCGTCGCGAAGGGAATGCCCGAAGCGTGGGCCGTCATCGAGCAAACCGCGCCCAGCAGGGCGAGTGCGCAAGTGCTCCGCCTTCGAATCGTCTTTCGTGTATGCCGCTTCTGCATCGTCGTCTCCGGTCGTTCGTGTCGTATGAGCGAACGTTACGAAGACGCGGCGCGCGGGTCTTTCAGCTTTTGCGGATTACAGATTCCGGGCGGCTTGCGAGCGGATTCGGGTTAACACCGGGGCGCAAAGCCCGCACGCGGCGTTCGCGAACGGCGACCCATGGCGCGTGCAAGGGCTTCCCGCGCGCATCTATACTCGCGTGAACAGCGGCGTCCGACGCTTCGATGGCAAGCCGCGATGAACCTGGAGACACAAACATGAGCGCCACCGCCGCGCCTGCCCGCATCGACCGCTTCAGCGCGGTCAAAGGCGTTGCCGGACTCGAGTACTGCATCTCGGGCCCGCGCCCCTATTCGCTGGAGCTGAGCAATTCGTCGGACATGATCTGCCTGTTGCTCGGCACGATCGTCTCCGACACGCGCTACGACGACGGCCCCGCCGCGCCCTTCACGTTTCGCGCGGAAACGGCCGCGTATCATCCGAGCGGCGGCAGCATGCGCATCGATGCGCACGACGTGCGGCACGGTTTCATCGCGTTTCGTTATGCGGATGCCTTCGTGAATCGCATCGCCGATCGCAGCGCGGAGCCGTTGCGCCGCGCGGGCAGCCGCAGCAATCTCGGCGCCGATTCCATCCGGCATCTCGTGCGCTATGCCCGCCAGAAAGCGCCCGGCGAATCGGGCACGATCGATCCGTGGGAGATGCAATGCGTCGCGACGCTCGCGTGGATCGAAACGACGCGGCATCTCGAACGCGCCGCGCGCGAACGCAAGTCCGCGCTCACGGACGCCGGGTTCGCGACGCTCGAAACGTATGTCGCGGACAACATCGATCAGAGTCTTTCCTGCGCCGATATCGCCGCCGAGCTCGAACTGCCCGTGCGCGCCGTCTTCGATGGCGTGAAGGCGCGCACCGGTTATTCGCTTTATCGCTATGTGCTGGAAAAGCGCATCGGTGCCGCAGCACGCATGCTGCGTTCGGGCAATGCGCCACTCGTTGACGTGGCCGCCGCGTGCGGATTCTCGTCGCAGCAACACATGACGGCGCTCTTTTCCGAACGGCTCGGCACGACGCCGCTGCGTTACAGAAAAGTCGCGGCCTAGCGGACGGAAACAGGAGGAAGCATGGATCTCTTCATGTCGATGGAGGCCTTCGTCCGCGCAGCCGAAGCGCAGAGTTTCGCGAGCGCGGCGCGGCAGCTCGGCGTGGCGAAATCGGTGGTCACCTCGCGCGTGAAGCAGCTCGAAGAGCATTTCGGCGTCGCGTTGTTTCATCGCTCGACGCGCGCCGTGCGGTTGTCGGAAGTCGGTGAAACGTATTACCGCGATTGCCTGCTGCTTGTCTCCAAGGTGCGCGAACTGTCGGGGCGCGCGAGCGAGCAGACGCAGTCGCTGTCGGGCACGCTCAATGTTCATGTGCTGCCGGGCTTCGCGCTCGGGCATTTTTCGCAGGCGCTGATCGCGTTTCGCGAGGCGCATCCGCGCATCGAGTTCGTCGTGACGGTGAATGATCGCGTGATCGATCCCGTGCAGGAAGGCTTCGATCTTGCGCTGCAGATTTATCCGCCCGCGTCGAATCTGCTCGTCGAACGCAAGCTCTTTCCGGTGCGCGGCGTGTTGTGCGCAACGCCCGCGTATCTTAAGGAAGAGCCTGTGATCGAGACGCCGCTCGATCTGCTGCGTCACGATTTCGCGCGTTACGCGCACTATCCGTGGGGCGACAACTGGCCGCTCATGAAGGGCAACGAGTGCTATGAAATCGCGCTCAACGCCGTGCTGAAGACCAACAGCGTGCATCTGCTGCTCGAATTCGCGCGCGCGGGCGCGGGCGTCGTCTATCTGCCGACGATGGTCGCCGCGAGCGATCTGCTCGAACGCCGCCTCGTGCGCGTGCTGCCCGACTACGCGGCGCCGCCGCTGTGGCTCTCCGCGGTGTATCCGACATCGCATCGCTCGACGACGAAGGTAAAGGCGTTCGTCGATTTCCTGCGCGAGCGCTATCTGAGCGAGCCGCAATGGGACAAGGCGCTCGGCATCTCGCCGCCCGACGACGAAGAGCGCAACGTCGACGAGGAACTGGGCGATCTGTGAAGCGCGCTAGACGATATAAAGCCACGCGAGCAGCGTGATGATAGAAAGGAGCGTGGTCATCGAGATGACCGCGCCGACCACGCTTTTCTCCACGTCGTATTCCGAAGCGAGCACGTAGGCGCTTTTCGCGGTCGGCACGGCGGCGCAGACGACGGCCGCGATGGTCGCGGTGCGATCGAGTCCCATCGCGAGGCACAGCGCGTACACGACGAGCGGCACGATCACGAGCTTGAGCACGGTCAGAAGCGCGTAGAGATGCACGCGTCCACGCAGCTCGCTCAATGTCAGATCGAGACCGATCGCGAAAAGCGCGCACGGCGTCAGCGCTTCGCCGAGTATCGTGAGAAACGATGCGACCGGCGCGGGCAGCCTCAAACCGCCGATCGACCACAGCAATCCGCAAATCGTCGCGAGAATGACGGGATTGGTCGCGATCTGGCGAACGAGCGCCGCGACGTCGATCTTGCGCGATGCATCCAGACGGCCGATTTCGACCAGGACGACGAGCACGGGAAACATGATCGCGCCGACGAACACGGTCGCGACCGCCGCCGCGAGCACGCCGGGTTTGCCGTACAGCGTCTTCAGGATCGGCAGCGCGACGAAGCCGGTATTGGTCATCGACACGGCGGCGGCGAGCATCGCGCTCGATGCGAGACTCGCACCGCGCGCGATTCGCGCAACGAGAAGCACGGCCGCGAAGCAGAGCATCGAGCCGCCGCCGAACGCGGCGAGAAAGCGCCATTCGAGCAGCGACCGGAGCGACTCGTCGGCGATGGTCAGGAAGACGAGCGCGGGCATCGCGATGTAGTAGGCGAAGCGCATCAGCGACGGCGCCAGCGCGTGCGGCATGTAGCCCGAGACGCGCGCGGCCCATCCCGCGAGGATGATGGCGAAGATCGGAAGGATCATGCCGGCGAGATGCATGGCGGGCTCCGATGTGGATGAAGCGCCCGGGCGCGATGGCCCGTTACTGAATGGGCATCATTATCGGAGAAAAGCGTCGCGCGATGGCGGGTTTCAGCGCGCGCTCGAACGGCTGATACGCGCCTCGTCGTCGTCCGTTGGCGGCGCATCGATTTCGAATTCGCCGATCATGACCACATCCGACTTACATGCGACGAATGCATCGTCGACGAAGCATTGCACGCCGAATCTCCATTTCACCGGGCCTTGCTGCAGACGATTGAACAGCTCGGCGCGCAGCGCGTTGTCGCCGTGGCGCGCGGTGTGCGTTGCGGCAGGCGTCGAGGCATGCGGATGAAGCGAGTATCTGAGCGCCGCCGGTCCGCGTTGCACGACGGGTCCCCAGTAGTGTTCCGTCGCCACGCTGTCGATGTGATGCGCGCTGGTTTTGTCGAAGAGATTCGCCAGAATGCGCGCGCCCTCGACGTGCCCGAACCTGGCGGCCATCATCTCGCGCAGGCTCTGCGCGATACCGCTGACCGTGCCCTCGGCAAGCAACGCGACGATGATATCGGCCACTGCCTTGAACCGGGCCGCATTGCGCGCGTGCAAGTGCCCGCCTTCGTTCGTCATCAGCAGATCGGTTTCTGCGCCCTTCTCCGTGAAGAGCTTGAGCCCGATGGCGCAAACATCGGATGACGCGTCCGCTTGAGGGCGCGGCTGCCCGCTGGAGATGCGGCACGCGACGCGATATGTCATCGGCGGTGCCGAAGCGAACGGTCCGATGCGCGCAGCCTCCGGAATTTCCTCTGTAATGCGAAGTGTCCCGAACGCATCGAACAATGGCGTCTGATGCTGCGCGCCGATCGCTGTGACGAGCATGGCGAGTGTGGCGGCGTCGTCGAGCTTGTCGAGCCGGCGCGTTCCGTTGCCGACCGATTGCGTGGAGTTCATGATCAATCAACCTCCGTACGCGTTCAAGTGAAAACGCGCATATCAAGTCTGGTTGCGTGTCTTATGGGCGATCTGGCATCGCGCCGGCGGCGATGCTGCCATCGGCGCGTCCGGCGAAGTAGCGGTAGATCGCATCGATATGACTCTCGATCAGCGGATTGCCGCGATAGGCGGGCATGCCCATCGGCGGATTGCCGTCGAGAATCGCGGCGATGAAACGCTCGCGGCTCTGCGTGCGCGCAAAGTCGACGATCGACGGCGCGGCGAGTCCTTCGTGATCCTTGCCGTGACACCGCGCGCAGTCGGCAACGCGGACTGCGCGCCACGCGTCGGCGAGCGCGGCGGCGGTTGCGTCGGACGTCTGCGCATGTGCATGCGCGGACAGCGAGACAGCGAACATGCCCGCGATCACGCGCGCTCTGATCAATGTTTGCGATCGGAAAGCCGGCCGACGTACTTCCATCCCTGATCGCGCATCCATACGTAGGTGAATCCCGTCGGGCCGTCGATGAAGACGGTCATCGGCCGCTCGCTGCCGGAAGCCTCCTTCTGCGCTTCCGCCGACGCGGGCGTGATGCGCGCTTCCATGGGCTTGAGGTCGGCATTGCGCTCGTCGAGGCGCCAGCCTTCTTCAGCGGCGTATATCAGGCGCGATGTTCCGCCCGACGGTGTTTGGACGGTGAGCGTGAGCGGTCCGCCGTCGATGGCTATGGCGCGTGCATCGGCGTCGTCCGTGCCGTTCGCGGCGAGACTGCTCTCGCATGCGGCGCCGAACGCGAGCATGGCGATCGCGAGGAACATCGCGCGCTTCGTCTGATGGAATCTCATTTCGGATACCTCCTTGCGGGCCGCGCGACAGCGGCTGTTCAGATGTGCTCATGCATAGAGAACGAACGTGGCCTCGACGAATGTGAAGCCAGGGGAATCCGCGCGCATTGGCGATGTGGTTTGCCGGAGATAAGAGTTAGTCGTGTGAAGACGCCGCCACGCTTAGCCGATGTGAGGCCGTCTTGCGATGGGCTCTACTATCGACCGAACGATCGTCGGGAAAAACCATGCATCGGGAGGGACATGACCCCGCCATAGGGGGACTGCGAAATGGAAGGCAATTGACCGGAGCGAGAAACGCGAGTGAAGTTCGAAGGCGTCCCCGCCGCCTTCGCGCACATCACCATATGTCTTTACTGACCTCTATAGATATTGCAGCTCAGTCCCGGCGTGCAGAGCTGGCTCGTGCTGCCCGTCCAGGCATCGCGCGAGGCGCCGCCGGACTTGCTGGTCGACATCGCTCCACCATAGCTGGAATCGTTCGTTGCGGTGTTGCTGTCTTGCGCGCTTTGCTGCGCGGTGCTGCCCTGAGCCGGCGACATCTGCATGTCTTGCGTCTGCGCGACCGCGCTCATCGCGAAGACGCCGGCGGCCGTTGTTGCCAATAGAAGAGTTGCTCTCATCGCCATCACCTCTTTAATCAAGGAACAATTGAGGACTGCAAGCTTGCGACGAGCTTGCGAGCACGCATGCGGGGACCGGGTTGCGGGCGCGCGACGGCGCGCCTTCCAGGCTTCTGATCGATCGTGAGGTTTGGGGGCCTGTAGGCTCCGAAAGCGCGTGCGCTTGTGGCACGCATTCCCACCGTATACCGTGGATCGGAAAAGTAAATTCCTGATCGACGGGCTCCTTTGTCCTCGCGCGTGACGGGGACTTCGCGAACGCGCCTGCTTAAGCAGGCTGCGACATCGCGCGATGTCCGGGACGTTCGCCGAGTTTTGCTATATTGGCTTTCCCGCCCGTGAGTTCCTGACAATGCGTGTCGGCCGACCTGTCAAACCGCTACCACATCCGAACTGCGACTACTGCGGCGCGCCCGCGACCCTGACGCGCGCCGGTGACGAAGCCTATCCGTATCGCGACGACCACGGCCCGCTCTGGCTGTGCGCCGGTTGTCAGGCGTGGATCGGCATCTTTCCGCGCAGCACGCGCAACGTCCCGCTCGGCCGTCTCGCCGATGCCCCTTTGCGTGATCTGAAAGTGAAGCTGCACGCTGCGCTCGAGCCGCTCGTGCAGGCCAAGGTCCGGCGCGACGGCTGCAATGTGTTCGAGGCGCGGTCCAAGGGGATGAAGTGGCTCGCGCAGACCATCGGCGTCGAGCCCGACAAGTGCAGCATCCACACGCTCGATGCCGATCAGTGCGAGCGCGCGATCGCGGCCATCGAACATTTTGAACAGGAACGCGGTCAGCACCCTTCAGATTCGGCGATCGATGAACGTTAACCTGAGAAGGTCAACCATCGATCCTCGCATGTCACGCACTCTTCCTTTCCAGCGCTCGCCCCAGGCGACGCGCGCGCGGCTGAGCAAAGCGCAGCTGCTTCCCATCCCGCGCGCGGTGGCAGACGAGCTCGCGCTCGCGGCGCATATGTCGCTGACGGCTTTGCGTGCGGGCTCGCCGGATGTCGCGCCCGCGCAGCACATCACCGAGGCGATGTATCTCGCCAAGTTCCTCGCAGAAGCGGGCCACGGCGATTTCGCCCACGAAGAACTGCTGCGCGCGGACCAGACGATGGCCGCGGTCTTCGACGCCGGCCGCGCATCCGGTTCATGGACGCTCGCAGAAGAAGACTTCGACCGGCTCGCCGCGATCGTGTCGCTTTACGATCATCAGTTGCGGCGCGCGTCGCTCGCTGCGCTCTCCGTCGCGAGCGAGCGGCTCGAACGCTTCAAGGCGGGCGAGCCTTACCAGCCGCTGCAACCGCGCAAGTCGGCGCCGCTCTGACACGCTCGCGCACCATCAGAAGGTGGTGCGCAGTCCGACCATCACGCTCCGGCCGCCTTCGGGCGCGATGTCCCGCACGACCGAACTTGCGTAGCGCACGTCCTGATTCGTCAGGTTCTGGCCGCGCACGTAGGCGAGCCAGTTCGTCGAGCCGAAGCGGAACCGGTACGTCAGGATGACGCCGAGCGTGGTGTAGCTGGCCGTCGGCAGGTCGTTTTCCGGCACGCGATCCTGTGCCCACGCGTGAACCAGTTCGGTTCTTGCGCCGTAGGGTCCGTAGGCGTAGTCGAGCGCGAGCGTCGCGCGCAGCGGTGAGATGCGCGGCAGCGCCTCGCCGGTATCGACGTTGCGCGCATGCGTGTAGTCGGCGACGAACTCGACGTCGAGACGCTGCGCGCCCTTGTCGAAGACGCGCCACGTGCCGTCCAGTTCGACCCCATAGAACTCCGCGCGCACGCCACGGTAGACCGCTTCGTTGAGCGCGTCGGCGGTGCCGGGCGCGACGGGTTCGTCGTCGTCGTCGACGAGGCGGCCCGTACTGAATTCGGTCAGGTAGTTGCGAAAGCGGCTGTAGAAGATACCCGCGCTCGCCTTGTTCGGGCCGCTCGCAAAACGCAGCGACAGATCGGTCGAGATCGCCTTTTCTATCTGCGCGCCGGGATTGCCGATCAGATATTGGCCGGTCGCGTCGTGCGGTCCATTCGAGTACAACTCGTAGTACGTGGGCGCGCGCTCCGTGTACGCGACATTGCCGGCCAGGCTCCACGCTGAATTCAGCCGGAACAACGCGCCGACGGATACGCTGCCCGCGTTGAAATCGCGCTTCGGCGAATCGGCGAACTTTTCGTTTCCGCCGGACGTCGGGTCGATGCTGACGTGCTCATAGCGTGCACCGATGCTCAGCTTGAGCGCGTCGGTGACGGACCACTCTTCGAGACCAAAAAGCGCCGCGTTGGTCGTTTGCGATGTCGGCACGAGCGCTTCGTCGCCGAGCGCCGAGAACGTGTTCTGGCTCAGTTGCACGCCGATCGCGCCATCGAGCGGGCCGATCTTCCGGTGCCGCGCCTCGATGCGCGCCTCGTAGCCGTGATTGCGAAAGGTCGTGCCCGTCTCACCGTTGTCGATTTCCTTGTGCTCGTAATCGGTGTAGGCGAAATCGAACTTCAACTGGCTGAACGGTCCCTGCAGATTACGTATCTCCGACGCCGCCGCAATGTGGTCCTGATGCATGCGCAGACGCACGTCGTCTTCGGCAACCGAGCCGTAGTTCGCCTCGTAGCCGTTGTAGCTGATGCCCGCGTAGCCGTCCGCCCACGTGTAGGACGAACCGACGGCGCCGCCGTGCCAGCGGCCATCGCTGTTCGGGATAGTGCCATAGGGTTGCGCGATGTCCGGCCCGTCGAGCGCGCGTTGTCGATCGGAATGCGCGAAGCCAGGGATGCGCTCCAGGCTGGTTTCGCGATCGAAGGCATCGACGTGAAACGCGAAGCGGCCGTTGCCACCTTCGACTTGCGCCGCCCCGGCACGGGCATCATTGGCGCCGCCGTAGCTGGCATCGACTTGTCCCGATACGCCTTCGATCGATTCGCGCGGAATGCGGTTGTCGATGGTGTTCACCACCCCGCCGATGGCATTGCCGCCGTAGAGCAAGGCGGCCGGCCCGCGCACGATTTCCACCCGTTCCACCGATAAAGTGTCTTGCGGCACGGCGTGATCGTACGAGAGCGACGATGCGTCGTAAGCCGCGACGCCGTTTTGAAGCAGGCGGATACGGTCGCCGTCCATGCCGCGGATGATCGGTCTGCCGACCATCGGGCCGTAGGTGGTGGTGGAGACGCCGGGCAGACCGTTGAGCGTTTCACCTAGCGAGTCGGCTCGTCGGAGAGTAAGCGCGGTTCCGTCGAGGGTGCTCGTCGGGAAAACCAGCGTGTTCGAGCCGAGTGGGTTTGCGGTGATGAAGATCGGCTGGATCGCAGTGTCTTCTATTGCGTGCGATTGGGCTCGGGCTAGCGTGGTCAAAAGGAGCGCGGTCCAGGGCAAGAGTTTGGGGCTGCGCACGGTGGATGGTTTGAGATTGGTCACGTTTTTTGTAATGTTATAACGTTGCATTTAAGTGCGGAAGGACGCGCGTTCTGATTGCCCTTACGCCGATGATGCAATGATATAACGTATCATTCTCGGACGCTAGTGTAGCGGAGGAACATTGTTATGAAGAACGCGAATGACAAGCGTCGTCGACGATGGACACAGAATCTGTATTGTTTGATACACACTGATAGACGTATGACTGCTCCGGCGTCTATGCGCGGGCGCTGCGCCTCGCTTCGCCGACATCTTGCCGTGCGATAGACCACTTACCGTGAAACAAGTTAAGATTATCTCTATAAGATATTGATTTTAATGAAATTTATCGATTCTAAATTAATAGTAGATTGTTTCACGGAAGAATGAGCGGTTGTTTCTGAGGCTACTTTCCGAGTCGGGCGCGCTGCAACGCTATTTGTCATGTAGGACACTCGTTATCAATGAGCCTTACTCGCGGACACGCGACGCCGGCATCAATCAAGTTCACCTGCAGACCGATGCCTTGACGCAAAGGATCTGGTGTTGTCCGTTCACGCTGCCTCAACGCGCGCCCATTCTCGTCCGAATGTCGCCACGCGCCGTGTCAGATGGTGACGTCCAGACTTCTTTTCCTCACCTTGATTTTGAAAACACGAGACGCTCGATGCGCACGAGTTGGGACGTCAAAGCGCGTCCTCAAGATTTCTCATCGCATCTCTTACTCAAGTGTGTCGTTTGATGAAATGTAGGCGCCAACGACGGCGTCGGCTCTGTTTGACGTTGGGGATGGGCGTGCTTATCGCGAACTGGTGACCGTGCACGTGGACCTCATGACCCGGTGACAGATTGAATTCCAAGTCACGTTCCTGCTTCGTTCAAGAGAGGATTCGATTTCTGGAGATGGACTTCGAAGCGTTCGACACAAGCGGACCGGCATTGATGGGACCTGCTCTCTGCTAGGCGAGTGTCCGAATTCGGACACAATCCAAATTCGCCCCGACTGCATCGATGCCGCTAACTCAGGCCAGTCTTCCGCGAAGGACCCATTTCGACCAAGCGACAAGATGGGAGATCGCGCAGGTCTCCGGACTTCGGAATTGCGCGCGCCTCAATTCTTGAAAAATTTTCTGTCCGCCTTTCGAGCTGAGTCGTCACGTTTGCCAGAGTGTCCGAATTCGGACACCAGCCTTGCCAAACGAGAGGCAATGAACAAACAGTGCGCACTCAATGCGCAAGCCAGTGTCCGAATTCGGACACTCCTGCGAAGAAACACTGGCCCAACAATAAGTCAAAGGTCCGTCCTCGAACATCAGGCATAAAAAAACCCGCCGAAGCGGGCTGTGGATCGAACTACTCCGACCGTATGGAGAACATCTTCCCTATATGTTCTCTCAGTTGATTTTCCTGCTCCTCGGTCATAACACCCGACTTGAACTTGAAGGTCAGGCCTTTAACATCCTTCGTGATGCTCCCCGCTTGCACTTTTCCGGCGAAAATCTTGAGAATGCTGCGACCTCCCGCATCCGTCGCCGACTCTCCCCGGCTTGCTTGCGCGCTCAAACTCGCTGCGACCTTGGTTTGAACCAGGTCACCCGAGAGCACTTGCGGCCACAACTCCTGAAGCGCCCTGAGTCCCTGCTCGCCGGACTTCTTCAGCGCGTTCACAATGTCCTGTGCCGACGAAGCCCCAAGTACCGATGGATTCAAATCCAGATCGCGCTTTACAAAATCCGGCAGCGAATCGTATGCGAGAAATCGATAGAGGTCGCTGCGAGTAATGCCCATCGCTTCCGCAAGTCGCGTTCGATTAGGAAACTCGGCTTCTGCCCGACGAATCGCGATCGCGATTTCATAGTCGGAAAGATCATCGCGTGTGACGTTCTCCATCAACGCCAACGCCGCCATGTCCTGGTCCGTGCATTCGATCACTACTGCACGAATCGTCGCCTTGTTAATCAGCTTGTGCGCACGCCAGCGTCGCTCGCCTGCGACGAGTTGAAATGCCTCTCCGATACGTCGAACCGTTACCGCCTGAAGCAACCCGACTTCGCCGATCGAGCGCGCCAGTTCCGACAGCTTGCCCTCGCTGAACTGACGACGCGGCTGCCACGGATTCGGCACGATGGCGTCGACAGAAATCTCCGTCTCGACACCCCGAGCCTCCAGTTCCTGAATTCGAAGTTGAGCGGCGGCTAACGCGCTGGTGATGCCCGGCATTGTCTGGGGACCGCGGCTCGTCTTATCCTTTTTGTTCTCACCTTTGAAATCCGCTGGCTTCGGCAAGTTGGCCGTCTTGGCCATGAGCTGTTCGCGTATGTTATTACTCATGCCGACTCCTTCCACGATTTGACGAACATATCATCCAGCCATTTGGCATATTGCATCATGGGCTGTCGCACCCGCTGAAGCGACTTCGCCGTGGAGTGCGTGCTGACGACGTCAAGCGCGGTCGAGAAGGAGAGTGCTCCGCCGCTCATCACCGAGCTCGCTGGAATCTCGAACGGGTCGAGCCATCGCCCGTACGCGCTCTGGGCCCATTGACGCACGACCGGCGCGGACGACGTCTTCCCATAATCTACCTTCGACAGCAAGATGGAAATGAAGTCGTAGACCTTGTCCTCTTCATATGGAAGGAAATCTTCCGCGACATCCGAGAACAGTCGCCAGAAGGCAAGTGAGCTGATGAAATCGAGATTCTCAGGAATCATCGGCATGACGAGCGCGTCGGCGGCGAGCAGCGCGTTCAGGTTCATGTACGACAGCGACGGCGACGTGTCGATCAGAATGTAGTCGTACTGCGACCTCAGCGGTTCGAGTCCCTCGCGCAACACCGCCCAAAAGCGGTAGCCCTGAATCGTCTTTTGACGAGCGGGCAGAAGAAACTCCGCTCCATATAAGAACGTATGTCCGGGGATGATATCGAGGCCGTCCCAGTACGTCGACTGCACGCTCGCGCCGAGTCCGCCTTCCACGTTCTGGTCATAGATATAGGGGAGCACGGTGTCATCGCCGGATATCTCCTTCTCGGCATAGAGACCACACAACTCCGACGCCGATGCTTGCGGATCGAGATCGATGAGCAGCACCTTGCGTCCAAGAAGCGTCAACGCCTGGGCGAGGCAGACCGTCGTCGTGGTCTTCGCCGAGCCGCCCTTCAACTGAGCAGTCGTCAGCACTTTGCCTCTGAAAGCGCTGCTGCCGTCGTCGAGACGGGTCTGGTAAATGTCCGAAGCCATCTTCACCCAAAGCCGAACTTCGGGCAGAGTAAACGTCCGGCTGCGGCCGCTGCCATTGAGCGTTCCCGGGGGCAATCCCCCTTCCCCCTTCGTCACCAGATATTGAATCTGCTGACGAGTCAGATTGCACATCTCGGCCAGCTCGCTGATCGTATAGAAAGGGGCGAGCTTGCGCGGGCGCGGAGCAAGGATCTGCTCCCGAAGATTGTCCGAAAAGGGTTCGAGGTTATCCGCGAACTCCGCCACTTCGCGAAGCGTAACCTTCCGGTCTTCCATAGGTAGGGTGCCTACGTTTGCCATTCTGCGCTTTCTCCATGTATTGACGCCGAAGCGCAGAATACACGAATACGCGTAAACAAGGTTGTATTGCGCGGAGATTTAACCGTTCGGCGATCTACCAGCAGCCATTCAATTGATTTTGAAGCTCTTTTTCAGGTCATACAGACATAAATCGTCCATCTCCGGAACCGAGATTACTCGCGTCTAGCCTCATACCTCGAACCAACATCGATTCGGCACAAAAACCACCCCCGGGGCGGTTTTTGTGCGAGGCGTAGTTGTCGAACTTATCCTTGCAAATTCAATCACTTAGTGAACGCGTGTCACGTACGACTCGTAAACTTCCGGTTTCGTTCGTTTTGTTTTTTTGTAAACCTAGACCCACCCACCAACAAACAGCGCACTCTTTTCCCTTAAAAATCAATCTCCAACCCTGTGGATAGGGACGGTTTTTGTGCAGCCCAAGGCGGTTTTTGTGCTGACCAGTCCGCAAATTGGGCTGCAGGGGCGGAAATTGTGGCGACTGGGGTGGAAATTGTGATCGACTACAGCGATCAGGACGGTTTTTGTGCAGCTAACCCTGCACAAGCACCGGGGCGGTTTTTGTGTTGACACTCCTTGCTCGCCTGATAGAGTGCCCGGGATCGAAGCCGAAGCGGAAGCATGGAAAACCAAGACCTCACTGTCACACCGAAGCAATTGGCGCTGGACATTTACGAAGACATGTCCGCACAAGGCTCGGCGATCTGCGAATCGACGAGGGATATCGGTTTCCTGCGCAACAACATCTTCACGCGTGTCGGGGGCCTGGGCATCGCCGCGCGGCGCGTGCTCGATGCCGCGTACTTCATCGTTGCGACCAAATCTCCCGAAGAGCTCGTCGACGACAAGGTGTACACCTTCACGGCCGACATCAACTACTTCAAGTGGCTGATGCGCTACGACAGCCGCAATCACAGTCACCTCATCGCGCAGATGCGATCCGCAGCCCGGGCGCGCGTCGAAATCATGACCGCGCCGTCGATCGAGGAACTGACCGAAAAAGACTCGTGGGGAACCATCAGTCTGCTGGGCGATTGCTATATCGAACGCAATGTCGTGTGCATCCTGCTTGCGGGACGCGTCATCAAGTATCTGATCAGTCCGTACAAGGCGCATTGGCTCAGCCTGCGCGCATCGACGGCTTTTTCGCTCTCGCTCGCCCGGGCGATCTACGACCGCCTGATCCCGTGTGAAGGCCACGGCGTGACCGAGTGGTTCGCATTCGAAGACGTGCTCGAATGGCCCGGGAAGGTCGGCGAGTCGCGCAAGGAAGTGAAGGAATTCAAGAAGCGATTCCTCGAACCCGCCATCGACCAGCTCAACGACGTCTCGGACTTCGATGTCAGCTGGGAGCCCAATGCCGAACGTGTGCCGGCGGAAAAGCTGAAAATCCGTTTTCGCTTCACGAAGAAGCAGGGCGCGGACGCCGCGCGCGCCGGCATTCAGGATTCGATGTATCTCCTGTTGCACAACGAGTTCGCCTTCGATACACCCGACTTCGAGCGCCTCGCCAAGCGCCGCGACGTCTGGACCGACGAGCGGCTGGAGCAGGCCATCGAATACACGCGCTACAAGCTCAACGAAGGCAAGGTGACCGTGAGCCCGCGCGGCTATCTGTTCAAGGCGCTGGAAGGGAACTACCGCATCGGCGAAGCCGACCGGAAGATGGCTTCGATCAAGGCGAAGCAACTCGAGGAAGACAAGAAGGACCGTCGCTCGCGCGATACGGCGCAGGCGCATCTCGAAGCCAGCATCCAGGCTCAGAACGACACGGCCAAGGCCAAGATGAGTGAAGAGATCCGCGCCGGCCGCGAGTACTTCGAGTCGGTCGACGCTGCGGCGCGCAAGGAGCTTTGCCATGCGTTCGTAAGCCAGTTGATTCCACAGCGGCTCATCGAAAAGCAGGGACTGTCCCGCGAGAGCGTGAGCGCCGACAACATTCTCACGGTCAATCGCGTGGTCGCCGACGCGTTCTGCTCACATGTCTACGCAAAGATGAAGAAGGCGCGCGCGGGCAGCCGGATCTGATGCCCGCCGCGCGTTGCGAATTCATCCGGACTCCGGATTATCTGCCGGGCTGTTCTGAAGACCCGCTCAACGGCTTCTGACACGCCGCGAGCACCGCGCCTGCCGCCAGCACGAGCGCTGAATAGACGAGGCCGCGCGTCAGCCCCGCGCTATCCGACACCCGCCCGATCACCACCGGCCCGACAATCTGCCCCAGCGCGAACACGATCGTAAAGGCGTTGATACCGGCCGGCCATTGATTCGCCGGCAGATTGTGCCGCACGAATGCCGTCGTCGATGCCACCGCCGACAGAAACGTTGCACCAAAGAGCGTGCCCGACACGAACGCCGCGAACGGATGCGCGAGCATCGCGGGAATGAGCGTCGCTGCGGCGAGCAGGCCGTTGAGGATCGCCAGCGCCTGACCGCCGCGCATGCGATCGAGAAGCCCGGACCACATCCGCGCCGATACCACCGTGGCCACCCCCAGAAGGATATAGAAGCCGCTCACGACCGCCGCGCTCATGCCCGCGTTGCGAAGCAAGGCGACGATGAACGTCATGTAGCCGATATAGCCGATGCCGAAGCATCCGTAACCTGCGAGCGCGAGCGCGAAACGCCGCCGTCGCACCGGCGCGGCGGATGCCGCATCCGCGCCATGGCGCGCCGAAGAAAGCGGATGTGCGGATTCGATCCGCCGCGCAGCCCAGACCGCGACGCCGGAGAACGCGGCGCAGCCCGCCGCGAGCGCAAACCATGCGAAGCGCCAGCCGTGCGCGACGGGCAACACCGCGAGCGGAACGAGGATCGACGAGATCACGATGCCCCAGCCCGTGCCGCCGTAGTAGAGGCCGATCACGAGCCCCGCGTCGCGCGGTGACATCGATGCGAGCCGTGCCGCCAGCACGCCGCCGCTCACGAAGATGAGCGCGCTGCCGATGCCCGTCGCGACCCGCAGCGCGAGCAGGGCGTGGGTATCGGTCGTGGCGCCGCTCGCCGCCATCAGCAGGGCCGTCAGCGCGCAACCGGCGACGAACAGCCTTTGGGACGCGACGCGCATCGACAGCCGGGAGAAGGCGAGCGCGCCGAGCAGATAGCCGAACGCGTTTGCCGTATTCATCGCGCCAGCCTGGGCGAAGTTCCACGCGAGGTCGAGCCGCATCGGCGGAAGAAGCAGTGCGTAGGAAAAGCGCGCGAGTCCGAGCGCGATGGCGCTGCCCAGCGACAACGCCACCGCGAGCAAGAGCGCCTGTCTGCGACCGGTCTCATCGACGATCGCCTTGTGCGCAGCGGATACATCGGATCGGGAAGGGGCTGCGTTGTTCTCGCGAAGGTCTCCGCTCGCATCGTCACGCTGTATCACGCTCTTGTCGTCCTTTCGGTGTGTCGGCCTATGGTATCGCGGACCGGTCACATTGCTTACACAAGCCGTGGCTAAGCTTCGCAGCGCTGTATCGATCTGCGCGACCCTGCCGGAGAACCCCGATGCCGACTGTTCCGTGCCGCCACGCCATGGTGGCGTGCTTCGCCGTTTGCGCATGCGCAATCGTTTGCGGCTGTAGCAGGCCAGAAGCGGATTCGTCGTCATCGGTCGCCGCGACGAGCAAGGCGCCGTCCGCAACACCCGCCGCGAGCACGACGAGCGAGCTTCAGGACTGGGCGAAGCAGGCCACAGGAGGCGCATCCGATCAGACCGCGCGACCCGCCATGGCACGGGCCGCATCGGCGCCGCTCGCGACACCCGTGATTCACACGGTCGACTGACCTTTCCTATTCACTTCCCCGCGAAACGAATGAAAAACAAGAACCGTCGTGATTTTCTGCGCGCGGCCGTCGAGGCCGCAGGCGCGAGTGCCGCGTTGAACGTGATGCCGCTCGGCATTCGTCAGGCGCTCGCGATTCCCGCGAACAACCGTCATGGATCGATCGAGGACATCGAGCATATCGTCGTGCTGATGCAGGAGAATCGTTCGTTCGATCACTACTTCGGCACCTTGCGCGGCGTGCGCGGTTTCGGCGACACGCGCGCCGTGACGCTGCCGGGCGGCAAGTCCGTCTTCAACCAGCCGATCGCCGCCGGTGCGGGCGACGTGCTGCCGTTTCATCCCGGCGCGTCGAACCTCGGCCTGCAGTTCCTGCAGGATCTGCCGCACGACTGGGTGAGCGGGCAGGGCGCGTTTCACGGCGGCCTGTACGACCAGTGGGTACCGTTCAAGGGCACGACGACGATGGCGTACCTGCAACGCGACGACATCCCGTTCCACTATCAGCTCGCCGACGCCTTCACGATCTGCGACGCCTATCATTGTTCGACCAATACGTCGACGGACCCGAACCGCTACTACCTGTGGACCGGTTACGTCGGCAACGACGGCGCCGGCGGCGGTCCGGTTGTCGACAACGCGGAAGCCGGTTACGGCTGGTCGACCTTTCCGGAAGTGCTGGAGCGCGCGGGTATCTCGTGGACGATCTATCAGGACATCGGCGCCGGGCTCGACGCGAAAAATGCGTGGGGCTGGACGAAAGACGCGTACATCGGCAACTACGGCGACAACTCGCTCCTCTACTTCACGCAATATCAGAACGCCCAGCCCGGCAGCCCGCTGTATGAGAAGGCGCGCCGCGGCACGAACGCAGCGGCCGGCGACGACTACTTCGCGATCCTGAAGCGCGACGTGCAAGCCGGCACGCTGCCGCAGGTCTCGTGGGTCGTCGCGCCCGAAGCGTTCTCCGAACATCCGAACTGGCCCGCGAACTACGGCGCCTGGTATATCGATCAGGTCCTGCAGGTGCTGACGTCGAACCCGGATGTGTGGAGCAAGACGGCGCTCCTAATCAACTACGACGAGAACGACGGTTTCTTCGACCACCTCGTTCCGCCGTTCCCGCCGACATCGAGCGCGAACGGCCTTTCGACGGTCGATACGAGCGCCGAGATCTTTCCGGGCAGCGCGAAATACGCGAGCGGCCCGTACGGCCTCGGCGCGCGCGTGCCGATGCTCGTCGTGTCGCCGTGGTCCAGAGGTGGCTGGGTGTGCTCCGAGACGTTCGACCATACCTCGGTGATCCGCTTCATCCAGAAGCGCTTCGGTCGCGCGCACGGCCTGGCCGAGCCGAATATCTCGCCGTGGCGTCGCGCGATCTGCGGCGATCTGACGTCCGCGTTCGACTTCCGCCATCCGAACAGCGCGGTACCCACGCTGCCCAGCACGAGCGGCTACGTTCCGCCCGACAAAGTGCGCCATCCGGACTACATACCCGTTCCGCCGGACGCGCAGTCGATCCCGAAGCAGGAGCCCGGGTTGCGCGCCGCGCGCGCGTTGCCGTACGAACTGTTCGTGCGCGCGCGCACGGATGCGTCGAAGGACGCCGTCGCGTTCGATTTCGTCAACACCGGTAGCGCGGGCGCGGTCTTCCTGCTCTATCGCAATGCGAGCGCGGACGCGCCGCGCACCTACACGGTCGAAGCGCGTAAGCGTCTGGCGGACCGCGTCGCGGCGAATCCGGACGGCAGCTTCGATTTCGTCGTGCACGGCCCGAACGGTTTTCTCCGGCGGATCGCGGGCAGGGCGGGCGCACAGTCTCACGGCTGGTGGTCGCGTGAAGCGGCCGCGCCGGAGGTCGCGGAAGGTTACGACGTCGCGAACGGCAACCTGCAACTGAGGCTCGCGAATCGCGGAACGGCCGCGTGCACCGTCAGCGTGACGAATGCGTACGATTCGTCGAAGACGATCACGCAGCGCGTGCGCGGCGGCGACACCGCCCAGGTCTACCTCGATCTGCGCGACACGTACGGCTGGTACGACGTCGAAATCACGGTCGACACGGATCGCGCGTTTTTGCGGCGGCTCGCGGGTCATGTCGAGACCGGACGCGACAGCATGAGCGATCCCGCGCTCGGCGATTGACGCCGCCGGCAGACATCGCAGGCCGCGCGGCCGTGTGCCAAGCAGCTTCCCTCTGTCGCGCCTGCGGAATTCCCGCCCCTCCCGGGAACTTCCAGACCGCTTTTCCTGTCGTGACTCGTCATGCAGCACACATACGTGGGACATCACGCATTGCGAAGCGCGGCGAAGCCTGTGAAGATCGAGCGTGCACGCTAGTTCAAGCTTTAGATCGAGGCGACGGCGAAATCAAAATGGCACGCCGCGCGTCGTATCGCCCCATCAATCCAACAACGAACTGGGGTGCAACACGGAGGCGGGGATGAGAGAACGAGCAACGGTACTGCTGGTTCGTCACCAGTCTGTACTGCTGGTCCGGGAGCGTGGCGGACCGTGGTTGCTGCCAGGCGCAGCGGTGGCATTCGACGAATTGACGATTGTTGCGGCGATCCGAGCGCTGCACGAAGACACCGGGGTGGAGGCGAGCGCTGCCGCTTTTCTGTTTCAGCAGGCATCGGCGCAACACCTGCATCATGTTTTTCGTATCGCGATACCGGACGACGTGCATCTGCGGCCGAAGACCGGGGGCCGATTCCACGAGTTGCTGTGGGTCGAGGCGACGCAGCTCGCGCACGTCAGCGCCACACCGGGCACGCGGGCGATCCTGACGCGCGCGATGGGCGGCGGCGGCCGCGAGTCCGCGAGGCACGCGTGGAGTAACGGCGGCGCCGAGCCGGCGGCGGCCGCCAGCTTCAGCAGACGCGGGCGCTGACTCCCGCCGGCTTTTGTTCTGCCGGCAAATTTTTTCGTCTGCGCAAACGACGCGGGCGCATATTTCGCTGCGAAATGAATACTTTTTCGGCGAAGTTGCGCCTATGCTACCGTTGGAACGGCTGCGGGCGCTCGTGCGTTACATCGTCGAGCGCCGGCGGCAGTCTGAGCAACGGAAGCATTCGCCCTTTGACTGGCGGAGGAAACCATGAAGCTCGTCAGCATGTTCGCCGGAACCGTCGGATTCGTGGCCGTGGTCGGCCTTTCCTTGTTGGCTGTAGCGGACATTCTCTTGACGACGTCCGACAAACCAGCGGAGAAAGAACGGCTCGCATGAAAACCGGACTTTCTTCCTGCCGAATGACCGATAAATCGTCGGTCGAATAGGTTGAGCCGATTGTCGACGAAACGTCGAATATCATTTGTCGAAGTCGAATGACGCAATGCTGTCTTTCGAAAACCGAACTCTGCAATTTAATGCGGTGCGCATCCGTGGTCATTTTTAATCGCGGGCGCGTCGGCCCCCGGCGCAACGATGCCGAGGCGGCGCGGGAGGGCCCAGCCACGTGGCCCGGACGAGGAGGCCGTGGGGATAGCGGCGTGCCGAACGGTCAGCGGAACAGAAGCGCTTTCACCCATTTGTTCAGGGATTTGCACGCGTCGGATGCGGGTGAAAATCATGGCTAGTGGTCGTCGTGCCGGAAATCGGCCTAATTTGCCGTGTGATATAATCAGCCATAAATCAAAGTTCATTCGGTCTAAACTTTCCGCAACGGGTTTTATCAAATGCTTGATTCAACGCGGATGAGCGCGGAGGGAGCATGTCTGTGGTCGGTGTTATAGGCGCAATTGTTTTTTTCGCAATAATCGGTCTGGCATTGCTGGCCGTGATCGAAATTATCTTTTCGCCTTTTTCCAGGCATAAAGCAGATGAAAAGAGCGCGCCGGGTCACAAGCGACCGACGTGGTTTCGCAGGCGAGAAGCCGCCGTGCGCCGCGACGAACACTGATTCACGAAAAATTGTCCTGATCCGCCAATAGGTTACGCTCCCCTCCACCGCCCGTGCTGCACCCGCCACGGCGCCGCCTTTCCGGCACATCCGTTCAAATTCCTCCGCATTAATTGGCTGTCGCAACTGTGTGCGATAACGCACCGCACGCACTTTCCCCAGACTCTAGTCTGTCTTCGCCGGCACCCGCATGAAATGGACTGTTCATAATTTCGAAAGCGCCGGACCACAACACATATAAAAGACAGTTAAGCGTTTAGCTAAAGAAGACAATGCGTGACTAGCGGATCGCTGCTGTCTGAGGGAAAAGAAATGTCGCAACCCGCATATCCTTCCGTGCTTGAGTGGTGGACGCGCATCGAAAAGCGGCTTTACGGTGACTCGGAAGAGGCACCGCGAGGCGGTACCCGTGCACGTGCATCGATCATTGTTCTGTACGACGGCTACGAGAACATCGAAGCGCTGTGGAAAGCGCTGCTCCAGTGCCGCACGCCCCATATCCAGATCGTATGGAAATCGCCTGAATCGGACGAAATGCGTCTGCTGGCGGAATCGTACGTCGCGATACCGGAGAAGCTCTTTTTCCTGAAGTCGCTTCAGACGAGTCTGCGGCGCGTCGACATTCTTGTCGAGCGGGCGCAGAAGCGTCTCGCGGCCGCCGCGTCCGCGCGCGATTTTCCGCTCGTCAAGGCGAAGGCGCGGCCGGCCCGTCTGTCGGCTTTCACGTCAACGTGCTTTGCGCTGCGGCATCTCGGCCGCAAGGTGCTGAACCAGCCGCTCAAGCTGCTGATTCAGCGCGGACACTGGGTATTGGCGTACCGTCGCACCGACACGCCCGCCGAGTCGCGCGCGGAGAATCACGTCGACGGCGATGAAAGCCGCAACTGGGTCACGCTGCCCGGCATGTCGTCGCAGTTTCACGCCGATCCCTTCCTCTGGCGCGGCAAGAACGGCGACTACCACCTGTTCTTCGAAAGCCTTCCCTACGAGACGAACCGCGGCACGATCAGCCATATCGCGTTCGATCCGGCCACGCAGACTTGGCAGGAGACGCCGCGCGTCGTGCTCGATAAGAGCTATCACCTGTCTTATCCGTTTCTCTTCGAGCATGAAGGCGAGGTCTTCATGATTCCGGAGACCTGCGGCAATCGTACGATCGAGATGTACCGGGCCGCCGCGTTCCCGACCGACTGGGTGCTGCACAAGGTGATCATGCGCGACGTCGTCGCGGCCGATACGACGCTCTATCACGACGGCAAGACCTGGTGGATGTTCACGAGCATGACAGAAGACGGCGGATCGAACTGGGACGAACTGTCGATCTTCCACTCCGACAGCCCGTTCGGCGAATGGACCGCGCATCCGATGAATCCGGTCGTCTCCGATTGCCGTCTCGCACGCATGGCCGGCAATCTGTTCAAGGACGGGCAGAACCGCCTGATTCGCCCCGCGCAGAATTGCGAGCGCGAATACGGCGCGGCGCTGACGTTCCGCGAGATCACCGAGCTCACGACCACGACGTACGCCGAGCGGACCGTTTCGATCCGCACGCCGCCGCGCGGTCATCAGGGACTTCACACCTGGAATGCGGTCGGCGGGATTACGGTCATCGATCTGAAGACGCAGCTTCGCAAATGGAACCCGTGGCGCGGCGCGATGCGGCGCGCATGACGGGCAAATGACAGAGATGGCCAGAGGCGCCCCGCGACGGCAAGGAAGCCGGCGTGTGGGGCGTCGAACAGTGCGTGACGGGGCGCCGGCATACATTGATGACTCGTCGAAGGACGTGCATCCGCCTTGCGCGCGTCACACACGTCCTCGAGCGAGGCAGCCCATCGTCATAAAACACACCCGTCAGCACAAGCATCTGCGCCAGCGACGCGCGCGCCGGTCGCCTGGGGACGGGCCCATAGTAGAAAAATGGCAGCCGGGACCATGAAGCTTCTCCATGTCATCGTTGCGCTCAATGCGGACGGCGCTGAACGCATGCTTCAGCGCCTCATCGAGTCGCACATCGAAGATCCGCGCTTTCGTCACGTCGTCTGTTCGCTGACCACGACGGGCAAGATCGGCGAGGAACTCGCCGCGCGCGGCATCGACGTGCGCAGCCTCGGCATGCGTTCGCCGCTCGGCTTTCCGCGCGCGTTGTGGCGCCTCGTGAAGCTGATTCGCGAGGTGCGCCCCGACATCATTCAGACGTGGATGTATCACGCCGACTTTCTCGGCGGCCTCGCCGGGCGCATCGCGGCGCACAAGCGCATTGTCTGGGGGGTGCGCACCACCGACGTCAGATCGGGCGGCTCGCGCGTGACCGTGCTGTTGCGCAAGATCTGCGCGTGGCTGTCGTACTACGTGCCGCAGACCATCGTGTGCGCGGCCGAGGCATCGCGCCGGGCGCACGTGTCGGTCGGCTATGACGCGAGCCGCATGATGGTCGTGCCGAACGGATTCGATGTCGCGCGCCTGTGCGCCACACCCGAGCAACGCCGCGCGATCCGCCAGCAATGCGGATTCGACGACAGCACGGTCGTGGTCGGCGTGCTGGGGCGCTTCCATCCGGTGAAGGATCACCAGAGTTTCGTGCGCGCGGCGGGCATACTGGCCGCGCGCCATTCCAACGTCCGCTTCATGATGGTCGGCCGCGATCTCGACGCCAACAATCGCGAACTCGCGGACTGGATCGCGCAGACGGGATTTGCATCGCGCTTCGTTCTGCTCGGCGAGCGCCGCGACGTGCCCGCGTGTCTGTCGGCGATGGACGTATTTTGCCTTTCGTCGCGAACGGAAGGCTTCCCGAACGTGGTCGGGGAGGCGATGGCGATGGCCCTGCCATGCGTCGTCACCGACGTCGGCGACGCGGCCATGCTCGTCGCCAACACGGGCGTGGTCGTCGCGAAAGAAAACGCCGACGCGCTCGCAACCGGACTTTCCCGTGTCCTCGACATGACCGCCGACGAGCGTATCCGTCTCGGTCAGATGGCGAAGGCGCGCATCCACGCCGAATTCACGATGATGCGCGCGCGCGAGCGTTTCGAAGATATCTACCTGCGGCTCGTCCAAGAAAAATGAGCATTGCATGAGCGTGGCCTCTGGCCACATCTGAAGGAGAACGAACATGTGCGGTATCGTCGGCTTTCTGGGTGGACGCGGCATCGGCCCGGGCGACTCGAAGACAACGGTCCGGAAGATGGCGCACGCCATCGCCTATCGCGGACCCGACGACGCGGGCGACTGGACCGATGATCTGCGCGGCATCGCGCTCGGTCATCGCCGGCTGGCGATTCTGGATCTCTCGGCGGCGGGGCATCAGCCGATGTCATCGGGAAGCGGCCGTTATGTCATCGTCTTCAATGGCGAGATCTACAACCATCTCGATCTGCGTGACGAGCTTGAGGATGCGCAGCGCGCGCCCGTCTGGCGTGGCAGTTCGGATACCGAAACATTGATGGCGGGATTCGATGCGTGGGGCATTCAGGCGACCATCGAGCGCGCTGTCGGCATGTTCGCGTTCGCCGTGTGGGACCGGCAGGAATGCCAACTCACGCTCGCGCGTGACCGGATCGGAGAAAAGCCGCTTTACTACGGCTGGCAGGGACAGGGCGAAGAAGCCGCGTTCGTGTTCGGCTCGGAGTTGAAGGCGCTGCGGGCGCATCCCGCGTTCGAGAACAATGTCGATCGCGGCGCGCTGACGCTGCAGATCCGTCACGGCTGCGTGCCCGCGCCGTACTCCATCTTCGAAGGCATCTCCAAGCTCGAACCGGGCAAGATGCTCACGGTGTCGCTCGAACGGCGTGAGCCGCGCATCTGGGCCTACTGGTCGGGCGTCGAGGCGGCCGTGAACGGTGCGGCGCGCGGCTTTGCGGGCAGCGCCGAGGATGCCGTGGAGGAGCTGGAGCATTTGCTCAGCGATGCAATCCGCCAGCAGATGCTCGCCGACGTGCCGCTCGGCGCGTTCCTGTCGGGCGGTGTGGACTCGTCGACCATTGTAGCGTTGATGCAGAAGCAGTCCTCGCGTCCGGTGAAGACTTTCACGATCGGCTTCAACGAAAGCGACTTCGACGAAGCAAAACTCGCGAAGGCGGTCTCGGCGCATCTCGGCACCGAGCATACCGAACTGTACGTGACGGCGCGTGAGGCGCTCGACGTCATCCCGCGTCTGCCCGAACTCTACGATGAGCCGTTCGCCGATTCATCGCAGATACCGACGTTCCTCGTCGCGCAACTGGCGAGGCAACACGTGACGGTCTCGCTGTCCGGTGACGCCGGCGACGAGCTCTTCTGCGGCTATCAGCGCTACCGCACGGCGCCGGACATGTGGGACAAGATGACGGTGCTGCCGGCGTCGCTGCGCAAGCTGGCGGCATCGGGCATCGTCGGGATTTCGCCGAAGCGCTGGAACAGCATGGCGGGGCTGATGGAGCCGATTCTGCCGTCGTCGCTGCGCGGCGTGAAGGTCGGCGACAAGCTGCACAAGGGCGCGCAACTGCTGTCGTGCCAGTCGCGCGATGAGGTGTATCTGCATCTCATGTCGCAATGGAACGACCCGGCCGCGCTCGTGATCGGCGGATACCAGCCGCCCACGCTGATGACCGGCAACGCACCGGCGTTCACCGGCCTCGACGACGTGCAGCGCATGATGGCGCTCGACATGATCACCTATCTGCCCGACGACATCCTCACGAAGGTCGATCGCGCTGCGATGGGCGTCTCGCTCGAAACGCGCGTGCCGTTCCTCGATCATCGCGTCGTGGAGTTTGCGTGGCGCCTGCCGCAATCGATGAAAGTGCGCGACGGGCAGACCAAGTGGGCGTTGCGCCAGGTGCTCTATCGTCATGTGCCGCGCGCGATGATCGAGCGGCCCAAACAGGGCTTCGGCGTGCCGATCACGCACTGGCTGCGCGGCGAGCTGCGCGACTGGGCCGAAGCGTTGCTCGACGCGTCGCGTCTGCGTCGTGAAGGCTTCTTCGATGCGTCGATGGTGCGCGCGAAATGGCAGCAGCATCTGTCGGGCGAGCAGAACTGGCATCGGCAGCTGTGGAACGTGCTGATGTTCCAGCAGTGGCTGGAGCACCAGCACGCATCGTCGATCCCGCTCTTCACGTCCCGCACGCCCGATCTCGCCGGCATGGCAGGCTGATACCGCCGGGCGGTGCGCACGCGCCGCTCGTGACGACATTTCGTAGAAAAGGCCCTGGTCTATCTGACCAGGGCCTTTTTATTTGATGAGCGCAAACGTCTGAAAGCGCCGCGCCGGATTTACACACAGGGCACATGACAATACCGCTAAAACCAAAAGGCCTTGATCGATTCGATCAAGGCCTTTTGTATTTCTGCCACCTTCAGTATTAACTCCGCTGCAATCAAACTGCTTCGGATTACTTGTGATGCGTCTGTTCTGGAACAGCGCCGGTAACGACCGTCTGTCTGCTGCTGACGAGCCAGCGCGGCGTCTTGAACCGCACGATCGCCGTGTACAGCCAGACATACGCGACGGCGAACACAACAGCGGTCACCGCGAGCACCACCGGGTTATGCCAGAAAAGCGAGGCCGGCACGATGCCGATCATGCTCAACACCCAGAGATACGGCGACGTGCGCGCGTTTCTGCGCTGACGCTGACGCGGGTCGGAGCCTTTGCGCACGATACGCTTGAAGATCAGCGTATGCAGGTGAATGCCGTCGGGCGCGCCGACCGGCCGGCCGCGCACGATCCTGCGGCGGTAGATCGAGAACAGCGTTTCGAAGAGCGGGTAGATCGCGACGACCATGGCGTACCACGCGCAGACGTTCGGATGCCGGGCGACCAGCAACACGAGCAGTTCCGCGATCGTGAAGCCGATGAAGTACGCACCGCCGTCACCGAGGAAGATCGACGCGGCCGGGTAATTCCAGATCGCGAAGCCGCCGATTGCGCCGATCATCGTGAGCGCGGTGCTCATCACGAGCAAGTCACCCACTTCATGCGCGACGTAACCGATCGAGCCGAAAATCAGAATTGCGACGACTGCGGCGAGTCCGTTGAAACCATCGATGATATTGACCGCGTTGGTGAGCCCCGCGACCGCGAGCACCGTCAGGCCGATCGCGATGGGCGCGACGGAAAGGATCGGGTCGACGAGCGGCAGGTCCACGCGACCGACCACGCCGTTGAGCAGGAAGACGCCCAGGAGCGCCGCCACCATGGCGCTCAGAAGGCGTGCACGCACGCTCACGCGCTTGGTCAGATCCTCGATCACGCCGCTTCCGAATGCAGGCGCCGCGCAAAGCAGCAAGAGCAGGGATTCGTCGCGCGGATTGCCGCCGAAGATTGCCGCGATGGGGAAGGTCACGCAGGCCGCGACCATCAATGCGATTCCGCCGATCCGGGGGACCGGGTGAGAATGATTCTTCTGAACCCCTTTCAAATCATGATCCAGGGAGAGCGCCCCGTAGCGCCCCGCGAATCGAACTATAAGTAGCGTCATGCAGAAAGAACTGATGAAGCCAAGCGCAAGGTTTAACATTTTTCTCACTCACGAAGAGGGCGCATCTCTTTTCGAATATCAAAACCCGAAAGCGTATGGTAGGTACAACCCCTGTCATTGTCCACGGATTTATGGCGCTTTAATGTGTGAAACCGAGCCTACCGGGATTATATTGGGACTTCCCCCGATTATTCATACAAACCTGATTTTAAAATCCCGTTAAAACACGATTTTCATATAACCGTCTTAAAATCCATTTAAAAGAAATCGCGCGTCGTCGGTGCGCAAGCCCACCTTCGCACGCATTTTCTTTTGGGGTCGGTATGTTTTGCCGCGAGTCAAGCGGGGTAAGGCCGTTCTACCGCTAGCATAGCCCGTGAGAGCCCGGACTGGTAGGCGAAAAAATGTCCGGAAATCGAACCCCGGCTAAACCGGCTTTCTTCATAAAATTCGCAGTTCGATTAAAAGCGATTATATGTGCGGTGCCGCGCATACACCAAGCCCCATTGTGATAATTTCCGATTTGCTCAAATGGCCCGCATACTCAATAAATTCTTAAAAAACGGAAAGAGAACAGTCGGTCGCGTTGAAAGGTTCGATAAACAACAAAAATCGTCTGTTGGAATTTCTCTTTTTTTGAGTCGTGTGTTTCAATACGACTGCAATGCCGGGGCGGGATTTTAACGGCTCCGAATGCCGGCCTGAATTCAAGAATAAGGAAATGGTGTTTGCGCCCTTTGGGCGCGCTGCAGGTGTTTCGATCCGCATCCGGAGCGCATACCGCGCACCGGTCCCATAAGAGCCTGTAACGAGACGTTCTATGAAAGTTAAAAATCAGGCGTCAGCCGTAACGGCCGAGACCGACAAAGAGATCGAGCTCACGTCGATTCTCGAAACGCTAGGCCGTCACTGGAAGATGATCGCGACGACCGTGGCGGTCGTCTTCAGCATCGGGGTGGTGTATGCGTATTTCTCCGCGCCGATTTACCAGGCCGGGATGCTCGTCAGAGTAGACGATTCGAGCAACGCTCCGCCTACCGACTCCCGCGACATGGTGAGGACCGCGGCCTCGATGTTCGATCAGCGGGCCACGGCCGAGGGCGAAATCCAGGTCATCGGCTCGAAGTTCGTGCTCGGCCCCGTCGTCGACGCGCTCAAGCTGTATATCCAGGCCGCGCCGCATCGCTTTCCGCTGATCGGTGGCATGATCGCGCGCACCACCGACGAAACGTCGACGCCGGGTCTCTTCGGCCGTGGCGGTTACGCATGGGGCGCCGAATCGATCGACGTCTCCGCGTTCGACGTGCCGAAGAAGTTCGAAGGCAAGGAATACACGCTGCGCTATCTCGGCAATAACCAGTACCAGCTTCGCGGCCCGGGTATCGAAACGGGCGTGGGCGGTCAGGCGGGCACCGTGCAGCGCTTCGACACCGAAGCGGGCCCGATCTCGCTGCTCGTCGGATTCATTCATGGTGAGAAGGGCGTCGAGTTCGATCTCACGCGTAACTCGCGCGTATCCGCCATTAATCGCCTGCAGAACTCGCTGACCATCGCCGAACAGGGCAACAAGTCGGGCGTGATCAGCACGACGCTGGAAGGCAAGGATCCGGTGCTCGTGGCGGCGACCATCAACGAACTGTCGCAGATGTACATCCGGCAGAACGCCGATCGTCGCGGGATCAACGCCGAGAAGTCGCTCGAATATCTCGAGCAGCAGCTTCCCGACGCAAAACGTCAGATGGAATCGGCCGAGGACAACTACAACGCGTATCGCAACAGCCGCACGATGTTCAATCCGGACGAAGAAGGCCGTATTGTCATGCAGCAGGCTTCGCAGGCGGACGCGCAGTTGCTCGACCTGAAGCGCCGCCGTTCGGACCTGGCCGTTCACTTCTCGCCGTCGCATCCGAGCGTGGTGGTGATCGACCAGCAGATCGCGGCAACCGAGAAGTACATCAATGACCTCGCGGCGCGTGTCAAGGCGATGCCGGCGGCCGAGCAGGGCGCGCTTCGCCTGCAACGCGACGTGCGTGTGAGCACCGATGTCTATTCGGCGTTGCGCAACAACATCGAAACGATGCGCCTCATCCGGGCTGGCCGCGTGCCGACGGTGGAACTGCTCGACCGCGCCGAGGTGCCCGAGCGTCCCGTCAAGCCGGTCAAGGCACTGGTGCTCGTGATCGCGGCAGGTATCGGACTGTTCATCGGCATCGTGCTGGCTTTCGCTCGCGACTTCCTGTTCAAGGGCGTGCTCGACCCGAAGGAACTGGAATCGAAGACGGGACTTTCGGTGTTCGCGACCATTCCGGACAGCGAGCGGCAGAAAGAACTCGCCAAGCGCATCGCCGACAAGCGGCCGGAACAGCTCGCGCTCGCCTCGCGTTACCCGACGGATCCGGCCGTGGAAGGCCTGCGCATGATGCGCTCGTCCTTGCACTACGCACTGATGGACGCGCCGAACAACGTCGTGATGCTGGCGGGCCCGCTGCCGGGTATCGGCAAGTCGTTCGTGTCGGCGAATCTGGCGACGCTGCTGGCCGCCGGTGGCAAGCGCGTGCTGCTCGTCGATTGCGACCTGCGCCGCGGCCACCTGAACCAGTACTTCGGCCTGCCGCGCGGCAAGGGTCTCGTGGATGTCGTCAACGGCTCCAGCACGCTCGAAGAGACCGTGCACCGCTCGGTGCTGAACAACCTCGACTTCGTGCAGTGCGGCTTCTATCCGCCGGACCCGGCCGAGCTGCTGCTGTCGGATGCGTTCACCGAATCGGTGAGCCGCGCATCGGCGGAATACGACATCGTGCTGCTCGACGCGCCGGCGATCCTGGCGGTGTCGGACACGGCGATCATGGCGCCTGTCGCGGGTTCGATCTTCCTGGTTGCGCGTTATGGGGATACGCGCTCCGCGGAAATCTCGGAGTCCGTGAAGCGGCTTGAACAGTCGGGCGCAAACGTCACCGGCGTGCTGCTCAACGGCTTCAAGGTGCACTACGGCAATTACGCCCAGGCACGCCAGTACGGCGGCTACGCCTACGCCGCCTACAAGGCCGACAAGGAAGACTAGAGACTGACTCATCCGGCACCCCACTCCTGCTGGACCCCGAATCAAAAAGTAGTACTAAACAAACGTCCTGAGTTGTATAACGAGGAGAAGTGAATATGTTCTCGCCGCATGAGTTGAAACTCGGCATCGTGGGCCTGGGCTATGTCGGCCTGCCGCTCGCCGTTGAATTTGGCAAGCGCCATCCTGTCGTGGGCTTCGATATCAACCGCGCGCGCATCAACGCGCTGAAAGAAGGCCGCGATGTGACGCTCGAAGTCGACGATGCCGAGCTGGCCTCCGCGACGTTGATGCAGTACAGCGCCGAGGTCGAGGATCTCCGCAGCTGCAATGTCTTCATCGCCACCGTGCCGACGCCGATCGATCACTACAAGCGTCCGGACCTTTCGCCGCTGATCGGCGCGTCGACGACCATCGGCAGCGTGCTCAAGAAGGGCGATGTCGTCATCTATGAATCGACGGTTTATCCCGGCGCGACGGAAGAAGAGTGCGTGCCGGTGCTCGAGAAAATGTCGGGCCTGAAGTTCAACGAGGACTTCTTCGTCGGCTACAGCCCGGAGCGGATCAATCCGGGCGACAAGTCGCACCGTCTGCCGGACATCAAGAAGGTCACGTCCGGTTCGACGCCCGAAGTGGCCGATTTCGTCGACGGTCTGTATCGTCAGATCATCACCGCGGGCACGCACAAGGCGAGCAGCATCCGCGTCGCCGAGGCGGCCAAGGTGATCGAGAACACGCAGCGCGACGTCAATATCGCGCTGATCAACGAACTCTCGATCATCTTCAACAAGATGAATATCGATACCGAGTCCGTGCTGCTCGCGGCCGGCACGAAGTGGAACTTCATCCCGTTCCGCCCGGGCCTCGTCGGCGGCCACTGCATCGGCGTGGACCCGTACTACCTGACGCACAAGGCGCAGGCGATCGGCTATCACCCGGAGATCATTCTCGCCGGGCGCCGCCTGAACGACAGCATGGGCAATTACGTCGTCTCGCAACTCGTGAAGACGATGACCAAGCGCGACATCGCCATCTCGGGCGCGCGCGTGCTCATCATGGGCCTGACGTTCAAGGAAAACTGCCCGGACCTGCGCAACACGCGCGTGGTCGACATCATCGCCGACCTCAAGGAATACGGCGTCCAGGTGGACGTGTACGACCCGTGGGTGTCGAAGGAAGAGGCGCATCACGAGTACGGCATCGACCCGATCGATCAGCCGGCGAAGGGCGTCTACGACGCGATCGTGCTCGCGGTGGCGCACCGTCAGTTCGCCGATGAAGGCGCGGAAGGCATTCACGCATACGGCAAGTCGCGCCACGTGCTGTGCGACCTCAAGTACGTTCTGCCGGCCGAGGCGAGCGACATGCGTCTCTGAGGCTCGGTGGCACCGGTGTGACAGCCGGTGCAAGCCGTCGCACAACATCGCCGCGGTTCGGCCTTCGAGATTCGGAGGTTGCCCGCGGCGATGTCAACCGGACGTTCGGAGTTCGCAATGAAGATGCCCAAGGTAGTTCTGTACGCCAACACCGATTGGTATCTATATAACTTTCGACTTTCGTTCGCTCGCAAACTGCGCGATGCGGGCTTTGAGGTCATTCTGTTGTCACCGGACGGCGAATACGGCCAGAAGCTGCAGGATCTCGGCTTTCGCTGGCACGCGGTGCCGATGAACCGTCGCAGCCTGAATCCGCTTCGCGAGCTCGCGCTCGTGCTGTGGCTCGCGCGCTTCTTCCGGCGCGAAAAGCCGCAACTCGTGCACGGCTTCACGATCAAGAGCGCGGTGTACGGCTCGTTCGCGAGCAAGCTCGCCGGTGTGCCCGCGCGCGTGAACGCGGTCGCAGGCATGGGCTACGTCTTCACGAGCCGCGATCTCAAGGCGCGTCTCCTGAAGCCGGTCGTGCGCCAGGTGATGCGCTCGGCATTGAATGGCCGCGACAGCATTCTCGTCCTGCAGAATCCGGACGACATCAAGCTGTTCGAAGCCGCGCGCATCGTCGAGAAGCAGGCGATCCGGCTCGTCAAGGGATCGGGCGTCGATCTGACGCGCTTCAAGGTGCGCGAGGAATCGGCGGAAGATGCGGGCAAGCCGCTGCGCATTCTGCTGGCGGCGCGGCTCGTGTGGGACAAGGGCATCGAGGAATATGTGGAGGCGGCGCGCATGCTGCGGCGCGAGAATCGCACCGTGCGCTTCCTTCTGGCAGGCTCGCCCGATGACGGCAATCCGGCATCGGTGAGCACGGCGATGGTGCAGGGCTGGGTGAAGGAAGGACTCGTCGAATGGCTCGGTCATGTGAGCGACATGCCGAAGCTCTTCGCCGAAGTGGACGTGATGGTGCTGCCGAGCTATCGCGAGGGTTTGCCGAAAGCGTTGATCGAAGCCGCCGGCTGCGCGCTGCCGCTGATCACGACGGACGCGCCGGGCTGCCGCGAAGTGGTGAGCGAGTCGGGCGTGGATGGTTTGCAGGTGCCGGTGCGCGATGCTCGCGCGCTCGCCGATGCGATCCGCCAGCTCGACGATGACCGCGCGCTTGCGAAGAAGCTCGGCCTCGCCGCGCGCGAAAAGGCGCTGAAGAATTTCGACGAACGCATCGTCATCGAGAAGACGCTGGCCGTGTATCGCGAGCTGGTGCCCTCGATCGCGATCGAAGGCGAGCGCCGCGAACACGCCGCGCCCGTCGGTAATCTTGGAGACTTTCATGTCTGATCGTTACGAATCGATCCGTCAGCAACTCACGCGCAATCCGCGCAAGTGGCTGATCACCGGTGTCGCCGGGTTCATCGGCTCGAACCTGCTCGAAGCGCTCCTCAGGCTCGACCAGGAAGTCGTCGGCCTCGACAACTTCGCGACGGGCCACCAGCGCAATCTGGACGAAGTGCGCGCGCTCGTGACGCCCGCGCAATGGGACCGTTTCAGCTTCATGGAAGGCGACATCCGCAATCTCGACGATTGCCGCGCCGCCGTGAAGGGCGCCGCGCACGTGCTGCACGAAGCGGCGCTCGGCTCGGTGCCGCGCTCGGTGAACGATCCGATCACCACGCACGAAGTGAACATCAGCGGCTTTCTGAACATGCTCGTCGCCGCGCGCGACGCGAAGGTGGAAAGCTTCACCTACGCGGCGTCGAGCTCGACGTACGGCGACCATCCGGGCCTGCCGAAAGTCGAGGATCGCATCGGCCAGCCGCTGTCGCCGTATGCGGTGACGAAGTACGCGAACGAGCTCTACGCCTCGGTATTCGCGCGCACGTATGGCCTGAACGCCATCGGCCTGCGCTATTTCAACGTGTTCGGCAAGCGTCAGGACCCGGACGGCGCGTATGCGGCCGTGATTCCGAAGTGGACCGCCGCGCTCATCGACGACGAGCAGGTGACCATCAACGGCGACGGCGAGACGAGCCGCGATTTCTGCTTCATCGACAACGTCGTGCAGATGAACATTCTTGCGGCGCTCTCCGACGCCGAGGCGCGCAACCAGGTCTACAACGTCGCGGTCGGCGATCGCACGACGCTCAATCAGCTCTATGACGGCCTGAAGCGCGTGCTCGCGGAAAACGGCGTGCTGAACGACGGCAGCCCGGTGTACGCACCTTTCCGCGCCGGCGACGTGCGTCATTCGCAGGCCAACGTCGACAAGGCCGCGCAGTTGCTCGGCTACGCGAGCGCCATTCCGCTCGCCGACGGCCTCGCGATCGCGATGCCCTGGTACATCCGCTTCCTCTCGGGGCGGCGCGTGCCGGCTGAAGCCGAACTGGCGGCGAGGCCCGCATGAAGATCGTCGTTTTTATCTACTCGATGCACGGCGGCGGCGCGGAGCGCGTCACCGCCAATCTCGCGAACGAGTGGGCGGCGCTCGGCTGGGATGTGACCGTCGTCACGCTGACGGCAGGTGAAGGCGACGTCTATCCGTTTCATCCGGGCGTGAAGCGCATCGAACTGGGACTCGCGGGCGGCGTCGAAGGCGGCGGCATGCTGCGCACCGTGATCTCGAACCTGAAGCGCGTGCTCGCGTTCCGCAAGGTGCTGCGCGAGACCAAGCCGACCGTCGCACTGGGCGTCATGGCGACCGCCAACGTGCTCGCCGTGCTCGCGGGCATCGGCCTGCCGTACAAGATCATCGCGAGCGAGCATACCCATCCGCCGAGGGCGCCGCTCACGCCGTTCTGGGAACGTCTGCGGCTCTTCACGTATCGCTTTGCGGACAAGGTCGTCGCGCTCACCGACGAAACCCGCGAATGGATCGAAACGCATTGCCGCTGCACCGACGTCAAGGTGATTCCGCCGCCGTTCACGCTGCCGATCGCGAGAACGAATCCGGTCATCGAACCGCAAAGCGTCGTCAGTAACGAGCGGCGCGTGCTGCTCGCCGTCGGCCGTCTGTCGCCTGAAAAGGGCTTCGACAGCCTCATCGACGCGTTCAGGAAGATCGCCGGCGCGCTGCCGCAATGGGATCTCGTGATCGTCGGCGAAGGCCAGGCGCGCCCGAGCCTCGAGCGCCGTGTCGACGAGGCGAAGCTGCACGGCCGCGTATTCCTGCCGGGCCGCGCGGGTAACGTGGCGGACTGGTACGAACGCGCGGATCTCTATGTGCTGAGCTCGCACTTCGAAGGCTTCTCGATGACTCTCGTCGAAGCAATGGCGAGCGGCTGCGCGGCGGTGAGCTACGACTGCGATTCGGGGCCGCGCGTGATCGTCACGCACGGCACGAACGGCCTGCTCGTGAATCCGGTCGGCGATGCGAACGCGCTCGCGAAGTCGCTCGAAACGCTGATGAGGGACGACGCCGAGCGTCATCGCATGGCGCTGTGCGCGACCTCGGTCAACGACACCTTCGCGTTGCCGAAGACCATCGCGCTGTGGCAGGAAGTATTCGAAGAGTCGGGCGTGAAGATTCCGCGACGCGCGGGCCTGCGCGTTCCCGTTGCCGAGCAATGAGGAGCCGCGACCAATGAAAATCATGCTCGTCGTCAGTTCGATGGGAAGCGGCGGCGCCGAACGCGTCGCGGCTTCGCTCGTCAATGCATGGGCGCAGCGCGGCGACACCGTGACGCTCGTGATCACCTATAGCGGCCGTGGCGCGTGCTTCTATCCGCTCGCGGAGAACGTGCGCTGCATCTTTCTCGCCGATCGCGTGAAGGCCGGCGCGCGCATGCTGCAATATCCTGCGCGTTTTCGCGCGCTGCGTTCGCTGATCCGCGAGAGTGCGCCGGATGTCGTCGTGTCGTTTCTTTCGAACGTGAATATCACGACGATTCTCGCCACGCGCGGGCTCGGCGTTCCGGTGATCGCGTGCGAGCATATCGACCCTTCCGCCGACGGCCGCTCGCAGCTCATGAGCCAGATGTGCCGCTTCGTCTATCCGAGCGCCGATCTGCTCACGCTGCTCACGGACAACATGGAGGCATCGTTCCGGAAGATGGTGCCGCGGGTGAAGCGTATCGAGGTCGTGCCCAATCCGCTGCCCGACGAACTCCTGCTGTTGCAGCCCGAGACCGTCGAGAAGAGCGCGCGCAAGCGGCTCGTCGCGGTGGGACGTCTGAACACGCAGAAGCAGTTCGATTTGCTGATCGACGCATTCGCGACGCTCGCGCCCGAGTTTCCGGGCTGGGACTTGTGGATCTGGGGCGAAGGCCCGGAGCGCGCGGTGCTCGAAGCGCAGGTCGCGCGCTTGCAGATGGCCGAGCGCGTGCTGATGCCGGGCAAGACGACGACGCCCTGGGAGGAGATGGCGCGCTCGGATACGTTCGTGCTGTCGTCGCGTTACGAAGGCCTGCCGATGGCGATGCTCGAAGGCATGGCGCTCGGACTGGCGACGGTCGCGTTCGACTGCAAGAGCGGCCCTCACGAGCTCACGCGCGGCGGCGAGGACGGCGTGCTCGTGCCGCCCGGCGACAAGGCGGCGCTGATCGATGCGCTGCGCCGCGTGATGTCGGACGAAGCGCTGCGCGCCGAACTCGGACGCAAGGCGGCGGCTTCGGTGCGGCAACGCTATTCGTCGCAGGCGATCCTGCGCCAGTGGGACGGCATCTTTGCTCAACTCGGCGCGCGCACGCGTGGCGACGAAGGCAAGAGCACAGCTTATGGACGCACGATCACGGGAGAAAAGGCGTAATGGTCGACAGGCGACGCGTGATCCAATCGCTCTTGATGGGCGCCGTCGCCGGTGGTGCGGACGCCATGGGCCTCGGCGCGCGCGCGGCTGAGCGGCGCGATGTCGTCACCGACAAGTCGTTCGGCGTGAAGGGCGATGGCAAGACCAACGACCGCGTCGCGCTGCAGATGGCCATCGACAGATCCGTCGACCGGACGCTCCTGATCACGGGCCAGTGCCGCATCGATGAGAAGGGGCTCGATCTGCGGCGCGACAGTCATGTGCGCTTCGCGCCCGGTGCGTCGATCAAGCTGTTGCCGCACAACACGTCGTTCTACTCGATCTTTCGTCTCTGGGACGTGAACAACGTGCTCGTCGAAAATGCGACGCTCGACGGCAGCAAGGAGCTGAACGCCGCCAAGCCCGAGTTGCGCGAGAACGGCCACGGCATGGGCTTTTCCATCGCCGGCAGCACGGAGGTCACGCTCATCTCGCCGAAGACGGTCGGGTGCTGGGGCGACGGCATCTATATCGCCAACAGCTATAACGTGCCGTTCAAGTACAGCAGCGGCATTCGCGTGGTGAATCATCATGCGAATCGCTGCCGCCGGCAGGGCGTCTCGATCATCAGCGGGCGCAATATCGTGTTCGAGAATCCGCTGTGGGAGAACATCGGCGGTACGCAGCCGGAAGCGGGCCTGGACGCGGAGCCGAACAGCAACGAGGACATTCTCGAGAATATCCGCATCATCAATCCGACGACGCGCAAGTGCCGGTACGGCATCATCGTCTGGCTCGAAGAGATCGTGGGGCCGATGCCCAAGCATGTGGATATCGGCATCACGAATCATCGCGACGAAGGCGCGAGCGACGCGGCATTCGCGGTGTCGTCGCTAAAGCTGAAGGGGCGCAAGGTGTCGGGGCAGATCGCCAGCCATTCGCCGACATGGGTCAGCCCGCGGCTCACGACCGTCGAGAGCATCGATTACGACAAGGCGGGACCGAAGATCGTCGTCACCAACCTGAGGCTCGTGCCATGACAGCCCGCGCCCACGGACAATAACTAAAGCGGAACAAGGCCAATACGATGCAATCAACGACAATGGACAACACCGCGCAGCAAGTCGCACCCGCGAGGCGAGTGCGTGGATTCGCGTACTTCATGACGCCCTCCGGATGGGCGTTCCTGGTGCTCGCGACCGCCGCGATTTCGATCCTGGCGTTCCGCGAACGCAGCGTCGGGCTGATCTTCGACCAGGAAGCGTACATCCAGTACTTCCGCTCGACGGACTGGCACTGGCTCGTGCAGTTCTATCAGAACCGCCAGTCGGATATGGGCTTTCTCATCAGCCTGATCACCGAGGAACTGGGTTGGCGCACGTGGGTCATCCTGCTCAACGCGTTCGGCGTGACGCCCGAGGGTGGCATCCGTACGACGGTGGTGTTGCTCAACCTCATCGTGATGTATTCGCTGCTGCAGACGCGGCGGCCGCTCGTGGGCCTGCTCCTCTGGCTCGTCATTCCGTATGCGCTCGCCACGGTCGGGCTGTTCCAGATCCGGCAGGGCTTCGGACTCGCGATCGCGATGCTGTTCACATGCCGCTTCAACCGCCCGACACTGGGCATGGGACTCGCGAGCTTCGTGCACACGACCTTCGCGGTGCCGACCGCGCTGCTGCTCGCCGCCGGGTTCGGCGGAGAGAAGAAGCGGGCGCTGATCGTGGTCAGCGTGGTGGCGGTCGTGCTGGCGTCGGCGGCGAAGTTCCTGTTCGCGACCTACGGCGGACGACGCATCGACGAATACAGCGGCTATCAGGAAAACTTCACGATCAAGCTGCTGGCGCTGCTGTTTTTCTACACGATGGCGTCCGTCATGGTGCTGTACTCGTCGTGGCGTTCGCCGGATACGAAGCGCGAAACCGGCTACACGCGCCTGTCGATCATGCATGTCGGCCTGTTCGTGTATCTCGTCGTCGCGTTCTTCGTGTTTCCGTTCGCAAAGGGCCGCGTCTGGTATTGCGTGCCTTTGCTCCTGCCCTTCCTCGCGCCGGAGATCAAGTTCAAGAACGCGGCCGTTCTCGTCATCACCTTCGGGGTGTTCGTGGCGGTCGCCGCCGACGCAACGAAGAGTTATTTCGAAGGCGTCTATCACTACTTCCTGATGCCCTGACGACGATGTCCTACTTCCTGATTTCGCTCGATTTCGAATTGATGTGGGGCGTGCGCGACCATCGCTCGATCGCCACCTACGGCAAGAACATCCTCGGCGTGCGCGAGGCGATTCCGGCCATGCTCGCGATGTTCAAGAAGTATCGCGTGAAGGCGACCTGGGCGACGGTCGGCATGCTGCTCTTCGATAACAAGAAGGACCTGCTCGCGAATCTGCCCGACATCCGGCCGTCCTATACCGATGCGAAACTGAGCCCCTACACGAACGGCTACCTCGATTCGATCGGCGAGAACGAGAAGAGCGATCCGTACCACTACGGCCTGTCGCTCGCGCGTCAGATCGTCGATACCGAAGGCAGCGAGCTCGCGAGCCATACCTTCGGCCACTACTACTGCCTCGAAGCGGGGCAGGACAAGGCGCAGTTCGCCGCCGACATGGCTGCATCGGTCGCGTCGATCCGGCGTCTGACCGATCCGCCCGCGAGCATCGTGTTTCCGCGCAATCAGGTGAACAACGCCTATCTTTCGGTGTGCGCGGAGCACGGGCTCATTGCGTACCGCGGCACCGAGCGTAGCTGGATGTATCGCGAAACATCGCGCGCCGACGAAGCCGCGCTGCGGCGCGCCGCGCGTCTCGCCGATGCCTACATCAATCTGTCGGGCGATCACGCCTTCGATCCGCGCCCTTCGCGCGGGCTCGTCGACGTGCGCTCGAGCCGCTTCCTGCGTCCCTATGCGCGCAACAAGCACGCGCTGGAATGGCTGCGCATTCATCGGATCAAGCAGTCGATGACCTCGGCGGCGCGCACGGGACGCTCGTTTCACTTGTGGTGGCATCCGCATAACTTCGGCGCGAATCTCGCCGAAAACCTCGCGGTGCTCGAAGCGGTGCTCAAACATCATGCGCACCTGAGAGACACCTATGGTGTGCAGCCCGCGACCATGGCGGAAGTCGCGCGGGCGACGCAATCCGAAGAAAGCCGCCTTGCGGAGATGGAGTTCGGGCTGTTCGTTTGACGACGTACGAAGCAGTACATAGACACTAGAAAACGACCCGCACCGCGGGTGCGATGCACTGGCGCTCGTCATTGCTTCGCACCGGCATGTGCGCGGCACAAGAAGAATGAGGGAAGTGCCATGAACTTTCGTAACGACATCAACGGCTTGCGCGCGTTCGCGGTGCTCGCGGTCGTGCTTTTTCACTTCAATGTGCCAGGCTTCAAAGGCGGCTTTCTCGGCGTTGACGTGTTCTTCGTGATTTCAGGCTACCTGATGACGAGCATCATCTTCAGGCGCATGGAGAAGGGCACGTTCTCGGTGCGCGAGTTCTATGCCGATCGCGCACGGCGCATCATTCCGGCGCTCGCGTTTCTTTGCTTCGCATTGCTTATCTTCGGCTGGCTCGTTTTCCTGCCTTCCGAGTTCCGCACCTTCGGCAAGGCGGCGACATCGAGTCTCGGGTTCGTGTCCAATATCGTCTACTGGCGTGAATCGGGTTATTTCGATGTCCGCTCGCACCTGAAGTGGCTGTTGCACACGTGGTCGCTTTCCGTCGAGTGGCAGTTCTATCTGTTGTATCCGCTCGGCGTTCTGCTGGTGCGCAAGCTGTTCGGGCAGCGCGGGACGGTGATCGCGCTGATCGGCGTCGCGCTTGCGTCGTTTGCGGTCTGCGTCTATCTCTCCGATCCCACGAAATGGCCGACGGCCGCCTTCTTCCTGCTGCCGACGCGTGCATGGGAAATGCTCGCGGGCGGTCTCGTGTTCCTGTTCCCGGTGACGCCGCGCAGATCCGTACGCCGGATGATGGAGCTGGTCGGTCTCGTCATGCTCGTGTCCGGGGCGGTCACCTTCAACGAAAACAATGCGTGGCCCGGCTATCTCGCGCTCGTGCCAGTGCTGGGCACGGCGCTCGTGATCCTCGCGGCGCGCAAGCATTCGATGTTCACGTGCAATCCGCTCGCGCAGTTCATCGGCAAGATTTCGTATTCGGTCTATCTCTGGCACTGGCCGTTTGTCGTCGCGCTCACGTACTTCGACAAGGAAGACTCGCTGCCCTGGCGCGTGAGCGCCATCGCGGGCGGCTTCGTGATGGGGTATCTGTCGTATGCGCTCATCGAGTCGAAGACGAGAAAGTCCGTGCAAGGCGAGGCGCGCGCGTTTCCGAAATTCATCACGCTGCGCCCGATTCTCGCGTTCTCCGTGCTGCTCGCGATCGGCGGCGGCAGCATCTATGCGAGCCAGGGCGTGCCGGATCGCTTCGACCGCTCGGTGTTCATCGCCGATAGCGAGACCTACGACACGAATCCGCATCGCACGAAGTGCCACATGATGATCGATCCGTGCGACGTCGCGAACCGGCAGAAGGATAGCCGCGTGGTGGTCCTCGGCGACAGTCATGCGGAGGCGCTCGCCGAAGCGGTCGTCGATGCAGTCCCCAACGGCAAGCCGGACGATGTGCTGCTCATCACGATCGAAGGCTGTCCGACGATATACGGCATTCGCCGCGGCAACGGCGACTGCTTCGATCAGGACCGCAAGTACATCGATATCCTGAGCCGCGACGAGACCGCGAAGTCGCCTGTGATCATCGCCAATCACTGGTCGCAGTACTGGTCGGGCCCGAGCACGGATGATTATTCGTTCGTGAATCCCGAGCGGCCCGCGCAGACGCCCATGCCGTTTTCGACCGAGCAGTATCGCGAGCATCTGCTCTCCACGGTCTGCCGTATCGCGAAGATCCGCCCCGTCTATCTCGTGGAGCCGATCCCGGAATTCGACTTCAACGTTCCGCTGATGCTCGCGCGCGAGAAGATGAAGGACCCGAAGGCGCCCGATCTGTCGATCACGATGTCCGATTACATCGAGCGCAACGGCGACCTGCTGAAGGCGATGCGTCAGGCTCACGACCAGTGCGGCATCCATCTGCTCGACCCGCGCCCGTATCTGTGCCCGGATGGCAAATGCATGGGCTCGCACGATGGCCGGCCGCTCTATTCCGACTATCACCACATGAGCGAATACGGCAACCGCTTCCTCGTGCCGATGTTCCGGCGGGTCTTCGAGCAGAGCTGAAAAACCGCGGCATCAACGAAAAGCGCACGGCCTCCCTCGGGAGGCCGTGTTTCATTGGTGCGTGCCAGTATCGGCTTGCGAACTGTTGCCGGTGAAAGGCGGCGCGAAGCGCGTCCAGAAGATGTAGCACGCGAGCACGGAGATCGCGCCCATGCCGGTTGCGAGCAGCACGCCTTGAGCGCCGTACAGACGCACGAGAATGACGTTGCCGATGACCTTCGTCGCGAAGCCGATCAGCGAAATGACCGAGATCGCGCGATAGCGCGTTTCGCTCGCGAACAACTGCACGAGCACGCACATGCCGAAAGAGAACGGCACCTGCAGCAGGCCGTAGCGAAAGAGCGTGGTGACCGCAAGCGTGTCCTCGGCCGTGAAGGCGCCCTTCTGGAACAGGAGCTTGACCACATGCGGCGCGAGCGCGTACGCGAACAGTCCGCCGACGAGACCGAGCATCGTCATGATGCCCGACCACTTCAGCGCGGTGCTGCGCGCGCGCGCATGATCGCCGCGATGAAGGATCTCCGCGAGAATCGGCAACGTCGCGCGCGTGATGGCGAGCGCGCCCATGCTGAGCACGAGCGAGAGCAGCCGGTTCGCGTAGCCGAGCGTGGCGATGGCGCCGTCGCCTTGCTGCGCCATGAAATACTGGTCGATGGGCAGCCAGAGACTCGCGACGACCGAGCCGATCGTGAGCATGCCCATCGAGCGGATCGTGGAAGGCCACTGCTTCGCGCGCGCCGAGAGGCGTGGCAGCGCGGGCATGGTGTCCGCGCGCCTGGCCAGCACGCGCAGCCACGCGGCCTGCACCACGAAGCCGAGCGAGGTGCCGAGCACGAGCGGCATGATCGACGTGTTGTTGCGCGCGGCGAGCACGAAGATCAGAAGGCCGATGGCCGGCACGCATTCCAGCAACGTATTGATGTGCTTGCCCGAAGCCTGCAGACGCGACGACGAGATGCAGATCGTGAAGGTCAGCACGCCGACCGGTGTCATGCTGATGATCATCTGGCGGCACATGTCACGCGTCGATTCGGCGAGACTGCCCGCGATCACATCCGCGAGATAAGGCCAGAAAAACCAGAGCAGGAGAGAGGACGTGAGGCCGAGGACGAGCCCGACGCCTTCGAGCTCACCGAGAAAGCCGTCGCGCTGGGACCGGTCTTCCTTGAGCGAGACGAGCGCGGGAACGAGCAGCACGGCGAGCACGTTCGTGAGCATCGTGGGCAGCCAGGTCACGAGCGTGAGCGCGAACTGATAGGCGTCGACCGTGCCGCTGATCCCGTAGCGATACGCGATCGCCATTTCCTTCGATGCGCCTATGCATTTCCCGGCGATCACGAATATCAGGAGAACGACCGCGCTTCTCGCGATTCGCTTGTGATCCTGATGCACTCCGCCGAGACGTCGTCTTACCGATTGCACTGCTGCGCTCAGCACGTGTACTCCTCCTGCCTGGGAGCCTTCCGTCGCGTGACCGGACGTCAGGACGAAATCGCCATGCGATCAAATGCGCGAAGGCCGAAGGCTTTCGCGCGAGAGTGACGAGCATGCACGAAATCGGGCACGGCGACTGTTCGCCAAGGCACCCGGCAGCGCCGATGCTGGCGCGAGTCTTGTCCGCAGAACGAGTGAATCGCGGTGATTCCTACGACGATTGCGCGATCCACGGACGCATGATGTAGCGCGCCGCCCGGTCCTCGGAGGTGTCGTCGGCCAGGATGCGCGCCGGGCACCCGGCCACGGTCACGTTCGACGGGATGTCCTTCGTCACGACGCTGCCCGCGCCGATCGTGACGTTGTCGCCGATGGTCACGTCTTCGACGATGCACACGTTCGGCCCGATATACACGTTGTTGCCGATCGTCGCCGCCTTGCCGTGGTTCGATCCGATCGTCACGCCCTGCGAAATGTTGCAGTTGGCGCCGATGACCGCGGTCGGATTCACCACGAGCGAGCCGACATGACTGATATAGAAGCCTGGCCCGATCTTCGTGCGCGGGCTGATCACGAACCCGAACCTGCGCTGCTTCAGGCGGACGATCTGATTGAGCACGAGGCGCACGGGCCGGGACGATGCCGCGCCCGCGAGCCGCAGCCAGAACATGTAGTTGAACCCTTCGTTCAACGTCAGTTGCTCCAGGAGGAGCATGAAGCTGTATTCGCCGGTGTAGCGGTAGAGGTCGCTCTTGATCAGATCGAAGGTTTTCATTGCGGCGCGTTGTAGGTTTGCGTCTGTCGGGAAGCACTGCCAGCGACGCCAACCTTAAGACTAATACGTATGCCGCACGCCTTCGGTGCGAAATGGAACACATGACCGGTGCGCGAAGGGAAACATTGCCGACGCGGTGCATTTTGTCTGCTTAATACGCGATTTGATTTAATCAGATTATTAGCGATGCGCCCGAAGCCCCGCCGCAGTGGGGAAGCGCGTAATTTCGGGTGTCTTCGTATAAACCCGATAAGGGTATCTACCTGTAGGGTCTTTGCGATTGCCATTTAAAAAAAATTTGCGGGCGGCACTTACAAAATCAGATTAATCAGTTGAAACAGACGAGAAGGCACTTTTCAGACTGTAATTTTTGCCTGGACGATCGTACCAAGACGGTAATTCTGGATCGGTGAATGAGAATTAGCAGCGGAATGGCCGCTCAATAAAGTGAAATAATCGGGCGATTATTGACCGTTTCGGCATGCGGAAGGCGTCCGGTCCGGCCTTGCGCGGCCTTCTGCGGGGATCTGTCACGCTTTCTGAGCGTGAACGTTCGTATCGTTAAAACGAAATGTTCATATGAATGTTAATCGTCTTATCGAATGTGGATTAAAGTGGTTTTATTCATCTACGGTATTAACAATAAAACGGACGTAGATTAATTCACTCCCGGGCGTTTGAAACGGAAAATGCGCCACGTTAAAGCGCGGGAAACGCAAAATAAAAAGTTACAAGCGTACATTCTGTAACAAGTGACGGGTAGAAACGCCCCGTAACAATCTGTAGTATTAATAAAAGACGGTAATAACTTCCGTCAGACTTCAGTGCTTCTTCGGTTCGTTTTCGGGTCGATCGAGCATGGGGTGAATGGGTTCTCCGGAGTTATCTGGTTCCTCAATCCCGAAGTCGCCCTGTTTTTCGCCGAGATGCCTTTCGGAGTCGCCGTGTGCGGCTGTCGAGCGCTGAGCGGCGCAATCGTTTGCGCCTGCTCTTTATGCGTTGGTCATCTCACGCCCATAAAGAAACGTTGCGTGCGGCCGATGTCGCAGGAACGGGTTCGCCCGTCGATAACGCACGACCAATTGGAAAGACTAATGCTTCCGAACACCACTCAGGCAGACAACCAGGCAGACAACACCCGTATCGCAACCCGTCGCAAGCTGCTGACCTCGCTCATCGCGGGCAGCGGTGCGTTCGTGCTCGCCGCATGCGGCGGCGGCGGCAGCGACGGCTCGGTCGCGGATTCGGTCGCTGACCGCTGGAGAAAGAAGAACACGGGCAGCGCCTCCACGGCGACGCCCGCGAGCTCGGCTTCCTCGGCGAGCGCCACGACGACCGCCAGCGCGCCCGCCGCGTCCAGCTCGACGAGCGCCGCCAGCACCAGCACGGCCGGCACCATCGCCGCTTCGTCGTTCGGCGTGAAGGCCGACGGCACGACCAACGACCGCGCCGCACTGCAGGCCGCCATCGACGGTACGGTTGGCCAGATCCTGTTGATCTCGGGTCAGGTCCGCATCGACGTGACGGGTCTCAAGCTGCGCACGAACACCCACATCCGCTTTGCGTCGGGCGCTTCGATCAAGCTGCTGCCGCACAACGCGGACATCTATCAGATGATGCTCATCGAAGACGTGAGCAACGTCATCGTCGAGAATGCGTATCTCGACGGCAGCAAGGAACTGAACTCGGCTTCGGGCGGCGAGCACGGCATGGGCTTCTCGATCCTCGGCGGTCAGAACGTGCACCTCGTTTCGCCGACCACGATCAACACGTGGGGCGACGGCATCTACATCAACGACAGCCAGTCGAAGCAGAACACGCCGACGTACAACCTCGTGGTCGACAACCACAAGGCGGACGGCTGCCGCCGTCAGGGCGTGTCGATCATCTCGGGCGACACGATCACGTTCAACACCCCGACGTGGCAGAACATCAACGGCACGGCGCCGGCGTGCGGTCTCGATTTCGAACCGAACGACAACTCGGCCGTGTTCAAGAACATCACGATCAACAGCCCGACGACGGCGAACTGCAAGGGCGGCGGCATCAACGTGTGGTTCGGTTCGCTGCCGGGTCCGGTCAGCAAGACGGTCTCCATCGCGATCACCAACCACGTCGACACGACGAGCCAGGGCGGTTCGTTCGCGGTGCAGGGTCTGTCGCTCGACGGCTACGTCGTGAACGGCACGATCAGCAGCTCGAATCCGAAGTGGAAGTACCCGCTGATCGTCGAGCAGTGGGACAGCGCGGGTCCGAAGATCAACGTCACGAACCCGACGATCGTCAAGTCGTAATCGACGATGAAAGAAAAACGCCATGCGGAGAATTTTCCGCATGGCGTTTTTTGCGTTTTCGCGCCGCTTACTTGAGCCAGCCGAGATTGATGGCGTTGGCGATGGCCTGCAATCCCGCCTGATTCGGATGCAGATGGTCGCCGCTGTCGTACGCGGCGAGCATCACGGGCGGGTTGGACGGATCGCCGAGCGCGGCGGCCTGATCGAGCACGGCGTCGCAACCGCTCGCGGCCGTGGCGACGAACGCGTTCACCGCTTCGCGCGTCGCCTCGATGTCCGGCGTCCACGACGACACGCCTTCGAACGGCGTGAGCGTCGAGCAGATCACCTTGACGCCGGCCGCGTGCGCGCTCTGCGTCAATTGGGTGAATGCGTCGTTCAGGCGTGCGGCTGTCGGCGGCGAGCCACCGATCAGATTGTTGACCGCGTCGTCGGAAATGATGACCCACTTCACGTTGTACTGGTCGAGCACGTCGCGCTGAAAGCGCGTGAGACCCGCATCGCCCGAAGCGTTCGTGAAGAAGTCGTTGCCGGAGATGCCCTGGTTCAGCACGCCGACCGTCATGCCGGCCTGCTGGAGACGCGCGGCCAGCAGGTTCGGCCAGCGGCCGTTGGTGTTCGGCTGCGACGCGATGCCGTCGGTGATCGACGCGCCGAACGCGACCACCGCGCCCGTCGCACTGGCGTTCTGCACGACGACGTCGGTGAGGAAGTAGTAGGACTGCGCGTTGAGCGCGTTGACCACGCCGCCCGTGAAGTTCGAGTCGGCGCTGACGTCGCCGGCTGCGATATACACGTCCTGCAGGCCGTCCACGTGACCGGTCGTTTCCTGCGGCGTCTGCTGCGGCAGATAGGCGCTGACGACGATGTCCGTGAGCGCCGGCACCTGGAACGCGACCGGATCGCTCATCATCACGCGGCCCGGCGGGATCGTGACGAAGGACTGCCCGGCGAAGGTGACGGCCCGGTCGGAGCCGGGTACGGTGCTCTGGCCGCTCGCGCGCAGCGCGACATGGACGTCGCCGATCACGAGCGGGTCGCTGCCGTACTGATTCGAGAACTGCACGCCGACGGCCGTCCCGCCGATGCTCGTGTGCACGATCTGCCGGATCGTCTGATTATTGAAACCGCCGTCGCCCGTGATCATCGGCGCGGTGGACCATGTGCCGGTCCACGGCAAGGTGGCGCTGATGCTCTGCGCAAAACTGGACGAGGCGAGCGGCAGGGCGAGCGCGGTGGCCACGAGGGCTCGCCTGAGGCGAGGAAATCGCTTGTTCAACTTGTTCTCCAAAACCAGCCTGAGATGAAGTAGACGTCTTGGGGACACGAGACGCTTGGCTGGCGCGTGTGGCCACAGCGCGCCGGTGTGCGCGGCGAAATCTTCGGTCAGCTTGTTTCGCCTTGGTGAATCGGAACACCGTTTCCGTGCATGCTCTGTGCGCGGGCCCGCATTGCGTCGGAAAGGCGGTCATGGATCAACGCGATGCAACTAACCGTCATCGATGACGCCCGGCGTACACACGGGCAAGCGGGTCGCTACTGTTGCGCGTCGGAGGCGGATTCGGCCGGCGCCGATGACGGCGCGGCATCGCTCGCGCTCTGACCCGGCGACGGCAGGATCGGCGGCATCGTCGCGAACGCCGGTGCTTGCGGCGCTTCTTCGGTCACTTCGGCCACCGGCTCCGAAGGCGCACGCTTTGCGCGCACCGGCGACTGCGCCGCCGTCTGCGCGGTCTTCGGCTTGCCCGGCTTCGGCGCTTTCGAGAATGTCTCGTCGAACCAGGTCTGCGCGCGCGTGACCATCGTTTGCCACAGGCCCGGCGTTTCCTGCGTGTCGAAGCGCGCGCGGGCGTCGATCAGATGGGAGCGCAGCGAGCGCTGCATGAAGTCGCCGACGATCGGCAGCGCGCTGTGCGCGCCCTGTCCCCAGTAGTCGCTGCGCAGTGTGACGCGGCTGTCGTTGAAGCCGACCCACGCGCCCGCGACGAGTTGCGGATGCATCAGGATGAACCAGCCGTCCGCGTTGTCCTGCGTCGTGCCGGTCTTGCCCGCGACGTCTGCGCGGATGCCGAAGCGCGTGCGGATCGCCGTACCCGTGCCGCGGTTGATCACGTCGCGCATCACGTCGACGAGCTTGCGCGTCGCATCGACGGACAACGCGCGCTCGGGCGCGCTCTCGAACTGCGCGAGCACCTCGCCGTCCTTGTTCTCGATGCGCGTGACGAGCAGCGGCTCTATATAACTACCGTCATTCGCGATGGTGCCGTACGCCGACACCATCTCCCTGAGCGTGACCGGGCTCGTGCCGAGCGCGAGCGACGGTACCACGTCCAGATGACTGTCGCGCACGCCCATGTCGCGCGCGAGCCGTGCGACGCGCCCCGGCCCGACCTGTTCCATCAGTTGCGCGGTGATGCGGTTCTTCGAATAGGCGATGCCGTCGCGCAGACTCACGGGGCGGCCCGAGGGCGGCGAATCGTCGGTCGGGCGCCAGGTTTCGGCGCCGCGCACCGGAATTTCCACGGCCTGATCGATGAAGGTGTCCGTCGGCTTCGCGCCGCGCTCGAAGGCCGCGCCGTAGACGAAGGGCTTGAAGGTCGAGCCGGGCTGGCGGCGCGCCTGCGCGACGTGATCGAACGGATCCTGCGTGAAGTCGCGGCTGCCGACCCATGCCCTGATCTGGCCGTTGCGCGGATCGAGCGCCAGGAACGCCGCCTGCACGCGCGTCTTGTTTTCGCACAGCGCCTGCATGAACGCGCGGTCCGAGCCGAACTTCCTGATGGCGTCGGCGTCGCTCATGCCGCCGTCGCGCGCCGCGCGATACTCGATCGTCTCGCGGATGAAAGCATGCGCGAGATCGGCGTTCGTGTTTGCGCAGCCGCCCCTTCCTGGCCCTGCGCCCCACGCCGCATTCGCGATCGATTGCAGTTGATTGCCCTGCAGCGCGAGCGCGTTCGTCGCCATCGTCTGCAGACGCGAGTCGATGGTCGTGCGCACGACGAGACCATCCGAATAGATGTTGTAGTCGTTGTCGTCGGCCCAGCCGATGAGCCATTTGCGCAACTGCTGCGCGAAGTGCGGCGCGCGGCCCGGCTCCTCCGTCTGCCGCTCGAAGTCGATGCGCAACGGGCGCTTTCTGAGCGCATCGAGCTTCGCGGCCGGCAGGTGGCCGAACTTCACCATCTGCCCGAGCACGATGTTGCGCCGGTCGAGCGCGCGCTCGGGATTGATCACCGGGTTGTAATAGCTGTTGCCCTTCAACATGCCGATGAGCGTCGCGCTCTCGAGCACGTCGAGCTGGCCTGCGGATTTGTCGAAGTAAGTGCGCGCGGCCATTTCGATGCCGTACGCGTTATAGAGGAACGGCACCGTGTTCAGATAGGTTTCGAGGATCTCGTCCTTCGAATAGAGCGCTTCGATCTTGAACGCGGTGATCGCTTCCTTCAGCTTGCGCGTGAGCGTCTGCGAGCGGCCGATTTCCTCGGGATAGAGATTGCGCGCGAGCTGCTGCGTGAGCGTCGAGCCGCCCTGGCGGTCGCCCGAGAACGTATGCAGCGCCGCGCCCGCGGTGCGCCTGAAGTCGATCCCGTGATGCTGATAGAAACGCCGGTCCTCCGTCGCGATGAGCGCGTCGATCACCTGCGGCGAAATCTGCTTCAGGCTCACCCATTCGCGATGCGTCGGCTTGAACTCGGCGAGCAGCTTGCCGTCGGCGGAATAGATCTGCGCGGGCTGGTCGACCTTGGCACGGCGGATATCGCGGATGCCGGGCGTGAACGGAATCAGCACCAGCACGTAAAGCAGGAAGAGGGCAGGCAGCAGGAGCAGCGTGCGGGGCCGCAGATGCGGACGCAGCCGCGACGCGAGGCGAGCCAGAGTCGCCTTGGCCAGGGCTTTGAAATCAGACGCGGTCACAACGAAGCGGGGTGTCCAGACATGGAAAACCCTGAATCGTAGCGTAATTTTTCAGCAGGTCTTTCGCAAATTTGTCATCGCGGCTACGGCGTGCGCGCGCCGGCCGAGTCGCCGATCGGAAACGCCGTCGTCGAGAGGACCTCGCGCAGCACGACGAACGTGCGGATCTGGCGCACGCCGGGAAGATAAAGCAGCTTCTCGGCGTGGAGCCGGTTGAAGCTCTCGCTGTCGCGCGTGCGGATCAGCATGAAGAAATCGAATTCGCCCGTGACGACGTGGCACTCCATGCAGCCGGGCACTTTCTGCGCGGCCTTTTCGAAGGCGTCGAAGGAATCGGGCGTGGAGCGGTCGAGGATCACGCCGATCAGCACGAGCATGCCGGCATCGAGCGCTTTCGGATCGAGCAGCGCGACGGTCGCGCGGATCAGTCCCGCCTCGCGCAGCCGCTCGACGCGCCGCAGACACGCGGGCGGGCTCAGATTGACCTTCTCCGCCAGCGCGACATTCGAGATCGATGCATCGCGCTGCAACTGACGCAGGATCGCGCGATCGACGCGATCGGTCTGAATGCCCGCCGGATGCGGGTTTGCGGCGACGTAGTTTTTTTCATTGCATGAAGTCGCTCTGATACGAAATAAAAGTATGCGACTGGAGCCAGACATCTGGAAACGTTAAGCCTGAGTGCTTATTTTCGCAACCCGGCTGATGGCGAGAATCACTACGATTCTGTTCATGCAGTCCCACCACCGCGAGGATGCCGATCATGAACCTGCAACGTTTTCCCCGTTATCCGCTCACTTTCGGACCGACGCCCATCCAGCCGCTCAAGCGCCTCTCCGCGCATCTCGGCGGCAAGGTTGAGCTCTACGCAAAACGCGAGGACTGCAACAGCGGCCTCGCGTTCGGCGGCAACAAGACGCGCAAGCTCGAATATCTGATTCCCGAAGCGATCGCGGAAGGCTGCGACACGCTCGTGTCGATCGGCGGCGTGCAGTCGAACCAGACGCGCCAGGTCGCGGCGGTCGCGGCGCATCTCGGCATGAAATGCGTGCTCGTGCAGGAGAACTGGGTCAATTACTCCGATGCCGTCTATGACCGCGTCGGCAATATTCAGATGTCGCGGATGATGGGCGCAGACGTGCGCCTCGTCGCCGATGGCTTCGATATCGGCATCCGCAAAAGCTGGCAGGACGCGATGGACAGCGTGCGCGCGGCAGGCGGCAAGCCGTTTCCGGTGCCGGCCGGTTGCTCGGAACATCCGCTGGGCGGCCTCGGCTTCGTCGGCTTCGCGGAGGAAGTGCGCGCGCAGGAAGCGGAACTCGGCTTCAAGTTCGATTACGTCGTCGTGTGCTCGGTGACGGGCAGCACGCAGGCGGGCATGGTCGTCGGTTTCGCGGCGGATGGGCGCGCACGGCGCGTGATCGGCATCGATGCATCGGCGAAACCGGAACAGACGCACGATCAGATTCTGCGCATCGCGAAGCACACGGCGGAACTCGTCGATCTCGGACAGGACATCACGCGCGAGGACGTGATTCTGGACACGCGCTTCGGCGGCCCCGAGTACGGCTTGCCGAACGAAGGCACGCTGGAGGCGATCCGGCTTTGTGCGCGGCTCGAAGGCGTGCTGACCGATCCTGTCTACGAAGGCAAGTCGATGGACGGCATGATCCAGATGGTGCGCAACGGCGAATTCCCCGAAGGCTCGAAGGTGCTGTACGCGCATCTCGGCGGCGTGCCCGCGCTCAACGCGTACAGCTATCTGTTCCGCAACGGTTGAACGCCTAAAACGCCGCGCGGAATGCGTGGAACAGCGCGGCGACGCGTGCCGACGTATCCGCTTCGAAGAGCGGCACGCGTGAGCCGAGCATGTGCGTGAGAATCGGCGGCGCGGGATCGTCCGGGCGCAGGATCGCGAGAAGCTGCGCCCGGATGTCGTTTTCGTTTGCGATGACCGCTGTGTCGCGGCCCAGGAGCGCGGCCCCGGCGATGTCCGGATCGTACTCGTGCCGTTCGAGCAGATCGGATGCGTCGGAATAGATACGGTCGCGATTTCCGGCTTGCTCGTAATGCGCCATCAGAAAGAGCAGGTCGATCGCGTCCTTGCGATTGACGGCGTGCCGGTCCTGCCACGCGAGGATTTTCAGCATCGCCTGCGCGGGCAGCGATGCGACCGGCACGACGAGATCCTGATCGATGCGTACGGCGATGGCCGAATCGAGCGCCTGTCTGAAGCCCGCGACGTTCATCCGCACCGACCCGTCCGGCGGCCACGCGATTTCACCGTGTTCGTCCTGCACGCCGCCGAACGGCACGATATCGAGCCACGTGCGCTCGCCGCTTTGCGGCACGCTGTAATTCAGCCGATGCGCGGAACCCTTCGGCGCCGTGAAATTGCCCGATGCGAGCAGCGCGCGCCGCAAGGCATCGTGGCCGGTCCAGCTCTGAATCGAAATGCCGATGTCGACGTCGGCGGTTGCGCGCGTTGCTTCTATGTCGTGGACGTGCGTGAGCAGGATGTCGCGCGCGCTCGCGCCGCCGACGAACCACGCGATGCGCGTCGCGTGTGACGCGGCGACGACCTCGCGCAGCATCGTCGACATGATGCCGGCGAGCGGGCGATGCGGCAGCAATTCAAGCGGCAAGGTAGCGTTCACGCAGCATCCTGGCGGTTTCGAGATTGCGCGGGTCGCCGCTCGCGACGAGATCGGCGTAGATGATCAGCGGCGCGACGACGTTCGGCGGCAGCCCGTCGATGGGCGCGAGCGCGACGGGCGCGCGCAGGAACTCGACATTTCCGGCGGGGTCGGGCCGCAATCGCGCTTTCATGATCCATTCGCGCGGCACGGTTTCGGCGCAATAGGCGGTGACCGTGGCCGGTTTCAGATATTGCGTGAGTATCGCCGCGGCAGGCTCGCCGCCGAACTGGCATCGACCCGGCAGATCGGGCACATCGCGCCACCAGTCGTTCGACTCCGCGCGATAACGCCCGATGACGAGCGATTCGCGCAATTGCCGCGGATACAGCGTGACCCATTCATCGATGAGCCGTTCCTTGTCGGCGAATTGCAGGCCGTGGCCGTCGGGACGTTCGAACACATCGCGATGATCGACGAGCGCGCGCACGGCGTTCTGCACCGTACCGTGACTGACGCCCGCGTTCTGCGCGATATCGCGATAACCGCGCTCCAGCAGCGATGGCGTGATGAGCAGGGCCAGCGCGACGCGCAGTGTCGATTTGGTCCAGGTTCGGGTGCGGCGCGCTTTGGCTTGTGGCACGCGCGGACGGCCCGAAACGATCACGATGCTGTCGCCTTCGATGAGGCTTGCGTTGCCGGCGAGATCGAGCGCATCGACGTCCAGTTCTCGGCAGGCGCGGATCATGTCGGGCGAGAGATGCTGGGTGACGAGCGTCGCGCGTGCACCGCCGTCGCGCGTGACCGATGCGCTCAACGCAGACAGCGCGCTGAACCGGTCGATATGCTCGCGCACGATGACGGGACGCTTGAAACGCGCACCACCGATGCGGAATTCGATGGCGGCGTCATGGTCGCCGCGTGCGGGCGGCTTGACGCGGCGCGCGGCGAGGCCGGTCGCGTCGCTGAAGGCGGTGGCGGCGGATTCGACGAGTTGCTCGATGAGGTGATCGGCGGAGCGCATTGGCGGCGGGTTCGTCCAATTTTTATCAGTGTACACGAAACGTGGACGGATCAAAAATTTGACAGATGCGTTGCTCATTGTCTGGATCTTGCTGCCTGTCGTCAACCGTGCGCGGACCTGATCATGGCGATGGCAGCGGCAACGTCGGGGCACTTTCAGAAAGATCTGAAATTAAGGTGGCGCGACTATCGGTGCGAAAAATCTGGGTCACAATCACTGAAACCGGACCGATTTGGAGTGCGAAGAATGACGAGATGCAATCCTCGGGTCTTTTGAAATCAGCGGCCCGTGTTCTCGTCGAACAGGTGCGCCAGATCAGGAGTTTCTCGCATGTCCGTAGTTGTGCCTTCGCAAGCCTACACCTTGCTGCTCAAGCCGCAGCCCGCACCCATCTCCGTGTTGAGATTCAGCGGAAAAGATGGCATTAGTCAACTTTATGAATTTCGCATCGAGTTCACGAGCCCCGTTGCAGACATTCCGATGGATCAGGTCGTCGGCAGGCCGGCGACGTTCTCCGTAGAACCCGTCGATCCGGCTCAGGGATATCTGGAGCAGATGTTTGGGGCGCGGTGGAAAGACTTCAGCAAGATGCCGCTGAAATACTCGACTCACGGCATTATTCAGCGTTTCGAGAACCTCGGATCATCAGCCGATGAGACGCGCTATCGCGTCACGCTCGTGCCCAAAATCGCAGACCTCGCAAGAGCGCGAAAGAGCCGGTTATTTCAGAAGCAATCCGTGGTGGAGATCATCACTGATACGTTGCGTCACTACGGTTATCGCCTGGGCGTCGACTTTGATTTCAAGAATCTGCGCGGCAAATATAAGCGGTTTGAATACGTCACTCAGTATCACGAGACGACGTTTGCATTTATTCAACGGCTTTGCGCCGAAGCCGGTATCTGGTTTCGCTTCGAGCAGAAGCACGATCGCACCGTCATTATCTTTGGTGACGATCTGGATGCGTACGCGCGCAAGCAGCGCGTCTTGCCTGTGCGGTCGCACTCCGGTCTGGAGAGCGCGGGTGCGGAATCCATTTGGTCGCTGAGGACCATCACGCAGCGCGTGCCCGAAGCGATTCAACTGGATGACTATAACCATCGTCAGGCGGATGTGTCGCTGCTGGTGGAGCAGAACGCCGCACCCGGTGACAAGACCACGGACGGCGTGGATAACCACTGGGGCGAGCACTACGAAACGCTCGAAGAAGGCCGCGAAATCGCGCGCCGACGCCACGAGGAGCATCTGGCCACGCAGATCAGCTACCGGGTTCGGGGCAATCCGTTTTCGCTCGAAGTGGGCGAGGTGGTTCGGTTTGACGTGAACCCGAAGGATGCGCCGAACGGGCTTCTCGTCACATCGATTCGCTGCGGGGGCGGGCGCAGCACGTCGTATTGGACCGCGTTCCGCGCGATTCCGGCGGATCGCAGGTGGCGCACGAATATCGATTCGGTCGAGCGGCCGAAGATCGAAGGCATTCTCCCGGCCAGGGTGGATTCTCCCGGCAACTATCAATATAGCTATCTGACCGAGAAAGGCTTGTACGTCGTCAAGATGCCGTTCGATCTGGACGAATGGAGTCCGGGTGGAAGGAGTCGCGCGATTCGGATGGCCAAGCCGTATGCGGGGGCCAATTACGGGCATCACTTTCCGCTGATCGACGGGACGGAGGTGGCGCTCATCTTCACCGCGCAAAATCCGAATAGGCCTGTGATCATCGGCGCACTTCATGACAGCCTGAATCCGGACCTCGTCAATAACTTAAACAATACTCGAAACCTTCTCAGAACGGCTGCGCAAAACGAATTGCGCATGGAGGACAAAGAGGGCATCGAGCATATTCACCTGACCACGCCGTATCAGACCAGCGAGTTGAATCTCGGGCATATGGTCGACGGTGATCGCAAGGAGCGCGGGCGTGGCGCGGAGTTGCGGAGCGATGAGCACATCGCGGTTCGCGGTGGCAAGGGCGTCCTGCTGTCAGCGGAAGTTCAGCCGAACGCGAACGGCCAGCAACTTGCCATGCAGGATGCCGATACGACGCTGAACCAGGCTAGGGATCTGTTGCGTTCGCTAAACGATTCGGCCAACGCCGCAAAGGCGTGGCTCGCCGACGTTGATCAGCAGCGTTCGCTCATCGAGGAAAAACTGACGAAATTGGGCAGGCCGGTGCTTCTTGCAACTGCGCCCGACGGACTGGGCATCGCGAGCGGAAGGCAACTGCAGTTGGCGTCTCGCAAGCAGATGTTCATGACCTCGGGCGAGGGCATCGACATTGGCGCGTTCAAGCGCATCACGGCCGCAGCCGGCGAGGCGATTTCATTCTTCGCGGCAAGGCTCGGAATCCGTCTTTTCGCCGCGAAGGGGAAAGTGCAAATCCAGGCCCAAGGCGATGCGATGGAGTTGTTGGCCATGCAAGGCATGGTCGTGAGCTCGTCGGATGGTGAGGTGACCATTACCGGGCGCAAGGGAGTGACGATCGGCGATGGCTCAGGCGCCTATATCAAGCTATCAGGCGGCAAGATTACGCTTGGCAGTCCTGCGGGTGAGATCGAGTTGAAGGGCGATCTGACAGTCGGCGATGCCGACGGCGGCAGCTTCAAGTTCCCGTCCTGGTCGAACACGCCCGTGCAAGACATCAAGGCCCCGGTTTCTTTTGGATTCTCTGAGTAAGCATTGAAATGGCAACTTCTGCACGCCCCACACAACCCGCCTCGGCACCGCAGCCTGGATCGGCGCCGCTGCCGGCATCAGGTAGTCAACGCAACACTTCGGCTGCGACTCGTAACGGCCCCCGCGCGGCGCCACCCGACACGAAGGTCAAGCAGTTGTCGTTCGCGTTCCCGTTCCTGAAGAAGGGACAAAGGGACAAGGATACAGCGATCAAATTCACGGACGAGCACGAGATTTATCAACTATTGGCGGACAAGGAGCCCGGCGGCAGTTTTCTGGTGAGTAAAAACGCGTTCTGGCACGGCGGCATTCACATTACCGAGAACGGCGCGGGCACCCGGCTCGACTTGAAGCAGGGCATTCGGTGTATTGCGGATGGCCACGTCATTGCCTACCGGGTGAATCGGACTTACCCCGTAAGTCAGTTCGGAGATGCGCAGGTGCCCTACAGCACGGGCTTCGCCTTGGTCCGCCATACGATGGAGTTTCCCAAGGGCAATACGCTCACGTTTTATAGCTTGTATATGCATCTGCAAGCGTATGACGAGTATGAGCGAGACACGACGAAGGCCAAACCCGTGTTTTGGGCCACGCGGCAGAAAATCACGGAGCATGCGCAAGACAAGCCTGATGCGAGTAGAACGGGTCAGTTGCCGAATGCGGGCGAGCAAGGATTGAGGGTGCGCAGCGCTCCGAAGGCGGGGCATAGCGGTGGTCGTCCAGTTGGCATTCTGCCGCAGGGCGCGTGCGTGAGCATTGGTGAAATACAGAAGGGTTGGGGCAAGATCACCGACGTGCATGACGCGCAACCGTTCGCATCCAAGGTGGGCGACGCGCCCCCAGCTACCGTGGTCGGTGGCTGGATTTTTCTCGGCAACGAGCACGGTGGTCCAGTCGTGCAGGACATCATGCCTGACGATGCGTTCGATCGTGTGGTCGTCACCTTGTCGTCTGGCGGGGCGCACGATGCGCACGCTCAGGGCATTCCCGTTAAGGCGGGCGATCTGATGGGCCATCTCGGACGCTACGACTCATTGAACGCGAGCCCGCCTTCCGCGACGCGCATGGCGCATATCGAAGTGTTTTGTGACGAGAGCGTCAAATCGTTCATCGAACAGAGCAGGGCCTGGGTTGTCTCGCATGGCGCACATAGGGAGGACTGGACACCGCTGGGACTTTCATCTGAGCCGACGCTGTTGCGTATCGGCGAGGGCACGACGCTATATCGCAACGCGGAGCAGCAGGGTGCGGAGGCGCCGGTCACGGGTGTGGTGCAGCGTTGGTCGTTATCCGAGTTGGCGCGTGACAAGAGCCGACAGCGCACTGAAACAGCCGCTGATCGCAGTGGACGCAAGGTGAACTGGTGGCACGTTGGCAGCGTGGATCAGCGTGGTCAGTCGATCGAAGGGTGGGTGCGGGAGGAAAGTTTCGCGGGCGGAATGGTGACGCGGGAGTTTGCACAGAAATGGGTGGACTTCGATTGGCTCGATGGTGCGCATGACCCCGCTCACACGATATTTGCGACGACTAGGTCCTGGGTGGATTTTTCCAAGCGGGCCGAGGTTCCGGATGCGAAGTCGCAGACCAGGCTTAGCCCAATCATGCAGGCGGTATATCGCAAGTTGTTTCCACACGGCGATGGCGCGCAGGCAGCGGATGATTTATGTCTGAGTTACGCGAGCGAGTCAGGACATTATCCGTGGCTGATGCAGACGGCCTCGCGGTTGATTGTGAAGCATGAGAGTGAGTGGGCAAATCCGGAGAAGTGGAAGCAGCTTTACACGGAGATGGACGACGGCGCGACGGATCCGCAGTGGGAGGAGGAGCAGAAGCGTATCGAGAAGTTGGTGTGGTGGGATGAAGTGAAGGCTAAGGTGTCGGGGTTTCCGGAGTCGGATGTGTTTCATATTCATCCGATTGGGGTGGTGGGGAATTTTATTGGGGGCAGTTGCTCATGCGAAGGGCGGGATATCTCAGTTGAGACTCTTCAAAGGATTGCAACAGCCGCGTCAGAAGAGAAAATTAGAGCTTACATTTCTTCGTTGAATCAGGCATTTTCAGATTTTAATTTAACTACATGCATCACGCGTGCGCATTTCATTGCCCAATTGCTTACGGAAAGCGGCCAATTTCAATTCACGGTGGAGCTGGCAGATAAGAAACTGGACTATGATCCGTGGAGAGGGCGCGGCTTGATACAGATAACGTTTCAGAAAAATTACGAAAAATACGGGCGCTACGTGAACGAAGACTTTACGTCCAATGCAGCCGCCATGTCGAAGCTGGAACGCGCTCCCCACGCGATGCTGTCGGCTGCTTGGTATTATGCCGTCGAAGCCGCATTGATTGAACATGGTGATCGCGACGACTTCATTTGGATCTCGCGATCAATTAACGGTGGTTTTAACGGGTATGACCACCGTCGTACTTTCATAAACCGAGCAATCGAAGTGCTGGGCCTAAAAAGTTGCGCTAAGTTAAACAAAAATGGAGTGTATGACTTCGAAGAAAGCCGAGCATATGGTGAGAAGCGAGCTGCATTTGCTTGGGGGCTCTGGAATGATCCTGGAAAAAGCAAGTCCGGAATTACGAATAAAACGGCCACTGAAGCTATCAAAGGATACGCGCGTTACATTGAACTTGACAATCTCGCTGGAAAGCCAAAAGACAGCCATGGGAAACCGGTTGATCGAAAGTGGTACGGGATTGGAAGCGACGTTTGCGTCCGCGACGTTGCAGAAGAGCGACTTCGTGCACTCAGCGCGACCTAGTATGTTGAAGCAAAATAAATGAAATTGATTAAAGCTCTCAGTGCGAGTATTGCGTTCGCTCTTGTTTCCTCCTCCTCCGTCGCCACGGTTTTGTCGTTTCAATCAAAACTTGGAGATGCAGAGTCTGGCGGACTTCTGAATTATAGGGACGAAACCGATGGTTTGACGTTGTCCTACCAAGCCGATCAAGGAAAAGTACTTTCTTATCATGTTAAGAAATATGATGAGTGCAGTACTATGAGTGCATACAAGATTGAGAGTAAAAACCAGTTGGCAATTAATGGTAGCTGCCCTAGTCAAGGCGGACAGGTATTTGAATATATTTACGAATGGGATTCAAAGGCGCTTAATTGGTGTTTAAGGCGCGAGATTACCGGGGAAAAGGCCGATCGAACGGCGGCCGAAGTCGTACCTAGTATCCACGTAGCACGAGTAAAGGGATGTGTTGAACCGGGCTCTCAGGCGCAGCTTCAATACGAATCCAAAGAGAAAGCCAAGGGTGCAATACGGAATGAGCTAAAAGAGTTTCATGAAATGAATTTAAATAGAAAGTCAGTAAATAAGTTTATTGACTTGTTGGCGACTTACGATATCTATGAATTGGCGGATAGTATTGATCCAAGTTCCGTCGAAGATATCAACAATATTGCATACTTCCTATCTGAGAACAATCGTTCGTACGATGCCATTATATTGCTTCAGAAGATCGTACAAGAATTTCCAGATCGGACGGTAGCAAAGCTAAATTTGGCAGACGCGTATTGGAATACTCATCTCGATGAGCAGGGGATTAAGATGTACAAAGAATACGTAGCACAAATGACGGCGCGTGGACTCGAAAGGAAAATACCTCGGCACGTCATCATGCGCATAGATAGAAAGTCCAGAAAATCAGAGACATCTGAGGAGTAAGTGGCACACGTTTCAGGCTTTGAGAAAATGTGCACCAGAGGAGACCTGAATAATGAAGCAATTTAGAAGCGTGTTTTCCATGTTGGCTGGCTTTGTTTATCCGATGGCAGCATTTTCTGTCACTGGCTCGGAGGCTACTCTTTGCCAAGCTTTCGAGGAAGTATACTTTAGTTGCGAGATCGATGAGAAAATTATATCAATCTGCGCGTTGGGAAATATCTCTCCAGCTAATGGCTATGTCCAGTACCGATATGGAACAAGGGATAAGCTTGAGCTCCAATATCCTAGCAAGCCCCTTGCTCCAAAGGGACTTCTAACAATTAGCGACATTTCGGAGGGGGATGCTCAATATACGCATGTGAAATTTAGACAAAATGGTTTTAATTACGTCGTGTATCAAGGCATTCCAAGCGGAATTTATGTTAAGAGGAATGGCAGGACGATTTTCAACAGAGTTTGTGGTAACGGCGAATATCAGGCACTGAATCAGCGGGTCTATAGGGGTATGCAAACGGTGCCTCCCGAAGACGGAGTTGATCAATGAATTCACTTTCGTGCGATGCTTCGCCGTTTTTAAGTGGTCAACAAAGATATGTTCTGCGGAATGGAAAGCGGATTAGACATCCGAGATTATCGAGTAAACCTACTTTAATTCATAATTGGGCAATTGCAAACAGACTTCGGGTCATAATTTTCGCAATTCTGTTGGCTGCTTTGTTTAGGTCAGCCGGCGCTAGTGATGTGCAGCACTCTCCTCGCAGCGAGATCACCTTGTGTAGCGAAGACGAGAAAGTTTATTTTAGTTGTCCGTTGGAAAATGGAAAAGTAGCGTCAGTTTGTGCAAAAAACAACACATCTCCCGATCATGGATATGTTCGCTATAAATACGGAGGCGAAAACGAACTCTTCGTCTACCCGCAGAGGGACAAACCGCCGGCTAATGAGATTACTGTATCTGATGTTTCCGAGGGCACAATACGAGGACTGCATCTGAAGTTTTCAAACGGCCTATATACCTATGTTGTCTCCTCTGTTTGGCCTGGGGAAGTCTATGTTTTCAAAAATGGAAAAATTGTATTTGACAGAGAATGTCAGGCCTCGAAGTATAAGAGTTTTTCGGATTCGCTATTCAATGGCGTCAAGCAAGTATCGCGCACCGGGGTTGATAGTCACTAAATTATTGGTCTCTCGAGCAATTATGGCTCAGATTTATGCTGCTATACATGGGTTCTGCGAGGCTCTTGAATCCCGCCGCTCTACTTTGAAATTTGTTGCGTGGAGAAGATGCCGTCAGACAGTCTGGACTAGGGTTGTAGAGCAATGTTCTGCAAGAGGAGCAATTGCGTTTGATAAATGTTTCGTATATGCGGTCCTGCTCGGCTTTTGCAGCTTGGCGCGCGCGCATTCCTTTAACGGAGAATGGAATTGGGACGCCGCTCCGAGTTCGAGAAATTTTTCGTTGCATATCATCCAGAAAGGGCGGATGCTGCGCGGGCAATATTGCGCTGTTGCGAGAAACGGAAATCGCATCGACTGCGACGACAAGGCGAACGAAAACATCGCGGGAAAAGTGGACGTCAGCGGACAGACCGCAAAAATTAAGTTCTCATCCTTCTTTGGAGCAGTCGGAGGGATAGCGGTGCTTAAGCTTAAGGGAAATGAACTTAGCTGGACGATAATAGATGACCCTGTGGGAGGGGAGTTCTATGCTCCTTCGGCGGCGGTTCTTAGCCAAATATGAAAAATCTAATCTACGAAGGCGATGCCACGAGCCACGGTGGCAAAGTTCTGACCGGTTCAAACCGGCTCAAGGTGAAAGGGCGTCGGGCTGCGCGCGTAGGCGACATGGTTTCATGCCCGATACACGGCGATAATCCGATTATCGAAGGAAGTCAGCGCATCAAAGACGGCGCAATTCCGGTCGCGCACGACGGCGATCACACCCAATGCGGCGCGTATCTCGTTGCTTCGTCCGGCGGCGCCTCCGTCCGTTAGCCGATGCCAATCGATTTCGAGCGAATTCCACCGAGGATCGGCGTGCCCGCGGTGCCGCGTCCGTCTGCCATTGTCTGGATTCCGTTACTGTGTCTGGCGCTTTGCGTTGGCGTCACGATGACGGTTCTTGGCTGGGCCACTGGCAGTCCGACAAGCAGCGCGTGGTTCTGGTTATGTGCGGTGGGTTATCCAATTCTCGGGTGGAGCTTGCTCCTCGTTTCAAGTTTGGCGTATGGGCATACTGTACGCAGGTCGGCGCTTGCTCAGAACCGAGTCAGCGACCAAGCAGAGCAAGCATGCCACGACGAAGCCAGCGAGCCATTCGCCATCATCGGATATGCATGGCGCTTCTCCTCGGACAAGGGCGAGAACAGCCTTCGCAGTGTTCTGGAGGGTAAGGCCCAGTCGGGACTACGCCCGAGCGCGGCGTTTCCCCGCAACGACGTACATGCACGATGGATCGACGTGCCGGGCGAGCCGTTCTATCCAGGTAATGAGCTTGGCGAGCACACACGTCATCTGGCCGTGTGTGAATGGCTGATAGCGTGTCTTCTGGATGATCTCTCTGAATCGTTGGCGAGTTTGCCGGCGCAAACACGACTGCGCGTCCATCTGTGCGTGCACTCTCGGCTCAAATCGACGTCGGTCGTCGAGCAACTACGCGCTGCGCTAAAAGACCGGCGCGCTCCGACAGATCGGCGAATCGATCGCGAGGAAAGCCTGTCAATCTTCGCGACGGATGACTGGCTTGATCGGCGAGATGAGCAGACGGTTCACTTAGTGATCGCGATGCAACTCCGCGATGCCATTAGCACCATGCTCGATGGCGGGGTAGCCGAAGCAGGGGCCGCACTGTTGATTGGTAATCCCCGATTGCTCAAGGACGCGAGTACTCATGTGCTGCGTTTGCACCGCCCGGCGAGAGGCACGATGAACACGGCGGCTGAAGTGATTGAGCTTGCCAGCCGTTGGGGCAAAACTGACACGAAAAACCTGGATGCAGCCTGGGTCCAGGGCCTGCCAGTCGACGATCTGGGCAGTCTGCGTAAATCCGCCAATCTTAATGAGGCGTTGCCGTGGCGGCAGATCGAGGCGTCTGTCGGCGACTGCTCGGACGCAGGCGGCTGGCTTGCGGTTGCGTTGGCAGCCGCCAGCGCCGATTCAAGCTCAAACCCTCAACTGGTTCTTTGCACGCAAGGCAATGAATTGACCGCGTTGGTATGCAGGAAGGAAACGTGAAGGCAAACAAAGAAAATCAAGAAAAGGAACTATCCCTTGGCCTGTTCATCGGCATTGCGATTGTCATCATCTATGTCATTGTTGCTCTGACCTTGGCGGTGAAGTGGCCGAATATCGGCCTGTCGGATCACTGGCTGATAATCGCCGAACTCGCGCTGCTGTCGCTCTTCCTGATTCTTCTGCTTTTGGTAAAGCTCATCGAAGGAGCCGTGCTCTGGATTGCTTCTCTGAGAGCGATTCGATGGTTTCGTCGCTACGACGAGAACAAGCGCAGTCAATCAAGTGCACAAAAAGAGGGTATCGAGCCAGACGAGATTGTGAAGCGCGTGGAATCGCTGCGCGATGCCTTGCGCGAACGCTACGGCCTGCGCTGGAGATATCGGGCGCGATGGCTTCTTGTGAGCGGAGAACGATCGCTGTTAGAAGGGCTCGCGCCGGGGCTTGCTGCAACCGGCTGGCAGCTCGCGAATGATGCGCTGCTGATAAGCGGAAGCCAAAGCGACGGACGACCTGACGTCAATTGGCTCAATGCGCTGCGCAAACTACGTCGTCACCGTCCAATTGACGCGCTGGTGGCGATCACGCGCGTGCAGGATTCAACGAGCAAGCCGTTCGACATCGATTCCGTCGGACAGAGACTTGCGCGACATGGGCGGGTTTTGCGCTGGGCGGCGCCCGCGTATTTGCTGAACGTGAAGGAATGCGGAGGCGACATATTCAAGCGCGACGAGAGCATTGGGCAAGTGTGGTCGAACCGACGCGCGGACAACCATGCCATCGATCGTTCACTCGCACGACTCGCCGGTGATTTGTCGGATGTCGGCGTCGCACGGCTTTCCCTCGACCCTTACGATCGAGTCGCGGCGGAACTGGCTCAACAGATCGACGTTTTACGTACTGCGTTCTCCGATTTGGTGGTACGGGTTGGAAGCTCGCGGATCTGGCGCACCGCCGTTCATGGGCTGCTGTTTGCTGCAATTCCTTACGATCAGGAAGCGGAAGATGGTCAGGGGCGCGAGAAAGGTCGTGTGGACTCGCAAAGTGCGGTGGTATCCAATCATGCACTTTGGAACACCATCGCCGCTCATAGCCGCAAGGTCTACGGTCGTCGCGTTGGCTTTTCATGGTCGACCGCGGCGGCGTGGGCGGCGATTGCCGTTGCCGCAATCTGGTTGCTAGGGTCGATGATTTCGGGCGTTGCTAACCGTTCGTCAATGCAGGAGGCCGCCTCCACACTGAGCACGGCCTCATCCACTCATGACGCGACACAGGCGCTTCTCGCGCTCGATGCTTTGGATAAGCAACTCGACACGCTCGAAGTCCATCGCAAGGACGGAGTTCCTCTGCTGTCCCTTATACACATCTGACGCTGCCGCCGATCTAGCTAGTGTAAATCTA
>LRBF01000231.1 GCA_001580565.1 Caballeronia megalochromosomata | reverse complement strand
GGAGAAGCGCAGAAGCACACGCGAACCCGATTGACCCATCGGCCGCGTAGCGGGCTGGAGCCATTTCGTGCTGAACCAGCCACGTGTGTGGCGCGATATGACGGACCGTGCGCGATCCAAGCCCGGTGAGTTTTGTGAGGGCACTCTCTACTGCCGGGCCATTAGGTCAATCGCCTGTGCCGCGGCCGGCATGAAGTGCTTAGGCTGGGACAAGCTGTTTCTTTGGTTACTTTCTTTGCAGCAGCAAAGAAAGTGACTGCCGCCCCGCACAGGGGCAGTGCTAATAGACCGACGCGAACACGGGATCCAGCGACAACCCAAGCCGACCCAAACAAACAACGAACGCCATTCAAAGCCGCTTCCCAAGACTCACGACTTCATCCATCCGATACCCAAGCTTCTCGTAAAACCCGCGCAGCGCAGTCTTGGCGGAGAGAATCTGCAGATTCACCTTCGGACACCCAAGCTTCGCCAACGCAGCTTCCGCGTGCATCATCAACGCGCTGCCAAACCCGCGTCCACGAAGCGACGGCGCGACGGCCAACGAATACACCCATCCCCGATGTCCGTCGTAACCGGCCATCACCGTGCCGATCACGCGACCATCCACCAAACCCACGAAAAACAGCTCCGGCTGCGTCTTCATCTTGTTGGCGATCGACAAAGCCGGATCGCGCTGCGGCCGCGATGCATCCGCGTACTCCGGAAACACATCGCGCCACAGGGCGATCACGGCATCGCGATCGCCTGCCTCGAACGTACGGATGATCACAGCGAATCGAGCACCGAGCGCAGCATCGCCATCATCTGGTCGATCTCGCTCTTCGTCACGTTGAGCGCCGGCATGAAGCGCAGCAGGTTCGGACGCGCGGCGTTCAGCAGCAGGCCGTCGGGCTGCATCAGGCGCGCTTTCTCGACGATCTGCGGACCCTTGTCGCTGTCGAGCAGCAACGCGCGCAAGAGGCCTTCGCCGCGCTCACCCTTGAAGCCGCGCTCCTCCGACAGCTTCAGCAGTTCCTGTTTCAGATATTCGCCGGTCTCGCGCACGCCTTCGAGGAAGCCCGGTGCGACGAGTTGCGAAATCACCGAGTAACCCACCGCCGACATCAGCGGATTGCCGTTATACGTGCCGCCCTGATCGCCCGCTTCGAAGCACGCGACGTCGGCCTTCGACAGCAGCGCCGCGAGCGGCACGCCGCCGCCGATACCCTTGCCGAGCGTCATGATGTCCGGCTCGATGCCCGACAGCTCGTACGCGAACAACGTCCCCGCGCGGCCGCAACCGCTTTGCACTTCATCGACGATCAAAAGGATGTTGTGCTTCTTCGTCAACTCGCGCAGTTGCTGCATGAACTCGCGCGTCGCGGGAATCACGCCGCCTTCGCCCTGGATCGGTTCGAGCATCACGCCGACCGTCTTCTCGGTGATGAGCTTCTCGACCGATGCGATATCGTTCAGATCGGCTTTCGGAAAGCCCGGCACTTGCGGCGCGTAGATCGTGTCCCAGCCGGCCTTGCCGCTCGCGGACATCGTCGCGATCGTGCGGCCGTGGAAGCTGTGATCGAACGTGATGATCTCGAACGCGCCGTTCTTGAACTTCCTGCCCCACTTGCGCGCGAGCTTGATCGCGCCTTCGTTCGCTTCGGCGCCGCTGTTCGCGAAGAACACCTTGTCGAAGCAGCTGTTCGCGGTGAGCAGGCCCGCGAGCTGCGCCATCGGCCCGTTGTAGAACGCTGGCGACGGATTGATCAGCGTGCGCGCCTGCTTTTCCATCGCCTCGATCATGCCTTCGTTGCAGTGGCCGAGCGAGTTGACGGCCCAGCCCTGGATGAAGTCGAGATAGCGCTTGCCCGTGTTGTCGTAGAGCCAGGAACCTTTGCCGTGCGTGAACACGATCTCGGGACGGTTCGTGATGTACATCAGCGAATCAACGGGGTACTCATTGAAATTCATGACAGCGGGCTCCACGAAAGCTAGTGCGAGAGAAAGAAGAGAACGGCGCGAAAAAAACAAAAGCCACGGAATTCCGTGGCTTCATTTCGTACGCTTCGAACAAACCGAACCGTGAGCGCAAATGCATGACGAGCCAGCGGCATCCCTAGGGAAGCGGCGAGCGGCGACGTCGAAGTGCGTTCAGGATTTTGATCATTCGCGAAGGATACGTTAAGCGGTTGCCGCCTGTAAACCGTGCACGCGGATTTTTTGTCGGCGTGCAGGCTTCATGCGGATTCAGACCGGATGCGCGAGATCCGCCGCGCTGGTGAACGAATCCGCGTAGAACTCGTCCTCCGGCAGGCGATGATGCTGCGTGAAATCGCGCTGTGCGGATTCCACCATCACGGGCGCGCCGCATGCGTACACCTGATAGGCGCTCAAGTCTGGCAGATCTTCGATGACAGCACGATGAACGAAGCCCGTGCGCCCCGTCCAGGCATCGTCCGCGTCGGGCTCGGAGAGCACGGGCACGAACTTGAAGTTCGGCACGTCCTTCGCCCATTGCGCGGCGAGCTCCATCATGTAGAGATCCTTCTTGCGGCGGCCGCCCCAGTAGAGCGTCATCGGGCGGTTCAGGTTCTTGAACACCGCATGCTCGATGATCGCCTTGATCGGCGCGAAGCCCGTGCCCGACGCCAGCAGGACGATCGGTTTCTCGGACTCGTCGCGCAGGAAGAACGTGCCGAGTGGGCCTTCGAAGCGCAGGATGTCGCGCTCCTTCATCGCGCCGAACACGTGATCCGTGAAGGTGCCGCCCGGCATGTGGCGGATGTGCAGTTCGAGCGGCCCTTCGTGGTGCGGCGGACTCGCCATCGAGTAGCTGCGGCGCTTGCCGTCCTTCAGGATGAATTCGATGTACTGGCCCGCGTAGTACTGCAGGCGCTCGTTGGCGGGCAGTTGCAGCTTGAGCGCGATGACGTCGTCAGCCTTGCGTTCGAGCGCGTTCACGCGGCACGGCAGCTTCTTCACCTGCACGTCGCCGACGCCCGCGACTTCGCGCACGTCGATTTCGAGATCGGTCTGTGCGGTCGCGCAGCAGAAGAGGGCCAGGCCGCGCGTTTTTTCGTCGTTCGACAAAGCCGACGACGAATGCGGCGCCTGCTCGACTTCACCGCTCACGACGGCGCCCTTGCAGGAGCCGCACGCGCCGTTCTTGCAGCCGTACGGCAGGCCGATGCCCTGGCGCAGCGCGGCGGTCAGGACCGGTTCGTCGGGTTCTACTTGAAACTGCCGGCCGCTTTGCCGGAGCGTTACGTTGAAAGCCATAGATCGATTTCTGCGATGTGTGGAGTTGTCTCGTTCGTCTTTTTGCGACGCCGCACGCGGGTTTCAGGCGACGGATAGAATGCCCGGATGATCGCCACTCGAAACCTTCGCCGCGCGCGGGTCCTGATCGTCGGATGCGGCGATGTCGGCATGCGCGCGCTGCCGCTTCTGCATGCGCGCGCTGGCGCGCCTCGCGTCATCGCACTCACGCATCGTCCCGAGCGCGCAGGCGAACTGCGCGCGGCCGGCGCGACGCCTATTTCCGGCGATCTCGATCTGCGCGCTAGCCTCGCGAGACTAGCGGGCCTCGCGCGCAACGTGCTGCATCTTGCGCCGCCGCAGCGTGACGGCGATGCGGATCGCCGCACGCGCGCGCTGATTGCCGCGCTGCGCCGCACGCGCCGCTCGGTGGCGCGCGGCGCGAGGAGCCACTGGCTGCATCCGGATCGGGCCGGAAAAACGTCTTTCATTGTACCCGACGGCCTTCGCGCGGCCACGAAGCGCCGCAGCGCTCCGGGCACGCGCTTCGTCTATGCGAGCACGACGGGCGTCTACGGCGACTGCGCCGGCGCATGGATCGACGAAACACGTCCCACGCGGCCGGAAAACGAGCGCGCGCGGCGGCGCGTGTCGGCGGAGCAGCAACTGCGCGCGGCGGGCGTACGAAGCGGCTGGCGGGTGTCGATCGCGCGCATTCCGGGCATCTACGCGGCCAGTCGCCTGCCGGTTGCGCGCATCGAAAAGGGCATGCCCGCGCTCATCGAATCCGACGACGTCTACACGAATCACATCCACGCCGACGACCTCGCGGCGATCCTCGTGCGCGCGCTCGCGCGCGGACGGCCGCAGCGCGCGATCAACGCTTCGGACGACACGGACCTGCGCATGGCGGACTACTTCGACCGCGTGGCCGATGCGTACGGCCTGTCGCGCGTGCCGCGCATTTCGCGGCGTGAAGCCGAAGCGCGTCTGGAGCCGGTCACGCTCTCGTTCATGCGCGAATCGCGACGGCTCTCCAATGCGCGCCTGAAGCGCGAACTGGGCTATGTGCTGCGCCATCCGACGGTGGACGATTTCCTGAGGGCGAACGCGCGGCGCTAGATCAGCGCAGGGATCGTTTCCAGCAGGACAAAGCACAGGAGCGCGCCGATCAATGCGCCGATGAGGTTCGGCGAATACTTGTGGCGCATGTGCATGACGACTGCCAATACCCCAATGAGGACAGCGCTAAGCGCGACGAACGCAACGAGCGCGACGGTCAAGTGGGAGACCATGATGCCCTCCTGCTTTTTTGATAGTCATTTTTGGTATCCGTAAGATAAGTATATGAGTGCGGATCGCGGAAGGCATGCTGCGCCGCAGCGGCCGGCTTTAAGGGCTTTTACCGATTTGCATGCTCAATGAGCGTCGATGAAGGCGAGGACGTCAGTGAAGACCGGCGAGCCCGCGCGCTGACCCGACGAAATCGCCTCGACGATCTCGCCGTGTCCATAGCCTGCGTAGGTTTTCAGCTCGACGGCATCGTCGTGCGCGCGCAACGCCTCGGCGAATCGCACGCTGTTGGCCGGATCGACGACGGTATCGGCCGAGCCGGTGGCGAGCAGCATCGGCGGTTCGTGGCCGGAGACGAAATCGATCGGCAGCGTCTGTCCGCGCAGCGCGGGCGGGAAGATGTCCGCCATGTGCGGTTCGCGTGGCGGGATCACCGCGTACGGGCCGGCGAGCCCGATCATCCCGTGCAGTTCCGCCTTCGACATGCCGTGCGCCGCGAGATAGCGCGGATCGGTCGCGAGCATCGCCGCGATGTGCGCGCCGGCGGAATGTCCCATCACGAGGATCCGGCCGGGATCGCCGCCGAACTCGCGCGCATGGTCGCGCGTCCAGCGCACGGCGGCCGCGGCGTCGTCGATGAAGCCGGGAAAGATGGTCTCGGGATACACGCGGTAGTCCGGCGCGATCGCCACGATGCCGCGCTGTGCGAGCGCCTGCGCGACGCCACGGGCGTCCGCGCGCTGGCCGCCTTGCCAGCTCCCGCCGTAGAAATACACGACGACGGGCCGCGCGCCGTCCGTTCGGCGCTCTAGCGCATATACGTCGAGCTTCTGGCGCGGCGCGGCGCCGTAGGCGAGGCCATCGGCTCGCTCGTCGTTCTGCGCGCGGGCCCGCGCGCCGACGAGGCCGGCGGCGCACGCGGCGAGTGTCAGAGAAACGAACCGCCGTCTCGCCGGGATGGGCATGATGTCCTCGACCTTCGAAGTGATCGAACAACGGCTACGGCGCCTTGCCCGACTACTGGCGCAGGGCGGCGAGATCGGCTTCATCGAGCCAGCGCCACGCGCCTTCGGCAAGCGTGCCAGGCAAAGCATAACCGCCGACCCGTTCGCGATGCAGTTTCTCCACGCGGTTCCCGGCGGCCGCGACCATGCGCTTGACCTGATGATATTTGCCTTCGAGCACGGTGAGTTCGAGCAGCCGATCGTCGCGCTGTTCGGCTGCGAGCGCGGCGCTCGGCTTCGACTCGCCGTGCAGCAGCACGCCTTCGCGCAGCTTCGCGAGTTGTTCGCCATCGAGCGGATGCCGCACGGTCGCGAGATAGACCTTCGGTACCTTGCGCTTCGGCGACGTGAACGCGTGAACGAAAGCGCCGTCATCGGAGAGAAGCAGCAGGCCTGTGGTGTCCTGATCGAGCCGGCCGACCGCCTGCACGCCGCGCTCGACGAGCTGCGGCGGCAGCAGATGAAACACACTCAGATGATGCTGCGGATCGCGCGAGCATTCGTAGCCCGCCGGCTTGTTCAGCGCGATGTACGCCTTCTCGCGATACGGCCAGAGATGATCGTCGACTTCGAATTCGAAACCGGGCGGGACGGCAAGATCGGCGTGCGGATCGTCGCGCACGACGCCCGCGATGCGCACGCGGCCTTCGGCCACGATGCCGCGGCACTGGCGGCGCGACCCGAAGCCTTGGGAGAAGAGGAGGGTTTCGAGGTCCATCGGATGAGCGGAGTTGAAGCGCGCATTCTAGCAAGCCGCGCTTTCGGTCCGCGCTCGCCGGGCGCGTCTCGCATCGGCGATAAAAAAAGCGCCGCCCCGACAACGGGCGGCGCCGAGCGTGGCGATGCGCATTCGGACGAAGGGGCGTCCGGGGCCGGCGTCATCGCCCAGGGAAACGCGGTGTGCGCTTCATCATTGCATGTCGATCCGGCCGTACACGCCGTCGGCTTCGAAGTTGGGTCCGGCGGCGAAGAAGAGCGTGTTGGAGGGCTGCGCGTTCAGGTTGTTGCCGAACGCGATGCCCCACAGGCCGCGCTGCACGAGCGGCGTGCCGTCCGTGTTGGTGAGTTGGCCCATGAACGCGCCGCTCGCCGGATCGAACGCGTTGATCGTGCCGTCGCCGAAATTGCCGACGAGAATGTCGTTGCTGAATGTGCCGAAGTTGCCGGGCGCCTGCGCGACACCCCACGGCGCGTTCAGCGGCCCGTTCGCGACGAGGCGCTGCATCAGGTTGCCGTCGACGTCGAACACGTCGACGAAGCCCAGGCCCGCGCCCGCCACGTCGTCCTCGGCGTCGCTGTCCTGCTTCGCATAGGTGACGTAGATCTTCGAGCCGATCGCCTGGATGCCGAAGGGCGCGAAGCCCGCCGGAATCTGCGTGTCCTTGAAGCCTCCGGGCACGACGATCTTCGTGAACGTGCCGTCGAAGACATCGATCTTGTTGTTGTGGAAGTCGCTGGCATAGAGGCGATGTCCGCCCGCCGCCGTAGTGGCGAGCGCCAGCCCTTTATAGATCGCGCCCGACGCGCTCGAATCGACGACGGTGAACGCGTGCGTCATGTCGACGGCGGGCGCCCACGCGGTGATCGAACCGCCTTCGCCCGCGAAGATGAACGCGGCGACGCCCGACTTGCCGTTGCGCGCGAGCATGAGGTCGGGTCCTTTGTTGAAGACGATTCCGGTCGGATTGGCCGGGCCGGCCGCGGTCGGAGGAATCGAGACGACGAGCGATTGCACGACGCCATTGCCGTCGTAGAGCGTGGCCTTCTGCGTGCCGTTATTGGCGACCCACACGAAGCCGTTCGGATTGAACGCGACGCCCCAGCCGTTCTTCAGGTTCGGGTCCGTGTGCGGCGCGGACACGGCGCCATCGGATACGACGATCGACATCTTGAAGCGCGTCACCGCCGCCGGCATGTTGTCGTTCGAGCCGCCGCCGCACGAGGCGAGGCCCGTCAACGTCATGACCGCGGCGGCGCAGACGGCGAGGCGGCTCCACAATCCGGATTGCATGATGGTGACTCCTTCGGCAGCGGTGCGCCGTCAGTTCGTTCGTCACCTCTAAACGGATGTGCCTCGCGGCTTATTCCGTTCGCAACACGCGTGGATGTTTCGATGTGTGTCAGTGCGCGTCGCCGCGTCCCCTCGACACCACCGGCACGCCAGCGCCAAAGAGCGTGAAGCGCGAATCGTCATCGTCGCCCGACATCGCGGGATGGCGGTTGCCCGCGCTCCAGCGGCCGTCGAAGGTCATCGCCGGGACGGTCGGCTTCGGTATGCCGCTGGCTTGCCGGAAGTACTCCGTATTGGTTTCGTTCTGCACCGCGAGCGCGCGGCGCAGGGTTGCCTGCGTTTGCCCATTGCGCGGGTCGAGCGCCACCGCGCGGCGCGCATTGCGCAATGCGCACGCCGGGTCCATGTTCGCGGCGCAATTGCGGGCGCTCGCCATCGCGCCGTCGCGTGCGCGTTCCTGACGCGACAATTCGGCCGCGAGCTGCTGGATTTCCGGACTGCGCGGCTCGCTCGCATAGAGGCCGCGCATGTGACGGCGCGCGGCCGTGAGATCGCGGCTGGCGAGCGCTTGCTGGAGCGACGCGATGCTGCGCGCGACGGCTGCGGGAAGCGGGTCGGCGACCGGCGGCGTCGGGCGCGCGGCGGGCTTTTCGACTGCGGCGATCGTCGGGATGCTTCGAGGTTGTTCGGTCGTGCGAGCGACGGGTGCGGGCGCTTGCGTCGCCGGTTTGGACGGGATCGGCGAGGCTGCGGTCAGTGTCGTGCTGGGTTTTTGCGCCGATGCGATGACGGGCGTCGCCGGTTTGATCGACGGCGCGGTCGCGGCGACCGAAGCGGCTGGGCTCGACATCGTGTTCGGCGTTGAAGGTTTCGCCGAGGCGACTGCGGTCGATGGCGCGCTTGTCGTCGTGTTCGGGGCTGCGGGCTTCGTCGCGGCAACCACGATCGACGGCGCGACGATGGGCGCAGGCGGGCTCGACGTCATATTCGGCGGTGCGGGCTTCGCCGCGGCTACCGCGATCGACGGCGCGATGATCGGCGCAGGCGCGCTCGCCGTCGCGTGTGTCGCCGGCGCGGCGGGTATCGGTGGCTTCGCGCTCGCAGTGGCTGCCAGCGTGCTGCCCGATGCAGGCGCGCTCGCGACGGCGACGGCGGCGCGCGGCTCGACGCGTGGTGCGATCGAGGCGGTTTCCGTCGCCGCATGCGAGGCTACCGGAACGCCCGGCGCGCCGGACGCGTGTTCTTCGCGTGCATGGCTCGTTTTCGCCGTCGCCATCGCCGATGACGCGGGCGTGGCGGCCTGTGCATTCGTCGAGTCCGCTTTGGACCGCATCAACGATGCATGCCGCGCGGGGTCTGCGCCGGGCGCTGCGGATGCGCGTTCGTGAATCGAGCCAGCCACGCTGATGCCAGGCTCCGTGCTCACCGGCGGGGCGTTGTCGTCCAGACGTTCATAGAAGTAGCCGCCGACCGCGATGCTCGCGACCACGCTGCCGACCAGCACCGCGATGCCCGTGCGTGCGGGCTTGCGGCGCTGCTCTTGCGAATCGCCGGGCTCGATGAAGTTCGGATAGGAGGTCAGCATCCTGCGGCGCACGAAGCGTTGTATCCAGTGGCTGTCATCCCAGTCGAGGATGTCGAGCTGCGCGGGCACCGGCACGTTCGCGCGGGGTTCCGCGCGGCTCGTGAAAATCGCGCCCTGACGATCGGCGCCGCAGGACGGGCAGGTGTCTTCCTCGGCGGGTGAAACGTGGTTGCAGCGCTGGCAGATGACGGAGTCGAGCGACAGCGCGTATTCAGGTCGATTCATGTCGTACTCTTCTTCGAGTTATGGCTCGACGGTTCGCGCGAGCGGGTCACGTCATCGAGAAAGTCCTAAGCAACCCGAAATGCGGGCGCTGCGCGAGCGAGCATCCCCGTGATGCTCCGCGCGCCGGGGTTCTGATGCCGATGGTGATTCATTTTTGCGAGTGCGGCGCAGTCCGTCTACGCGATGGCGCACATTCGGGAGATCGTCACGCGGACGCCCGAATTGACGTGAGATAGCCATCCGGATGACTTCCCGCAAAGGTTTGCGCGGGCGAAATTGAGGGTCGTCAGGTACGAAAGGATGATCACAATGCAATCGAACGGCTTTGACGCGACGGCGCGGCAGTTGATAGTCGGACTGCCGCTCTTTATGGGCGCGATCGAATACATCCTGCGCGTGGCGCTGAAGCAGCCCGGGAGGGACGATTTCTTTCCGATCTCGCTCGTTGCCTCCAGCGTCAGTTTGAACATCGCGCTGGCGGTGCTGCCCGGTGAAATGCGCAGCGGACTCTGGGCATCATCGAGACACCGAATCGGGCGGGCGATATTTATCGCAAATATGGGAATTTTCGCCTCTCTGATTGGCGTGCTTCTGTGGATATACTTGCTCGCGGCTTCGTTTAGCGAGGACGTCAGAGCAATCTTGCCACTGCATCCGCTACGGAATGCTTTGGTCTACTACATATTTTCAATTGCGTTGAATGAAAGCAAGGCTAGGGTGGCGAAATGTTGAACTTCGTGTTGGGATTCTTTCGGGAGTATTGGCCGGTCGTGGTCGCGTGCGCGTTCGCCAGATTTGGCGTACCGGTTCTGGTCGACTGGCTGTTTCGCCATTTCGACAAGGAGGGTCCTGAGGACGGAGCAGAACGGCGCTCGGGCGTCGAATGAAAGCGCTAGGGCGCGCATCCGGAAACGCAGCGGAACACGTCCGCCCCAGACGCAAAAAAGCCGCTCACACGGAGCGGCTTTCTTTCAGAAAATCCTGGTGCCCAGGGCCGGAATCGAACCGGCACGCCTTGCGGCGGGGGATTTTGAGTCCCCTGCGTCTACCAATTTCACCACCTGGGCCTGAATCGGCTCGTACCACAATACACCGCAGCAACAAGCCAATCGAGTCGGTGATTATGACCGAAAACGCCGCCGCCGGCAAGCAGCGACGGCGGCGTTTTCGCAAGCTCGGAACTTACTGGGCGAGATACGTGAATGCGCCGTTCCTGATCACGCCCATCACGCTTGCGCGCTGATCCAGACCGACGTGATCGGTCGCACTCGTATTCACGACGCCGTTCGGCACGACCAGTTCATGCGCGTGCTCCAGCTCCGAGCGCAGCGCAACACGAAATTCCTTCGTGCCCGGCCTGGCCGTCTTCAGCGCGCGCGCCACGGCGTCCTGGAGGCGCGGATAGACGCCCGCCGCATCGCCCGCGAATTGGGTGACCGTGCCCTTGCCGTACTTTTCCTCATAGGCGCTCACGAACGCGAGCGCGGCCTTCTTCGACGGATGATCCGCCGGCAGCGTCCTGGCGACGACGACCGGCTGCGTCGGGAACAGCGTGCCTTCTACATCCTTGCCGCCGAGCTTGATGAACTCCGGCGTCGCGATGCCGTGCGTCTGATAGATCGCGCCCTTGTAGCCGCGCTCGACGAGCGTGCGCTGCGGCAGCACCGTCGGCGTGCCCGCGCCGGCGATCAGCACCGCGTCTGGCTTCGCGGCCATCAGCTTGAGAATCTGGCCGGTGACGCTCGCGTCGGTCCGGTTGAAGCGTTCGCTCGCGACAATCCTGATATGGCGAAGATCGGCGAACTTGGTGAACTCGTTGAGCCAGCTATCGCCATAGCTGTCCGCGAAGCCGATGAACCCGACCGTCTTCACGCCGTGATTCGCCATGTAGCGCGTCATCACGTCGGCCATCGCGCGGTCGGTCTGCGCCATCTTGAACGCCCAGACCTTCTTGCCTTCCTGCGGTTCCACGACCGAAGCCGAGCCGATCAGCGTGATCATCGGCGTTTCGGATTCGGCGACCGGATCGAGCGCCGCCAGTGCGGCAGGCGTGATATTCGGCCCGACGATCACGTCGACATGATCCTCGCTGATGAGCTTGCGGATGTTGCGCACGGCCGCGCCCGGGTCCGAGCCATCGTCGAGGATGATGTACTCCGCGTTCTGCCCGGCGATGGTCTTCGGCCACATCAGCATCGCGTTCTTGCTGGTGATGCCGATGGCGGCGGCGGGGCCCGTGCTCGACAGGTCGATGCCGACTTTCAGTTGCGCATGCGCGGCTGCTGCGATTACAGACAAGACGACGCCGGCAGCAAGCCGGCGCGAGAGCTTCGACAACATCATCGGAAAGGTCTCCAAGGGAGGGAATTTTTTGAGGCAGCGTGCGCCGCCATTTTATTCAGAGCTCGTAGCTCTCGTGCTCGCCCGACAGCGCCTGCTCGATCAGCTTGCGGTTCAGCGACGGCGACAGCAACTCGACGAGCGTATACACATAGCTGCGCAGATACGCGCCCTGTTTGAGCGCGAGCCGCGTGACGTTGGTGCCGAACAGATGGCCGACGGGCATCGCGCGCAGATGTTTGTCGCGCTCCGGATTGAACGCGATATCCGCGAGAATTCCCACGCCGAGCCCCAGTTCGACGTAAGTCTTGATCACGTCCGCGTCGATGGCTTCGAGCACGATGTCCGGGGTCAGATTGCGCAGGGCGAACGCCTGATTGATCTTGGTGCGCCCGGCGAACGACGCTTCGTAGGTGATGATCGGGAATTGCGCGAGATCGTCGAGCGTGAGCGTCTTGCGCTCGAGCAGCGGATGATCCGGCAGCATGACGGCGAGGTGTTGCCACTGAAAGCAGGGCAGCGAGACCAGTTCCTTATAGTTGGCGATCGCCTCGGTCGCGATGGCGATATCCGCCTGATCGTGAATGACCATCTCGGCCACCTGCGTCGGACTGCCTTGCAGAATCGAAAGGTGAACTTTCGGGAAGCGCTTTTTGAACTCCGCGATCGCGGCCGGCAGCGAGTAGCGCGCCTGCGTGTGCGTAGCGGCGATGACGAGGTTGCCCTGATCCTGCGCCGCGTAATCCTTACCGACGCGCTTCAGACTCTCCACTTCCTGCAATATTTTCTCGACCGACGCGAGGATGATGCGCCCCGGTTCGGTCAGCGATCTCACGCGTTTCCCGTGCCGCGTGAAGATCTCGACGCCCAGTTCGTCCTCCAACTCGATGATCGCCTTCGAGACGCCTGGCTGCGATGTATACAGTGCCTTCGCCGCTTCCGTCAGGTTGAAGTTCTGCCGGACGGCCTCGCGCACGAAGCGGAACTGGTGCAGATTCATTTATAACCTTTGTTTATTACTACCGGGCATATCAAAGTAATTTTTCAGTCGTTTGCAATATATAGCAGGTTCTTTACTATCAGTCCAATTTTTCCAATATCCATATCTCTATCCGTCATAAGCAAATGAGCGTTCAGTCTGAACGGCTCCGGCGCCAGGGACTCAATGGATATTCGATGGACGAGACGCGCGACGTAACCTAGGACGCCGTGCCTTTAAAAGAACTTGGGGCCCCCGAATGTACCAATACGATCAGATCGACCAACGCATCGTCGACGAACGTGTCGCGCAGTACGCTGACCAGGTCCGCCGCCGGCTGTCGGGCGAATTGACCGAAGAGGAATTCCGTCCGCTGCGTCTGCAAAACGGCCTGTACATGCAGCGTCACGCGTACATGCACCGCATCGCGATTCCGTACGGCAACCTGCGCAGCGACCAGCTCCGCATGCTCGCCACCATCGCGCGCGAGCACGATCGCGGCTACGGTCACTTCTCGACGCGCACGAACATCCAGTTCAACTGGGTCGAGCTCGAAGAAACGCCGGAAATCCTGCGCAAGCTGGCTTCGGTGCAGATGCACGCGATCCAGACGTCGGGCAACTGCATCCGCAATATCACTGCCGACCAGTTCGCCGGTGTCGCGCCCGATGAGCAGGTCGATCCGCGTCCGTGGTCGGAAATCCTGCGCCAGTGGTCGACGTTCCATCCGGAATTCGCATGGTTGCCGCGCAAGTTCAAGATCGCGGTCAACGGCTCGGCGGAAGACCGCGCGGCCGTGCAGATCCATGACCTTGGCGTGTATCTGAAGAAGAACGCGCAGGGCGAAGTCGTGATGGACATTCTCGCGGGCGGCGGTCTCGGCCGCACGCCGATCGTCGGCGCGATCATCAAGCGCGATCTGCCGTGGCAGCACCTGATCACCTATTGCGAAGCCGTGCTGCGTGTGTACAACCGCTACGGCCGCCGCGACAACATGTACAAGGCGCGCATCAAGATTCTCGTGAAGGCGCTGTCGGCGGAGAAGTTCTCGAAGCAGGTCGAGGAAGAGTGGCAGCATCTGAAGGACGGCCCGTCGACGATCACGCAGGAAGAAGTCGATCGCGTGTCGAAGTTCTTCGCGCCGCCCGTCTACGAAAAGCTCGCGGATACCGATGCCTCGTATGAAAAGCATCTGATCGAAAGCAAGCCGTTCGCGCGCTGGGTCGAGCGCAACGTGCGCCCGCACAAGGTGCCGGGCTATGCGTCGGTGACGTTGTCGCTCAAGCAGCGCCATATCGCACCGGGCGACGCTACCGATCAGCAGATGGACGACGTCGCCGCGCTCGCCGACGAGTTCTCGTTCGGCGAAATCCGCGTGTCGCACGAGCAGAACCTGATTCTCGCCAACGTGAAGAAGCGCGACCTGCACACGGTCTGGGAACGCGCGAAGGCGCTGGGTTTCGCGACGGCGAACATCGGCCTTCTGACCGACATCATCGCGTGCCCGGGCGGCGACTTCTGCTCGCTCGCGAACGCGAAGTCGATTCCGATCGCGCTCGCCATTCAAGACCGTTTCAACGATCTCGACTACGTGCACGATCTCGGCGACATGTCGCTGAACATTTCGGGCTGTATCAACGCGTGCGGTCATCACCACGTGGGCAACATCGGCATTCTGGGCGTCGACAAGGACGGCTCGGAGTGGTACCAGGTGACGCTCGGCGGCGAGCAGAGCTCGGGCGCGACAGGCGCGCATCTGGGCAAGGTGATCGGCCCGTCGTTCTCGGCCGAAGAGATGCCCGACGTGATCTCGCAAGTGGTCGATACCTTCGTCGACAACCGCATCGAAGGCGAGCGCTTCATCGACACGTTCGGCCGCATCGGCATGGCGCCCTTCAAGGAGCGCGTGTACGCATCGCGCCAGGCTCACGCTTAAGGATTTTCAAATGACGTTGATTATCAAGAACCGCGCGGTCGTCGAAGACCATTTCACCGTCGTACGTGCCGCCGAAGACGGCGCACTGCCCGCCTTCGATGCATTGCCCGAAGGCAAGGTCATCGTGCCGTTCGCGTTGTGGAAGGAACACAAGGCGGCGATCGTCGCATCGCGCGCGAAGGAAGACATCGGCGTGTGGCTCGCGCCGGACGACGAACCCGCCGACCTCGCGCCGGACTTCGATCAGCTTGCCGTGATCGCGGTCGACTTCCCGGTGTTCCGCGATGGCCGCGGCTTCTCCATCGGCCGCCTGCTGCGCGAGCGGTATCAGTGGACGGGTGAACTGCGTGCGATCGGCGACGTGCTGCGCGATCAGGTGCTGTTCCATTCGCGCTGCGGCTTCGATGCGTTTGCGGTGCGCGCGGACAAGGACATCAACGACGCGCTCAACGCGTTCAACGAGTTCACCGAGCTGTATCAGGGCGCGACCGACAATCTCGAACCGCTGTTCCGCCGTCGCGCGGCGCTCGTTGCATCGCTCGGAGCCTGATGTATGACGCCTGAATTGCAAGCCAAGGTTGAACGTCTGGATGCGCTGCTCGATTCGATCGCGGCGCGTCACGAGCGCGTCAAGCTAGCCAGCAGCCTCGCCGCCGAAGACATGGTGCTCACGCACGCCATTCTTTCGCGCGGTGTGAAGATCGGCATCTTCTCCTTGAACACGGGCCGCCTGCACGCGGAAACGCTCGGCATGCTCGACGCCGTGAAGGAACGCTACGGCTACGACATCGAGCAGTTCCATCCGCAGCAGGACGCGGTCGATGCCTACGTGCGCGATCACGGGCTGAACGCGTTCTACGAAAGCATTGATTTGCGCAAGAGCTGCTGCCATATCCGCAAGGTCGAGCCGCTCAATCGCGCGCTGTCGGATGTGTCTGCGTGGGTCACGGGACAGCGTCGCGAGCAATCGGTGACGCGCGCCGAGCTGCACGAGGAAGAGCACGACGCGCCGCGCGGCATCGCGAAGTTCAATCCGCTCGCGGACTGGAACGAGAGCGATGTCTGGGACTACCTGAAGGCTTTCGATGTGCCCGTGAATCCGCTGCATGCGCGCGGCTATCCGAGCATCGGCTGCGAGCCCTGCACGCGCGCCGTGCGCCCTGGCGAGGACAGCCGGGCGGGCCGCTGGTGGTGGGAATCGCGCGATACGAAGGAATGCGGCCTGCACATCACGAACATCAAGATCGTCGAAGAAGCACCGAGCTCGACGATTTAAGGCGCGCAAGACGCCGCACCAAACCCTGTCATTGAACGCATCGTCGCAGTGGAAATTGCCTGACGCTGCATAAAAAAGGATCGACGAACATGAGCACGACGCTCGACTCAACCGTCACCGCACCGATCGCCAACAAGGCGACTCGCATGGATCACCTGGATTGGCTCGAAGCCGAGTCGATCCACATCATTCGCGAACTCGTCGCGGAATGCAGCAAGCCCGCGCTCCTGTTCTCGGGCGGCAAGGATTCGGTCGTCGTGCTGCATCTCGCGCTCAAGGCGTTCGGCCTCGGCGCGGGCCGCAAGACCCAGTTGCCGTTCCCGCTGGTTCACATCGACACGGGTCACAACTTCCAGGAAGTGATCGACTTCCGCGATCGTCGCGCGGCGGAAATCGGCGCGGAACTGGTCGTCGGTCATGTCGAGGATTCGATCAAGAAGGGCACCGTGCGCCTGCGTCGCGAGACGGATTCACGCAACGCCGCGCAAGCAGTGACGCTGCTCGAAACCATCGAGGAATACGGCTATACGGCGATGATCGGCGGTGCGCGCCGCGACGAAGAGAAGGCCCGCGCGAAGGAGCGCATCTTCTCGTTCCGCGACGAATTCGGCCAGTGGGACCCGAAGGCGCAGCGTCCGGAACTGTGGAGCATCTATAACGCGCGTCTGCATGCGGGCGAGCATCTGCGTGTGTTCCCGATATCGAACTGGACCGAACTGGACGTGTGGCAATACATCGCTCGCGAGAAGCTCGAACTGCCGTCGATCTACTACGCGCATGATCGTGAAATCATCCGCCGCAACGGTCTGCTCGTGCCGCTCACGCCGCTCACGCCGCTGCGCGAGGGCGAAACGTCGGAAGTGGCGCAAGTGCGTTTCCGGACCGTCGGCGATATCAGCTGCACGTGCCCGGTCGCGAGCGATGCCGACGATGTCGAGAAGATCATCGCCGAAACGGCCGTGACGGAAATCACGGAACGCGGCGCGACGCGAATGGACGATCAGGCATCCGAAGCCGCGATGGAACAGCGCAAGAAACAAGGTTATTTCTAAGCCACACGCCCCGAGGAACGAAAGAATCATGAGCATTTATCAAGCTGAAGACCTGGGCGTGTTGCGCTTCATCACGGCGGGCAGCGTCGACGACGGCAAGAGCACGCTGATCGGCCGTCTGCTGTACGACAGCAAGGCTGTGCTGTCGGACCAGTTGTCCGCGATTTCCCGCGCGAAGAACAAGCGCACGGTCGGCGATGAAATCGATCTGTCGCTGCTGACGGACGGCCTCGAAGCCGAGCGCGAGCAGGGCATCACGATCGACGTTGCGTACCGCTACTTCGCGACCGCCAAGCGCAAGTTCATCATCGCCGATACACCGGGCCACGAGCAGTACACGCGCAACATGGTGACGGGCGCATCGACGGCGCATGCCGCGATCATTCTCGTCGACGCCACGCGCGTCACCTTCGACAACGGCGTCGCGCAACTGCTGCCGCAGACCAAGCGCCACAGCGCGATCGTCAAGCTGCTCGGCCTGCAGCACGCGATCGTCGCGATCAACAAGATGGATCTGGTCGATTACAGCGAAGCGCGCTTCAACGAGATTCGCGATGCGTACGTCACGCTCGCGCATCAGCTCGGTCTGTCGAACGTGCGCTTCGTGCCGGTATCGGCGCTGAAGGGCGACAACATCGTGACCGCGAGCGAGCGCATGCCGTGGTACGCGGGCGAGCCGCTGCTCGATCTGCTCGAGTCGCTGCCGGTTGCGCAGCCGAACGATCAGGCGCTGCGTTTCCCGGTTCAGTGGGTCGCGCGTCAGGACGGCTCGCAAGCCGACGACTTCCGCGGCTACATGGGCCGCGTGGAAGCGGGCGAAGTGCGCGTCGGCGATTCCATTCTCGTGCTGCCGGCCAGTCGTGAAGCGACCGTCGCCGAGATCATCGCGCCGGTGCCGGGAGGCGTCGCGCCGGTGGATCGCGCGTTCGCGGGCCAGACGGTGACGATTCGCCTGACCGAAGACGTCGACGTCTCGCGCGGCGATACCTTCGTGCCGGCATCGCAGAAGGTCGAGCCCACCAAGAAGCTCGAAGCGGACATTTGCTGGTTCGACGAAGAGCCGCTCTCGCCGCAGCGCAAGTATCTGCTGAAGCAGACGACCAACACGGTGTTCGCGCGCATCGGCGCGGTGAAGCAGGTGCTGGACGTGCATACGCTGTCGCATTCGGTCGATCGGACCACGCTCGCCATGAACGATATCGGCCGCGTCGCGCTCACGCTGCAAAAGCCGATCGTCGCGGACGAGTACGATACGCATCAGGGCACCGGCGCGTTCGTATTGATCGACGAGGCGACGCATCACACGGTCGCGGCCGGTATGATTCGTGCAATCTCTGCATGAGCCATCTGAGCGCGTGAGTTGATCGATGAAAGCTATGGGTAAGGTCTATCTGATCGGAGCGGGTCCGGGCGCGGCGGATCTCATCACCGTGCGCGGCATGCGTTTGCTCGAACAGGCCGATGTCGTGCTGCACGACGCGCTGATTGAACCGGCGATGCTCGATTACGCGCCGAACGCGAAGAAGATTGCGGTCGGCAAGCGCTGTGGACAGCGTTCGACGGCCCAGCACTTCATCAACAAGCAGATCGTCGATGCGGCGCTGGAGCATGGCCTGGTCGTGCGTCTGAAGGGCGGCGATCCGATGCTCTTTGGCCGCGCCGACGAGGAAATGCGCGCGCTCGAAGCGGCGGGCATCGAGTTCGAAGTGGTGCCGGGCATCACGGCGGCCCTCGCGAGCGCCGCGACGCTCAAGCGCTCGCTGACCTTGCGCGGCGTGGCGCGCAGCGTCGCACTGGCGACGCACTCGCGCGCCGCCGACAGCGACGAGATCCGCGAGCAGGCCAAGGCCGATTCGCTCGTGTTCTACATGGGCCGTGACAGCGCGCCGGATATCGCGCAGCAACTCATCGATGCGGGCCGTCCGGGTTCGACGCCGGTGGCGATCGTCGAGGCGTGCAGCACGCCGCGCGAGCGCACGCTGACATTGACGCTGGCGCGCATGGCGCTGGGTGAGGCGCAGGAATGGCTGGATCCGTCGCAGCCGAGTTTGCTGATGATCGGCGAGGCGTTTCGCGATCGGGCGTCGGCCAAGCCGAAGGTGCATTTGAAGGGGATGCAGGCGGCGGCTTGATGGCGGTTGAGTCGGCGGATAAACAAAAAGCGCACTGGTGGTGCGCTTTTTGTTTATCCGTTGGCTCAAAACTCAACCGGCCTGAGCTTCTTCTTCTTTGAATTGTTCGCCAGGACGGCATCCAGCGTTGCGATCGTTCTGGCCTTGCAATCAAGCGCCGTCGCAAGATGAAGCGCATCGCCGGCCCGGAGTCCGCTCGACGCATCGAGCGTGAGTACGGCGGCCTGATGGAAGACCGGCGGCTCGATCGGCGTCAGTTGCAGGTCGCTCGCGCACATTCGTTCGAAACTACGCCAGGCAAAAGCCGATTGCTCTTCGGTCAACTGTCCTGTTCGCCGTTTGATGCCGAGCGCACTGGCGAACTCCGTCACGCACCAGGCTCCGGAAATCAGATCGTCCTTGACCGACGCATACCATTGCGACACGGCTGCAGTCATTCGTTCTCGCACGCACAACGCGACGAGGACGCTCGTATCGACGTAGACCATCAGTAACGCGCCCCACGTCGGAGTTCTTCGATCACCGATTCTGTCATCGGCATGGCGTCGCGCGTCTCGGCAAGTTCCGCGACGAACGCCCGACGGTCCCATTTGGCCGGACGAAGACAGATTCCGCCGTCGACTGTGAGACTGGCCTGGACCTGATCGCCCTCTGAAAGTCCGGTATGTCGAAGGTATTCGGCCGGAAGACGCACAGCGAGGCTGTTGCCCCACTTGGAAATGAGCAAGTTCACCTTGAGCCCCATGGATATACTAAAGTGTATATCCAGTATAGCTCGTGTTTTCGTGTGCTGGAATTCGGCCGAATGGCCAACGCGCGGACCGATCGGCTCTGTCAGCCCACTTGCCGCAAACAATACGCCTTCACCGCCTCCAGCACCGCATCATCCTCCCCGACTGCGGTCGCGCACGAAATAGCCACACCCGGATGCGCGGCCCGACACTGATCGACGATCTCCGGCAAATCCTTCCTCACATGCCCGCCTTGCCCGAAGAACACGGGCACGACTGTAATCGCGTCGCAACCATCGGCGGCTTGCTGGGCGACCGCAGCAGGCAAATCCGGCGACATCAGTTCGAGAAACGCGAGCGACACCGGATCACTTCTCGACGCCCGCAGCTTCAGCGCAAGCCGCTCGAACGGCTCGGCCCAGCGCGGATCGCGTGCGCCGTGGCCGAACAGGATGATGCCGTGCTTCTTCATCACGCGCTCCTGTCAGGAAACGTCAGTGCCGCTCCACCCACTTCAGCCCGATCAGGCCGATCACCAGATAGGCGAGGGCGGGCGCCGCCGCGGTGATCGGCGCGGGCCACGTATTCAGGTTGCCGATATGCGAGAACAGCGTGTTGACCAGCTGGAAGCTCATCCCGATCATGATGCCGCCGAATACCTTCATGCCGACCACGCCCGCGCGCGTATGCAGATACGCGAACGGCAGCGACAGAATCAGCATCACGAACACCGCGAACGGATAGAGAATCTTGCGCCAGAACGCGATCTGATACCGCTGCGTATCCTGATGATTCTCGGTCAGATGCTGGATATAGCGGAACAGATTGAACATCGACATACGGTCCGGCGACACCAGCAGCACCGAAAGAATCTGCGGCGTCAGCTCCGAGCGCAACGAATATTCGGGCAACGCGGTTTGCGTCGCGCGGTAGACCGGGTTCAGCGTGTCGCCGGGATTGACGGGCTGCGGCGCAGCATCGCTCAACTGCGTGTCGGTGACGCCAGTGAGCTTCCAGTGTCCCGGCGGCTGGTACACGCCGCTCTTCGCGATGCGCACGTTCGTCAGCCGGAATTTCGAGTCGAACTCGTAGATGCGCACATTGGCGATCGTCGTGTCGGGATTCAGCGTGCCGACATTGACGAAGCGCGTGACCTGCTCGCCGTTCTCCTTCGCCGTCAACGTGTCCTTCACCCATACGCCCGACTGAAAATTCGACGACACCGACGACCCGAGCGCCTCCAGCCGCACGCGCTCGGACAACTGGTCCGTGTACGGCCCGACCACTTCGCCGATGAGATACGTGATGAGCACGATCGGAACGCCGATCTTCAGCAGCGAGCGCAGCGCGGCGCCGGTCGAGAGACCCGACACGCGAAAGATCGTGAACTCGGATGCCGCCGCCATTTGCGCGAACACGTAGATGGCCGAAATGAGCGCGGCGACGGGGATGATCTCGTAGAAGCGCGAAGGCGTCTGCAGCGCGACGCGCAGCACCGCGAGCGTGAACTTGTAGTTGCCGTGCCCGACCGTGTTCAGTTCGTTGATCAGGTCGAAGAAGAAGAACAGACCCGAGAACGCGAACAGGATGAAGATGAACGCGAGATAGATCTGGCGCGCGAAGTATCGTTCGTAAATGCGCATTACGTCAGGCCCCCTTCGACAGCGACGGAAGCCTGAAGAGCGGCCGGTTACGGATCCGCAGCCAGAAGATGAACGCGACGAGCGCTCCCACGACGATGTGCAGCCCGACGAGACCCACGCCGAACGACAGCTTGCCCTGCTCGATCCACGACTGCACGACGTTCAGCAGGTTCGAATAGGTGAGATAGATCAGCACGGCCATCACGAGATTGATCGTGCGGCTGCGCCGCGGGTTCTGATACGAAAGTGGAATGGCGAGCAACATGAGATTGACGGCGATGAGCGGCAAGCCTACGCGCCACGCGAACTCCGCGAGATTCTCCTTGGTCGGATTGGCGAGCAGATCCGGCGTGGAGATGCCCGTCGTGGTCGGCGTATTCACGACCTGGTGACTCATTATCTTCACACCATACCGCTCGAACTCCATGATGCGGAAGTTCGGCTGGCCGGGCTCGCCATCGTAACGGCGGCCGTTGTCCAGCACGATGAAGCGGTCGCCGTCGGGGCGCGTTTCGGTGTGCCCGTTCTTCGAGACGATCACGTTGACCTTGCCGCCTTCCGTGCTCGTGACGAACACGTTCTCGACGTGCCCCTGATCCGGCGACATCTTCTCGATGAAGAACACACGATTGCTCGACGGCGATTCGCGGAACTGCCCGGGCGCGAGCAGCGACACTTCATCGCGCTGCTGAAAGCGCTGCTTGATGAGCTTGCTCTGCTGGTTCGACCACGGCCAGCCGACGAACGCGAAGAAGACGATGAGGATGATGATCGGCGTGGAGAACACGGCGATCGGCTTGATGAGCTGTGTCTGACTCACGCCCGAGGCGAGCCACACGACCATTTCCGAGTCGCGATACCAGCGCGTGAGCACGAAGAGAATCGAGACGAACAGCGTCACGATCAGCATGACCGCGAGATAGCCGATGACGGTGAGCCCGATCAGCACGACGACGTCTTTCGGGTCGATCTGACCTTGCGCCGCGAAGCCGACGATGCGGATCATCATCGTCGTGAGCATGATCGTAAGCAGCACCATGAACACGGCACCGGCCGTATACGCGAGTTCGCGCTGCAGGGAGCGTTCGAAGATCATTGAATTTTTGCTTGGAGCCGGCGGCGATGCGGAAATCATGCACGCATCGCGTGGCCTACGGGAAGGGTCTTCGCTTACCCTCACGCCGCCTGCCTGTGACCGCCGCGGAAAAAATAGCGGATAATTGCGGCTTTCATCCTTCAGCCAAGATTTTATCCGAGGATAAGCGCGATGGACTTTAGCATAAAAGCCTGTGATTGGAGCAAAGGCGAGGCAAATGGTTTCCTTACCGGGAAGTCGGATGTCATCGTGCTCGGCATCTTCGAAGCGCAGACGCTCACGGGCGCCGCGCGCGACATGGACGTCGCGACCAAAGGCCTGATCTCGCGCGTCGTGAAAGCCGGCGACATGAGCGGCCGCGCGGGCACAACCCTGATGGTGCCCGAAGTCACCGGCATCGGCGCATCGCGTGTGTTGCTGGTCGGGCTCGGCAAGCAGGACGCCTTCAATCAGAAAGCCTATGGCGAAGCCGTGCGCGCCGCATGGCGCGTGGTGCTCGGCTCGAAGATCGGTCAGGCGACCTTCACGCTCGCGCAACTGCCGATCCAGGAACGCACCGGCGACTGGGCCGTGCGCGCCGCGATCCTCGCGCTGCGCGAGCTGACCTACAAGTTCACGCAGATGAAGAGCAAGCCCGACAACGGCGCGCGCTCGTTGAAGAAGATCGTCTTCAGCATCGATTCCGCCGACGAGAAAGCCGCCAAGGTCGCGGTGAAGCAGGGCGTCGCGATCGCGAACGGCATGGATCTCACGCGCGATCTCGGCAATCTGCCGCCGAACGTCTGCACGCCGACTTATCTCGGCCAGACCGCGAGGAAACTCGGCCGCGACTTCAAGCTGAAGGTCGAGGTGCTCGGCCAGAAGCAGATCGAAGCGCTCAACATGGGCTCGTTCCTCTCGGTCGCGAAAGGCTCGGTCGAGCCGCCGCAGTTCATCGTCATGCATTACCAGGGCGCGGGTGCGGCCGCGAAGGGCAAGAACGCGCCGGTCGTGCTGGTCGGCAAGGGCATCACCTTCGACTCGGGCGGCATCTCGATCAAGCCGGGCGAGTCGATGGACGAGATGAAATATGACATGTGCGGCGCGGGCTCCGTGTTCGGCACCATGCGCGCGGTTGCCGAGATGGGCCTGAAGCTCAACGTGATCGGCGTGATTCCGACCTGCGAGAACATGCCCGCGGGCAACGCGGTGAAGCCGGGCGACATCATCACCGCGATGAACGGCACGACCATCGAAGTGCTCAACACCGACGCAGAAGGCCGCCTCATCCTGTGCGACGCGCTCACCTACGCGGAGCGCTTCAAGCCCGCGGCCGTGGTCGATATCGCGACGCTCACGGGCGCGTGCATCATCGCGCTGGGTCACCACAACACGGGCCTGTTCTCGAAGGACGATGCGCTCGCGGGCGAGCTGCTCGACGCGTCGCGCGAGGCGGTCGATCCGGCCTGGCGCCTGCCGCTCGACGACGAATATCAGGATCAGCTCAAGTCGAATTTCGCGGATCTCGCGAACATCGGCGGGCGTCCGGCGGGCAGCGTGACGGCGGCGTGCTTCCTGTCGCGCTTCGCGACCGCTTATCCGTGGGCGCACCTCGACATCGCCGGGACCGCGTGGAAGAGCGGGGCGGCGAAGGGCGCGACGGGCCGTCCCGTGCCGCTGCTCTCGCAGTTCCTGATCGATCGCGCCGGCGCCTGAAGCAGGCATGACGCGCATCGACTTTCATACGAATGTCGGCGATCCGCTCGCGTACGCCTGCCGCCTCGTGCGCAAGGCGTACCTGAGCGGCAAGCCGCTCGTCGTGCTCGCCGAATCGCAGCGCCTCGCCGCGTTCGACGAGCAGTTGTGGACCTTCCAGCCGCTCGAGTTCGTGCCGCACTGCATGGCGAAGAGCCCGCTCGCGGCCGACACGCCCGTCGTGCTCACGTCGAATCTGGACGAGGCGCCGCATCATCAGGTGCTCGTGAATCTCGGCGCGCCGATGCCCGCGCAGTTCGCGCGCTTTGAGCGGCTCGTGGAGATCGTCGGCAGCGAGGGCGACGAGCTCGCCGCGGGCCGCGAGCGTTATCGCTTCTACCGCGATCGCGGCTACACGATCGAGACGCACAATCAGGGCGGTTGAGCGCACAGAGGCTGCGTCACCGCTGCACTATGCTCCGGCTGAACATACCGCTTTGCATGGGACCGGAGTCGAGCGTGAACGCGCGGACTCCGGTCGACAGGAGACCTTCGAATATGACTGACAAGCCCGAATCCTTCGATTCGTCCATCCCCGTCCTGACCGATGTCGTTGTGCCCGGCAGGCCGGAATACGCACGCGCGCCATCCGCCGATGAAATCGCGATCGAATACGATGCGGAGCGCATCGCCGAGCGGCTGCGCGGCCGCTTCACGAACTTCCTGACCGGCGATGCGCGCGTGCTGATCGAAGACCGCTGCCGCGAAGTGTTGCGCGAGCATTCGACGCAACTCGTCTCCGCGATCACGCGCGAAGTCGCGATGGCGCTCGAAGGCCGGATGAGCGAATGGGTGCGCGACGCGGTCGAGGACGAGTTGCGCAGCCAGCGGAAGGAATGATGCTCGTCCGGGCAGCCAGAGTCGATTCGCGTGACCACGTTGCGCTCGCGGAGTCGGCCGAGTTTCGATTCGGCGCACTCCGGGCGAGCGTTGTGCATCGAAACCGACGAAAAATCAGTCTGTCATAAGGCCGCAGCTTCTTCGTCTCTGGTGTACCACGCGATGCTTGCCTTCAGTCTGTCGGCGAGTTCGAAGATATCGTCCAGGCTGTGCAGCAATATGCGATCTTCCTCCTTTTTCTCATCAAACACGCCGATGACGAGCCGGTTCTCGTTCTTGAATCGCAGTCTGCAAATGGGCTTGCGATTGTTGTCGTCGAACAGAACGGCGCAGTAGCTGGCCGCGCCGCGTATTGCCACCCTGTCAGCAGATACAACGGATCTCAAGATAGCGCGAACGATCTGGTACGCCTCGATCTCGATGGCTGTCGGCTCAGATGCCTCACCGGGTAAGGTGTCCGCTTCGCTTTGAGTGACAGAGGCCAGCAGCGCCGGCTCTGGGGTCATTGCGCCTTTCAGGCGTTCATTTATTTTGTCGGCCACCAATTGCTGGAACGCGTGTTTCGCGATCTGTGTGAACTGATCCTTTACCGTGTTCTTGAAGTGCTTGCCGGCCAGAAATTCTGCGGACACGAGTCGCACGAAGTCTTCAGGAGGCTCAGTCATCCAGTCATTCAACGTGTTTTTGATCGCGCGCGTGTATTTCAGATGATTCGCCGTCGTCAGTATGCTTTCAAGGTCGAAGGCGGTCTTGGCGAATTTCTTCAACTCGTCGACGTCTTGATCACGAAAGTCTGTAAAGCTGAATTCGAAGAACGGCTTTTCATCCATCTTGTTTGGTTGCTCAAGATCAGTGAAAAATCGGTAAACAAGGCCGTTTGTCAATACGCCAAATCGCGCTTCCGTTACATGGAAATATCGGAAAAGCTGGCTCGCATGGTTGATGTTCAGGTCTCCGCCGCATTTCTTGCACTCGAACAACATAATTGGCTTGCCGTCCTTCAAGATCGCGTAGTCAACTTTTTCGCCTTTCTTTGTTCCAACGTCAGCGGTCAATTCTGGCGTCACCTCTAACGGGTCGAAAACGTTGTAGCCCAGCAGGTGAATGAACGGCATCACCATCGCGTTTTTGGTTGCCTCTTCCGTTTGCACCATGTCCCTCGCGGCGGCTACACGCGTTGCCAATGCCCTCACTTCATCGATGAAATCCATTTTCGCCTTTTCTTTTTGAGATAATAAAGTGTTCGAATTCAACTGAGAAAAACTTTGCGTTGTTCGTCGTTAGGCGTGTCGACGTGACACTCAGCGAATGAGCATCCATCCTCCGGACATCAAGAAAATTCACGCAGAATTAAGTCGGCGACACGAAGCGACGATTGTGTTTATAAAACACTATGATCCGTTTTAACAAGCCTGCCGAGAGCGACAGCTGGACATGTCGACTGCGATGTGTGAAGAGATGTGGCTATATATCGCAAAGCGATAAATAGCTGCGTTATGTCATTAACTGAGTTGCTGAAGATGACTAAGAGCAGCGAAACAAGAGTAATTGATAACTTTCCCCACTCTTATCGGGCTTCGAAAAAAGAACAGGGCTGCTCCAATGCTATTGGGCAGCCCTATTCTTCACTCGAAGCGCATCGTGAAGCTCATGCGCTAATGAATTAATCAACTTCGTGTATCGTTACCCCGTCACCGCCCCCTTGTTCGCCGGCCCGGCGAGCGCGGCAAACTTCGCCAGCACGCCGCGCGTATACTTCGGCGCGGGCTGCTTCCACGCGGCGCGGCGCCGCGCGAGTTCCGCATCGTCCACGTTCAGTTGCAGCAGCAGCTTGTGCGCGTCGATGGTGACCGAATCGCCTTCCTGCACGAGCGCGATCGTGCCGCCCGCATAGGCCTCCGGCGCGACATGGCCGACCACCATGCCCCACGTGCCGCCCGAGAAGCGCCCGTCTGTGATGAAGCCGACCGATTCACCCAGCCCCTTGCCGATGATCGCCGATGTCGGCGCGAGCATCTCCGGCATGCCCGGGCCGCCGACCGGGCCGAGATAGCGCAGCACGAGAATATCGCCGGCCTTGATCTTGTCGGCGAGGATGGCGTCCATCGCGCTTTGTTCGTCGTCGAACACGCGCGCCGGGCCGGTGATGACCGGATTCTTCAGGCCGGTGATCTTCGCGACCGCGCCGTCTTCCGCGAGATTGCCGCGCAGGATCGCGAGGTGGCCTTCCTTGTAGAGCGCCTGCTCGATCGGATAGATGACCTTCTGATCCGCGCGCGGCTTGCCCGGCACGTCCTTCAGTTCTTCCGCGATGGTGCGCCCCGTGATCGTCATGCAGTCGCCGTGCAGCAGGCCCGCATCGAGCAGGATCCTGAGCACTTGCGGGATGCCGCCGGCCTTGTGCAGGTCCGTCGCGACGTACTGACCCGACGGCTTCAGATCGCAGATGACCGGCACTTTCTTGCGCATGCGCTCGAAGTCGTCGATGCTCCATTCCACTTCCGCCGCGTGCGCGATCGCCAGATAGTGCAGCACGGCATTGGTCGAGCCGCCCGTCGCCATGATGAGCGCGACCGCGTTCTCGATCGACTTCTTCGTGATGATGTCGCGCGGCTTCAGGTCCTTCTTCACCGCCTCGACAAGCACGCGCGCCGATTCCGCGGCGGAATCGACCTTTTCCCGATCCGGATTGGCCATCGTCGACGAGTACATGAGCGACATGCCGAGCGCCTCGAACGACGAGCTCATCGTGTTCGCCGTGTACATGCCGCCGCACGAGCCGGTCGACGGACACGCATTCTTCTCCACGCCCTTGAAATCCTCTTCCGACATGCGGCCCGCCGTGAATTCGCCGACCGCCTCGAACGACGACACGATCGTCAGATCGCGGCCCTTCCAGTTGCCCGGGCGGATCGTGCCGCCGTACACGTAGATGGACGGCACGTTCATGCGCGCCATGCCGATCATGCCGCCCGGCATGTTCTTGTCGCAGCCGCCGATCACGACGACGCCGTCCATCCACTGGCCCTGCACCGCGGTCTCGACACAGTCCGCGATCACTTCGCGCGACACGAGCGAGTACTTCATGCCTTCGGTGCCCATCGACATGCCGTCGGAGATCGTCGGCGTGCCGAAAATCTGCGGGTTCGCGTCGGACTTTCTGATCGCTTCGATGGCGGCATCCGCGAGCGGCTGCAGGCCGGCGTTGCACGGCGTGATGGTCGAGTGCCCGTTCGCGACGCCGATCATCGGCTTGTCGAAGTCTTCCTCCTTGTAGCCGAGCGCGTAATACATCGAACGATTGGGCGAGCGCGCGACGCCCTGGGTGATGTGCTTCGAGCGGCGATTGAAGGCCATGGTGTGCTCCTTGAGGGGATGTTTTTGCTCTAGTGCAGCAAGAATGCAACTCCCGCGATGTGTCTGTCCAATATATTATTCAGGGCTTATTAGGTCGCAAAAAATATCAATGGAGCCGAGAAATCCGCCCATCGAGCTGCGTCTGTTGCGCTACTTCGTGACGGTCGCCGAAGAGATGCACTTCGGCCGCGCCGCCGCGCGTCTTGCCATGACGCAGCCACCGCTCTCGCAGGCGATCCGCGCGCTGGAAGACGCGCTCGGCGTCGCGCTGTTCGTGCGCACGAAACGGACCGTGGAGCTCACGCCCGTCGGCAAGGATCTGCTGCCGGAAGTGCGCCGCCTGCTCGCGTCCGCCGATGCGCTGCGTCCGCTCGCGCAGTCGCTCGCGCGCGGCGAGGCGGGCGTGCTGTCGCTCGCGTTCGTCTCCACGGCCGATTACGGCCTCCTGCCGGCTCTGCTGCGCGATTTCGGCGCGCGCCATCCCGGCGTGCGGCTGCAACTGACCGAGGCGACGAGCGACGTGCAGATCGAAGAGCTCGTCGCCGGGCGCATCGACGCGGGTCTGGTGATTCCGCCGCTGCCGCCGCGCTACGCGAGCGCGCTCTCGTATATGGCCGTGGCGCGCGAGCCGCTCGTCATCGCGATGTCCGCCGATGCCGCGCAGGAACTGGGGCAGGGCGCCGACGAATGGGCCGACACGCCCGTCGATCTGCACGATGTCGCCGCTGCGCCGCTCGTCGTCTTTCCAAGGCGTCTCGCGCCGGGTTTGTATGACATCATTATGGGCTGCTACGGCGCGGCCGGCCTCACCCCGCGCATCGGCCAGGAAGCAATCCAGATGCAGACCATCGTGAGCCTCGTGTCCGCCGGCATGGGCGTCGCGCTCGTGCCGCATTCGCTGCGTCATCTGCGGCGCACGGGCGTCGTGTATCGTCCTCTGCGGCCGCTGAATGCGTCGGGCACGCTCGTCGAAACCGGCCTCGTGTGGCGCGCGGCGGAGGTGAGCCCGGTGCTCGCCGGGTTCATCGAGATCGTCCGTTCGCGGGCCGAAAACGCAGGTTCTGTATGATTCGCCCTTGTAGTTCGCTCAAGCTCCCACATCAGAATGCTCATACATCCCAATTTCGATCCCATCGCGATTCATCTCGGACCGCTCGCCGTGCGCTGGTACGGCCTCATGTATCTGGTGGCGTTCGTGTCGGCCATCGTCATCGGCCGGCTGCGTCTGCGCCTGCCTTACGTGGCGGCGCAAGGCTGGACCGTCAAGGATATCGACGACATGCTGTTCTACGGCGTGCTCGGCACGATTCTCGGCGGCCGTATCGGCTACGTGGTTTTCTACAAGGCGAGCTATTACGCGGCGCATCCGCTCGATATCTTCAAGGTCTGGGAAGGCGGGATGTCGTTTCACGGCGGCTTTCTCGGCGTGACGCTCGCGATGGTGCTGTTCGCGTATCACCGCAAGCGCACCTGGCTGCAGGTGACGGATTTCGTCGCGCCGATGGTGCCGCTGGGCCTCGCGGCGGGGCGTCTCGGCAACTTCATCAATGGCGAACTGTGGGGCCGCGTGACGGACCCGAACGCGCCGTGGGCGATGCTCTTTCAGAGTTCGACGAACGACGACGCGATCTGGCTCTCGAAGAATCCGCAACTCGATGCGCAATACCATCTCACGGAAGTCTTCCAGCGCTATCACATGCTGCCGCGCCATCCGTCGCAGTTGTACGAGATCGCGCTCGAAGGGCTCGTGCTGTTCATCGTGATCTGGACGTTCTCGCGCAAGCAGCGGCCTGTAGGCGCGATTTCCGCGCTGTTCCTGATCGGTTATGGACTGGCGCGCTTCACCGTGGAGTTCGCGCGTGAGCCGGACGATTATCTCGGCCTGCTCGCGCTCAACCTCTCCATGGGCCAATGGCTCTCGCTGCCGATGATCATCGCCGGCGTGCTGATGATGGTGTGGGCGTACAAGCGCAATCTGCGCCTGCCGCCCGAATCAGCCCAAGCGTGAGTCTTGCGGGGCGGCGTGCCCCGCATCGTTCAACGTCCCATCTGCACCGAACCGGAGACGTCGACGGTTACCGTCGACGTGCCGGCTTCCATCGCGATCGGGGCGGCCATCTTGGCATCGTTGCCCATGGCGCGCGCTTGCATCATCATGACCGGGCGCGGCTGCACGCCGCTGTGTCCGACGTTCACTTCCCGAATCGTGTAATTGCTGTAGCCGAACCCTTGCGCGGCGGCTTGCGCCTGCTTGCGGAACGAATCGATGGCCTGCGTGACGAGCTTCTGCTCGGCCGCGCGCTGCGCTTCGGGCGACAGCGAGAACGCGACGCTGCCCACTTGCATCGACGAGCTCATCTTGCCCGCGAGCTTCGACGCCGCCGCGAAATCATGCGATTCGAGCACGACTTCCGTGCGGCCGCGCCACGCGGAGATCTTGCCGTCGCGGTCGGTTGACGGGTACACGGTGAACGAGCCGCTCCTGGCAGTCACGCCGTCGACGCCTTTAGCTTCGCGCAATGCGGCCTCGGCGCGCTGATTGAGCGTGCTGGTGAGCGATGAAGGATCGGCCGCTTCCTGCTCGTAGAAGAGCGTGATGTCGACGACATCCTGCGGCACTTGCGCGCTCGCCTGAGCCGAAAGCGAAAGTACGCCCGAAGGCTGAGGCTGGGTCATCACCGTCTGTGCGGCGGCGGTTTGAGAAAGCGTGAACGCTGCGCCCGACATCGCGAGGAGCGCGAGCGCGGCAGCGGTTTTCTTGTTGATCATCGAAGGACTCCGAACGCGAGATATCGCGTGATTCGCGACGGGATTTAGTCGCGGCCTTCGTGTCGTAAGTTCCGTGTTAGACGAGTTGCTCGGTAATAAAGCGCCACTGCGCTTCGGTCACCGGCGTGATCGACAGGCGATTGCCGCGCGCGAGCACCTGCATGTCGGCGAGTTCCTTGTGCTCGCGCAGCGCGGCGAGCGGGACGAGCGGCGTCTTCTTGACGAACTTCACGTCGACGAGCATCCAGCGCGGCGTTTCCTGCGTGGACTTCGGATCGTAGTAGTCGCTCTTCGGATCGAACTGTGTGGGATCGGGATAGGCCGTCGAGCATACTTTCGCGATGCCCGCGATGCCCGGCTCCGGACAGCTCGAATGATAGAAGAGCACGCCGTCGCCGATCTGCATCTGATCGCGCATGAAGTTGCGCGCCTGATAGTTGCGCACGCCCGTCCACGGCAGGGTTTTTTTCGGCGCGTGCGCGAGATGATCGATGCTCGCTTCGTCCGGTTCGGACTTCATCAGCCAGTAGCGCATGGTTGTTCGCTATGCGTGTATCGACGACACAAACGAAAACGGCACCGGAAAAACCGATGCCGTTTCTTTGATTGGGTCCCCGCCATAGCCGCTAGGCCGGCATCCTGAACCTGGGTTCAAGATTGGTCGCGGTAAGCAACACTTTGGGTACATCGGACTAGCGACGCGCGCGCCCGTGCTGCAAGGTTCCGCAACCGTGCCAATGTAGCATTGGTTCAAGGAATATATGACCTTGGCGTACCAGGCAGGGAAACGTCACTGTACACCAATCGTTTGCCTTCTGCAGCCTCTTGACATCAATTCGGCGGTTTCTTTTTTCGATTGACATTGCGCGCTGATTGACTCAACGCGCGCACGCGTCACTGCACTTCATATTGCGCAATGACGGCGCCCAGTTGCTCGTTCATGGAGTGCATGGTGCGGCGGATTTCCTCGGCGGGGAAGGCCTCGCCGTGACGCACGCTGTCCTGCAGCTTAAGCAATTCCGACGCCAGCGAAAGCGCCGCCATCACCGCGATGCGATCCGTGCCGCGCACGTTGCTTGCATTGCGCACCTTGTTCATTTCGGCGTCGACGCGCGCGACCGCTTCGCGCAACGCGCCTTCCGTTTCGGGCGAGCACGCGAGGCGATAAGGCTGCCCGAGAATGGAGACTTCAATCTGCGTGTTCGTCATGCCTTCTCTCCCTGATGATGTTCGCCGTGCAATTCCGCTTCATGTGCTTCCCGGGAATCGGCTTCGAGGAGATCGAGTTGATTGTCCGCTTCGGCATGTTGCGCGGACTTCCCGCGCGGCAGCTTTTCGAGAATCGCGTTGAGGCGCACTTGCGCGTCGTCGATTTTCGCGGAGAGCGAGTCGCGTTCGGATTGCAGCGTATCGCGCTCGTCGCGCACTTGCGCAAGCTCGGCCTGCACGTTCGCATAATCGGCGCGCAGTTGATCGAGCTGGTCCTGCAGCGCCTGGCGCGCCTGATTGTGGCGCTCGCTGATCTGGATCAGCCGGCCGATATTTCCTGACAGTGATTCGAGTTCGTTGAGCATGTGCTGCGTCCTCTAAAGACCTCGCATTTTAGCGCGGTTCAACGGAGCTTCCGATAATTGTCTCGTTTCGAGACGTAACAGCATGCGATCTTGCGCTTAATCCATCGATCAAGCGCATGTCGCCATGCATTCGTGTGCAGAAAACGCGAGCGCTGGTCTACGCTCGTGAGGACAGGCCGGCTGGTTCTCGTTCGATTCGTCATGCGCCGCGCCACGTTGTCCGTGCCGTTTTCTTGACGGCCCCAACCCGCGCTCCTACACTTGCCGCACTTTTGGTGCTCGCATTCGCGGATCTCGCGGATGCAGTCAAACGGGAAACAGGGAGCGAAGTCTCCGAAGTCCGACCGGGACCCACCTGGGACGAGCCAACCTGTGCTGCCCCCGCAACGGTAAGCGACCGCAACGCAAGTTGCAAGTCGTCTCATGCGCGTTTTGCAGCGCGAGCGTGTGGATTTTCATCACGCCGGGTTCTTCATCGAATCGACTGCAAGAAACGTGTCGACGCCACTGCGCATCCTGCGCGGGAAGGCGAGACGATCCGTCGCCAGCCCGGATACCGGCCTGAGTTCGACGCATCTGCGCTTATTGCGCAATGCGTTCGTCGCGCATCGTCCTCGCGGGGAGCGGGGTCGCGCTCACGCGAAACGGATTCTTCATTCATGGTATTGCCACTGGCCGCGCTGGCCCGTCGCGGCGCGCTCGCCGCCTTCATCGGATTGCCGCTCGCTAGCGTTGCGCATGCCGCCGATGACGCCTCGCAAACGCTTGCTCCCGTCGTCGTCACCGCGACGCGCGCGCCGCAGCCGCTCGCCGAATCGATCCCGCAGACATCGGTGTTCGATGAACAGGACATCGCCGACGCGAACGCCGACGACGCGCTCGGCCTCGTCGCGCTCGCGCCCGGCGTGCAGATCACGCGCAACGGCGGACCGGGCGCGAATTCGGGTCTCTACATACGCGGCGCGGCCTCGTCGCAATCGCTCGTTTTGATCGATGGCGTGCGCGTCGAATCGGCGTCGCTCGGCGCGGCGCAGTTATCGCAACTGATGCTCGACCAGATCGGGCGCGTCGAGATCGTGAACGGCAATGTATCGGCGCTGTACGGCTCGAATGCGATCGGCGGCGTCGTGCAGATTTTCACGAAGGAAGGCGAGCCGCGCCCGCCGCGCTTCAACTTCGAGGCCGAGTACGGCAGCTATCACACGCAGCGTCAGTCGGCGGGCGTGAACGGCGCGCTCGACAAGGACGGCCGCACGACCTTCAGCCTGAACGTGTCGCGTGAGAAGACCGACGGCTTTTCGTCGATCGATCCGGCCATCGCGCCGGGCGTGAATCCGAACGCGAACGGCTATCTGAACGAGAGCGTCGCGGCGACGCTGCGCCATCAGTTCAGCGACAAGTGGGACGCGGGCGTGCGCTTCCTGCAATCGAACGGCATCAACAGCTTCGACGATGCCTACGGCCAGCCCACCGACATCAACGAATCGCACGATCGCGTGCGCTCGGCGTCCGTGTTCGCGAACGGCAAAATCACCGATGGCTGGACCACGCACTTCACCGTCGCGCAGGGACAGGACCGCGCGAACATCGAGCAGAACGGCGTGTACACGAGCCGCTTCGATTCGGAGAACCGGCAATACACGTGGCAGAACGATGTCAGGATCGCCGAGGCGCACAAGCTGCTCTTCGGTTACGAGCATCTCGATCAGACGCTCGACTCCGATCAGTTCATCGCGCCCGATCGTCACGTGAATTCGGTGTTCGCGGGTTACGTGGGACACATCGGCGCGAGCGAATTGCAGGCGAATCTGCGACACGACCAGTATTCCGATTTCGGCGGCGCGAACAGCTACTATCTGGGCTACGCGTACAACTTCGATGCGCACTGGAAGGCGAGCGCAAGCTATGCGGCGTCGTTTCGCGCGCCGAGCTTCGACGACCTCTACTATCCGTTGAGCGGCAATCCGTCGATTCAGCCGGAGCGCAGCCATTCGGTGGAAGCGGCGTTGCAGTACGCATCGAATGCGCTCGGCGTCGCGCGCGTCACGCTGTTCCAGACGCGCTATTCGAATCTGATCGACTATGTGTCCGATGGCGGCTTCTACTATGTCGCGCAGAACGTCGGGCGCGCGAAGGTGCAGGGCATCGAGGGATCGTGGGCGGGACATGTCGGCGCAACTGATTTGCGCGCGGGCGTCACGTTCCAGAATCCCATCGACGAAACGAATCACGAGGACCTGACGCGCCGCGCGCGGCATTTCGCGACGCTCACGGCGCACCGCACGATCGGGCGCTGGCGGGTCGGCGGCGAGTGGATCGTGAGCGGAGCGCGCAGCGATTACGATTCGACGCTCGCGGGTTATGGCATCGTGAATCTGTCGGCGCGCTACGACATTTCGAAGTCGTGGTACGTCACGGCGCGCATCGACAACCTGTTCGACAAGGACTATGAACTCGCGTACTCGTACAACACGCCACGGCGCGGCGCCTATGTCACGCTCGGCTGGCGTCCGTCGTGAGCCGCGTCGCTGAACGCCCGCGCGCGATGAACGCGAGCCGCGCGGCCGTGATCTGGAGCGCGCTCGGCATCGGGACGCTCGTCGTGCTCGTCGCGTCGCTCGCGATGGGCAGCGTCGCGTTGCCGGTATCGCGTGCGATCGGCGCGCTCTTTCACGCGCATGCCGCGACGCCCGATATCGCCGATGACATCGTGCTCACCTTGCGTCTGCCGCGCGCACTCGCGGGCTTCGCATCGGGCGCGCTGCTCGCCATGGCGGGCGCGCTGCTGCAAGTGCTGTTGAAGAATCCGCTCGCGGAGCCGTACGTGCTCGGCGTATCCGGCGGCGCGGCGACCTTCGCGCTGGCTGCGATGCTCGCATCGATGCCGTGGTGGGGCGTCGATATCGCCGCGTGCGCGGGCGCGTTTGCATCGATCGTCATCGTGCTCGGACTCGCGCGCAAGGACCTCTGGCAAAGCGGACAGGACGCGTCGCCGAGACTCCTGCTGACGGGCGTCGTGATTGCATCGGGATGGGGCGCGCTGATCACGCTGATTCTGAGCATCGCGCCCGAGAACCGGCTGCGCGGCATGATCTTCTGGCTGACGGGCGATCTCAACGGCGCGGCGGCGCCGTGGCCCGCGTTGATCGCGCTAGCTATTGCGCTCGTTGCGATCGTTCCGGTCGCGCCGCAATTGAACGTGCTGCTGCGCGGCGACGCCACCGCGCGTGCGCTCGGCGTGCCGGTCGAACGCTTGCGTGTGCGGGTGTATCTCGTGGCATCGGTTGCCGCGGCGGCCGCGGTGACGACAGCCGGGACCATCGGCTTCGTCGGACTCGTCGTGCCGCATCTGCTGCGCCTCGCGTTTGGCAACGATCAGCGCATGCTCGTGCCCGCCGCCGCGCTCGCGGGCGGACTCGCCGTGATGGCCGCCGATCTCCTCGCGCGCACGGTGATCGCGCCCGCGCAATTGCCCGTGGGCGTCGTCACCGCGTTGATCGGCGTGCCCATGTTCCTGTGGATGCTCCTGCGGAGACCGCGATGACGCTGCATCTCGATGCCATCGTGCTTCGTGCGGGCTCACGCACGCTCGTCGACGGTCTCACGCAAAGCATTGCGGCGGGCGAAGTGTGGTGTATCGCCGGTCCGAACGGCGCGGGCAAGACGACGCTCATCAACGTGCTCGCCGGTCTCGCGAAACCCGCATCGGGCAGCGTGTCGTTCGGAGGCCGCGCGCTCGCATCATGGCGCGCGGCGGACCTCGCACGCGAACGCGCGTGGATGCCGCAGGCCACGCACGACGCCTTCAGCGCGAGCGTGCTCGACACCGTGCTGCTCAACCGTTTTCCGTATCTCACCGGCTGGGGCTGGGAGAGCGAAGACGACCGCAGCGCCGCGCGCGCCGCGCTCGACACGCTCGGCCTTGCATCCTTCGCCTCGCGCGACGTGCTGACGCTTTCCGGCGGCGAACGCCAGCGTGTCGCACTGGCCGCCGCGCTGTGCCAGAACGCGCCGTTCCTGTTGCTCGACGAACCGCTTTCGCATCTCGACCTGCATCATCAGATCGACTGCCTGCATGCGTTGCGCGACGCCGCGCACGAGCACAAGCGCAGCGTAATCTTCTCGTGCCACGATCTGAATCTCGCGCGCCGTTTCGCGACGCACGCGCTTTTGCTCGACGGCAAGGGCGGCGCCTGTGCGGGCCTCGTCGCCGAGGTGCTCACGCCCGAACGCGCGAGCGCGGCGTTCGGCTATCCGCTCGCGCTGATTCGCGACGGCGAGCATGAAGCGCTCGTGCCTTCCATCCATCGCCCCTGAAAGGAATTTCGATGTCCACGCTCAACGACATCCCGAGACCCCGCGCACTCGATCGCGCACTCGAAGCCGAACTGCGCCACGTCATCGACATGAAGACGAAGCCGCCGGGCAGCCTCGGGCGGCTCGAATCCCTCGCGCTGCAAATGGGCCTGATACAACGCACGGTGAAGCCGCGCATCGAACGTCCCGCGATGATCGTGTTTGCGGGCGATCACGGCATTGCCAAAGAGGGCGTGAGTTCGTATCCGCGGGAAGTGACGGCGCAGATGGTCGCCAATTTCCTGAGCGGCGGCGCGGCGATCAACGCGCTGTCGCGCTCGGTGGGCATGACGCTCGAAGTCGTCGATGCGGGCGTCGCGACACCGATTCCCATTGATCACGGATACGAACGCCTGTCGCTGGGCCTCGGCACGCGCAACTTCGCGCAGGAGCCAGCGATGTCGCGCGAGACCGCGCTGGAAGGCATCGCGCGTGGCGCTGCGCGCGTGCGGCATCACGCGTCGCTCGGCACGAACGTGATCGGCTTCGGCGAGATGGGCATCGCGAATACATCGGCGGCGGCGTGTCTGATGAGCCGCCTGTGCGCTCTGCCGATCGACGAATGCGTCGGGCGCGGCACGGGGCTCGACGACCACGGCCTCGCGCACAAGCGCGACGTGCTCGGCCGCGCGCTCGCGCTGCATCGCAATGAAGGCGATGCGATCGACACGCTCGCGACCTTCGGCGGCTTCGAGATCGCGATGATCACGGGCGCGTATCTCGCGGCCGCATGCGAAGGCATGACGATTCTCGTCGATGGCTTCATCGCGACATCGGCGCTGCTGGTGGCCGTGAAGATCTCGCCGGAAGTACTCGAATATTGCGTGTTCGCGCATGCGTCGAACGAGACGGGGCATCGGCGCATGCTGGCGCATTTCGATGCCGCGCCGCTGTTGCAGCTCGATCTCCGGCTCGGCGAAGGCACGGGCGCGGCGCTCGCTTTGCCGATCTTGCGCGCGGCCGTCGCGTTCGTCGACGAGATGGCGAGCTTCGAGTCGGCGGGTGTGTCGAACAAAGCGGATTGAGATGCGCGCGCTCGACGAACTGCGCTATTTCTTCACGGCGCTCGGCTATTTCACGCGCGTGCCGGTGCCACGCTGGGTCGGCTTCGAGCGCGCGTATCTGAACGCGGCGGCGCGTTACTTTCCGCTCGTCGGCGCGATGGTCGGCGGCGTCGCGGCGCTCGTCTATCTCGCGGCATTGCGCGTGTTTCCCGCCGGTGTCGCCGTCTTGCTTTCGATGGCCGCGACGCTCGTCATGACAGGCGCGTTCCATGAAGACGGGCTCGCCGATTGCGTCGATGCGTTCGGCGGCGCGTACACGCGTGAAGATGCGTTGCGCATCATGCACGACTCGCGCATCGGCGCGTTCGGCGCGATTGCGTTGATGATCGCGCTTGCATTGAAGTGGCAGACGCTTGCGGTCGTGCCGCCGCAGCGTGTCGCGTGGACGATGATCGCCGCGCACGCCGCGAGCCGCGCGTTCGCGATCAGCTATCTCGTCACGCTCGATTATGTGCGCGCGGAAGGCAAGGCGAAGCCGGTCGCGCAGCGCATGAGTCTTGCGTCGTTCGCGCTGGCGCTTGTGTTCGGCTTGCCGTGGCTCTTTTTGATCGACTGGAAGTTTGCGTGCTTCACGATAGTTGTGCTCGTCGTGTTGCGCTTTTTCATCGGACGCTACTTCGTGCGGCGCATTGGCGGTTATACCGGCGATTGTCTCGGTTTCGCGCAGCAGGTGTTTGAAATCGCCATCTATCTCATTGGGCTCGCATGGATCTCGTTCTGATCCGGCATCCGGAAGTCGCCATCGAAGCGGGCGTGTGCTATGGGCAAACCGACGTGCCTTTGCAACGCGATGCGCGTGAACTGGCCAGTGCATTGATGACGCGCATGACGGCGCTGAACGTGCCTGCGTGTGTCGATGGATGGCATACGAGTCCGCTTCGGCGCTGTGCATCGCTTGCGCATGCGCTGGGCGTTGGTGTGCATATCGATGCGCGTCTTTCAGAAGTGCACTTCGGTGCGTGGGAAGGTCGTGCGTGGGACGCGATCGATCGCGTGCTCATCGATGCTTGGGCCAGTGATATCGAACATGCGCGTCCGCACGGCGGTGAAAGTCTGGCGCAGTTTGCGCAACGCGTGATCGCTTGGTTCGAAGCGACGTGTGTCGATCGGGATGCCGTGCATGTTGTCGCGCATGCGGGCGTTGTGCGGGTGCTTGCGGCGCATTTGCTTGGCATCGCACGTGAGGACGCGTTGCAGTGGCCGTTGGATTTCGGCGCGATTGTTTGGTTCAGGTGCGTGCGCGGGCGATGGGTGGTCGTGCGGTGGAATGCTTAAAGGTTTTTTCGCTGGATCCCGTGTTCGTGCCGGTTTATTAGCGTTGCCCCTGTGCGGGGCGGCAGTCACTTTCTTTGCTGCTGCAAAGAAAGTAACCAAAGAAACAGCTTTCCCCATCCAAAGTGCTTCATGCCGGCCGCGGCACAGGCGATTGGCTGAATGGACCGGCAGTAGCGAGTGCCCACACAAGCAGAACGGGGCTTGGATCGCGCACGGTCTGTCACATCGCGCCACACAACAAACT
>LRBF01000230.1 GCA_001580565.1 Caballeronia megalochromosomata | reverse complement strand
TTTTCAGTAGTGATGATGTGAGTTGTTTTTTTTTTTACTGTTTCGGCACCACCCGAGATGTACACTAGATCGTTCGTCGGCAGCGTCAGATGTGTATAAGAGACAGCATCGTGCCGGTGCGTCTGCCGGACGTATCGGATCGCGTGAAAATATTCGAGTATTACCTGGGCAAGCTGCCGTCGTGTTCGACAGATATCGACTGCAATCAACTGGCGCGGCTGACGGTCGGTTTGTCGCCCGCGTCGCTGTCGATGATCGTCAATCAGGCCGGGTTGATCGCGCGCAGGCAAGGCGCGGGAACGGTGTGCGCGGAGCATCTGCGCGAGGCGGTCAAAATCGCGCGCATCGGCGACGTGAGTAATGCGGAGAAGGCGCTCGATGCCGACGAAGTGCGTCGCGTCGGCGTACATGAAGCGGGGCATGGCCTCGTCGCTGCGCTGCTGGGTGCCGGTGTGCTGGAGGAACTGACGGTGCTGCCGCGCGGCGGGGCGTTGGGCATGGCGCTCATCACGAAACCGCAGGACAAACACCTGTATCGCCGCAGCGAGCTGGAAAAGGAACTGATGGTGCTGCTCGGCGGACGCAATGCGGAATTGCTGATGTTCGGCGAGGCATCGAGCGGCGCGGCGCAGGACTTGCAGGAAGCATCGCGCATCAGTCTGGAGATGGTGTCGCGGCTCGGCTTCGGCCGCGAAGGCAATCTGTTCAGTCTCGCCGCGCTGCCGCGCGAGAGCGCCGGACGGCAACTCGACGTTGCGATCGAACAGGCCAACGCTTTACTGAGTGAGATGAACAAGCGCTGCTTCGACCTGCTCGCGCGAAACAAGCCGATTCTGTGCGATGTCGCTCTCGCGCTGACCAGGACCGAGACGGTGCCTGGCGCATATGTCTACGACCTCATCCGCGAGAGCGGGGTCACACAGTCGCCCGAGTTGGAAGCGGTGTATTTCAGTGCTCCTGTTAGTCCAGAAGCACGCGGCTGAGCGTGGCTCTCAGTGGCGCGAATCGGTCCACTTGCGCGCGCGATGCTGTCCGTCAATTTTCTTGGTGAGGCGGCCGCTCCCCGGGCAGGAAGCGGTTGATGAAATATTAGTAAAGAAAATATGCTGGCAGCCGTTAAACGATTAGATGCCAATACCGTGCACTGAAAACGACAAGGCCGGATACGTGCCCTCCCGGTATGGGCTTCCAGACCGCCTGAGCGGGCGCCGCGAAGACCATCCCTGAAAATCGACACATAAGGCTAGGGCGATCCACCATGACACCAGAAATCCTAGGCCCGACAAGCCTGCCCAACATCCCGAGCGGCTGCGCTGACACGGCACCCGTATCGCTTTCAGCACCAGTCGTCCATCTGACGCGAAAACAACTGGCAGGCGAGATTGCGTTGCGTCTCTTTACCGCGACGACGCTCTCTATATTTCTCGTTTCCGCGATCGTCCAGTTGATCAAGGACCCTTCGCGAATCACCTTGTTGCTTTTTGCGTTCACCGCATTTCTGGACATCGTTCTGGTCTTGTCTACCCGCGTCGCGCGCGAGCGTGACTGGGGCCCACTCAGCATGCTGATGACGATCTGCGGAACCTTCTATTACCTCGCCTTTCGACTGGAGCCGGGCATTCACCTGATTCCTGAGTTGGCGGCCGTGGGATTGCAAATCACCGGCATCGTCATCCAGATTTGTGCAAAGCTCACGCTGCGGCGCTCATTCGGGCTTCTCCCCGCAAATCGAGGCGTTGTTGTGCGCGGGCCTTATCGCATATTGCGCCATCCGATCTATTTCGGCTATTTGATCAGAGACGTCGGCTTCCTGCTTCCGAACTTCGGCGTTCAGAATATCCTCGTGCTCGCGGTGCATTTCGGGGTGCAGGTTTGTCGAGTGATTCGAGAGGAACTAGTGCTCTCGAAGGACCGCAATTACCGCGAATACATGAGCCGCGTCAGGTATCGATTAGTCGTCGGTGTGTTCTGAATGGCGAGCAGCCACTAGGCGGCAAGCTGGTTCGTTCGACCACGTCGTCATACGCTCCATACGTTCCCAGGGGTCCGGGTGTTAGCGCATGCCAGGGTCATCTTGGATTTGGTCGGGTGTTTCCAGCGGTTCTCCAAAACAGGATCAGTTCAAAAAATGGGCCGCAAGAATGCATCCGATTCGGCATAGGCATCGAGCGGAAGAACATGCGCTACTTGGATGTCCGGACGGACAACCACGTAGCGCACCTCGCTCGCGATCGATACCACGCTCATCGAAGATATCGGTCGACGCGTCACTTCCAAATGCCTTCTCTTAGTCGATCAATCCGTATCGTCCTTCGCAGCAACAACGACGCATGCAGATCATCGAGCAAGACTTCTCGATGATGCTCCTGCAATACGACCTAGCGACTCCCCTGCTTACCCCGAAATCACGAAGCGCTTTGAGAGTCCCCGTCGATCGGAATCAATTGCCCTGAAATAGATCGTCCCGCATCGGATGCAAGAAAGACGGCAAGCGCCGCGATGTCGGCTGGATCGACGAAACGCTTGATCGACTGATTGCCGAGCGCCGCCGCTTTCTCCTGCTCGACCGTGCGCCCGCTCGCCGACGCGCGTCCGGAAAGCACCTGTTCGATGCGTGGACCTTCGACCGCGCCCGGCAAGATTGCATTGACGCGAATGCCGAATTCACCGAGTTCGCGCGACAGCGTCTTCGTGAAACCAATGAGGCCCCATTTCGTCGTCGAATAAGGACTTCGATTCGGATAACCGAAGCGCCCGGCCAGCGACGACATGACGAGCACGACGCCCGCGCTCGATTGCTTGAGCAGCGGAATGGCAAGCTGCGTGACTGTGAACGTCCCCGTCAGATTCACACGAAGCACGGCTTCCCACGCGTCCGGGTCCATGTCCGCGACGCTTGCGGTCGGCCCGGCGATGCCCGCGTTGTTGACGAGCACGTCGAGACCGCCGAGCGCGGCCGCCGCATCCGCGACCATCTTTGCAACCGCCGCGCGATCCGCGATGTCGCACACAGCCGTCTTCACGCCGGGCAATTGCGTCTGCATGTTTCGAAGCGCGGTTTCGTCGATATCGCAGACAAAAACGCTCGCGCCGTCCGCGACGAACGCTTCCGCGATCGCGCGCCCTATTCCGCCCGCGCCCGCCGTCACGAGGACGCGCCGGCCTTTCGATGTGGTCATGAAATCCTCGAAGGTTTTATTCGCAGGCCGCGCGGATGAAGTCGGGAACGGGAACGGCTTTCAGCCGGCCATCGGCCTGTTTGACGCACAGCGCGCGCGTCGCGCGGCCTTCGCAGATCAAGGTCTCGCCGCGCATGATCCGGTGGCTCTGGATAAAAACCTTGCCGCGCCACTCTTCGACGCGGCTGTGAATGTCGAGCCGTTCGCCGTAAGTCGCGGAATTGACGAAGCGCGTGTGAAACTCCAGCAGCGGCGGGCCGATGCAATCGGGCAGCGCGTCCATCTCTCGCCACGGCGGCAGGCCGCACTGTATAAAATAGTCGTGCGAGGCGGCGTCCATCCAGCGCGAAAAGTTGGGGAAAAAGACGATTCCGGCCGGGTCGCAATCGCCGAATTGAACGTCGATCGAATAGACAGTTTCTTTACTCACGAATTTATGCTCCGGATACCAGTCCAGACATTGTGCGGGTTTTGCCGACGCCACACTGTCGGCGCGGCGACAGTTCAGGTTCCGCCACGCGCGAGCGGCGTCGGAGGCCGCGCATGACGCGGCAAACGAAAGTCGTCACGGCGACGCTGTCGGTCGACGAACTGCTCGCGCAATCGCCGTGGTTCGTCGCGCTCGATGATGCCGCGAAAACCCGCGTGCGCCCCGACATCATGGAACGTGCGGTCGCCGCCGGTCAGTCTTTGGGCCGTCACGGCGAACGGCAGCAGATGTGGTTCGGCGTGCTCGAAGGCATCATCAAATGGTCGATCACCGCGCGCGACGGGCAGACCGTCACGCTCGGCGGCCAGTCGATGGGCAGCTGGTTCGGCGAAGGCACGCTGATCCGCAATGCGCCGCGCGAATCCGATCTCATCGCGCTGCGCGACAGCCGCGTCGCGCAGATGCCGCGCGCCACCTTCGTCTGGCTGCGCGAAAACCGGCCGTCGTTCAACGAATTTCTGCTTCATCAGATGAACGAGCGTATGCACTGGTTCATGGGCGCGGCCGCCGCGCACGGCCTGCTCGACACCGACAGTCTCGTCGCGCGGGCGCTCGTCGGCATGGTGCAACCGCTGTCCAACCCGAGCGGCACGGTTCATTTGCCGCTGTCTCAGGAAGAGCTCGCCAATCTGGCCGCGGTTTCACGCCAGACGTGCAACAAGGCGATGACGCGCTTCAAGAGCGCCGGTCTCGTGCGGACGGAATACGGCGGCATCGTCGTGCTGGATTTGCCCGGACTCGACGCACTCTCACGGTAGATCAGCAAGCCATTCGGCTCAGTGTTTACGCTCACCCCAACTGTCGCGCAATCGACAGTCGTGGCGGCGCTCACTCGAAATAATGCGTGTCAACCAGTCCAGGAGACGCGCAATGAATCGCACCAGTCCGCTCCCCGCCGCAGCCGTATTCGTCGAGCGCCCATCGGGGCAATTGGTGGAAGACGCGGTCTTTCGCAAAATCACCTGGCGCATCATGCCGATGATCCTGATCGCGTATGTCTTCGCGTTTCTCGATCGCATCAACATCGGCTACGCGCAACTCCAGATGAACCAGGATCTCGCCTTTTCCGATGCCGTCTATGGCCTCGGCGCGGGCATTTTCTTCGTGACGTATCTGCTGTTCGAAGTGCCCAGCAACCTGCTGCTCGAAAAGATCGGCGCGCGGCTGACGTTTCTGCGGATCATGGTCCTGTGGGGCCTCGCGTCCGCCGCGACCGCGTTCGTTTCCGCGCCGTGGCAGTTCTACGGCATCCGGCTGCTGCTCGGGATTTTCGAAGCGGGTTTTTTCCCCGGCATCATTCTGTATCTGACGTATTGGTATCCGAGCCAGCGCCGCGGCCGTGTGACCGGTCTCTTTCTGTTCGGCATGCCGATCACGGGTGTGCTCGGCGGCCCGCTGTCAGGCACGATCATGAGCGGCATGGAAGGCATCGGCGGGATGCACGGCTGGCAATGGCTCTTTCTCGTCGAAGGACTGCCGACGGTGCTGATCGGCGTGCTGCTGTATCGCCTGTTGCCGAACAAACCGGCGGGCGCGCCGTGGCTCGACGACACCGAGAAGGCACTCGTGCAGTCCGTTCTCGATGCCGATCATCGCGGTGACGCCAAACCCGGACATCACGGCCGTCTCGCCGCCGCGCTGGCCGATCCCAAAACCTACGTGCTGGCTTTCGTCTACTTCTGCTGCGCGTGCGCCGTCTACACGCTCACGTTCTGGCTGCCGACGATGATCAAAGGTCTCGGCATCGCCCCGATCGCGACGATCGGCTGGTACACCGCCGTGCCGTATATCTTCGGCGCGCTGGGCGTGCTCGTCATCAGCCGTAGCTCGGACCGCTTCAAGGAACGTCGCTGGCACGTCGGGGGCACGCTGGTTCTCGGCGCGGCGGCGCTGGCATCGACATCGTTTCTCGGCACCGCGATCGTCCCCGTGATGGTTCTGCTGTGCGTCGCCGCATTCTTTATCTTCGGCGGCGGATCGCTCTTCTGGTCGATTCCGCCCACTTATCTCGGCAAGGAAGCGGCAGCGGCCGGCATCGCGGTCATCAGTTCGCTCGGCATTCTCGGCGGCTTCGCGAGCCCGACGCTGATCGGCTGGATCAAGTCCGTGACCGGCAGCATTCAGATGGGCCTTCTCGCGCTGACCGCGCTCGTCATCTGCGGCGGACTGACCATTTTGCTTGGATTGCCGAAGAGCGCAGTCCGCGTCGGCACGATCGACGACGCAAGCGCGCACTGACCGCCCTCTTTCTTCAGAACCTCATGCTTCATCGGAGAACACCATCATGAGCAAGCCCAAAGTCATCGTGACCGTCGCGCCCACCGGCGGCATGGCCACCAAGAAGATGAATCCGAATCTGCCCACGCAGCCGCAGGAAATCGCCGACGATACCTACCGCTGCTACAACGCGGGCGCGAGTGTCGTGGCGGTCCACGCGCGCCGTCCCGACGATCAGGCGACCTGCGATCCGGCCATCTACAGCCACATCAACCGGCTGATTCGCGACAAGTGCGACATCATCCTGAACAATTCGACGGGCGGCGGTATCGACGGCGACATGGTTCGCGAGCTCGACAACGGCCTCTGGGAAATTCAGTGGGAAGAGCGTCTGAAAGGCATGCAGGGCGATGGCGTCGAAATGTGTACGCTCGACGCGCAAACGGTGATCGCGAGTTTCGGCGGCAAGGAGATTCTCGTCGCGACGCCGCCTTCGCGCATCCGCCAGATTGCCGAGATGATGAAAGCGCGTGGCATCAAGCCCGAATGGGAAGTGTTCGGTCTCGCCGACATCGTTCAGGATGTGCAGCGCGCGATCAACGAAGGGCTGGACGACGCGCCGCATTTCATCAACATCGTGATCGGCGCGAATGCGTTTCAGGGCGCATTGCCCTACACGCCGCGTCTGTTGCAGACGATGGTCGATCATCTGCCGCGCGACACCGTGTTCAACGTGAGCGCGATCGGCGCTGCGCAATTGCCCGCCGCGATGAATTCGCTCTTGCTGGGTGGCCACGTGCGCGTCGGGCTCGAAGACAACCTGTATTACCGGCACGGCGAACTGGCGACGAACGTGCAACTGGTCGAGCGGCTCGTTCGCATGGTGCGCGAGATGGGTTACGAACCGGCGACGCCCGAGGAAGCGCGCAAGATCATCGGACTGCGGCCGCTGCACGCAACCGTCGATGCCGCCTGTCTGGAGCACTGAGCCATGAAGAAGATCGCGATCGTCGGCACGGGGGTGATCGGCGCGGGATGGGCCACGCATTTTCTGGCGCATGGTTTCGACGTCGTCGCGACCGATCCCGCCGAGGGCGCGGAGTCGCGCCTGCGCGCGTGGATCGACGAAAACTGGCCGGTAGTCGAGCGGCTCGGTCTTTCGGATGATGCCTCGCGAGAGAGGCTGGTCTTCATGACCGATTTGACCGCAGCGTTGCGCGATGCCGATTTCATTCAGGAAAGCGGCCCGGAGCGCCTCGACGTCAAGCAGGCGCTGATCGCCGACATTGAACACGCGGCGAAGACGGATGCGATCATCGCGTCTTCGTCGTCGGGATTGTCGATCAGCGAGATTCAGGCCCACGCGCGGCATCCGCAGCGGATCGTACTTGGGCATCCGTTCAATCCATCGCACATCATTCCGCTGGTCGAGGTCGGCGGCGGAAGGCTCACATCGACGGAGAACATAGAGCGGGCAATGACGCTCTACGCTTCGACCGGCAAGAAGGTTATCCGCATCAATCACGAAGTCAAAGGTCACATTGCCAATCGCCTGCAAGCGGCGATCTGGCAGGAGGCGATCAGTCTGGTACAGCGCGGCATTGCTTCCGTGGAGGATGTCGACACTGCAATCTCCTACGGCCCCGGTCTGCGCTGGGCGCTCCTCGGTCCGTTTCTCAACCTTCATGCTTCCGGCGGCCCCGGTGGCATCACACATGTGCTGCGGCATCTGGGCCCGGCTCAGCGCGAGTGGGCGAGAGATCTGGGCACATATCCCGAGACGGACGACTACATCGAATCGATCGCGAAAGGCGTCGAAACAAAACTACAGTCGCACGACTTTGCCGAAATGATTCGCCAGCGCGATCAATTGCTGATCGAACTGCTGGAAGCGAAGCGCGAGCTTTCTCAGATTCCATAGCGCCGGCAATGCGAGATGAAGACGAAATCGTTTTCAGCGAGAACGTCCAAAGTGGAACGGACTCTTGTGCCCCCAAGCGGGGCGCGCTTTCCCGTACGCGAGAGGCGCGACCAAAAGCAAATTCCAACGATGGTGCTGGACAAACGATTTTCAGGTATTCGACACGCGGTAGTTTCATGTCGGACCTTCACTTTGAGTTACGCATTCGCCTACATTCATTCAATTGACCTCCTGAATCTGAGCTCTCTTTTGTCGACTCTTGCCGCATCGAAGCCCTGTCGGATTCAATTTCCTGTTTGTACTGCTCCGCGAGCCTGTCGAGCTTGCTCTTGATCGCATAGACTCTCAACAATTCCGTTTCTAGCTCGGTCGGAGTCATTCCGTCGTAATTTTGTCCTCAGACGGGAGACTGGCCGCGGCCTGCCTTGCGAGGCCAAGGTCCGTCGCGAAAGGTGCCTCGAATGCTTCCATATTGTCGTTGTCAGGGTATATCAACACGCGCTTAGGATGAGACGGCGATTTCGAGACGCTTACCCTCAAGGCGAAGCTGCTGAAGGCCAAGAAAGAAGCGATGAACAACGTGCTCCGCGCGATGCACACCAACGACGCCGATCAGGAAAAGCACTGGCAAGCTGAGATCGAGCGAATCGACGCGCAGAGACGGGAGCACGGGTTCATCGAGTGAGCGCACCTCACCGTCGGTGCATCCGCATCGCTTGGTAGAATCAGCCTGACCTTATAACGGCGCCCCGACAATGAACGCTCGATACTCCGTATTCGCACTTGCGACGTTTGCCCTCGCGGGTGCGGGGTGGTTTGCGCCATTTCCTGCGTACGCGGCTGCGGATCCGACGGAGACCATTGTGATGGTCCGGCATGGAGAAAAGCCGGAGCAAGGGCTCGGACAGCTATCCTGCCAGGGATTGAATCGCGCGCTTGCGTTGCCGCGCGTCATCGAAACGAAGTTCGGACGGCCGGACGCTGTTTTCGCCCCCGATCCCGCGAAACAGAAAAACGACCGCGGGACCAAGTACGATTATGTGCGCCCTCTCGCGACCATCGAGCCTACGGCGATTTACTTCGGCTTGCCGGTCAATGCATCGATCGGCTTCAAGAACATCGACGAGCTTGCCGACGCCCTGCTCTCCGCAAAATATCGAAACAGCCTCATAGTGGTTGCCTGGGAGCACACGCTCGTCGAACAGACGGCGCGGAGCATCGTCAAGCGTTACGGCGGAGATGCTTCAAGCGTGCCGAAATGGGCGAGCGCGGATTTCGACAGCATCTATGTCGTGCGCATCACCCATCGTGCAGGAACGCCCGTCGCATCATTCGCCGTCGAGCGCGAGGGACTGAATGGTCAACCTACCGCCTGCCCCGCGCACTGAAATCGTTCAAAGGTGGAGGAAGGCGAAGATCGAGACGCCGAGCCCGGCTGCGCCCATGAGGCCCGCCAGCCAGAAAAGTTTGCGACTACCCGTGAGTGAGGTGATCGCCGCGAGCGAGATGGCGACGCTTAGCCAAGCCAGCGCTTGGCCGAACAAATGCTGCGGATGCTCTTTCGCTTCCGAGCGTTGATTCGCGCCTTCTACCTCTTTTTCCAGCTCGTGCGCTTTGGCCGCGATTTCCTTCTTTCGGTCCTCGTACTTGGCGATCTGGTCGCGGTAGAACGCTTGCCTTTCCCGCGGCGCCAACTCGGCCGCCAACTCCATCAGGTGGCCTTTGCTCGATTGGGCCTGGTAGTAGCTCCACTGGTCGCTCGCCTTGCTTTGCAACAGGACGGCATCGTTCTTGAAGATCAGCGCCTGCGTCTGCAGCACGCCTTCCTCATAGTGAAGAAGTCCCGAGAGCGCCGCGAGAATCGCCGTGAAGACTGCTACCCAGCGCGACAGCGGATCCCCTGCATGAGCCGCATGTTCGACGAGATGATCGTGTGGTGCATGTTCGTGGGACATGATGATCCGGCGTGGCGCCGCAAAGGCGACGCTCCTGGTTGGAGATTTGGCGATCTTATCGCAACGTCGCACGTGGAATGCGACCTCTTGAGCATTACCTGGTCGACACCAGCGCAGAACCGCCTACCTGGGTGCGGCACTGGATCGCGCGAACGCATAGGGCGGATGCCAGCGTGAACAGCCGGTCGAGTGACCGCTGCGCGGCTCATACAAGTGTCCAGGGGCGCTGACAGCTCTCGTTCAGTTCGGTCTTCTGGTTGCTGCCGCGCCATACGCGCAGCCTACGGCCACTTCTAATGTGTTCCGGACGCGCCCCTCCCGGCAGGAGCAGGGCGGTTCAGTCGCACTCCCACGATAATGGATCGGGTTTCATATCTCCCAAGTCGCGGTATCGTGTCGCTCCTGCTCCCGCGTGGCGATCAACGAATCGGAAAGCACGCATGTCGAACCAGATCTCCTCACTCCTTTCTGGCGTCACCTCCGCAGAAAACCTTGAGACGAACCACGCTCTCGAAGGCGTTCCTGGCCTTCACCTGATGCCCTTCGACAACATCCATAACCTGCGCGACTTGGCTGGCCTGCGCAGCCGAGACGGCAGGCGTGTGCGTACCGGTCGACTGTTCCGCAGTGGCAATCCTGGCATGGCAAGTGTCGCCGACATCGCGCGACTACGGACGCTTGACCTTGACGATGTGATCGATTTCCGCTCTCCCGAAGAAAAGTCTGCCGAGGAAAGAGATTTCGCCAATGCCTTCAACTGGGTGGCACTGCCGGTGCTCGAAGGCAGCATGAGCATGAACGAACTGGTGCCACGCTTACGCAATGCCACGCGACAGGAAATGGACGACTTCATGCTGCAGGTCTATCGCGACTTTCCGATCAAACACCGGCCTGCCTTTGGTAATTTCATGAAGAAGGCGGAGATGGGTCGCGCGTTGTTGTACCACTGCAGCACAGGCAAAGACAGGGCCGGTTTCGCGACTCTCCTGCTGCTGTCAGCGCTTGACGTCACACCGGATGCAATTCTGGCCAACTACCTGGAATCGAATCACTGCAATCGGCGCCTCGTCCAGGGACTGTTGGCGCGTTTGGAACCGCTCGGCATCTCGCCCGAGGTGGCCATGCCATTGCTTGAGGTGCGGTCAGGCTACCTGCAAGCGTCCTTGCAGACGATTGAGCAGGAGTGGGGTAACACTGCACGATTCCTGAATGAGGCGCTGGGCGTCGATGTGCAGCGCGTGCGCGACCACTACCTCGAAGAAGTCAACTGAAGTCGCACCGCCGCAACCGGTCCCGCGACGAACGCGAACCCGACTCGCAACCGAAGGGCCGCTGCTTAAGCTGACCGGTCATTCGAGTGTCCACGCGAATGCGCGGACCAGCGACTGCAAGTGGTCCGACCTGGGTCGACGGCGAACGCACCGAACCGACAATTACGCGTCGATATCGGCCCGTAACGGCCTTCGCATTTCATCACAATCGACGGGTGGTTTCGAGATCGAAGCAGATTTTTCAAATGAAGCCGAAGTGTTAGCCCAATGGTCCTAGATTGACCTGCAGGCGGGCGCCCGGCGATCTGAGCAAGGCTCAGCTATTGGCGATTGTGATCCCCTCGTGCGCGAACTCGATTGTCTCGACGGCGACTTCATTGCCGTCGGCTTTGAGATCGGTGCCGGTGATCTTCGTGGGCCATGCATTCGCGAGCATCCAGATCATCGCCGGCGAGCCGTTTTGATCGAGCAGCTTGATCGTCACGGACACACGTTTGATCAGATTCATCGATATCTTCGAATACATGTCGAAGAACTTGTTGTCCTTCACGAAGATGCCCTTCTTCATCGTCACGTTGCCGTACTTCTTTATCCCCGGCATCTTGATCGTCGAAAACCCTTTGCTGTTGCCGGCCCGATACTCGATCAATTGTGCTTCCGTGTCGAGTCCGCTTACCTCCTGAAACGGCAGATTGAGCTGGCTGCCGATATCGACCGAAAAATAGAATTTCGGTAGTGGCCAAATATTGCCTTGTGATTCCCCTGCCATGTTCGAATCTCCTCGACACGCTTTATCAGGAAGCCAGCATTCGTTGCTGAAACGTGAGTTCAATGAACTCACGCCGGACGAACGATTGCGACCCTCACGACGACTGTCATTAGGCCATTCAGGACATCGTCCGCCGTTTTCGTGACGGATTTCCGCACCGCATCAACGGCGAATACGCCTCATCTCTGCATTCAGTATAAGTAAGCCAGTTGCTTCGTCAATCGTCTCGCTACCGGGTCCGTTCGGCCGGTTCTTGAGTACGAACACAGTAGGCGGCTGTGGAAATCTTAGCGGCGAGGCGCGGGCGGTTCCAGAGTGAACCGGCCATTCGAACGATCCCTGAACGGCCCAGCGAGCGACATAAACTGGCCGAAACCGGCGGTGTTCTCTCAGCTAACAACTGCCGGCAAGCCGCCGTCACGTGATGCAACCCAAATTAGCACGAGCGACCCATTTGCCCCCGTACCACTAGCTGATTTCGCTCCCGTTCCAACTAGCGCGTCCCGCGAGCAAACGTTCGAGCGCTTTCACGTCCGCGCAATCCTCGACATTCAACACGGCATGCGCCAGCGAGGCGGCCGAATCGTTTCCGATCACGTCATCCGCGAGACTCCGGTACTTCGCCAGCAGTTGCGTATCGTCCAATGGGCGGCGCGGGTCGCCCAGCGGAATCGTCGCCTGAAGCGAGCGCACCGTGCCGTCTGCGTAGGTGACCGTGACTTCGGGTTCGTCGAGATCGGCGAGCGGTGCGTCCGGTTCGAGGACGATGTGCTGCATCATCGACGTGACGCGAGCGTCGATGCGCGCCCGTTCGATGAAGGCTTCGATGCCCGCATGGCCGAACACGAGCGCAGCGGCGAGCGCATAGGGCATGCTCATCTGCGCCGATGCCAGATTGACCGGTCTGCGGTCGCCGCACATCCCGTGAACGAATTCGCTGAGTTTCACGTGCACATGCGCGATGGAACCGCCTTGCGTCAGTTCGATGAGCGCATCCAGCGCCGAATGAATGCTGCGGCAGCACGCATGCGGCTTGAGCGAACAGCGCATGATCTTCCAGTTCGCGCCGAGCTCCGCGACGAGCGCATCGGCGCATGCCGATTCCGCCGCGAAGGTGCGCTGGAAACCGCCCCACACGTCCTCGAAAATGCGCGTGGCACCGCTCATGCCCTCCGCCGCGAGCAAGGCCGCCGTGAGGCCGCCTTCCGCCGCGCGTCCGGAATGCAGGCGCTTGGTCTGCGAGCCGTCGTGGATGAAGCCCCAGAGTCCGCCCGCGAAACTCGCCGCGTGCCCGAGCGCCGCCCCGGTGCCGCGCGCATCGAGCCCGAGCACGCGCGCGCTCGCGGCGGCGGCGCCGAACACGCCGCAGGTCATCGTCGAATGCCAGCCGCGCCCGTTGTGGGCTGAGTAGCCGCCACACGCTTCGAGCACGCGCCGCGCGATGTCATAGCCGAGCACGATCGCGTGCAGCAACTCCCGGCCGGAAACGGGCCGCTCGACACGGCCGAGCGCCGCGAATACCGCCGGCACGACGACCGCGCCCGAGTGATCGCAGCCGCCGGAATCGTCGAGTTCGAGCGCGTGTGCCGCGACGCCGTTGATGAACGCGGCATCGCGTGCATGCGTGCGTCGCGATGTGCCCCATATGATGGCGTCGCCCGTCGAATCCATCACCGCACGCGCTGCTCGCGCGGGCTGTGTGCGCGTACCCGCGAGCGCCGCGCCGAGCGTATCGAGCAGATGCCGTTTCGCCTTCGCGACGACCTCGTGCGGCAGTTCATCGAACGATGAATCCGCAATGAAGCTCGCAAGCCGTTCCGATAGAAAGTGCTCCTGCTTGTTCATTCGATGGTGTTCCTGTGACGCTCGAATATCTCGACCGGATGTCCGGGCTCATTGGCGCTGCATCGCTCGCGCCACCATGCTGCGACCTGTGCGCCGGTCGCGAACCAGACATCGCCGCGCGCGCGCATCGTCGCGAGCAAGTCCCGCAGCACGCCGATGCGGCCCGCCGTCCCGATGATCTCCGGATGCAGCCGCATCACGAAGCACAGGCCGAAGCGATGAAACGCCTCGAAGTCGCGCGTCCAGTTGCCGAGCACTTCGCGATACGACGCGATGCGCGACTGACCGACGGGCACCGGCGGCGCAAGATTGAACGCGAAGTAAGGCTCGTCTTCGAGCTCCACGTGCAGCGGCAATTCGATCAGCGGCGCATCGCGATGGTAGTAAGGCAGGTCGTCGCCGTGCCACGTCGAAGTCCATGCGATTCCCCGCGCGTGCAAGTGCGCGGCGAAGCCCGGCGCCCAGTTGCCGGTGAATGGACGAAAGCCCGCGGGCGGGCGTCCCAGCGCCGAAGTGAGCGCGGCATGGCCGCTGTCGAACGCGCGCTTCTGCTGCGCGAGATCGAGCGCATCGAAGTCCTCGCAGGCATCGCCGCTCACGCCGATTTCATGTCCGGCCGTGTCGATCCGCATGACGAGGTCGCGATGCGTGCGCACGACCTGTCCCGGCACGAACCAGCTCGAAGGCACATCGTAATCGTCGAACGTCGCGAGCAGGCGGTCCACGCCACGCTTCGCGCCATAGCGCCACACGGAAAGCGATTTCTCGCGGCCCTCGATATCCGGCGCCTGCGTGCGAATGCCGAGATCGTCGTTGAAATCGACGGTAAGGATCACGGCCGAGCGCGCGCCGTCGGGCCATTTCGCATCGTTCGTCATGCGCTCGCCTGCCCGCTCGATATCCACCAGTCGGCAACTTCGCTGCCGCTCGCGAACCATACGCCGTCCGCCGCGAGCATGTGATCGATCAAGCCCTCGATGAGCGCAATGCGTCCGGGCTTGCCCGACACCTTCGGATGAAACAGTGTGGTCATGCAAAGTCCCTCGTCATGCGAGCCGTCGAACTCGCGGCGCCAGTTGTCGAGCGTCGTTTCATAGCCCGCGATACGATCGAGGCCCGCGGGAAAGTCCGGTCTGCGCTGATAAGCCAGCGATGCGTAATCGTCCAGTTCCCAGCGCGCGGGAATCTCGATCAGGCCGCTTTTGGCATCGAGCACATAGGGACGATCGTCGCCGCGCATCGAGCTCGAATAGCGCACGCCGAACTCCGCTAGAATGCCCGCAGTTTCGATGGTCCAGTCGCCCGATGGCGTGCGAAAGCCGACCGGGCGCACGCCGAGATGCCGCTCGAACAGTTGCGTCGATATCTCCATGACCTCGCACTGGCGCTCGGGCGTAAGCGTCCAGAACGCTTCGTGGCGATAGCCGTGATACGCGACTTCATGACCGCGCCGAACGATCTCGCGGCATTGCGACGGCCAGTTCTCCAGCACCCACGCGGGGACGAAGAACGTCGCGCGCACGCCGCGATCGCCAAGCACATCGAGAATCCTGCCGAGCGCGCGCCACGGCCCATATGCGCCCAGCGTAAAGTACGCGGGATTGCGCCAGATCGAGCCGTCGAGCATGGCGCTGCCGGTCGGACCATCGAGATCGAACGCGAGCGCGACACACGAACGCTTGCCATCGGGCCAGCGCGGCATCGCGGATCGTGGCTCAGTTGCTTGCATTGATCTGCGCCTTTTGAACGCCTTGCTCCTGCAAGCCCCATCTGGCGAGAATCTTTTGATAGGTGCCGTCGGCGATGAGCTGATCGAATGCCTTCGTCACCGCGTCGTTGATGGCCGCGTTGTCTTTCGCCATGCCGACGCCCATGTATTGCGACATGAACGGCGCGCCGATCGTCACGTACGCGTTCTGATCGATCTTGTTCTGATACGGCATGGTCTCGCCACCCTGCACGGCTGCGTCGAGCCGTCCCTGACGCAGTTGCATGCGCGCATCCGACGAACCATCGGTGCCGACGACCGCGATCGGCTTCTTGCCCGACTTCACGCAATGTTCGTCGCTCCACGCCTTGATGTTCGTCGGAAACGAGGTGCGCCGGCTCGAACCGATCGTCTTGCCGCACAGCGCATCCATGTTGGGAAAATCGCCCGCACGCGTCTTCAGCGCATAGAACTGCGGACCGCTCTTCAGATAGTCGAGAAAGTTCACCGACGCGCGCCGCTCGGCAATATCCGTCATGCCCGACAATATGATATCGGCGCGCTTTGTCGTGAGCGCGCTCAACATCTGATCGAAGCTCGTTTCCTGCCATACCATCTTCACGCCCATCTTCGCGGCGAGCGCTTCGCCGAGATCGATGTCGAAGCCCGTCAGCTTATCGGTCTCCGGGTCCTTGAATTCGAACGGCGGATAGTTCGGCACGACGGCGGCGACGATTTCCTTCTTGCCGAGCGCGGACGCCTGCGCGCTGGCCGCCTCGACATGCAGCAGCGCGGCGGCGCACACCAATACACAGAAGCTCTGCAAACGAAGAGTGGCTTTCATGAAATGCTTGCTCCGGAATCAATTGTTTGGATGACCATCAGACGATCTCAGGCCAGCACGGCCGAAATGAAGTCGCGCGTGCGGGCATGGCGCGGTTCGGACAGAACCTGATCCGGCGGCCCGGCCTCGACGATTTGCCCCTGATCCATAAACACGACGCGATTCGCCACCTCGCGTGCGAAGCCCAGTTCGTGGGTGACGATGATCATCGTCATGCCGCTTTGCGCGAGCCCGCGCATGACGGCGAGCACTTCGCCCACGAGTTCGGGATCGAGCGCGGACGTGGGTTCATCGAACAGCAGCAGTTGCGGATGCATCGCGAGCGCGCGTGCGATCGCCACGCGCTGCTGCTGGCCGCCCGACAACTCCACGGGAAACGCATCGCATTTGTGGCCGAGCCCGACGCGTTCGAGCAGCGCGCGCGCTTCGTCCACGGCTTGCGCACGCGGCCGCTTCAATACATGCACCGGGCCTTCGATCACGTTCTCCAGCGCCGTCATGTGCGGGAAGAGATTGAAACGCTGGAAGACCATCGCGGTCGCGAGACGCTGCCGCGCGATCTCCTTCTCCGAGAGCTCATGGAGCCTGTGTCCCGCCTGCCGATAGCCGAGCAGTTCGCCCTTCACCCACAGCGAGCCTTCGCTGATCGTTTCGAGCTGGTTGATGCAGCGAAGAAAGGTGCTCTTGCCCGACCCCGAAGGCCCGATGATGCACAGCACTTCGCCTTCCGCGACATCGAGCGTGATGCCCTTCAACGCCTGGAACTCGCCGAACGATTTGCGCACATCCGATGCGCGCACGATTGGATTCATGCGTCTCTCCTCATTGACGGCTCGACGCCCGGCCCGCGCCGCGCGCATAGCGGCGCTCGACGCGCGTCTGCAAAAACGAAAGGACCGTGACGACGACGAGATACCAGATCGCGCCGACGATCAGCAGTTCGATCACGCGCCCGTTCGCGTAGTAGATGTTCTGCGCGTTGTGCAGCATCTCCGCGTACTGAATGACGCTCGCGAGCGACGTGAGCTTGACCATGCTCACGAGCTCGTTACCGATGGGCGGCACGATCACGCGCATCGCCTGTGGAAGAATGATGCGGCGGAGTGCCTGAAGGCGCGGCATGCCGATCGACTTCGCCGCTTCGTATTGCCCGGTATCGACGGACAGCAGCCCCGCGCGCACCACTTCCGACGTATACGCGCCCTGATTGATGCCGAGCCCGAGTAACGCCGCGAGAAACGGCGTCATGACATCGACCGTGCGCAGCGCGAACACGCCCGGAATGCCGATGGTCGGAAACACGAGCGCGAGGTTGAACCACAGGAGCAGTTGCAGAATGACCGGCGTGCCGCGAAAGAGCCATACATAGCCTTGCGAGAGGGAACTCAGCACCGGATTGCTGGAGAGCCGCATCACCGCCGTGATGACGCCGAGCGCGATGCCCAGCGACATCGCGAGAATCGTCATGACGATGGTGTTGACGAGGCCCGTCAGGATCGTGCGCGCGGTGAGAAAGCGCCCGACCGTCTGCCATTCGATCTGCCCGCGCGCGAAGGCCGCGACGACATACCCGATCACGACGACGATCGCGGCCGACGCCACATAGCGGCCCCAGTACCTGCGGCGCACGCGCTCGAGATTTTGCGGCTCCGCTGCCATCGAATGCTGCGCCTGCTCCGCTGCGCTCAACATGTCGGACCTCCGTATTCGCTTGCCCATTCGCTCTGGCGCGCGAGCGCCAGCTTCAGGCGATCGATCTGCTCGACGACGCGCGCCGGCGCCGTGCCCCCGAAACCGCTGCGTGCATCGACGGCGGCTTCGAGCGTGAGGCGATCGAGCACGTCGGCGTGAAGGCGCGGATCGACTTCGGCGAGCATGTCCGCCGTCACATCGGACAACTCGATGCCGCGCTCCTCGCATACCCGCACCAGCGCGCCGGTGATCTCGTGCGCCTCGCTGAACGGAATGCCTTTCAGCGCGAGCCAGTCGGCCACTTCGGTCGCGAGCGTGAATCCGAGCGGCGCCTGTCTGCGCAGTTCGTCGACGTTCACGCGCATCGTGCGGATCATGCCGGCCATCGCGGGCAGCGTGAGCGCGAGTGTGTCGATGCTGTCGAACGCGGCGCTTTTGTCTTCGGCGAGATCGCGGTTATACGCGAGCGGCAGCGACTTGAGCGTCGCGAGCAAGCCGCCCAGATTGCCGATCAGACGCCCCGCCTTGCCGCGCGTGAGTTCGGCGATGTCGGGGTTCTTCTTCTGCGGCATGATCGAGCTGCCGGTCGCGTAGCCGTCGTCGAGCTCGACCCAGCGGAACTGGCGCGAGGTCCAGAGAATCACCTCTTCCGAGAGACGCGACAGGTCCACTGCAAGCATGCTCATCACGAACAGGAATTCCGCGACATGATCGCGTGCTGCGACGGCATCGATGGAGTTCTCGCAGGGCGAGTCGTAGCCGAGTTCTTTCGCCGAAAGCGCCGGATTCACGCAGATTGCCGAGCCCGCGAGCGCCGCCGCGCCGAGCGGCGAGCGCGCGCTGCGGCGATCCCAGTCGATCAGGCGATCGACATCTCGATAGAACGCCTGCGCGTGCGCCAGCAGTTGATGCGCGAACACGACGGGCTGCGCCGGCTGCAGGTGCGTGAAGCCCGTGCTGTAGCTGCGCAGATGCGCGCGCGCCTGCCCGACGAGCGCATCCTGAAGCGCTATCACGTCGCGAGCGATCCTGCGCGCCTTGTCCCGGAGAAACAAGCGCAGGTCGTTGGCGGCCTGATCGTTGCGCGAGCGACCCGCGCGCAGCTTCGCGCCCGCCGCGCCGAGCCGCTCCGTCAGCACGCGCTCGAGGAACGTGTGCACGTCCTCGTCGTGCGGCGACGGCACAAGCCGCCCTTCGATAAATTCGGCGCGTACCTGCTCCATCTCCTTCAGAAGACTTTGCAGTTCGTCCGCGTTCAGTACGCCCGCGCGCTGCAACTCGCGGGCATGCGCCTTCGAGCCGGCCAGGTCATACGGCGCGAGCCTGAAAAAGCTTTCCTCGGAGCGCGACAGCGCCTTGAGTTCGGCCGCGGGCGCCGATCTGAAACGTCCGCCCCACAGCCGTTCGGTCCCTTCAGTCACCTTCATGCCTCATCCTCGTCACGTTGAGTTCACGACGAGCATAGGCCTACAATTTTTTTGTTTGTAGCGAGATTTTGAACCTGCTTTAATGAAATTTTTCTCAGCATCTCGACCGTGAACCTGCCGAACGACCATGCGTAGCCGCCTGCCGCCGCTCAATCCCCTGCGCGCTTTCGAGGCGACGGCGCGCCATGCCACCGTCGCCAAAGCCGCGGAAGAACTGAACGTCACGGCGAGTGCGGTCAGCCATCAGGTGCGCGTGCTGGAGGAGTCTCTCGGCGTCGACCTGTTCATCCGCTCACGGGCGCGGCTCAAGCTCACGCCGGCGGGAGAGGCGCTGCTGCCCTCGGTGCGCGGCGCGTTCGAGATGATCGCCACGGCCGTGGCGAAAGTCGGGGAAACGGTCGTCGCGGGGGATCTGGTCGTGTCCGCGCCGCTGTCGTTCACTTCGCGCTGGCTCGCGCGGCATATCGGCGACTTTCTGCATCGCTATCCGGCGATCAAGCTGAAGCTGATTCCGTCGAACGACGACAAGGAAGTCTATTCGCCCGATGTGGACGTCTGCATCCGCTACGGCGAAGCGCACTGGAAAGACCGGTCGGTCACGCTGATCGAGCATCCTTCGCTCTATCCCGTGGTGAGTCCCGCGTTGATGAACGGTCCGAAGGCGATTCGTTCTCCCGACGACCTGCGTCACTATGCGCTGTTCTGCGAGCATGCCGGTTCGTGGATGCGCTGGCTGATGGAAGCCAAGGTCGAGCATCCCGAGCGCATGCGCATTCTTGAAATCGGCAACGCGCATATCGCGGTGGAAGCCGCCCTGCACGGTCAGGGCGTCGCACTCGGCGACAGTATCTCCGTGCGCGACGATCTCGTCGAAGGCACTCTCGTGCGCCCCTTCAAGGCAACGGTGCCCTCGCGCCACCCGTATCACATCGTGCGGCCGCCGGAGCGCGCTGAATCGCCGCTCGCATCTGTGTTCGTATTCTGGCTCGAACAGCAACTGAGTGAGTCAACATGAGCCTGCAGCGGAGGATCGTCGAGTCCCCTATCTGTCGAACGACGCCGGCGAGGCCTATGCGTGATCCTATCGCGAGGACAGATCTGCATCTAACCGGTGCTCGATGCAGATCTTCGGCGTTGCACGGTCCGCTTCGAAGATCGGTTCGAGCACCAGCATCGCTGCCGTCATGCACACCCGATCACGCAAGGTCGAGATGCCCAGTGGCCTCAGCTTGCCATTGGCCTTCGGGATAAACACTCTTCTGATAGGGTCCGGCCGGTAACTCTCCTGCCTGAGTGCAAGCGCCAGTTCACCGAGCCACTTCTGCACCCCGTATGCTTCGATCTCCGCGAAGTCTTGCCGATCGACACCCGGCGCGCCCCTGTTCGAGCGACACTGGGCGTACGCACGCGCCAGCACATCCTCACGGTAGATCTTGTCGTACAGCGCGTAGAAGCGATACCCGGCTTCTGCCTTCGCTTTCGCGTGTAACGCCATCTGCAGCTTCTGAACACGAATCGGAGTTAATAGGTTGCCCAATCTCCACGTCCTCACTACGTATTGCGTCTGTCTTGAACTGAGGCCCCTTTCCTCCACCAGCATTACACCGGCTTCAGCGGTAGTACGGGCCTCTCCGTCATCCCAAGGTGCCCGGCCTGTCCCTCACGGGCGTCCGGTTGGTCATCCCTGACCACGCCAAGGGACTTCCCGTGTTGCGTACGCTTTCCTTGTGTACATGCTGTCGCCACTACCCCGGCGCAGCGACCGGCGGCACTGCTTCGCTCAACCATCCAGTCGTATCAGCCTTCCCCGATAGGGTGTTCGGGTCGGCCTGCGCATCGACATTTTCGAGGTTTGCTCGGCGTTCACTCGCGTTACGGCCTGCACACTCGCGCCGTCACCAATTCGTGACACGCATCCCGAAGGCTTCAGCCACTTCGTTGCCTCCATAGCTGCTCCGGTTGCTTCCGGCTGGAGCGGTTGCCGGGCGGGGCTTGCACCCGCTGGAAAGCGCCACCTTTTCACGGCGCACACCCGTTTCTGCCGTTGACAAGTTCCCCACTCAAACGGCCGCAATATGGCGCACATCGGCCATTCCGAGCGGTGCCGAACATCACGCCCACTGCGCCAGCTTTCCACCTTGGCGATCCGGCGTCGGGTGCTACCTTGCATGTCGCCGCGACTTTCCGTTAAGACTCTGATGACGCCGGTGGTCCGTCATCGTCTTCCAACCTCGAATTTCGTCTCGTTTCCGCAAGCAGTCAATGCGATTTCCGGTCTTGCCATCGAACGCGCATGCATCGATACGACGCGATTTGCCTACCATCGGTCAGGCCGCCGCGGGCGTCGAATTCACTTCGATCGTCACGTGCGACAGTCCCTTGAAACGCTTGAGCGCCGAGCGGTAGAAGCCCGGGTTGCGCTGTGCTTCACCGGTGGCCACCGATACGATCGCGCTCATATGCCCCGGACCGACGCGCCAGACATGGGGGTCGAGAGCGGTGTCGCCGTTGTCTTCGATGACATGGCGGACGTTCTCGGCCATGCGCTTGTCGGGATCCATGTCGAGCAGAATGCCGCCCGTATCTCGCATCAAGCCCCACGACCAGTTTGCAATCACAAGTGCCCCGATTACACCCGCAAGCGTGTCCATCAGACCCACCCAAACGCACGCGCCAACAGGCCGATAATCGCCAGCACGGAAACCGCCGCGTCGGCAATGACGTGAATGTAGGCTGAACGGATATTGTGGTCGCGGTTCGCGGCCGCTTGTGCATCGTCGTGATCGTGCTCATGTTCCTCGAACTCGACTTGATGGTCACCATCGGGCAGGCGAACAACGACCCTGAATGCGTGCGGCTCAGGACTCCCAGTGCGGCTCTGAGGCCGGACCGTATGACCGCTGATCGGCCTGAGGAGACATTTTTGAATGTCTACGCTGCAGTGTTTTTTGACCGGCTCAAACTGGCCGATTGCTGAAATCGCCATTGTGCGCCGTACAACTGCGGCGCTCAAACTCTGCAGCCGACCCCATCTGCACAGACGCTCCAACAAAGCGCAAGGTTCACGCGACGTGGACGGCAGTATCAGTTTTCGTAATGGTGGTGCACAGCAAATTTGGCGTGCAAAGCATCTCACTACACTTCCTCCATCGGGCTTCGCACCGTTCGAGGGCCGCAGCCCCCCGATGCACGCCACCGAACATCGGCCGGGTCCGATTCAGTTGTCCGCTTCGCACGATTGCGCGGCGACAGCCCCGTCACTTTCGAATTCGGAGTTCGCTGTGAGAGACGTACGCGCAAAGCTGAGACGAGTGAGAATCGCTGGTTGCATGATCGTGGTCCTTATTTCGACAGGACCCGCGATCGCACAATCTCAAGTCCAAACCCAGAAGGAAAATGCATCCCTGCCTCGCGTTGCCGTACTGGCGACGGGCGGCACGATTGCCGGAACCGGCGGAAGCGAAACGCAGACAACAGGATATAAATCGGGCGTTCTCACCGCGGATGCGTTGTTGAAATCAGTCCCGTCACTTGGAAAAGTGGCCGAGGTTTCGGGAGAGCAGATATCCAACGTCGGAAGCGAGAACATCACCAATGAAATCCTGCTGAAGCTGGCTAAACGGGTCAATCAGATTCTTGCTCAGCCGGACATCGCAGGCGTCGTGATCACCCACGGAACCGATACGCTCGAGGAAACAGCCTACTTCCTCAACCTCGTTGTCAAAAGCGAGAAACCGGTCGTGGTAACCGGTTCGATGCGTCCATCGACTGCGATCAGCGCGGACGGACCCGGCAATATCCTCCAGGCCGTGACCGTCGCCGCTTCGCCCGATGCGCGTGGACGTGGCGTCTTGGTCGTGTTGAATGACCGGATCGGCTCGGCGCGCTACACGACGAAAACGAACGCAAACACACTCGATACCTTCAAGAGCGCCGACGATGGCTATATCGGAACCCTGATCGACCAGGTGCCTCATTTCGAAACCGCCGTGACGAAACTTCAGACGACGCGAACTCCGTTCGATGTTTCGAAGCTGGACTCGCTTCCTGAAGTGGACATCGTCTATGGTCATCAGAATGATGGCGGGTACATGTACGACGCCGCCGTGGCGCACGGCGCACGCGGGATTGTCGTCGCCGGCGTGGGTGCCGGGAGCGAGTCCCTTCTTACGCTTCCGTCGATCAAAAAGGCAGTGGACAAGGGCGTTATCGTTGTCCGTTCGTCGAGAACCGGCAGCGGCTACGTTCCCGAAGATCCGGCCTATCTCGGTCTTCTTGGAGACAATCTCAATCCGCAGAAAGCGCGCATCCTCTTGATGCTTGCGCTTACGGTAACCAGCGATCCCACCCGCGTACAGGACATGTTCCATCACTTTTGAAGTGCCTTGTTTGACGTCAGCACTGAGGCGCACCATGGGCAATTCGGCGGCCGCGCAGTCATCTGCCCGGCCGTTTTCGTTTTCGAAATCGTTCCGCGCGCGCGCATATTCAGGTGCGCTTCGAGGTAGTATTAGAAATGGTGATACTGCCGCCTCACCTGCTGATTTCCTGAATTCGTCAACATAGACTGTCTCTCAAGGCGCCCGTTCGAACTGGGCACCAAGAACGAGAGACAGGAGACGATTGTGAGCAAACAGGTACTACTCGAAGATCTACCGCTTCGCCCATTCCACCTAGGCGTTGCGTTGAGCGGAACGGGGGGCCAGTTCAGCGACGGTTTCGTGCTTGGCATCATCGGCATTGCCGTCAGCATGGCTGCGGGTCCGCTGCATCTCGACGCGCTGTGGATGGGCCTGCTCGGCGCGGCCTCGCTGGCCGGTCTTTTCTTCGGCAGCATGTTCGCGGGTCCCATCGCCGATAGATACGGCCGCCGGACGATTTTCGCATTCGACATGCTGCTCTTCGCCGTTGTATCAGCGGCGCAGTACTTCGTCACGTCCCCCGTTCAACTGCTGGTTTTGCGCCTTGTTCTGGGTCTCATTCTCGGCGCCGATTACGTTGTGAGCAAATCTCTGGTCACCGAGTATTCGCCCCGTCGTTATCGCGGACGCCTGCTCAGCGTGCTTGCAGCAGCGTGGGCCGCAGGATATGTCGGCGCTTACCTCGCTGGTTTTGCGATGCGCGATATCGGCCCCGACGCCTGGCGCATCATGCTTGCGGCGAGCGGCATTCCCGCCCTGTTGATTCTTCCGTTCCGTCTCGTGGTCCCCGAGTCCCCGATGTGGCTGATGAAGCGCGGTCGTGGCGACGAAGCGCTGGCGATCATCCATCGCAAGTTCGGGCCCGAAGCCACGCTCTCGACATCGAGCGCTTCGCCTCAGCAACGTCGAGGCGCGTGGTCGGAGTTGTTCTCGCCGCGCTGGCGCAGGAACGCGCTCGTCGGATGCGTCTTTTACACATGCCAGGTCATTCCTTACTTTGCATTGGGAACCTTTGCGCCGAAGGTGCTCGAGGCGCTGCAGGTCAAAGACAAGTTCGTCGGCGGCCTCGTCTACAACGTCCTGCTGTTCGCGGGCGCCATCATCGGCCTCTTGCTGATCGACAGGATCTCCCGCCGCACCTTTCTCATCTGGACCTTCTACCTTGCCGCGCTCGGTCTGGCCGTGCTCGCGTATGGCAGCTTCGGGCCCGTCGGCACAATGCTCGCGTTCGGCATCTTCGCGTGCATTCTCTCGGCTGCAGCCAATCTCGAGTTCGTCTATCCGCCGGAGCTTTTTCCCACTCATCTGCGAGCATCCGGCGTTGGCCTGGCGGTTGCATCCAGTCGCTTCGGCTCCGCCATCAGCACATTCCTGCTGCCGATAGCGGTTCAACATGTCGGCATTCATTCGGCTCTGGGTGTTTGCGTCGCGGTGCTGCTCTTCGGTGGGGTGTTTTGTCACGTGATGGCGCCCGAGACCGGCACCGAGAACCTCTCTGACGTGCGATCCGATAGCGCCGCCGAAGATCCGTCTCAGCAAGCGCAACGTCATGAAGCGACTGTCGCGGGCGCAGCAGCCAGTCATGGCAGGTCGTGCATCTGACCTGCCATCTCGATGCCCGCGATCAGGCGTGCGACGATAAGTCGAAGCTCATAGCAAGGAAACGAGTCATGTCGCCGAACAAGCCGATCGATATGCACGCAGTGCAGGTCTTCGTCGCCGTCGCGGAAGAAGGAAGCATGTCCGCGGCGGCAACCAGGATGGGCATTTCCCAATCGGGGGTATCGCAGATCATCCGGCAACTCGAAGACGAACTGGGCGTCGTGCTGGTGAACCGTACGACCCGGCCGCTCGCATTGACGCCATTCGGCATCGCGCTTCGAAACCGTGGTGCCGTGTTGAGCGAGGAAATTGCAAATCTGAAGGCGCAAGTGGTCGAAGCAGGACAAGGGATCAAACCGGACTTGCGCATTGGACTGGTGGACTCGTTCGCTTCGACCTGCGGCTCGATCTTCACGAAAAACCTGTTGAACAAGGTATCGCAGTTATCGATACGCACAGGATTGAGTCCCCAGCAGGGCGAAGCGCTCCTACGTCGTGACCTCGACCTGATCGTGACGAGCGACCCATTGATCGATGCGAATGACGTGGTCCGATATCGATTGTTTTCGGAGCGCTACTTCGTCGTAACGCCCAAGGATCTGAGGAGGCCGGTCAGAACCCTCGAGGATCTGCGTACTCTGGCGAACAGCTTGCCCATCGTGAGGTTCAACAGGACCTCTCAGGTGGGAATGCAGATCGAGCGGTACTTGCGGCGTATCGAGGTACGCGCCCCGAACCGACTCGAACTCGATAATGCCGATGCCCTGACTTCGATGGTTGCGGAAGGAATCGGATGGGCGATCACCTCCCCCATGTGTCTTCTGCAAGCCGTGACACATGCCGGACGAGTGACTACGCACGTCGTGGAGAAGATGGGCCTGGAGCGTTCGCTTTATCTTGTGGCGCGACGAGACGAATACAACGCATTCTTCGATGACGCGTGCGTTACGGCACGTGATGTTATCGAAACATCATTCCTGCCGAGGCTGAAAGCGCTCGGCGCGGACATAGAGACACTTATCACCGTTGGCGAAAGGATCAATCATGAATAGTATTACTCAGGGCGAGCAGCGAATCGAACGCGACTACGTCGGCGAAGTCGGCATTCCTCGCGACAAACTCTATGGTGTCAACACCGTCCGCGGTGTCGAGAACCTTACGGTGTCCGCGATCGGCGTTGCTCACTATCCGGAGTTCCGGGATGGGTTCGCGCAAGTCAAGTGGGCCGCCGCTCTGGCCAACCTCGACAACGACGTGATCAGCAAAGAGCAATGTGTGGCGATCGTGCAGGCGTGCAAGGACGTCATCGAAGGACGATGCGACGCTTCACTCGTGGTCGACCTCATGGAAGGGTCCGGCGGCACTTCGACCAACATGAACTTCAATGAGGTCATTGCGAACCGCGCCCAGCAGATCATGGGGCACGCTCCTGGGAACTATGAGATTGTCCATCCCAACGATCACGTGAATGCCTCCCAATCGACGAACGACGCTTATCCCGCGGCGTTGAAGATCGCAACCCATGCGATGCTCGGACCGCTGATCAAGGAAGTTTCGCGGCTCGCCTCTCTTTTCGATGGCAAGGCAGCCGAATTCGCAGATATTCTGCATCTGGGTCGCACTTGCCTGCAGGACGGTCAGCCGATGCGACTGGGCCAGTTGTTCGGAGGCTACGCATCGCTGACCGAGCGTCTGGCGGAAGAACTTGCCGTAGTTCGCGACAAGCTCCGCACACTCCCGCTGGGTGGCACCGCCATTGGAACCGGCTTCGGTGCTCCAGCGGGCTACCGCGCCGACGTCTACTCGCACCTTGGCAACATCACCGGCGTGGCATATCAGGCGCCGAAGAACTCATTCGATGCGATGCAGAACATGGACGTGTTTTCCCGCGTTTCGGCTGAACTGCGTACCACGGCTGTCTCGCTCGCAAAAATCGCGTCCGACTTGACGGTCCTGTCGTCCGGCCCCGTCGGCGGTTTGGGCGAACTAACGCTGCCGGAGGCACAGGCCGGTTCATCGATCATGCCGGGCAAGGTGAATCCCGTTCTGCCGATGGCCATGATTCAGTTGAGCTTCGCGGTCGTCGGAAACGACGTCGCCGTCGCCCAGGCCGTACAGTATGGCGAGCTGGAAATCAATCACTTCGAACCCGTGGTCGCGTCGCGCGTGTTCGACAGCATCGCCTTGCTTACGAAGGGCATCAACCGGTTCGCAGAGAAATGCGTGAAAGGCATTCAGGCAGACGCCGAACGCAACGAGAAGCATCTGATCGAGTCGATGGCTGTTGCAACCGCGCTGGTGCCGAAGATCGGCTACGCTCGCGTCAGCAAGCTTGCACGTCAGTCCGTTGCGGAAGGCCGCTCTCTCGTGACCATTCTCGACGAGTCCGGATTGCTCTCGTCGGATGCCACGATGGCGGCTATTCGCAAGGCTTCGTATCCTGTGTTTGAAGCTTGATCGCCTGAATGGCGCGGGTCACCCGGGCGGGCTGCGGGTCGACCCGCTGTAGAGAGAATTGAACGACAACATGCTTGGGAAAGACGAACTACTGAAACGCCTCGACGAATGGGAGATTCCATTCTCTTGTGAGGAACACGACTCGGTGCTGAACATGGCCGAATCGGGGACGCTGACGCTCTCGCTGAAAGGTGCGCGCTGCAAAAACCTGCTGCTCCAGGACAAGAAGGGGCACTACTTCCTTGTCGTGACGACGACCGCAAAGGCGCTCGACCTGGCTGTGATAGCGCAAACGCTTGGCAGCAGGCGGCTCTCCTTCGCTTCTTCCGACAAGCTTTTCGAGTTACTGGGAATCCGAGCGGGTGCCTTGAGCCCTTTGGCGCTGGTCAACGACACAGCCAGACGTGTTCGTCTTGTTCTCGACGCGGATCTGAGCCGTGAGTCGACGTTTGTCTTCCACCCGCTTGAGAACAATGCCAGCGTCGCACTTTCCATGCATGCATTGGAAGCCTTCCTGGCCGGCATCGGTCATCGCGCCGAGTGGAAGGAATTGGCCAGCCGGTAGCTCGCATGAACCTCACGCTCGCTTCAATGTCGATTGGGCCCACTTTCGGCGAACCTCAGTTGAAGTGGCCGGCAGATCGATGATGATACGGTCCCATGCTTTGATGCGACCTACAAGCCACAGCCCTGCGCGAGCAGCTGCCCGCATTCCTCCCATGCGCAAAGTGCGGCTTTCAACGCCCGGCTTGCGCGTCGCGTCCGGGATCTGTCCCAGCCGTTTTCTCGTCTGTTGAAATTTCAGACGTCTCCTCGGCAAGAGACGTTTTCGCGAGTTCCCAAAATTCTTCCGCACGACCCTCCGGGCTACCTTGTCGCTCCCACAATTCGTATGCACGGCGACGAATGCGATCCTGCTCTTTCTGATCTTCCATTTTTTCCTCCAGATTCACGACAGCCCACCTTGTCCATACGTAGCTCAACGTGGCTAAGCACACGCAATTGCCGTTCCCATATGGGCGCGCCAAAGTCTTGCGATTCGACAGTACGTCGCCGGGATAAGCCTTCAACCTGACATGGACGGCCGTAACCAACTCACGACCGCCCGTGCGCGACCCGGCTCGATGCTCGGAAAGCGTTCCAATGTCCGCGCCTTTGGGGCGCCGCGCGATGCGCGGACTCAGCCAGGCAAGGATCGCGTGATAGGGATGCGGCTGACCCACTCAGCCGTCGAAGTCCGGCAGCCGTTCCGCCATGCTATTCGATTCCGATTGGAGGTAAGTTTTCCTGAAGGTAGATCGAGATTGGCGTATGGAGCGGCAGGCTGGAGAGCGCTCCCCGCTTGTAATGTCCGAGTACCACCTCGACGGCCCGAACGGCTTCGACAAACGGACTTTGATCGAGCACTGCGTCCATGACGCCTTCGATCAGGAGTGAGCGGCTGATCGACGTCAACTCGTGCCCGATCACGATGGTGGAATGTTCGCGTCCTTTCGACTTCAAGGCACGTGCGATGCCCTCGTCGCCTACCGAAATGTTGTAGATGCCGCGCAAAGTCACGCAGTCGCCCGAGTTCGAAGCGGCGTATTTCAGTGCTTCTGTTAGTCCAGAAGCAAGCGGCTGAGCGTGGCTCTCAGTGACGCGACTCGGTCCACTTGCGCGCGCGATGCTGTCCGTCAAATTTCTTAGTAGGGCGGCCGCCCCCACGGCAGGACGTCCTGCTCGCCGAACAGCGGGTCATGGCCGAGCGCTGCCGGCAAGTTGTGGGCACGATTCGGCCTTAGCCGACCCTCGCTGCTCAGGCGCCGGCTGCTGAATTCCGCTCTGAAGCTTCAAGCGCGTACCGCGACAGCAGCCACAATGAGAGCCGAGAAGATCAGCGCTGGGGCGAGATGCCGGAACGGTTCCCGATTTCGCAGCAACGTGAAGAGTGCGCCGACCATGATCGCACCGGCGAGCGTTAGGCCCAAGACTCTGGTTTGTTGTCCAGCAAGAAGCGCTGCACTGAACAACTCCAGGGCGCCGCAGAGCATGCGAAACCATGCCGGATAACCCCAGCGTGCGAAGTCGCGCTTCACCGCGCCGCGTCCTGCGATATTGACCACCCCGGCAACCGCGAACAGAACCGCTACGATCGTCGCGAGAATCGATTCAAGAGATGCAGTGTCTAACGCCATCGTCATGCTCCGTTGCTCTGCCGAAAGTGCTCCTGTCCAGAGAGGTCCGCAATCAGACCGGGGCCGTAGGGTTCCCACGCAAGAACCCGGCGGGCATGGTCACCGCTCACCGTCTGGTCGATCGCCAGTGCGTCAGCAAATGGCCCAAGCGATTTTCGGGCATCGTCGAGCGGCCAAAACTCGACGCGATCGACGCCGACCGAGGCCCGAATCGCTTCACCGATTTCGGCAACGGGAATGGCATTTTCCGCGACCACGTTGAAGATGTGTCCCGCGACCCGACCGTCCCCGCTTGCCGCGCGCTCCAACGCGATAAGGTAGGCGGTGGCGAGATCATCGACGTGGACTGCAGGCCAGTGGTTGCGACCATCGCCGACGACTCTCACACTGCCGGTCTGACGGACCAAGCCGGCAAGCATGCCAAAGACACCGCCGCCGTGGCCGTGCACCATCGCCGGCCTGAGGATCACGGCAGCAATCGAGCGGCGAGCTGCTAACGCCAGCACCTGTTGTTCCACCGCCGGCCGCCAGGCGATGAGTGGTGTCGGGTTCAGCGCCGATGCTTCGGTCGCCGGCTCCCCCTCCGTGTTGCCGTAGACCCACGTGCCCGACGTATAGACAAACGCTGCGCCCGGACGCAAATGCGAAAGCATCGCCTCAGTCGCGGTCGCGTCAGCAGCGGCTGCGGAAGCATCGTTGGTCGACGCCATGTGCATCACGCCATCGGCGGCAGCAGTCGCTGCGAAAGACCGTGGCTCACGCAAGTCACCAACATGCAGTTTCACGCCGAGACGTGCCAGCGCAATCGCGGACGCCGATGTCTCTTCGCGCACGAGCGCCGTCACCTGATGGCCGCGGCCGATCGCGCTGCGCGCGACTGCTTGCCCGATGTATCCCGTACCACCTGTAATGAACAGTTCCATAACGCTTTCCTCAATGAATTGCCTGCGGAATCGATAAGTCACTCAAACGAGACCGATCGGTCTCGTTTGTGGCCAATCTAAACGAGACTGGCCAGTCTTGTCAACCACCTGGCGATCTGTTATTTATCTGCCATGAACACGCTCTCTCTCCCCGACCTGAGCCCGCTGCAACGCCGTAAGCGGTCCGCCATATTCGACGGCGCGAAAGCCGTTTTTTTGAGGCAGGGTTTCGGCCTGGCGACGATGGACGATGTCGCCGCGGCCGCTGGCGTCGGCAAACAGACGGTCTACCGCCACTTCAAGTCGAAGGAGGCGCTTTTTGTCGGTCTGGTGAGTTCGATGTGCGCTGAGGTGGGTGAACTTCTTGCCGGCGCTCAGAACGAGCAATCCGATGGCTCACCCGAAGTCGAGTTGCGCGAATTGGGATGGGTGTTGGCACGAATCCTTATCGAGCCGGATTATCTGCGGCTCTACCGGGCCATCGTTGCTGAGGCCGAGCGTCTTCCGGAACTCGGCCAGGTGTTTTACGAAAATGGTGCGAAGGTCGTGCGCGTCTTCTCCGCGAAAATTCTGCGAAAGAGATTTGACGAAGCGACTGCTGCGTTGCGGGCAGCGACATTCGTTCAGCTGGTGCTCGGCGACGCCTATCTGGAACTGTCGATCGGTTACACGGTGCCCGATGTCGAAGCGCGCTTCGCGCTGCAGATCGACGAGGCGGTGGCGGCCGCGCTTCGCTAAAGCGCGCAGCGGACGAACCTCAGCGCACATCCTTTTCAGGTAGCCAACTGCGCTCGATTGGCTCGATCAACCCCGCCGACTCGCCGCTCACTCCGCCGAACGGTGATAGTGCGCCACGTAGCGCGCCTGGCCGATGACTTTACCGTGCATCTGATAGGCGACCAGCGCCGGACTCGAATCCGCCTTGACATCGAGGCTGGCAACCGCCAGTGCCGAAGCCGTCACGATATATCGATGGGATTCGCCCTGCGGCGGGCACGGTCCGCCATAAGCCGAGCCACCGAAATCGGTCAGCGTCTCGATGGCACCTGTTGGCAGCACCCGGGCATTGCCCGACGCGCCTTTCTCAATCGATCTTTGCGACGGCGGAATGTTTGCCACTTGCCAGTGCGTCCAGCCCAGACCGCCCGTGGGCGCATCGGGGTCGTGGATGGTGATGACGATGCTCTTCGTGCCGGCCGGAACATGCGACCACGAAATGCGCGGAGACACGTTTTCGCCGTGACAACCAAATCGACCGTACACTTGTTCGTTTCCGAACTGACCGCGCTTCAGCCCATCGACTTTGACAGTGAAGGAATCTGCAACCGCGATGACTGGACCAGTTGCAAGCAAAGCCGTGCAGAAGGCTGGCAGGAGACCGTTGAGTTTCATATCGAGTCCGTTTTGTAGAACGAGTAGAGGAAAGCTGCTCATTGACTTTCATTGGCTGAACGTTATGAGCAGGCACCCGCGGGAATGCCGGCACCTTGCGGGCTTCAATCAACCTCAGTAGTCCAGGAATCCAGTGACGCAGACACCCCTCGAAGCCGCCTCGCACTGCTCCTCGAATAGCCGGAGTCGGCTTTCGCAGGCACACTGGAGTCGAGCATCAATCAGTAGTCCCACTGTACCGGCACAAAACGGAAACCCTCACCGCTCCTTGCAACGTGGCCGATGGACGGGAACGCGACGTGGGCTGCGGCCAGCAGAGCACCGGTTTCGGCGGCGTCATTTAGCAATCCGATACGCACGTCCACACAGGGTTCAGGATCATGCTCGAAGCCATTTTGCCAATCGGGATTGTCGAAGTTGACTTCGAAAATCGCGTCGCCTACGAACGTCAGCTTCTCCCCGTTTGATGCGACATCCACAACGCAGTGCCCCGGCGTGTGGCCACCCGTCACGCGCGCCGACACGCCAGCTGCGACTTCCACGGTCTGATCGAACTGCACGATGTTTTCGCTGTAGAGTTTCACGAACTTTGCAGCAGCCTTGCGGAGCGCCGGAGGAACCGTTTCCGGCATCACCGTCTTGCTGAAGTCCGGGTTTTTCCAAAACTCCACTTCGGCGGCAGACACATGAATGCGCACGTCCGGACGCAGCCTCGCCTTGACGCCATCGACGTTCAGCCCGCCGACGTGATCCATGTGCATATGCGTAACCACGATATCGGTGATCGCAGCCAGGTCGATACCAGCCGATTCCAGGCGCATCACCGACTGACCGGCACGCGAGAAGTATTCGAAACCGTCTCCTACGCCCGAGTCGATCAGGATCAGGCGTTCGTCGCTGCGCACGAGCGCGATATTCAACGCCCAGTCGAACATGTCCCGTTGCAGGAAACGACCATCGAACCATTCGTTGCGGTCCGCTTCGCTCACGTTGGTGGACATGGTGGAAGTCGGCAACGGCAGGACGCCGTCGCTGATCAGCACGACGTCGATGTCGCCCACGCGCACGGCGTATCGGGAAGGCACTAGTTCGCCTGAACCTTCTTTGCCGAGATTGGCGATAACGGGCTGCACATTGCGGGTTGTCTGGCTCATCTTCGATAGTCCTGGAAATTAAGCGGAGTAGGCCGCACTGCGCGGCATGTTTTCACGAGCACGACCGCGAATGCCGCGTGCTTCGTTCTGCTCGCCTTTCGATCGAGCGTGTGACGGATTGTAGGAAGAGGTGGCGAAGGGCAGTAGCATCGCGAACGCGTACACCGTGTTGTCTGGGTGGCGACAATAGCCGACGGACAGGCGATGAATGGCGGATCGATCCGGCGATTGCGCAACGGCCGACGAAGCCGCTCGCAGTTGTAGCCGCGATCGGCGGCGATCACGCGCAGGCATTGCGGTGCAGTGGATGGGCGCGCAATCCGCGCCGTTGGCGCCGGTGGGAAGGAAGCCATGCCGTGAAAAAGCGCGGTGCTCCGCTCAGTTATCAAGGAAGCACGCCACTATTTGCTCGACGGCTGTTAGCACCGAGTGAGCAAAGGTCGCATGAACCCGCGTGCGGCACGAGCGACTGTTTTCAAGCCACGATCCACGGTTCGAAACGCGAAGCCGATGTTCGACTTCTGGCCGGCTGCCGAAATCGCCCCCGATCGAGCAGGAGATTCTGTCGAACTGGCGCGCCGGGTTCTCGAATCAGCGACGCCTAGAACAGGTGATGAACGCCGGCCAATACCACCGTCTGCCGGTTCGAAGACGAAGGTCCGATACCCAGCGTAACCGCCTTCGCGCCCGAAGACGCCTGCTCCACCATGACGTCGGCATAGAGCTGCGTGAGCTTCGACAGCGAATACACGTTGGCGACGGTCACCTGCGTCCAGCGCTGTCCCGCGAGCGTCGTGGTCCACGCGCCCGCGCCGATCATATACGAGGGCGTGACCTGAAAGTTCGCCCCGCCGTCGATGGTGCGATAGTTGTTCGCTCGACCGCCCTCCTCGATGCGCACTTGCGTGAAGAGCGCATGCAACTGCACGCGGCCGATCTGCACGCTGCCGCCGATGCCCGCGTTGCGCACGCTGTCCGCGACGAACGGCGCGCTCGCCGTCAGCGCGACGCCCTGAAAACTCGTCAGCCCGAGCGCGCTCGCGAGATTCAATGCCCGGTCGTGATACTCCGAATACGCCGCGGCGAGATTCAGCGGGCCGTAACCGTAGGTCGCGCCGAAGCTGATGGTGCGTCCCGTGGTGCTGCTCGACTGATTGGTGAAGCCGTACATCGCGCCGAGCGTCACGCCCGCGATCGTCCGGCTGCGAAACTTGACCGTGTTCGACAACTCGACCGGCACCGTGTTGCCCAGTCCATCGATATTGCCGGGGTGGAACGCGGAGAAATCGCCGAGCGACTGCGCCGTCGACAGCGGCCCGAGCATCTCGAAGTGGAAGTCGGTCTGCCGCCCGAGCGTGACCGTACCGATACCGGCATCGCTCAGGCCGACATAAGCCTGCCGGTTGAACAGCGTGCCCGCGCTCGACATCGCGCCGCTGATCGTCGAAAAGCCGGATTCCAGCTTAAACACGGTCTTCAGTCCGCCGCCGAGATCCTCGACGCCGGTGAGGCCCCAGCGGTCCGCCTGCAGCGTGCCCTGCTGCGCAATGAACGCGTGCGATCCACGCAGATTGCTCACGTACCCGACACCCGCATCGAGACTGCCGTAAAGCGTGACGCTGCTCTGCGCATGAACGTTCATCGCGATGCCCATTACCGAAAGGGCGAGTGCAAGCCGACTCTTCTTCATAAGGGTCTCTCCGTCGATCGAGGGAATGAGCCGGCCGAGCGGCCGGCGGATGCTTCAGGAAACCAGCGTCTGATACAGGATGGCCGCGCCCGACACGATGGCGAAACCCATCACGCTGACGCGCAGCAGGCGCGCGTTCAGACGCTGATGCACGTGCTGGCTCACGAACGCGCCGACGATCACCGGCGGCACCAGACACAGCGCCGACATGAGCTTCGCGACGGTGATCGTGCCGGTCACGCTCAACATGACGAGCGAGAGCGCTTCACCGATCGCGAAGCACAGCGCGATGGTCGAGCGCAGCGCGGGTGCGCGGTAGTGCTGGAACACCATCGCCAGTGCGGGGCCGCCGATGCCGGTGGCGGTTTCCGTGATGCCCGTCACGGCGCCTGCCGCCATCAGCGCATTGCGTCCCGGCATGAAGGTGGGCGCGCATAGCGTGGCGACAGCGGCGGCGATCGTCGATGCGCCGATGAACACGTTCAGGTCGTGCGCCGAGATGCGCGTGATGATCCACACGCCGGCGACCGCGCCCGCCGTGCGGCCGACCGTGATCCACAGCGTGCCTTTCGAATCGAGCGCGGGACGCTCGCGCCACGCGAGGTAGACGTTCAGCGGCAGCATCAGGATCAGCAATGACACGGGCAGCAGTCCCGGCTCGATCAGACCGATGACGGGCGCGCAGATCAGCGCGAAGCCGACGCCGACCGCGCCCTGGATGAACGCGGCGATCGCGACGGTGACGGCGAGAACGAGAAAGATGGTCAGGCTCACGGACATTCACTCCACGGCAGGAAGGGGCATGCCGCAAGCGGCCCGAAGCGAAGGCGCCGCATGCACGCGCTGAATCGGCGCGCGCGCAACGACTTCGCGCGCGACCTCATCGACTTCCCTCAGGAACGCGCGCGCGTCCCAGTCGGCCGGCCAGCCTTGCCAGAGGCGCAGCTTTCCGGCGACGAACACCGCGTCGATCTGGCTGCGATCCGCGAGCCGCACCAGTTCCCATGTGAGATCCCAGGACGGCCGCATCTCCGGCACATCGAGATCGACGAGCAGAAAGTCCGCCGCCTTGCCCGGCGCGATTTCACCGATACGCGCATCGAGCCGCAACGCATCCGCCCCGCCGCGCAGCGCGCGGTCGAGCCACAGTTCGCCCGCGCCGCACGACGAATCGCCGGTCGCGAGACCGAAGGCGAAACGTTGCGCGGTCTCGGCCGCGTCGAGGAGACGGAATGCATCGCTGCGCGTGCCGTCCGTGCCGAGACCGAAACGGATGCCGAGCGCATCCATCTGCAGCGCGGGCGCGACGGCATTGCCCTTCCAGGAACTCGCGACCGGGTTGTAGCTGACCGCGGTTCTCGTGCGCGCAAGCAGGTTCAGCTCCGAGGGCGTGACGAGCGTCGCGTGCGCGATCAGCGTCTGCGGGCCCAGCGCGCCCGCGTAATGCAGATGCTCGATCGGCCGCATCTTGCGTCGCACGATCGAGCGTTCGACTGCCGCGAGATGCTCGTTCGCATGTGTCTGGAAGATCACGCCCGCGTCGGCGCACAGCGCGGCGGCAGTTTGCAGCATGCCGTCGGAGCCGGCTTCGGGCACCGACACCGCGAGCGACGGATGCACGAGCGCGTGACCTTCCCAGCGCGCCAGATGCTGCTGCGCGCGCACGACGATGGCGGCGCGCGCACGCGCGTCGATGTCTTCGGAAAGGTCGTTGCAGATCAGCCCGAGCACGCAGCGCACGCCGACTTCCTGCGTCGCCGCGGCGATCGTCGTGGCATCGCCGCTCGCGCGCGTGCCCGCATCGCAAACGGTCGTGAAGCCGCCGCGCAGCGCTTCGAGTGCAGCCAGCTTCGCGGACAGATACACGAGATTCTCGTCGAGGCAGTTCTCCAGCGGCACCCAGATGCGCCGATAGATCTCCGAGGGCTCGCCGAACGCCAGCGCCTTGCCGAACGATTGCGTCAGATGATGATGCGCATCGATGAATCCCGGCATCACGAGCTTGCCCGGCAGCGCGAGCGGTGCGAGATGCGCGTGACGCGCGATGACTTCATCGGCCGGTCCGACGTCCGCGAATCTTCCTTTTGACACGACCACGGCGTGATCGGGTTGCGGTCCATCGGCGAGCAAAACGAATGCGGGCAGGAGCAGCAGCTCGTCGGCCTGAAGCGCGGCGGGCGTAAGATGAGGTGTCGTCATGATCGTTCTATCGGGTAAGAGAGTTCAGTGGCACGAGCGGTTGTCGTTGACGGCGGCTTCGAGATGCGCGACGGGATCGGCGACCTCGCGTGTGCGCAAGTGAAGGTGCAGATGCACGAACAGCGCGTTGACGATGACGGCCGTCAGCGCGCCCATCGCGAGTCCGTTGCCGAGCACGATCTGCAGCGCCGACGGAAAGCGGCTGTACACGCCGGGCACGACGATCGGCAGCACGCCCATGGTCAGCGCGGCGGCGAGCGTGTACATGTTGGCGCGCGAGCGCAGGTCGATCTGGCGCAGCAGGTTGATGCCCATCACGCCGATGATGGAGAACACGATCAGCGCGGAGCCGCCGACCACCGGCGCGGGAATCGCGTTCGCGAGGCGGCCGAGCGGCGCGAGCAGCGCGATCACGACCAGCAGCACGCCGGCCGCCGCCGTGACGAAGCGCGAGCGGACGCCCGTCGCCTGCACGATGCCGATGTTCTCGCTGCTCGTGATGATCAGCGACGTGCCGAACAGGCCGCCGAGCACGGACATCGCCGCATCGCCGCGAATGGTCTTGGGCACCTCGGTCTGCGGATCGATCTCCTTGCCGACCACTTCCGCGATCGCGATGGTCTGGCCGGTGGCTTCGGCCATCGAAATCACGCTGAAGATGAGCAGCGGCAATGCCGCGAACACGTCGAAGCGCGGCATGCCGAAAGGCAGCGGAGTGGGCACCGTGAAAATCGCGCCGGACCAGACATCCGCGAAACTCATGACGCCGAGCGCCCACGCGAGCGCCGCGCCCGCAAGCAGGCCGAGCAGCACGGCGAGCTGGCCGAGCATGCCCTTGAAGAGCTTCGCGAACAGCACCGTGAACGCGACGGTCGCGAGCGCGAGCCCGATGCCGAGCGGCGCGCCGAACTCGGCCGTGCCCGGCTTGCCGACGATCACGACGCCGTAGATCCGGATCAGATTGACGGCGACGAGAATCAGCATCGTGCCGATCACGATGCGCGGAAAGAATCGCAGGCAGCGCGCGAAGACCGGCAGCAACAGGAAGTAGACGAAGCCGGTGAGGATGGTCGCGCCGGCGGCGGTCTGAAGGTCGGTCTGCTGCGCGATGAGCACGAAGAGCACGACCGGCGCGCCGCCCGGCACCATGATGAACGGCAGGCGCGCGCCGAACTTCAGCGGCCCGAACGACTGCAGCAGCGTGCCGAGCCCGCACACGAGGAAGGTCGCGCTGATCAGATCGACGGTCAGCGCCGAAGACAGCCCGAGCGCCTTGGCGACCAGAAACACCGCCGTGATCGGCGAGGCCGCGACGACGAGCACGTGCTGAAGGCCGAAGAGAAAGAGTTTGGCGAGCGGCAGGCGCTCATCGACAGCGTGGACCGGCGGATTGTGAACCATGAGGGTTGACTCCTGTTTGCCGAGGAAACGACCGTTCGGTCGTTCTGCGTTTTCGCTCCCCAAATCGATTTGGGATCGCGATAAATAAAATGGGCGGATGCCCCAAATCGATTTGTGATCGTAGAATGGTGCGTCATTTATCGCTTGTCAAGCTGGGAGATCGACTAGGGTCGGCCGCCTCGTGCGCCGCTTCTCGTCATAGGAATATCCGCCGGAGAGCATGCGAAAATCCGGCATTGCGAACCGAGCCACACGGAAAGAATGAGCATGCAAAGCCCCGCGCCATCCAGACAGCGACCGACGATAGCCGACGTGGCGCGCGCGGCCGGTGTCTCGACGACCACCGTCTCCCATGCGCTCAACGACAAGGGCTACGTCGACCCGCAGACGCGCGAACGCGTGAAGGAGGCGGCGCGCGCGCTCGGCTACCGCCCGAGCGTGCGCGCGCAGCGGCTGCGTACGGGCGAGGCGCATACGATCGCGCTCATCTCGTCGATGCCGTTCGAGATCGCCGGCGGCGCGTCGCGGCTCGGTTTTCTGATGGAAGTCGCCGCCGTCGCGGCCGCCGCCGCGCTCACGCGCGGACTCGCGCTGGTGCTGGTGCCGCCGGTGATGGCGGGCCGTCTTCCGCTGGAGCAACTCGATATCGACGGCGCGATCGTCATCGAGCCCACCGCCGACGACGCCAACGTCGCGCATCTGCGAGAGCGCGGCTTGCCCGTCGTGTGTCTCGGACGGCAGCCGGGCAGCGATGCGGTCCCTTATGTCGACATCCATTCATCCGCTACCACGCAGATGCTGCTCGACCACTTGCGCGAGCGGGGCTGCGAGCACATTGCGTTGCTCGTCGGCGCGCAACAGCGAAATTCGTACATCGAGGCGCGCGCGAGCTACGAGCGCTTCTGCGAGACGCATGGCATGGCGCCGCTGGTTGTGGCCGCGGATGAATCCGGCGGTGAAGACGCGGGAAGTGAGGCATGCGCCCGCATGATGGCGGCGCATCCCGAGATGGATGGCCTGTGCGCGCTCGTCGACGCCTTCGCCGTGGGCGCGGTGCAGGCCATCGCGCAGACCGGCAAGCACGTACCGCGCGACATCAAGCTGGTCACGCGCTACGACGGCACGCGCGCGCGCAGTTGCCGCCCTCCGCTCACCGCTGTCGATCTCCATCTCGACGACATGGCCTCGCAAGCGGTCGACCTGCTGTTCGCGCATCTCGGAGGCGCGGGTGCTGCGCGATACGTGTCGCCGGCGTTGCCGGAACTCGTGATACGGGAGTCCTCGGGTGTGAGGGAGACGGACTAGATTGTCCGCCTGGACCTCCGGCCGGGGCGAAGTCCCGATCCTTTGACGGTTGGAATCCGCGCTTGATCGCGGAGACTCTGACAGGAGATTTGATCGTGTTGAGCGTGGAGCTGATGGCCGGTGTGCTGCGCGGCGTGATCGGCACAGTTTCGTCGATGCTGCCGATGCCCGTGCGCGCTGTCAGGAACGTCATGTCGCCTCCCTAGCATTGCGCGGCGATTGCACAGAGGATGGCAACAAACTCGCTCATCGCTGGCGAAGCAGCTTCGTCTCTTCGCGTAATGACGCTGTAATTGGACAGTGTCCGTCGTATCGGCACGTCAAGGTAGCCCAAGAGGCCATGCTTGACGTACTTGTCCATCGCGACCTGTGGTTGAAGAGAGATCATGTCGGTGGCCTGAAGCAACTCCAGCGTCGAAAAAATCGAGGGCGTCTCCACGATACCCACCGGCGCGATCATCCCAGCCGCCGCGAAGGTCTCTTCGAATAGCTGCCGCATGGCGGTGCCTTGCGGGTACAGGATCCACGGCCACTGGCCCAGATCGGTGATCTCCATGCGCCGCCGCTTCAGCAACGGATGATGCTGCCCGACGACCGTACGCGCAGGCTCCGCCAACAGATCGACCACATGGAAAAGCGCTTCGTGTCGTGGCTCGGTCGGGCGCCCGACCATTACATCGAGTCGCCTTTCCTCGAGCCATGTCGCGAGCTGATCGCTACTTTGCTCGACCAGCTTGATGATGAGTCTCGGGCGCCGGCGCTGGATCTCCTTGATAGCCGCGGTGACGAGTTGCGCGGCCGAAGCCGGAATGAAGCCTACCGTGAGATGACCATAGCCGCCGTGCTTCAACGTCGCGAACTCGTTCGAAAACTTGCCGAGACTAGACAGCGCGTTACCGGCGTAACGGACAGAGAGCGCACCGAGATCGGTCGGCCGCATTTCGCGCGGTAGCCGTTCGAACAGCGGCGCACCGAGCATCGCTTCCAGATCGCCCAGGATCTTCGTCGCGGCCGGTTGCGTGATGTGCATCTGCTCAGCCGCGATACGGAGGTTGCGCGTACGTCCGAGCAGTTCGAGCAACTGGAGATGCCTGAAGCGCAGCTTCGTGAGCACCGGTAGAGCGGAGTTATTCGAATCCTGTGACATAGCGAAAACGCCCGGAGACCCATAACCAGATGGAATTGATTCTACTCAATTCTCGATTGGACGCTTATCAAAAGCGCATTGGACCCTTACTTATGCGATCAGGATGAGTACACAAGTCCGGTACTCCGCCGATGAACTGCAAGGCTTCGCACAGCGTCTGCTGGTCAGGGCTGGAATGGGGGACGTCAAAGCGCTGGCGGTCGCCCGCACGCTCGTCGATGGCGACTTGATGGGACACGACACATTCGGGCTCGCGCTGCTGCCCGGCTATATTCGTGAGATTGAAAACGCCGCGATGGCGTGCTCCGGCGAGCCTGAGATCGTTTCAGACCGGGGCGCCGGCCTGTTGTGGGATGGCCGGCGTCTTCCCGGCCCGTGGCTGGTCCTCAGCGGCATCAAAACAATCGCGCCGAGGGCAAGAGAAATTGGCAGCGCGACGCTGGTGATTCGGCGCAGTCATCACATCGGCTGTCTGGCCGCCGCGCCCCGGAACGTCAGGTGTTCGGATGCCGAGCAACTTCGCAACGGAGTCGCCCTGTACCCGACGCACCGACTGGCTGAGTCGAACTGAGCGAGAGTCTCAGACTCTCGCTGGCAGCAGCGATGTTTTGCCCTTACACGTCCTGTTCAAGCGCGGCCGGCGGAATCGGGCCGCGCACGAGCAACCAATAGCCGATCACCGCGACGGCGGCAACGCCCGCGCCGACGAACAGCGCGGGCTGAAACGAGCGTGTCTGCTGCACGATGAAGCCCGTGACGACCGGCGCCAGCGCGCCGCCGAAGTAGCCTCCGAAATTCTGCATGGCGCCGATCGACGCGGTGCAGTTGGAGGGCGCGGCAACGGACGCCGTCGCCCAGGCCGCACTGCTCGACACATACAGGAGCAACATCGAGATCGAGATGAATACGACTGCAAGTGTCGCGCTATGCGTGAGTCCAGTCAGTACCGTGAACACGGCGACACCGAAAAGGGAGGCAGCCATCGGGTACTTGCGGCTGTTGATCGCCGATACGCCACGCCGTGCGAGCACGTCGCAAATCTTTCCGCCAGAAAGACTGCCCACCACGCCGAAGAGATACGGGACCGCCGCCACCCACCCCGATTTCGCGATGGTCAGGTGAAATTCCATTTGCAGATACGTCGGCAACCACGCGTTGTAGAGCCACAAGACGTAGATCGTGCCGAAGAATCCCAACAGCATGCCCCACGTGGTGCCGAACTCGAACAGACGGCGCCACTCGCGCCACGTCGGACGACTCTGGATTTCCCCATCGACATCGGTCAGATACGCGCGCTCCCGCTGCGTCAGGTCGACCTGACGCGGGTCGCGATGCACGAGAAAGAAACACAGCGCCACGAAGAGACCGGCGATGCCCATGATGCCGAACATCCATCGCCATCCCACGGTCAACATTACGACTGTCAGCAAAGGCGCCGATATTGCAGTGCCAAGCGTCGATGAACTGTTCCAGATGCCGGTCGCGGCGCCACGCTCTTTCTTGCCGAACCAGTCGCGAACGACTTTGGCGCTCGTGGGAAATTGCGGCGCCTCGCCTATTCCCAGCACCATGCGAGCGGCGAAGAACTGGCCGAAGCCGCTCACGACACCGCCGAAGGCTTGCGCCACCGACCATATCGCAAGGCTGACGGTCAGCATGACCCGCGCGCCGAAGCGATCGACCAATGCGCCCGCTGGCAGTTGCGCAAACGCATAAGCCCATAGGAACGCGGAAAGCAGCAGGCCCATTTCCCCGACCGAAAGTCCGAGATCCTGCCGGATCAGCGGATTCGCGATGGACAGCGTTGCGCGATCGATGTAGTTGATGACCCCGCTCAGGAGGAGAAGAGCAAGCGCGGTACGCTGGATTCGCCGCACCCTTGGCGTAGCTCGATCGTTGGAAGCGATGTTCTGAGCGGCGCTGGCATCCGAGTCCGGCACACGCGGCACCGCGGAGGATTGCTCCATGGGTAAGTCTCCTGGATATTTTGTTCTGTCGGCGAGGCCGTTTTTTTCGATGCAGCGCGCGGATTGCCGCATCGGACTACGCACGATAGGTCCGCACCCAATGGAAATCCAATCAAATTTTCTCGTAAAGCAATTCCATTTGTTTATCGCGGGCTAGGGGCAAACCCGCGCGGCATAAGCATGCCTGCGAGACACGCCCAGACACTAGCCCTTGGTCGCACCAAACGTCAGACCCGCGACGAAGTGCTTCTGCATCGCGAAGAACATCGCAACCGATGGCAGCGCCGCTAGAATCGAACCCGCGGAAACGAGATTCCACGCCGTCGTCCACTGCCCTTTCAACGCGGCGACGCCGACGGTGATCGGCGCCGCATCGTCGCCTTGCGTCAGACAAAGCGCCCAGAAATAGTCGTTCCAGACGAAGGTGAAGACCAGAATCGTCAGGGCGGCCAGCGCCGGACGAACCAGCGGCAGCACGATTCGCACGAACACCGTCCACTCGCCCGCGCCCTCGATACGCGCCGCCTCGATCAGTTCGAACGGCAGCTGCTTGATGAAGTTGCGCAGGAACAGCGTGCAAAAACCGGTCTGAAACGACAGGTGAAACAGAATCAGCGCGCCGACCGTATTGAACAAGCCCAGACTCAGTGAGAGGTCTCGCACCGGAATCATCAGAATCTGAATCGGTACGAAATTGCCCGCGACGAAGGTCGCAAACAAACCCGTGTTGCCTGGAAAGCGATAGATCGCCAGCGCGAAGCCCGCCATCGCGGCGAGCGCGATCGCGCCCAGCACGGCCGGCACCGTAATCAGCACGCTGTTCATGAAGTAATGCAACATCGGCGACGTGGTCAGCGCCTCGCGATAGTTGGCCACGAGCGCGATATGCTTCGGCCAGCCCCAGTAATTGCCGAGGCTCAACTCTTCGCTCGAACGCACGGACGTGACCAGCACCGCGATCATCGGCAAGAGCCAGATCAGCAGCGCGACGGGCAGCGACAGTTTGTACAGGCGCCGGTTGACGGGCTTCCACTTCTGTATGGGAATCGGATACATGCGGGCCCCTTAGAGTTCGTTGCGCAGCATGCGGCGCAGGTGATAAACGATGTACACCAGCATGATCGCGAAGAGCACCACGGCGATTGCGGCCGAATAACCGATGCGGTAATACTTGATCGCCTGGTCATACATGTAATAAGCGAGCACCGTGGAGCTTTCGAACGGACCGCCGCCGGTCATGACGGAAATCAGGTCGAAGCTGCGCAGCGCACCGATCACGGTCACGACGATCGCCATGAAGGTCACCGGACGCAATTGCGGCAGCACCACATGCCAGAGCATCGTCCAGCCCTTCGCGCCTTCCATACGGGCGGCTTCGAGTTGTTCGCTGTTGAGCGCGGTGAGACCCGTGAGATACAGAATCATGCAGTACGCGGTTTGCGGCCACAGCGCCGCGAACACGATGCCGAAGGTCGCGTAGTGCGCATCGCCGAGCACGGGCACGCCATGACCCAGTATCACGGCGAGCAGGCCGAAGGTCGGATCGTAGAACCACGAGAAGATCAGCCCGACGACTACGCCCGACAGCACGAACGGCGCAAAAAACAGCGACTTCACGATGCGAATGCCCGCGACAGCCTGATTCAGATACAACGCAACCGCCAATCCCATCGGCGGTGCGAGCAGAAACAGCACGAGCCAGATGAGGTTGTTCTTCAGCGCGGTATAGAAGGTCGGCGCATGGAACAGTTCGATGTAGTTGTCGAGCCCGACGAAGGTCTTCTCCGTCATGCCGTCCCAGGCATGGAAGCTGAGCCAGACGGACGACAGAATCGGCCAGATGACATAGATGCCGACCATGACGCAAGCCGGCGCAAGGAACAAGAACGCTGCCTTGCGCTGTCTTCGCGCAGTCGGTGACGGTCCGCGTCGTTTAGTGGACGCGCGCGGCGAATGAGGCATATGCGGAGGCACATGCGGCTCGTGCGGCGAATCGCTTAAGTCCTGACGTGTGACGGAATGCGGCACGACGTGTCTCCTGAGCGTTGCGATGGCGCGCGACACATGCATGTCGCGCGCCCATTTCCCACGTCCTTACTTCTTGTAGATGCGTTTGCGCGTCTGTTCGAGTTGCGCGAGGATGCTGTCGAGCTGCGAGGGATCGGAGACGAACTGCTGCATGCCCTTCATCCCTTCGTCGGCCATTTCCTTGGTCATGTCGCGATCGTAGAACTGCGCGATACCGCCCTTCGTATTGGACAGGATCTGGAAACCGATCTTCGAAATGGGATCTTCCGGTTCCGGCGACTTGCTGTTCGCGGACAACGAGCCCAAACCCTGCGCGAGCTTCGCGCCCATCTCGGGCGTTTCGACGAAAGCGAGAAACGCATGCGCGTCGGCCTTGTTCTTCGCGCGTGCCGGAATGTGCAGCGATTCGACCGGGCCGTCTTCCGCGGTCGGCACCTTGGAGTCGATGATCGGGAACTGAAAATAGCCCATGTTCGGCTTCACGTTCGCCGGAAAGCCGCCGGTGATGAAAGTGCCCATCAGCATCATCGCGGCCTTGCCCTGGAACAGGAAGGGCTGCGCGGCATCGAGGTCATAGGAGAGCGAGTTGTCGATGAAATCGTGATCGTCGAGCAACTGTTTCCACGCCGTATAAACCTTCTTCACGCGCGGATCGGTGTAGGGCACGTTGCCCGCCATCAACTGCTGATGGAATGCATTGCCGTTCAAACGCAGGTCGAGATAATCGAACCAGCCGGCCAGCGTCCACGCATCGCGCCCGCCGACGGCGAACGGTGTGATACCCGCGGCCTTCAGCTTCTTGCACGCGTCCATCAACTGCTCCCAGGTTTTCGGCTCCTCCGTGATGCCGACTTTCTGGAACAGATCCTTCCGATAAAAGAGGCCCCACGAGTAGTACACGGTCGGCGCGGCGTACTGCTTTCCGTTGTACGTCGACGATTCCTTGGTCGATGCATACATGCTGTCCCAGCCGTTCTTCTTCCAGTCGCCGCTCAGGTCTTCGAACAGGCCGCGCTTCGCGTAGTACGCCATGCGCTCGCCGTTGTGCCAGTTCACCACATCGGGCGCGACGGTCGACAGCCAGCCCGGCAATTGCACCTTGTAGGCTTCTTCATCGACGAACGAGACTTTCACATCGACATCGGGATGCGCTTTTTTGAATGCATCGACGACCTCCTGCCACACCGCGCGCTGGCTCGCGCCCTTGAACGCGATATTGATGGTCATGGTCGCAGCCTGCGCGGCAGTCGTCGCGAACGACGTCACGCCCAGCGTCAGGGCAAGCGCCGCGGCGGCGATGCTCATGCGTGTTTTTAGGCTTCTTGCTGACATTCTCGTCTCCTGATCGTTTTCGTATGTGGATCGTTGCTGCTTTGCTTCCTCAAGCCATGCGATAAGCGGCCACGCCTTGCGGCGCGACTTCTCGTGTGCCGATGACGAAACGATCATCGGTGACGCCATCGATCGTGTGTGTCGCGTTCGAATAATTGAAGACGTAGGCGATGCCGCCGCGATGGCTCACGCGAACATCGTTGCCCAGCGGCGTCGGCGACAATCCTGCTTCGCCGGCGATGCGAGCAAACAGTGTCTGTGTGAGACTTTCATCGAAGATGCTGGTGAAGTAATGCATCTTGTCGCTTTGAACGTAAGCCGGATGACCGTCCGCGAAACGCGCGTGAATCATGGCGTGTTGCGCATCGGCGAGTTCGATCAGATCGCGCCAGTGCCGTGCATGGCCATTGCCTGCCGCATCGCCGTTGACTTGCACCGGCTCCGTCACATTGGGTCGCATCGATTCGACGCGCCATACGCGAACGGGCAACACGGTCGCCAGCGTTCCCGGCGGCAAGTTATGCGGAATCTGCAGGCTGTCGGTCTTCGATCCGGTCCGTGGCGCCAGCACGACATGCGCGCCCGATGCCGCGAGCCGCGCCGCGAAATCGTCGGGCACGATCGGCAGCGGAGGCACGACGACCATCGCATAGCCATCGAGCGGCGCATGCGCGGACACGATATCCACATCGAAGCCGAGCGAACGCAACGCCGAGTAATACTCGAACGCAAAGCGCGGATAGAAAAAATCTGCGCCCTGCGGATGAATTTCGAACAGCCACTTCGCTTCGTAATCCCACACCAGTGCGACCTTGCCGCGTACATCGGCATTCGCATCGGCATGCGCGGCTTCGAGTTGGGCGATTTCGCGCGCAACCGTCTCCGCTTCGCTACCGCCCATGTCGAGCCGATTGTCCGGCGTATTGAGACCCGCGTGCATCTGCTCCTGCGCGAACGGCGCCTGACGCCATCTGAAGTAGGACACGCAGCCCGCGCCGTGCGCAAAGGCTTCCCACGACCACAGCCGCACCATGCCCGGAAGCGGCGACGGATTCCAGTGCGCCCAGTTCACCGGACCCGGCTGCTGCTCCATCACCCAGAACGGCAGCTTCGACATGCCGCGATAGACATCGTGATTGAAGGACGCGAAGTCCGGATGCCCCGTGCGCAGATACTTCTGCTTCACTTCAGGCGCATACCATTGTTCTTCGAGCGCGCCGAGCGGATAACTGTCCCATGTCGCGATATCGAGATCGCGCGCGACGGGATAGTGATCGAACTCGGTAAAAAGCTGCATGAAGTTATGCGCGATCGGCCGTCCCGGCGAATGCGCGCGAATGATCTCGACCTGCATACGGTTGTAACGCGCGACTTCATCGGAGGCGAAGCGCCGGTAGTCAAGCCGATGCGAGGGATGCGCTTCCGTCACCGTTGCAATGGGTGCGTCGATCTCGTCGAAGCTACGATATTCCATGCTCCAGAACACGGTGCCCCACGCGCGGTTCAGCGCATCGATCGTCTCGTAGCGCGCCTTCAGCCATTGACGAAAACGCTGTACGGCGGCGGCCGAATAACTGACGACCGTGTTATGGCAGCCGTACTCGTTGTCCGTCTGCCAATACGCGACAGCGGGATGGTTGCCGTAGCGCTGCGCGATCGCCTTGCAGATCACACGTGATGCCTCGAAATACGACGGCGACGAGAAATCGTAGTGACGACGCGAACCGAACGCGCGCACACGCCCATCGGCGCCGACCGGCAGAATGTCCGGATGGCGGTCGATCAGCCACTTCGGCGGCGTCGCGGTCGGCGTGCACATCACGACTTCGAGTCCTGCCTGTCCGAGCACATCGACGGCGCGATCGAGCCAGTCCCAGTCATATTCGCCAGGCGTCGGCTCGATCCGGCTCCACGCGAATTCCGCGATCCGCACCTGTGCGATACCGAGCGCCTTCATGCGGCGCGCGTCGTCCTCCCACATCGATTCCGGCCAGTGTTCCGGGTAATAGCAAACTCCGAGGCGCATGTGTCTTCCCTTATGCAGTGTGTGCGAAGGCGCTGAGTGGCGTGACGGTGAGGCCATCGGCCGTGAAGAGATGGCAAGTGTGCGGGCGCACGACGAAGCTCGCGCGCTGCCCTCGTTCGATCTTCGCGTTGCCGGGCACTTTGGCGATGAGCACATCGCCACCGGGTGCGTCGAGATGCACGTAGCTGTGTTCGCCGAGATGTTCAGTCAGCGAAACCGTGCGCGCGAGTGTGGTCTCGCCTTTCGAACGATCGCCCGCACCGAGTTCGAGATGCTCGGGACGCACGCCGAGCGTGACGGGCTGCTGCTCCTGCAGAGCGCTGCCATCGACGGCAATGCGCACCGCTTCGCCGGTGTGATCGAGCGTCACGCTCACGCCTTGAGAATCGATCGCGCTCACTTTCGCCGCCAGAAAGTTCATGCGCGGCGAGCCGATGAAACCCGCAACGAAGCGGCTCGCGGGACGGTGATACAACTCTAGCGGCGCGCCCACCTGCGCGATGCTGCCGTATCGTTCGGTATCCGTGCCGGCGTGCAGCAGCACGATCTTGTCTGCGAGCGTCATCGCCTCGGTCTGATCATGCGTCACGTAGACGACGCTGGCGCTTGCGAACTGCTTGTGCAGCCTTGCAATCTCGATACGCGTCTGGCCGCGCAGCGTGGCGTCGAGATTGGAGAGGGGTTCATCGAACAGGAATACGCCCGGCTCGCGCACGATCGCGCGGCCGATCGCCACGCGCTGACGCTGACCGCCCGACAGTTCGCGCGGTTTGCGTTCGAGCAGCGCATCCAGTTGCAGAATGCGCGCCGCTTCGCGTACGCGCTGGTCGATTTCCCCTTTCGACTTCCTGGCGAGCTTGAGCCCGAAGGCCATGTTCTCGTAGACCGTCATATGAGGAAACAGCGCGTAGCTTTGAAAGACCATCGCCACGCCACGCTCGGCGGCCGGCACATCGTTGACCACGCGTGAATCGATCAGCAGGTCGCCATCGGTGAGATCTTCGAGACCGGCGATCATGCGTAGCAAGGTGGACTTGCCGCATCCCGAAGGTCCGAGAAATACGCAGAATTCGCTCTTGCCGATCTCGAGATCGACATCGCGAATCACCGGCGCGTTGCTGCCATAAGCCTTCTGCACGCCTTTCAAGGAAATGCTCGCCATCGCCTGAACTCCGTGATTTAATCAGCCAAACGCGGAGATTAAGCGCTTAATCAAGCGGCGGAAAAATTTTGCCGCAAGCAGCATTCGCATGATTGTCTCCGTGAATTGTTTTGATGTTTTGACGCATGGTGCCGCGCCTTTGAAGGCGACGCAAATACTGAGAGCACCTCCCACATAGTGATTTCCTGGCGAAGCGCGATGCCCACACTCAACGAAGTCGCCCGGCGTGCCGGCGTCACGTCCGCCACGGTCTCGAACGTATTGCGCAATCGCGGCCGCGTCGGCGAAGAGACGCGCCGGCGCGTGCTCGAAGCGGTTGCCGCGCTCGATTACCGCCCTCACCTCGCGGCACGGGCGCTGGCCGAGGGACGCGCGCCGACACTCGCGCTCATGGTGTCGAGCATTGCAAATCCTTTCTATCCGGAGTTCGCCCTAGCGGTCGAACGCGCCGCGCGTGAGAGCGGGCATTTCGTCATCATCTGCAACACCAACGAAGATCCGCTGGCGGGACGCGCGATCCTTCAGCAGATAGCGGGGACGCTATCGGAAGGCGTACTGGTGATGAACGCCAATCTCGACTTCGACGATCTGCACAGGACGCAGGCCAATGGCACGCCTGTGGTGTTGTGCATGTGGGAACGTCCCGACGATCCGCCGGGACTGCCGTGCGTCGCGGTCGATTTCAGGCTGGCGGGCAAGCTCGCCGGACAGCATCTGATCGAACTGGGGCACACGCGCATCGGCGCGATCGTCGGCAGCAAGTCGATGGGCATTCACGCCTCGCGCTACGACGGCTTTGTCGACGCCATGCGCGAAGCAGGGCTGGACATCGTGACCACGAACACGATCCATGCGCCGGACACCGTGCAAGGCGGGTATGCGGCCACGCTCGAATTGCTCGAGCGCGACGCCGGCATCACGGCCATCTTCGCGACCAACGATCTTCCTGCGCTCGGCGCCATCGACGCGGCAGCCGATATGGGTCGCTCCGTACCGCACGATCTTTCAATCGTGGGCATCACGGACATCCTTCTCGCGCAGCAATGGCGTCCTCCCCTTACCACGGTCGCGGTGCCCACAATCGAGGCTGCGGGCTTAGCCGTTGCATTGCTACGCGAGATGATCGAGGAGCCTCAGCGCGAAGCTGATCGTAGTAATCGGCGATGGCGTCTGCTTACAGCGTCGGAGCCGCACTTGGTCGTGCGCGGCTCGACAGCATGTTGCCCGCGACGATAGCTCGACTCGCGGTTCACCGGCACGCCGTGACGCGGTGGCTGCACGCTCTAACGCAAGCAAAGTTTTCGGCTATTCGTCATCCACTAAAGTTGCCTTACGAAGCGTGACGCCCGACCGACCGACAAGGTCAATATCTGCATGCCGCGTGTCGGGCGGACTCAGGGGTGGAGCAGCTGTTCGAGGGGCGCGCCATGATTCGGGTGAACGGCAGAAAGTGGCCGTTTGCGCCCCAAGCTGTCCGTTTGGGGCTTCGTGAAGATTGTTGCATCGATCATGGGTGCCCTCCCGTTGATAGCTGCTCGCCGGGATGCCGGTTCCCCAACATTGCGGACTGACTGCGATGTTGCAGAAGAATCTGGAAGACGATTCCGTGTGTGATCAGCAGGAGCGGTACAACGAGAGTCGGAATGAAGTAGGTGGCTCCCAATTGCCCTGCCACCAGCCCGGCATGATTGGCCTGATAGAACGCGTTCAAGAGATCCGCCAAGCCCCACCCGTTGAAGATCCATGCTATGACAATACCAGTCCCGCCTGGCAGCGATACCAGCGAAAGCAACGCGAGTGTTGCCGCAACCAGGTCCCCGTAGGCGGCAGAATACGCGAAGGCGGACGGCAACTCGGGCGACACGACGCCTGGGACGAGGAATGCCAACCCAATAAAGCGGAAACTGTGCAGGATGAGAAGAGGCCGCAGCGCTTCGGCGCGCCGAAGGAGGCGGAGTTTTGGCCAGATGTATCGCTTCGCGACGATTCCCCACGCGCTGAAACTGAATGCGATGCTAACGAAAAACCAGAGTTGCGGCAGCATGACTCTCTCCTTTGGTTCGAATTCCCGCGATCGGCTGTGAAAACTCATGCGCGCGCCGTGCGAACTTTTGCGATCACAGCGCCTCGCCCAGCGTGAGTGAGGGAATGCTCACGCAGCCAGACCTTGGACTCAGACGCAACCTGCAGCTCCGACGGGAATGGGCGGCGCAGCTCTGCGAACACCGCTGAACGCATCGATCGGATAGCCGCTCATCCGTGCGGACTTCATGAACAGCCAGGTCGGAATTGGCACGAAGTTGACTGACCGCCCGCCTCCTCGGCCCCTTGGGCTTTCAGCCGCGCACTTCGGCCGGCTTCCCGGTGCACGATAGCGCGCACGGGATAACCGGACTTCAGCAGTTCGGCAACCACGACACTACCTGTCTTTCCGGTCGCGCCGGTCACGAGGATCCTTGGCTTGGGCAAGATCGTCTCCTGGCAGTCTTGGTACCTGCAAGTACCAGATACTGACTTAAGTATGGTACTATACGGTACCGAATGTCAAGATCGATGATGATGAATACGGCATCGCAGTCAAAGGATCAGGAAGGCCGCAATGAAACGGAGGTGCGCGCGCGCATCCTCGATTCAGCCTTCGCAGCTTTCATGAAGACCGGCTACGCGGCGACCAGCACGCTTGAGATCGCCACGCGCGCGCGCGTTTCGAAACGAGAACTGTATGCACTCGTGGGCAACAAGAAGGAAATGTTGATCGCATGCATCAGTTCGCGCGCCACGCGACTGCAGGTACCCGCTGACTTGCCCGTGCCGCATGATCGCGAGACCCTCGCGCACGTGCTGACTTCCCTCGGAGCGCTGCTCGTTCGCGAGATAACCGATCCAACGGTCGTCGCCGTATTCCGACTGGCGATCGCCGAGGCGGTCCATGCGCCCGAGGTGGCGCAAGCACTCGACTCCACAGGGCGCGAGACGAGTCGTGCCGCCTTGCGTCAAATCATGGCGCATGCTCAGGCGTTCGGACTTCTCAGTGGCCGTCCTGCCGAACTTGCCGAGCAGTTCGGCGGGTTGCTGTGGGGGAATCTGATGGTCAGCCTGCTACTTGGCGTCGCCGAGCGGCCGAATTCACGCGAAGTGGCGGCACGCGCCCGCGGCGCCACGACCGCGTTTCTTCAACTTCATCCGCTTCCGCTTAACGCTACGATGCCTCGCGATTCATCTAGTAGCTAGATTCGACTTTGTGTGGAATCGATCTCGATGGCTCAGGGCCGAGGACTCGCGTCTAGCTCGGAGGCCCGCGCCAGTGCTTGCGTATCGATGTACTCTCGGATGTTCGTCAGCTTGCCATTTCGAACGGTAATGGCGAAGACCCAATCGTCCTCGAACGTCCTGTTCGTGGCCAGGATTCTCCCCCTGGCGAAGCCGAGGACCAGAACCCGGTCCCCTTGCGCTATGAATTCGCGAGGCTCCGTCAATGAAGTTTCCATCGTTTCGGATTGCGTCTGAAGCAAATCCGCCAATCCCGCGTGCCCGCGGCGCGTGCCAGCCAGCGGCCAGTCGTCGCCTGGAATGATCCACTCGATATCTTCAGCGGTTAACGCCAGCAGACCCTGCTTATCGCCGCGGCCGATTGCTGCAAAAAAATCTTTCACAACCTGGACGTTCTCTTCAAGGCTCATCGAAATCTCTCCATTCCCCTTACTTCGGATCCTGTCCGAACTAGTCGGTTGCGTTTTAGACCTGCCGGTGAGGGTGTGGTGTCGGTGATTCAACCGATATCGACTTTCATGGCGATGTCCCCGGTGCCGGCGCCGTTTTTTGCCAGGCCGATCATCATCAGGCCGAGCGCTTCGAGCGTCTGGGCCATCTGCAGGGCGCCGACGTCGAACGGACGGAGTCCGAGACTCTCGAGGAAGGTCGAGACCCGCGCCTTCGCCTGTGTATCGTCGGCTACGATGAACGCGTCGAGGCGTCCCTCCCTGGCGAGTACATGACCGAAGATGGTATTGAACGCCTTCACGACGTGCGCGCCGACGGGGAGTCCTTGGCGGTCTCCTGCGCACCAGAACTGCCTTGTGGGGTGACGAGCCTCGGGTGGTCGGGCGCGACTGGGTTGGTGATGTCGACCTCGTGTCCGGCGGCGATGAGCTCGGAAATGATGTACGGACCGATATGGCCGGTCCCGCCAGTGACGAAAAACATTCATGTTAGCTATCCTGATGAGGTGCGCGGCACCTCGCCCGTCTGGAAGACGTCAAGCGAGCGCACGCCGGATGAACGGAGCGCGGCTTGCTGCCGGCGTTGCCCTAGCTTCAATCAACCTTTGGCTACCCCCTCTGTCCACGAGACTGGATCGCACCGAACTTTGCAATCATGATTCATCAGTCGAACTTGACCAGGTCCTTAAAGATCAGTTGACCCCAGCTATTGCCGCGCCCGTGCACAAGCAGTCCACCTTCCGAAAGCCTGCCAAGCTCGATCGGCGCGAAACCGAGTTTTTCCGCGAGCGCGCCGATCTCCGCTGCGGCGCCGTCATCGTCGCTCGCCAGGAATACGACTCTCCTGCCACCATGAAGGGCTGACTCTTGGGCAAGAACCGCAGCGGCCAGATGATTGAAGCCCTTGACCAGTCTTGCCCCGGAGAAGGCCTGCGCGACGACCAGGGATGAGGCCTGTCCGCCCAGTTCCTCAGGGGACACGCCGTAGGCATTGGTCACATCGACGATGGTTTTCCCCTGCCAGTTGGGCAGCGCTTTCGCGACATCGCGGTGCGCCCTGAAACCCACAGCCAAAAAGACGATGTCCGCCTTGACTGCTTCCGCCAGTTTTTTGGGAATGATAGTGGGTCCGATCGCCGCCGCGGTGGATGCAAAGCTTTCCGGGTCGCGAGTAGTTGCAACGGATACTTCGATGCCGTTTCGGGCAAAGGCCTTTGCAAGGGCCTGGCCGATCTTGCCGAAGCCAATGATTGCGTAGCTCATAGTTTCTCTCTTGGTTTGGCACGCCCGACGGACTCAACTATCGAATGGAGTAACCGGCCGGGCGTAGCACGTCAGATTTGCGCCAGGCCACCGTCGACGGCGACCTCGCTGGCGGTCATGAAACTGCTGTCCTGCGATGCGAGAAATGCGGCCACCGCTCCGATCTCCGCCGGATCGGCCATGCGCTGGAGCGGCGTCATCGAAGCGAACGCTTTCTGGCCCTCCTCACCTAGCGATTCCTTCGCGAGTTCGGTCGCTGTCGCCCCGGGCGACAGCACATTTACCCGAATGCCGGTGCCCTTCAGATCCTCCGCCCAGGTCCGCGCGAGGTTGCGAACTGCCGCCTTGCTCGCGCTGTAGGCGCTCATTGCCGGAGCGCCCGTGCTGCCGGCGCTCGATCCGGTCAGGATGATCGAACCGCCCTTGCCCATCAGCGGCAGTGCCTTCTGGACCGTGAAGATCGAACCCTTCACATTGGTGTCGAAGGTTTCGTCGATGTGCTCGGCGGTGAGTTTGCCGAGCGCAAGCTGGCTTCCCGCGCCCGCATTGGCGAAGACGATGTCGAGGGTTCCGCGCTCGGACTTCACCGCCGCGTAGAGTCGATCGAGGTCGGCCGGGTCGGAGACCGAGCCCTTCACCGCGCGGGCATTGGGCCCGAGGTCAGCCACGGCGGCGTCGAGCGCTTCCTGCCGGCGGCCGAAGATGAAGACGAAAGCCCCCTCCTCGATGAAACGCTTTGCCGCCGCGCGGCCGATGCCGGTAGCGCCGCCGGTGATCACGGCGGTCTTTCCATTCAGTCTGTTCATGACATGCATCCTCCGAAGCAAAAGTCACAAGCACGATTTTGAGCCTCTTGCGTCATCTAGCCAATTGACTGAATATCTATAAATACCATCTACTTTTTAGATAACTATGCTCGACAACGTCACCATCAATCAACTTCGGGCCTTCGTCGCGGTGTGTGACCAGGGAAGCTTTTCAGGGGCTGCACGGGAGCTGAGGCGTGCACAGTCTGCGATCAGTCACGCGATCAACGCGCTCGAGAGTGCCTTTGATGTGGCGCTGTTCGAACGCAACACTCGCAGAGCGACGCTTACGGCCGCGGGCCGCAGCCTTTTGCCTGATGCTCGTGGCGTGATCTCACGCACCGAGGAAATGAAGATGCGCGCGGTTGCGATTGCCGAAGCCGGGGTCCCACAGGTCTCGATCGCCGTCGATACTTATTTTCCGCGTGCGCACCTCATTGAATGCCTGCGCACGCTGCAGGCGGACTTTCCAACGGTTGCAATCAATCTGCGCATGACGACCATGCAGGGTGGCGAGCGTTTGGTTCTCGAAGGTACGTGCGCATTGGCGGTGACGATCACCGACGTGCCGGAGCTGAGCCCAGGGACGATAGAAAGGCTGCATTTATGCGAAGCGCAAATGGTGACCGTCTGTGCGCCATCGCATCCGCTGGCCGCCGTCGCGGGGCCGATCTCGCGGGAGGAATTCGGCCGGCACATCCAGCTCGTCGTAACCGACAATCAGCCCGACGCGGAAAGGACGCAACAGGGCGTCGCCAGTGGACGCCAGTGGCTGGTGAATGACCTCGGCGCGAAGCATGATCTGCTCAGGGGAAGCTTATGCTGGGGGCACATGCCGCATCATCTGGTCGCGGATGACCTCGCGAATGGAGCACTTGTCGAACTTCAACGACGCGCATGGCATATGCGCCCGCTCACGTTCATGGTCTCGCAGCGGCGCGGGTACGCGTTTTCCGAATGCGAGACACGGCTGGTCGCGCTCCTTGGCAATCGTCATCGCTTCTCAAAGGGTGCCGGCAAGCGCTCCGTCTTACCCGAAGGCCAAAAAGCCCGAAGACCTGCCGCTCCACGACGGATGTCCGCGAAATAGATAAAGAGCAGTCTGCTTTCCAGTTGTCACCGATGCGCGACAGCGCCCTTGTCGAGCATTGTGCGCATATCCTCGGACATCAACGTGCGTGTGTAGAACTGACTGCCAATCTGGCGTTCGAGCTGTCCATCGTCAGGATGATCTTGCCGACATTCGCGGCGGACTCCATGCGCCGATGGGCATCGGCGGCGCGAGCGAGTGAGAAGGTGCTATCCACGACCGGTTCCAGTGCGGCGCCGCCTTCGAACCGGTCGAGCCAATGCTCGCGAAAGCGCTGCACCATCGCGTGCTTCTCTTCCTGCGGGCGCGACTTCATCACGGTGCCCTTGATCTGAAGATGACGGTACAGGATGTCGTCGAGCGCGACGCGAACTTCGCCGCCGCCGCCGAGAATACCGACCTGGACCAGCCGTCCGCCGTTGCTCAGCGATGCGATGTTGCGCGCGAAGTACGGCGCGCCGACGAAGTCGATCACGACCTCGACGCCGTGGCCGTCGGTCGAGCGCGCGATCACTTCGGCGAAGTCCTGCGTGCGGTAATCGATCACGACATCCGCTCCGAGTTGCGCGACACGTTCGAGCTTGCCTGCTTCGGCCGTGGCGAAGATGCGCGCGCCGGTTGCATGGGCGAGTTGCACGGCGGCCGATCCGACGCCGCCTGCCGCAGCGTGGATCAAGACCGAATCGCCGCGCCGTAAGCCGCCCAGATGCACCATCGCTTCGTGCGCGGTGACGAACACCTCTGGAATCGCGGCCGCGTGCACGTAGTCGAGCGAGTCGGGAATGGGCATGGCCATGCGCCAGTCAATGCGCGCCAGTTCCGCATAAGCACCGCCTCCGACCACGCCCATCACACGTTGGCCGACCTTGAACCCTTGCGTGTCGGCGCCTGTTTCGATCACTTCTCCCGCGATTTCAAGGCCCATGATGGTCGAGTCGCCGAAGTTCGGGCGGCCGTATCCACCGCGCCGGTGTGTGAGATCGGCACGGTTCACGCCGGCGGCGTGTACGCGCACGAGCAGATCGGTGGGGCGCATCTCGGGCGGGGGAACGTCGGCGATCCGGAGGACATCGGCGTCGCCGAAATGTTCGAATTCGATGGCTTTCATGACTTTGATTCCTGGTTGCCGCGAGTTGCATCGCGGTTGACATCGTGTGGATCGGCAAGCGTGGTCCGCGCCACGGCCGAAGCCGAAATCGCGGCGGGAAAGCCCGCGTAGAACGCCAGGTGCGTGATCGCGGCGGACAACTCGCCGCGGGTGACGCCGTTGCCCACCGCACGGCGCAGATGCGCGGGTAGTTCGTCGAGATGCCCGCCCGCGATCAGCGCCGCGATGGTGATCAGGCTGCGATCGCGCGGCGAGAGTGCCGGGTCGCTCCAGATCTGCGGATAAAGCGTGCTGTCGACAAAAGCCGCGAGCTTCGGCGTGAAGGCGCGCGCGGCTTCTCGCGGACTGCTGAAATCTTCTTGAGACATGACTGTTCCCCTTTCATGCCTGGCTAATGAACTTGCGCGTGAGGTAATACTCGATGCCCTCTGCGCCACCCTCCGAGCCGTGGCCGCTTTCCTTCACGCCGCCGAACGGCAGTTCCGTCGCGACAATCCGGTACTGGTTGATGCCGATCATGCCGGCTTCGAGTCCGTCAGCCACATCGATCGCGGTGCGCGCACTTTGCGTGAATGCATACGCAGAAAGGCCGTAAGGCAGGCGGTTCGCTTCGGCGAGGCCGTCAGCGAGCGCGTCGAAACGCATCAGCACGGCGATCGGGCCGAACGGTTCTTCGTGCATCACGCGGGCGTCGGCGGGTACATCGGCGAGTACGGTCGGTTCGAAGAAGAAGCCATCGCGCTCGATGCGTTCGCCGCCTGCGAGCAGCGTCGCGCCACGCGCCACGGCGTCGGCGACCAGCTCTTCCATCTTCGCCAGCTGGCGTGCATTGGCGAGCGGTCCGACCTGCGTCCCGGGCTCCATGCCGTCGCCAACCTTTAGCGCATTGGCAGCGCGGACGAAGTGTTCGACGAACACGTCGTAGACGCCGCGCTGGATCAGAAAGCGTGTCGATGAAATGCAGATCTGGCCGGTGCCGCGAAAGCGATTGGCTGCGCCTTCGACAGCCGCTTTCTCGACGTCGGCATCGTCGAACACGAGTACGGGACCGTGGCCGCCGAGTTCGAGCGTAATCGGCTTGACGCCTTCGGCAGCGCGCGCCGACAGCAGCCGGCCGACGGGCACCGAGCCGGTGAACGTGACCTTGCGGATCACGGGCGATGCGATCAATTGCTTCGATACTTCATCCGGCATGCCGAACACGACTTGCAGCACGCCCTTCGGGAGGCCTGCATCGTCGAGTGCGCGGGCCAGCGCCAGCGCCGTCGCGGGGCTCTCCTCGCCTGGCTTGATGATGACGCTGCACCCCGCCGCCAGGGCTGCCGACAGCTTGCGCGCCGGCGTGATGGCAGGGAAATTCCACGGCGTGAAGGCGGCCACGGGACCGATCGCCTGCTTCTTCACGAGCTGCTGCACGCCGGGGCGATTCGACGGCACGACACGGCCGTCGATGCGGCGTGCTTCTTCCGCGAACCACTCGAAATAGTCGGCGGCGCGCAGTACTTCGTCTCTGCTTTCGGCGAGCGGCTTGCCTTCCTCGAGCGTCATCAATTCAGCGATGCGGGGTGCGCGTTCGCGCATCAGGTCGGCGGCTCGCTTGAGAATGCGGGCTCGTTCAGCGGGCACCGTGTCGCGCCAAACGGCGAAAGCTCGCAGTGCGACGGCCAGCGCGCGTTCCAGATCAGCGGACGTGGCAAGCGGCACGCGGCCCAGTTCGCGTTCGTTGGCAGGGTTGATGACGGCAACGGTCGTGCGTTCGGTAGCGGCGATCCATTCGCCGTCGATGAATAAATCAAGTGAATCGTAGGTCGTATTCATGATGAAATCCGTCGTTCTAAAAGTTGCCGGGATCCGTAATAGGCGAGCGCCTCGTTTTGATCCGGCGCGGTTGATTGCCTGAAGACGAAACGAAGTCTATGCGCGGCCGCCGCGCGCTTTTAGTGGGGCGGGAGAGAATGAATCTTTCCGACAGAGGGAAAATCGGGGCGTCGCTTCCGACGAACGTGCGATCATCGGCCGAACGGACGTGCTGCCGTGTTTTCGTCGCGCTGTTCGGCGCCTTTTCACGAGGATTGACGGGATGGACAAGCTCTACAACATGTCCGTGTTCGCAAGGGTTGTCGAAATGGGCAGCTTCACGGCTGTGGCCAATCATCTCGACACGACGGTCGGCAACGTGTCGCGCGCCGTCACGGTGTTGGAGGAAGCACTCAACGCGCGGCTTTTGCAGCGCTCGACGCGGCGCCTCGTCGTCACCGACGCTGGCCGTCGCTTCTACGAACGCAGCGTGGCGATTCTCGCCGACCTCGAACATGCGGAAGCCGAAGCACGTGACGCGATGCTCGAGCCGCGCGGCACGTTGCGTGTGCATGCGGTGCCGGGCCTTGGGCGCCAATTAATGACGCGTGCAGTGCTCGCTTATCGGCACGCGTATCCCGAAGTTTCCGTCGATCTGCTGCTGTCGCAGCGCATGCCCAATATCCTCGAAGAACAACTGGACGTCGCTGTCGTCATTGCGCGTACGCTGCCTGATTCAGCGTACGTGAGCCAGAAGATCGGGGCGAGCCACTGCATCCTGGCCGCTTCGCCGGCATATCTGGCGACGCATCCCGCGCCAGAACATCCCGAAGATCTTGCCGATCACAACTGCATCCAGCTCAGCACCGTCGATTACCCACCGGACGAATGGCAGTTGCAGAGCGCCGTGGACACCATCGCATATCGGCCGACAGGGCCGCATTTCAGCGTGAACGACATGGAGGCGATGACTGTCGCGCTGCGCGACGGCGCGGGCATCGGCCTGCTGGCGGCGTTTTCCGCGATCAGCGATCTGCGCGAGGGCACACTCGTGCGCGTGCTGCCGCAGTTCCATACGTACGAGCGCAACGTATATGCGATGTATTCGTCGCGGCAATTCGTCGACGCGAAGATCAAGCGATTCATCGATTTGCTGAAGACGCACATCGGTGACGAGCTGGCATCGTACGCGACGGAACTCCGGATAGAGCGCGCCGGCGAGGACTCGTAGACGTGGTCTGCGCAGGAGCGCCGGATACTGAAAGTGATTCGCGTCAGGAGCCGACGTGACGATGAGCGCAAGCGTCAAAGCGTGTCGACGAGTATTTCGGCCTGGTCGAGCATGTTCTGCGCCGCTTGCCGCAACAGTGCGATCAACTCATCGCGATCGAAATCCGCTTCGCGATTTTTCGGCCACACCGCGAAATAGTCGAAAAAGACTGCCGGCTCGAAGCGCCGGTACACGAGCCGGTTGCGCCAGGCGACGTCCATCGCGAACACGTCTGCGAGCGTGACGCCGACACCCTCTTCGGCCATCCGTATCGCTGCCGCCATCAGCGGCGCCTGCATTACTTCGTTCGGCCGCACGTTCTCGACCAGAAACATGCGATCGATGCCGGCCTGCACGCTTTCGATACGCGACAGGCTCACGTAGTCGACGCCATCGAGATCCCTCGCGCAGATCACCGGCCGTTGCGCGAGCGCATGATCCTTCGGCACCGCGCAATACACCGGACTGCGGATCAGCGCGGCGGTCTCCAGCCCGTGACTCTGCCGGCCGCCGACCGCGATACCGATCTCCAGCCGCTGCGCGGACAGCACGTTCAGCAGGTTCGGCGTGTCGTACGTGTGAATCAGGATCGAGCGTCCGGTGCGGCGCTGCCAGTCGGGGAGCACCTTCGGCAACAGCGACACTGCGAGCAGCGGCACCGAGCCGAGTGCGATCGGCTGAACCTCACTGTTGATCACGCGAGAGACGATCTGATCGATGTGATCGATGGTCGAGAACAGCACGTTAGTCTCGTTGTACAGCTTGAACGCGAGCGGCGTCGGAATGAGCCGACCTAGCCGCCGGTCGAAAAGCTGGATGCCCGCGTAGTCCTCGGCCTGCGCAATGATCTTGCTCACCGCCGGCTGAGACAGACCGAGCGCACGCGCCGCCTCGGACGCGCTGCCGCCGGTGATCACGGCGCGAAATGCCGCCACATGCTTCAACTGCAACTGTCCGCGCTTCATCGCTGGCACCTATAACAATTCAAATGAGAGCATAACCAAAATCGCAGTTTCGCCAATAAAAACGTAGTGATAAGGTGCATTCATTCGCCCGCGGAACCTTGTTTTATAAGGGGTTATACGGATATTCGGGCGACGCCCATAACCTATGCGTCAACGAATAATGGAGGCACCTCAATGTTCGAAAGTATCGACGTTGGGCCGAAGCGGTCCGGTCTTCCTCTATCCGGCGTCGTCCGCAAGGGCAACCAGATCCTGACCGTGCAAATTCCGACCGACGTCGAGACCGGCAGACTGGTCGAGGGCGGCATCGACGCGCAGGTTCGCCAGGTATTCCACAAGCTCGATCGCGCGATGCAGGCGGCGGGCGGGTCACTCGCCGACGTGATGCTGGTACAGGTCTACCTGATCGACCCCGACGACTGGGCGCCTATGCATTCGATCTGGACCGAGACCTTCGCGGCGCCGTTTCCCGCGCGAGCGACGGTCGTCGTCAAGCAATTGATGCTGGAAGGAATGCGGATCGAAGTCGTCGTCAATGCGAGTCTGGGCTGATTCGCGTCGTCCTCGCAGCGCAAGTCGCCTGATTGTCCGAATTGAAAGGAGAGGAATGCCATGAAATGGTGCTCGAAGCTCGTTGTGCCGGCGCTGCTGTTCGCGTTGAGTCAAACCGCCGTGATCAGCGCACACGCGGAAACCAAACTGACGAAGCTGCTGCCGCAATCGATCCGCGATTCCGGCACGCTGCGCGTGATCGCGTCACCGAACAGTCCGCCGATGATCTACGCGGGCAAGGACGCGCGCACGCTCGAAGGCATGGAGATCGATTTGACGCAGGCGGTCGCCGATGCGCTCGGCGTCAAGCTCGACGTCACGAGCGGCACCTTCGACAGCCTGATTCCGTCGATCGCCGCAGGCCGCGCTGACATCGCGGTCGGTTCGATCGGAGACCTGAAGGCGCGGCAGGCGCAAGTCGATTTCGTCGATTACGTGAAGGCGGGCGTCGGTATGGCCGCGCTGAAGGGCAACGGCGCGGGAATCAAGGGTCTCGCGAGCCTGTGCGGCAAGAAAGTCGCCGCGGTGCGCGGCACGTTCCAGGAGCGCGAACTGTCGGCGCAACAGTCGAAATGTCAGGCGGCGGGCAGCACGCTCGAAGTCCAGACCTTCACCGATGCGTCCGGCGCGGTGCTCGCGCTGCGTTCAGGTCGCGCCGACGTATGGTCCGGCGACACCGCGCAGGTCGCGTACGCGGTCAAGCAATTCCCGAACGTGCTTGAACAGGTCGGAGACTTGCGGATCATCGCGTTGCTCGGCTATGCGGTCGGCAAGCAGAACACGCAGCTTCGCGACGCCGTTAAATCCGCGCTCGACGAGCTTAAGGCGGACGGCAAGTACCGACAGATTCTCGACAAGTGGGGACAAGGCGACACCCGGGCCGACACGATCAGCATCAACGATGCGTGGCTCTAACGCGGAGCGTCATCATGGGAAATCAATCGTCCCGTACGACCGGATCGCCGGGGGCGCTGTCGCCTGACACTCACGCGCGCACGTCGTCATCCGAAGAATTCGTGGTCGTGCCGTTGCGTCATCCGGGCCGCTGGCTGTGCGCGGCGATCATGCTGTTCGTGCTGCTGTCGATCGCCGATCTGCTGATAACCAATCCGCGCTGGGAATGGCACACGGTGCTGCAGTATCTGTTTAGCGCACCGATTCTCGCGGGCGTCGGCAACACGCTGCTACTGACGGCGCAGGCCGAAATCGTCGGCATCAGCTTCGGCATTCTGCTGGCGATCATGCGTCTCTCGGAGAATCCGCTGCTGTCGTGGTCGAGCGCGGGCTTCACGTGGATCTTCCGCGGAATTCCGCCGTTGGTGATGATCCTCTTCATCTACTTCTTTTCCGCCCTGGTGCCGACCTTGTCGATCGGCATTCCCTTCGTCGGTCCGTCGATCAAACTCGTCGCCACCAACAAGGTCGTCACGCAGATGGCGGCGGCGGTGATCGGCCTCGGTCTCGCGCAGGCGGCGTATGTGTCGGAGATCGTGCGATCGGGGATTCTGTCGGTGTCGGCTGGCCAGAGCCGCGCGGCGCTGGCGCTCGGCATGACGCCGCTGCGCGCGATGCGCCACATCATCTTTCCGCAGGCGATGCGCGTGGTGATTCCACCCCTCAGTAACGAAGTGATTTCGATGGTCAAGGCAACATCGCTGGTCAGCGTGATCGCCTATACGGAATTACTGACGACGGTGCAAGTCATCTATTCGCGCACCTTCGAGCAGATTCCGCTGCTGATGGTCGCGGTGATCTGGTACGGCATCATCACGACGATTCTCACGCTGATCCAGAGCCAGATCGAGAAGCGCCTGAACAAGTCGGTGAAAGTGATGCGCAAGGAGAAGTGATGAACGCCACTCCCGGAACTGCGAGCCGCAAAGTGATGGTCGAAGCACGCGACGTCAGCAAGAACTACGGCGCGTTCGAAGTACTGTCCAGCATCAATCTGCGTGTGCATCAAGGCGAAGTCGTGTGCATCATCGGGCCGTCCGGATCGGGGAAATCGACGCTGCTGCGTTGCATGAATCACCTCGAACGAGTCAATGCCGGGCGCCTGTTCGTCGATGGCGAACTTGTCGGTTACCGGCAGGAAGGCCACAGAATCTACGAACTGAAGCCGGGCGAAGTGTGTCTGCGGCGCCGCGACATCGGTATGGTGTTCCAGCATTTCGATCTCTTTCCGCACATGACCGCGCTCGAAAATCTGTGTCTCGCGCCGCAAGTCGTGTTGAAGCGCCCGAAGGCGAGCGTCGCCAAGGACGCGATGGCGTTGCTACAAAGAGTCGGCCTCGCCGATAAAGCGCATCACTATCCGTCGCAGTTGTCGGGCGGTCAGCAGCAACGCGTCGCGATCGCGCGCGCACTGTCGATGCAGCCGAAGATCATGCTGTTCGACGAGCCGACGTCGGCGCTCGATCCGGAACTGGTCGGCGAAGTGCTGAAGGTGATGCAGGATCTCGCCAAGTCGGGCATGACGATGGTGGTCGTTACGCACGAAATGGGATTCGCGCGTGAGGTGGCCGATCGCGTCGTGGTGATGGACGGCGGACGTGTCATCGAAGACGGTCCGCCCGAGCAGATTTTCTCAAACCCTCGGACGGACCGGACTCGATCGTTTCTCGATCGGCTGCTGGCGTGATCCGCAGCATTCACTCGCACAAGAAAGGGTTCTACTGCAATGGTCGATACGGTGATGGTGATCGGCGGCGGCGTCGCGGGGCTTTCGGCGGCGCGTAATCTGCAACTGCTCGGACGCAAGGTGGCGATCATCGATCCCTTGCCGTCGCCGGGTGGCGCATCGTTCGGCAACGGCGGATTCATCTCGCCGGACAGCTTCATGCCAGGCGCGCAGCCGGGCATGCTGCGCAAGGTGCCACGCTGGTTGCGCGATCCGCTCGGCCCGCTCGCGATCCATCCGACCTACGCGCCGCAAGCGTTGCCGTGGTTCGTGCGATGGCTGCGAGCCGGGCAACTCGAACGCATGACCGCACTCGCGCAAAGTCTGCATGCGCTGCATGCGCCCGCGTTGACGGAATGGCGCCGTTTGTTGGGCGACGCGCTGTATGACCAGTTTATCCGCGAAGACGGCGAAGTCGTTCTCAGCGACGCGCAACCGTCCGGGTCGGCGGCCGAAGTCGAACGGCATCTGACCGAAAGCTACGGCCTGAACGTCGAGACGCTGTCGCAAGACGCGATCAGGCGTCTATATCCGGGCATTGCCGAGTCGGTGAAATTCGGCGTGTTGAAGAAAGGCAACGCGCACACCGTGAGCCCGGCGAAAATGAACGGCGCGCTGGCCAACCGTATCATCGATGACGGCGGCACGTTTCATCGCGAGTCCGTGCTCAAGCTGATTCCGGAAAACGGCACATGGCTGATCCTGACGTCGACCGGCAATCACCGCGCGCGCGATATCGTGGTCGCGGGCGGCGTGTGGTCGATGCAACTGCTCGCACCGCTCGGCATTCGCATTCCGCTCGAAAGTCAGCGCGGCTATCACGTCATGATCGATACGGATCGCGTGAAGATCGGCATTCCGTTCATTCATCGTGATCGCGGTATCGGCCTGACGCCGATGCTCGACGGCTTGCGAATCGCGGGCAGCGTGGAATTCGGCGGCGTCGACGGCATGCCGAACGAGCAGCGCGCGATGCAGGCACTGCAGCAGGCGCGCGCGCTGTTTCCCGATCTGACCGAAGCGCCGCATAAAATCTGGACGGGTCAGCGTCCGTCGACGCCAGATAGTCTTCCGGTGATCGGCGCGGCGGGCGGACGTCCCGGCCTTTGGCTGTGCTTCGGACACGGCACGTATGGCATGACTGCGGCGCCGCCAAGCGGGCGCCTGCTCGCCGAATTGATGACGTCCACGGCGCCGTTCATCGATCCGCTGCCCTATTCTGCGAAACGGTTTTCGTGAACTCGAGCTGCGGTTGCTGTCAACACGGACCAACTGACTTGAGGTCAGCGCATCAACGGGCCAGACGCGGCGGCACATACGCACCGTAGTATGGGCCGACGTGCCCGTCGCCACCCGTCGTTATTTCGTATCCGGCGAGGAAATGACCCTGGATGTACTTCCCGCTGCCCCCAACCGCTTTGTCGATATGAAATGCGGCGAATGCGACGATGGGCTGCTTCGAGGCGCTCGCGGAACTCGCGTCGTTCACGACCGGCAGGATCACATTGATGCCATTGGTGCCGGCTTTCGTGCTGACATCCGAATAAAGCGTTGTCTTGGTGCCGGGCTCGATCCAGATCGAGTCGCCGATGTTCAATGCTGCTGGATTGCCGTTGGCGATAAACCCGCGCACGGTCGGCACGTCGTTAGCGTCGGTCTGGAACGAGGTCCATTGCCCTGACTGGCAACCATCGACGCTCGAGCCAGCGCCAAAAAACACCTCGTAGGCTGCACCCGTGGACGGATCAATCTTGGGCGTGCCCATCTGCGCATTCCAATACAGGCTGTAGATGCAGGTCCCGATTGCTACAGGAAAAAGGCCGCCTGCCGCGATCGATCCCGGCGCGGACACCATCGCGACCGACGTGGCGCTGATCGGACCGTTGTTCATGCCAAAGAGGGGCGCCAGAAAATAGCTGACCGAGCCGCCATTGAGCCCCGGCGCGCGCGAGACGGTCACCTGGACGGCAGCCGCGTCATAGCTTCCCGGGACGGTCGTCGTCGCTTGCATACCCGCGGGGGTGCCGGACAAATTCCAGTAACCGGATTGTACGGACGCGTCATGCAACGTCACACCATCAGAAGCGTTCAAGCTGACCGCGCTTGCTGCGGCAGCCTGCGCAGCGCTCCAGTTCGGGCCCGAACTGCTGGCGGGGAACAACAAAGCCGCGCCTGCCAGGGCAGCAGCGTCCGCCGCCGTTTGCAGTTCAGTCTGGGCCAGATATAGATGTCCTATGTCCAATGCCACGGCGCCTGCCATCAGTGCGATGAGCAGCAGAAAGGGCATCATGACAGACATCACGCCCCGCTGACGTCGAAGGGCGGCCGCATGGTTGGGACGGTGCATGCGCTGCGCGAAACGTGCTCCATGCACGGCGTTCTGATCGCAAGCGTGTCTCATTTGATCACGCGGCTCATTCGTAATTCATCACTGCGGTCGCGTTCAGTACGAGGGGGCCAGTCAGTGCGCTTAACGTCGAGCCCAAGACCAAACCGTTATAGGTATAGGAGATCTGAACCGTGAGAGCACTCCCGGAGGTCGTACCATTCGCTTGAGTTACGGTGACGCTTGGCATGCTGCTCGCGCCGCCGCTGATGAGCGAGCCGTTCGCATTGGCGGTCGCGACCGCGGCAATCTGGGTCGTTGTCAGCGCTGGCACGTGGATGACACTCCCTGCCCTCGCCGCCAGGCGAGCGGCTGTGACGAGCGCAGCCTTGTCATACATCATCAGGCTGACGTCGACGATGCCGAACAGCACCATGAGCAGGAACGGCAGCAGAATGACAAATTCCAGCGAGACGCTCCCTGCCTGCGAGACGGGATGCGACCGTGTTCGATAAGACCGGCTGCCGTTGAGACGGTATTCTGGCTTACGCACGTTTATTTATTGTATGTCTGCGGAGACGTCGTTGTTCAACGTTGGGCCGCGAAATATAACTTCAGTACGCTTAGGAAATCCTTAAGCGGTCCGTCGACGTTACACGCGGGTGAAAAGCTTCGCGCAGTAGCAGGGCCTGCTTCAAACTCAGCAGCGAGCGAGCGGCGGCTGCGTTGTATCTACCCGTATACAAGCGTGCAGTAAGCGTCGACGGACATCTGCGCAATGTGAGTTCGACCTGATAAGTTTCGTTTTCCAAACAAACGCCCACGGTCGTTTCCGGGCGCGAACACAAGCGCCTCGTCGATTCGATTAGCCTTTTTCGCGGCGGCGCGACGGAGCCGATGCCCGTGATGATCTGCGGCTATTTCAACGCATCCTTCGCGGCGTCGATCGATCTCTTCTAGCACTTGTCCGCGCCTATTGTCTGCGCGTTCCAGGCCAAAGCACTAACGGCCTGACGGTACCCACGGACTTTTGCGCACGTTTGCAGGACCCTGTGCAAAGCGGCCGCTCCTAAACTGCGTCTCAGTGCAGGAACACAGGATTCCCGCAGCGACCAACCGGACACAGGAGCATCGACATGAGCCGCATCGCCATTCCGCAAAACATCCCCGCTGAATCCAAAGTCGTCGTCGACGCCATTTCGAAGCAGTTGAAGCTCACGCCCAATCTCTTCCGTGTGATGGCGCAAAGCCCGTTCGCGCTGAACGGATGGGCCGGCCTGCAGGCCTCGCTTGCGAAAACGCTCGACCTGAAAACCCGCGACGGTATCGCGCTCGCCGTTTCGCAGGTCAACGAATGCCAGTACTGCCTGAGCGCGCACACCTACGTCGCCACCCGTTTCGCCGGCCTCTCCGACGAAGAAGTCGCGCTCAATCGCCAGGGGCAATCCGAATCGGCGCGCGTCGCCGCGGCGGTCGCGTTCGCCCGGACCCTCATGCAGACGCGCGGCAAGGTCGCCGACAGCGATCTCGACGCGGTGCGCGCCGCGGGCTACACCGATGCGAACATCGTCGAGATCATCGCGCTCAGTGCGCAGTTCATGCTGACGAACTTCATCAATAACGCCTTCGACACCGAGATCGATTTTCCGGTCGTCGACGTGGCAATCGCCTGAGCATGGGTCTCGACAACGCTAAGGAGCCGATCATGCCCCGCACCGCTGGAGAAAAACGCGCTGCATTTCGCGCACTACATTCGTCCGGCTGCTTCGTGCTGCCGAACCCCTGGGACGCGGGAAGCGCCCGGTATCTTGCGAGCCTCGGTTTCAAAGCGATCGCGACGACGAGTTCGGGCTTCGCATGGTCGACCGGCTGCGCCGACAACCACATCGGACGCGACATCATTCTCGGGCATCTGCGTCAGATGGTCGACGCGACCGACCTGCCCGTCAACGCCGACTTCGAGAACGGCTTCGGTGCCGATCCGGCAGCCGTGGCGGAGAGTGTCGAGCTTGCAATCGCGACCGGGGTGGCCGGCTTGTCGATCGAAGATTCCACCGGCGACTCCTCGGCGCCGCTATTCCCGATTGATGTGGCAGTCGCGCGTCTCGAAGCGGCGCGCAGTGCGATCGACCGAAGTGGCGGTGACACGATGCTGATCGGTCGCGCCGAAAACTTCTTCGTCGGGGTGCCTGATCTCGACGATACGCTGGCGCGCCTCCAGGCATACGCGGCGGCGGGCGCCGACTGCCTGTACGCGCCCGGCATCCAGACGCGTGAGCAAATTGAAGCGGTTGTCGCCGCCGTGGCGCCGAAACCCGTGAATGTGCTGATCGGCGGGACATCAGCCTTTACAGTTCACGACCTGAGCGCGCTCGGCGTGCGGCGGGTGAGCGTCGGCGGTGGGCTCGCGCGCGCGGCCTGGGGCGGCTTCATGCGCGCCGCGCAGGCGCTCGCAGACGGACGCTTCGACGGTTTCGAAGGCGCCGCGCCGGGCGCGCAACTGAACGCCCTGTTCCTCGGCGATGCCTGAGGATTCCAGCCATCAATTCTTCAAGGGAGCATGTCATGGCTCGCGAAATCATTCGAGTAGAACCGCTATCCACGTGGCTCGAAAGGTGGAAAGCACCGACGTCCGCCGTCACGCGCCATCGGGACACGATTTACGTATCGGGCTTTCCGCCTTTCGATCCGAATACCGGGGAAGTGCTCGATGCGCCGATCGAGCAACAGACGCAACGCGTCCTCGAGCAGTTGAAGCTTTGCGTCGAGACGGCAGGGTCGTCCCTGGATCAGGTATTGAAGTGCAATGTGTATTGCACGTCAGTCGAAATGTTTCCGGTGGTCAACGCGATCTATGCACAGTTCTTCGGATCGCAGCCGCCAGCGCGCATCTTCATCAACGTGCCGGCATGGCCCGGCCGTTTCGACATCGAAATCGACTGCGTCGCGGCTGTATGAGACCCGCGAACATGCTGGAGGCGTGTGTCGGATCTGCAATCAACGACAAGTCGCGGCCTCGCCGCGACCGCGCACGTGACGTCAGGGATCGCACTGCGGACGTCCTTGGTTTCGTCGGCGCGGCGCCGGGCGATCGCGTCATCGATCTCCTGCCCTTCCGTGGCTATTTCACGCGATTGTTCGCATCGGTCGTCGGCGAGAATGGGCATGTTTTCGCGGTCATTCCGGCATCGGCGCAGAAGATCGAGCGCATCGCCAAAGGCAAGCTGGACGTCGAGCAAATCGCCCGTGACAGAAGGAATGTTTCGGTGCTTGAAAGTAACGGTGTCGAGCTGCCGGACAGCATCGACGTTTGCTTCATCGGGCAAAATTATCATGACCTGCACAATGGGTTCCTCGGTCCGGTCAACATGCGCGCGTTCAACACGGCGGTCTATCGAGTGTTGAAACCGGGAGCCGCTTATGTGATCGTCGATCACGTCGCGTCTTGCGGAGCAACGAAGACGCTCCATCGGATCGATCCCACAATCGTTCGGCTGGAAGTCGAGGCGGCAGGGTTCGAATTCGCGGGGAAACATGACGCCCTGCGCAACCGAGACGATTCCCATCTGTCGAGCATCTTCGCCCGAGGGATCCGCCATCACACGGACCGATTCATCTTCAAATTTCGAAAGCCCACGTCATGATCTTCGTCGGCCGGCTGCGTCCGGGGGGAGGATTGCGCCAACACGCACGTTCGCGATCTTATCCTTCGTGCATCCTGTTCTGCGACATTGGTTGCAACCGGCAAATCAGCGAAAAGAGGCCAGAAATAAGGTCTTTTCGCGACGCCAAAGTATGCAGGTGATCGATAGAATTTCGTCCTATATCCACGTCACGCACCGTCACGCATCTTATAGCTGTCGGATCGCTTTCTCACATCGGATTTCCGGTTCATCCAGCATGACACGGCTCGCACGTCACTACGTCCCAGAACAACCGCAGCACGTTATCTTGCAGGGGTTCACCGGCCCCGCCTTCCTGGACGAAGGAGACTATCTCTACTTCCTCGCCTGTCTGGCAGACGCAGCGCGCGTCGCCGCTCTGGCCATCCACGCGTGGGTACTCATGCCTGAGGCGGTACAGTTCCTCGTCACCCCTTCATTTCAGTCGAGCGTGGCCATTGCGATGCAGGCCGTCAGCCGCCGGTATGTAGAGACCTTCAACCGGCGCCATGGACGCCGCGGAGCGGTATGGCGTGGCGGCTACCGGGCAACGGTGATCGAGCCCGAGCGGTACTTCCTGCTCGCGAGCCAAGTCATCGATCATGCGCCGGTGCGCAACCGACTTGTGGCCGAACCGGGAAACTACCGATGGTCGAGCTACACGCACCATACCGGGCTGCGTGTCGATAGCTTCATCAAGGACCATCCAATTTACGGGGCGCTCGGCAACACGCCGCTCGAGCGCTATCGGGCATACCGCGATTTGGGCGCACATTCTCCTGACGAGCGCGAAGTCGATAATCTAATGCAGTCGACCCTAAACGAGTCGATGCTCGGCAGCCCCGCATATTGCGAGTGGGCGGCGCAGACAGCCAACCGGCGTGCGATGCCACTGCTGCTGCGCGACCGGCCGCAGAAAGTACGACTGCGTACCTAGGATGGTCATTGCTCGTTTCAAGTAGATCGCAGGGCCGAACGGGTTCACCCCTGCCCGGCCGCCTCGGACGCGGCCCCTTGAATGAGGCATCGAACTCAGGCCGGCACAAAGACGCCAACCGCCGCGATCGCCATGGCGAGCGTAGCGAGCCATCCGCCCCAGGACAGAATTCCTTTCACGGCAAACTCGCCCATCACGCGCCTGCTGCGCGCCATGAGCATCATGATCAGCATGATTGGCGCGGCAGTGACGCCATTGATAACCGCGCTCCAGTACAGCGCGCGGATCGGATCAAAGTGCATGAACGTGATCATTACTCCGCCGACGACCGCCAGCGCGATCACCGCGTAGAATTCGCGTGCGAGTGTCAGATGAAGCGCAAGACTATTGCGCCAGCGGAAGCTCCCTGCCGCAGCATAAGCGGCGGACCCTGCGAGCACGGGCAGCGCCAACAGGCCCGTGCCAATGATGCCCAGCGCGAACAGAACGTAAGCAAAACGTCCCGCAAGCGGCTCGAGCGCACGCGCGGCGTCGGCCGAGGTCTTCACCTCGATATGATGCAGATGAAGCGTCGCGGCCGCCGTCAATACGATAAAGAATGCAATGGCGTTCGACACACCCATGCCGACCCACGTGTCGAAATTGATCCGGCGCAGCTGCGCTGGCGCCTGATGCGGCACGACACGCAGCGGTGCATGACTAGCCGCTCCTCTCATCTCCTCGACTTCCTGTGATGCCTGCCAGAAGAACAAGTATGGGCTGATCGTCGTGCCGAGCACTGCGGTAATCGTCGTCAGATAATCCGACGTCAGCGAGATCCCGGGCAACACGATCGCATAAGCAACGTCGCCCCACGGAATTGGCACGATTAGAGCGACGGCGACATAAGCCAAAAGCGCCAGTGCAGTCCATTTGAGGAGGCGGGCGTAGCGATCGTAAGGGACGAAAATCTGAAGTATGACCGACAGCCCGCCGAGCACTATTACGTAAAGATGCTCCGGCCCGCGGAACAGCAGTCCGACCGCCGCGCCCATTGCTGAAAGGTCCGCCGCGATATTGATGACGTTGGCGACGACCAGCAGGATCACCGCACTGTAAAGCAGCCAACGCGGATAATGTGCACGCATGTTGGACGCCAGGCCTTTACCTGTCACGCGCCCGATCCGTGCGCTCACCAGCTGGATCGCGGTCATCAGCGGGTATGTGAGGAGAAGCGTCCAGAGCAGATCGAAACCAAACTGAGCGCCAGCCTGTGAGTATGTGCCGATGCCGGAAGGATCGTCATCCGCCGCACCTGTCACCAGGCCGGGGCCAAGCCGTTTGATCCACGATCGCTCGACTGGATCGCTGACCGCACTTTCCGGCTCGAGATTCTTTTCGTCGCTCATGAAATCCTCCCTGCCCGCAAAGATTCCGGAAAGTCCCCGGCGGCCCCCTCACAGATTCACTTGACCGCCCATTTCGACGACCCGGTTCGGAGGCAGGCTGAAGTATTCGGCAGCTTGTGCCGCGTTCCTCGCCAGAAATGCAAACAATCTCTCGCGCCACAGCGACATGACGTGACTTTTCCCTGTCGCGACAATCGTGTCTCGTCCCAGGAAAAACGATACGTCTGCGGGATCGTAGTGCCACCCCGGTATTCGACGCTCGAGCAGCCTGAGAACATTTGGGATGTTTGGAATTTCCATGAACCCGTGACGCACCGTCACTGAATAGCAACCGTTGCCAAGATCCTTTAGCGCCACCCGGTCGTCGTCTGACACATGAGGCGTGTTATCGGTCGAGCCGGACATGAAGATGTTGATCTGATGCATGACGCCGTTGTGTTTCAGATTGTGCAGAAACGCACTCGGCGTCATATCAGCGACGCCGCCGGGAAAAACGGCCGTGCCTTGCGTGCGCATCACAGGGTGCTCACCCGTGGTCAACGAGTGAATGAGCGGCGCCAGCTCGAGGCTGTCATTGCGGATTTGTTGCACTACCATTTCGCGCCCTTTGTGCCACGTTGTCATGATCGTGAATAGCGCCGCACCGGCGAGCAAGGGAAACCATCCGCCATCCATGACCTTGTTCGCGTTGCTCGAGACGAACAGCAAATCAACGAGCGCCATCGGTACGATGACAGCGAATGTCGCGACGGGCTTCCAACGCCACAGGCAATGCGTAATGAAATACATCAGGAGCGTCGTCAACAGCATCGTGGACGCGACGGCAATGCCGTACGCCGCCGCGAGATTGTCCGAAGACCGGAAGAACAGGACGAGGAAGACGACCGCGACGTACAGGGTAAGGTTGATAAAAGGAACGTAAACCTGACCGATCTCGTGGCTCGAGGTGTGGACCACGGGTATGCGCGGCAGCAGGCCAAGCTGTACCGCTTGTTTGGTCATCGAGAACGCGCCCGAAATGACGGCCTGCGAGGCGATGATGGTCGCGAACGCCGAAAGCACGACGAGCGGGATGAGCGCCCAGGACGGTACCGATTCGAAGAACGGTTGACTGATGACCGAAGGCTTGGTCAGAACCAGGGCCGCCTGACCGAAATAGTTCAGCACCAGAGCGGGGAAGACGAGCACTAGCCACGACACCCGGATTGGCGTCTTGCCGAAGTGTCCCATGTCGGCGTAGAGCGCTTCGCCACCCGTGAGCGCAAGGAACACCGATCCGAGCACGATGAACGCCGTAGCCGGTGCGTGCGTAACGAACATGAAAGCATAGGTAGGCGACACGGCCAGAAGGATCCCGGGACGACTGACGATATTCGTGACGCCGATCACCGCGAGCGCGACAAACCATACCAGCATCACCGGTCCAAAAAGTTTGCCGACCGCGCCGGTGCCGCGTTTTTGAAGATTAAAAAGTCCAGTCAGAATCACAAGGGCGATCGGCACGATCCACTCGGACAGATGCGGGTCGATAAGCGTTACGCCCTCGACAGCCGATATGACCGAGATCGCCGGTGTGATCATGGAGTCGCCGTAAAACATGGCGGCGCCGAAGACGCCGAGCGTCAGCAACACACGACGAAGACGCACCGGCGCAACTTCGGACGCGAGCGCGGTCAGCGCAAGAATGCCGCCCTCCCCGTCGTTGTCGGCGCGCATGACAAAGCACACGTACTTCAGCGTCACGACGACGATGATGGACCAGAGGATCAGAGACACGATCCCATAGACGTTCGTCGGGCTGACACCGCCTGCGGCCTTTAGGCACTCCCTGAGTGTGTAGAGGGGGCTCGTGCCAATATCACCGAAGACGACGCCGATGGCGCCGAGCGCGAGTGCTGGCATTGCCCGGGTTTCTCGAGACTCTGTCTGGATAGCAGATGTCGACATGTTTGCATGCTTGATGAAGGGTTCGCACCGGTGCGCCTGGTGTGTCAGTGCTTGAGACCCCCAACTCCGCACAATTCGAACCTGCCGGTTGCGCGCGTAGCATGGTCGCAAGAGCTACATCGCATTCATCAGGCGTTCGCACTGCCGAGCGGGGTACATCGGAGGCTCCAGCCTTCTCCGAAGGAACGCCAGAACGATCGCCATCCCGCCGTGAAAGAACCGCCGTGGAACGCAGTCACGCGTTGGGCGAGCGATCCACATGTAGAGGAAGCAAGGAAATGCCTTCGCCGCCGCCCGGCTGATCGATGCCCGAAACAGCCCTCGACTAATCTCTGCTTCGACTAGCCGGTAAAGCTTGCGTTGCTTCGGCATGATGGACACGAGCCACAACGCTGCGAGTGTCTATCTCGGAGCCTTAAGAATGGCTTAAGCGCGGCACATTTCGCCCGCGGGGAAAACACGCTTTCTACGCGATAGCGGCTCCCATTGAGATGGCTTGAATGTCCGGATCACGAGGTAATGAGCACGGCCGCTGCGCTTGCAGCCAAAGCGCGAAGTCGCGAGGTGCAAGTGGCCGCGAGAAGAGAAAACCTTGATACAGATGACAGCCGTGCGCGTCCAGAAAGTCGCGCTGGGCACGCGTTTCCACGCCTTCGGCGGTCACTGTCAGTTTCAGGATCTTCCCGATGTGGATCAGCGTTTGCGCCAGCGATTCCGCCATTTCATCGTTGCCGATGCTTTGCACAAAGCTTTTATCGATTTTCAGTTCCTTGACGGCGAACCGGTGCAGATAGCTCAACGATGAGTAGCCCGTGCCGAAATCGTCGATCGACAGTGCGATGCCAAGCGCATGGATGGCATCGAGCGACTTGCGAATGTCGTCGACCGATTCATCGAACAGGACCCGCTCGGTCATTTCGAGCGTCAGATCGGCGGCAACCAGGCCATGAGACTGGAGCGTGTCGGTGAGGAATCTCGGGTAGTCCGGACATTTGAAGTCGGCCGCGCAGACGTTCACCGAGATGTTGGGCACGTCGAGACCGTCGGCTCGCCACTCGGCAAGTTGCCTGCAAGCCTCTCCCATCACCCAGGCATCCATCTCCGCGATGAGACCGCTTTCCTCTGCAATCGCGATAAAGCGATCCGGCGCAACGCTGTTCCGCCCGTCGTCGCACCACCGCACGAGCGCCTCGACGCCAGACAGCGCACCTGCGGCATCGACCTTGGGCTGGTAGGCCACACTCAGGGCGTTTCCTCGCAATGCCCGCTGCAACGCGATTTCCAATTCGAGTTGCTCCCTCGCCTGGCGTTCGTACTCAGGTGCATAGAACCGCATCTGGTTGCGTCCCGCGCTCTTGGCCTGATACATCGCGAGATCTGCGTTTCGAAGCAGGATGTCGGTTTCTTCGCCGTCGTGCGGCGAGAGCGCGATGCCTATGCTGGCGCTGATCGTGATACGCGTGTCGTGCTTCGAGTTGATGAGGATGGGCTGGTAGACGGCGTCGAGAATGCGCCCGGCGACATGCTTGGCTTTCAACACGTCGCACTCGTTCAAGACGGCGAGAAACTCGTCTCCGCCAAGGCGGCCGATGACATCTCCGGATTGGATCTGGCTCTGGAGCCGCCGTGCGATTTCGCTCAGGACCTCATCGCCGGCGGCATGTCCCTGCGTATCGTTCACGCGTTTGAAACGGTCCAGATCGATGAACAATACCGCGAGCGTCGAGCCGCTCCGGGTGGCGTTCGCCAGAATCCGGAGCGATTCTCGTTGAAGCTGTGCCCGGTTGGGCAGGCCCGTCAGCGAATCGAACCATGCAAGTCGCTTCAGGCGGCGCTCCATGGCCAGTCTTTTGCGCAACTGCCGGCTGAACAGGAGTGACAACGAGATGAGAAGCACATCGAGAATTGCGCTCACGATACCAATGGCAATCGCTCGCTTGCGCCATCCTGCAAAAATATCGGCCGTCGCGAAACCGACTACGACGATGATCGGATAGCTGCCGATCCGCCGGAAAGCATAAAGACGCTCGATGTGGTCGAGCACAGCCATGCCGATATAGAGGCCGTGATCTGCCTGCACGAGAGGCGGGAACGCGTGGCCGCCTGCGAGCGACTGACCGATGTCGCCTTCGCTGAACGGTTGCCTCATGAGGACCGTTCCGTCCGTACGGAGCAAGGTAATCGTGTCGCGCTTTCCGAGTATCGAGTCTTGAAAGAGTTGCCGGAAATAGCTGAGCCGAAGCGTTCCGGCGACGATGCCCGCGAAATTGCCGTTCTTGTCCTCGAGCCGCCGGCTTAACGCGATTCGCGGCGATGGGTCTTCGGCAATGTACGGCAAGAAAGGAGCACTGATGTAGAGGTCGGCGCTCTTCTGCCGCCGCTGCACCTGGAAGTAATCCCGGTCGCTTACATTGGCCTTGCCCGGCTGGATCGAGCGCGAATCGAGCACAAGCTTCCCGGTTGCATCGGCTGCAAACAGGACACCCAGTTCTTTCGCATCCTTGACCGAACCGAACGCGACGAGCTGCCGGACATTCGGGGGAAGGTGTACGACGCCGGCCGTCTCGACACTTATCGCGACGTCGCGCATGGCGAGCTGGTACACATCGAGATTGTGCTCGATCTCCTTTTGCAACGAAATTACGAGATTCTGGGCGGCGTCGCGCGCCTGCGCCATCGCGTCGAGCCTCATTTGGTAAAGCGAGGCGACAGTGACTCCCGTCGTCGCGAGCGTGATCGCGATCCCGGCGTAGATGAACAGCGCCGGCCTGTTGAAAAGCGAACTTGAAATTCGAAACATGGTCTTCCGGAATGCACGTGGAAGCCGGGTGTACGGTCCACTGGTATTGATTGCCTCGGTCTCGGCAGACCAGTTGGATTTGCATGACATCGACCGCGCAGGAAGATAAACGCCAGGACAGCCGATTAACGTGCCCTCACAGAACCCGCAGGGGCGATGCCGCCGTCGATATATCGACCGCGGCACGTAAATCTTTACCCCCATCGCACGGCGGAAGACGGCCAATAGACTGAAACATGGGTCTGAAAAAGACGTCTCAAACAGGAGCCGTCAATGTGCAGTGCCTTTGAGGCGTTTCCATGAATATAGGCTTTCGATTGGTTATATTTTTTTAATATTTATTTTCTGCATAAGAATGAATCGTTAAGGGACTCTTAAGCTTCAACTCGGGAGAGGCAAACAGACTGATGGTCGGCCGCTTGTTGATCGTGAGATCGATTGCCAGGCGCCGAAAGCTCGTCAACTGAAGGGCTTACGTCAGTTCGAGCACCCGCTCTCCCGCAAGAAACGCGCGCACGAGTTCATGCGCCTGCGCCTTGTGCGCGGCCTGCCACGAAGGCGCGAGCATGTCGGTATCGAACATCCGGGAGATCGTATACGCGTTCGACTTGTGAAAATAGGCAAGGCTCACGAGCGTCACATAAAGATGCAGCGGATCGATGCCGCGACGCAAGGTGCCCGCGGTCTCGCCGCGCCGGATCAGCGTGCGCAGTGTGTCGAGCACGGGCGATGACATCGCCTGGATCACTTTCGAGCGCTTCAGGAAGCGTGCGCGATTCAGATTCTCCCACGACAGCAGGCACAGCAATTCCGGATGCGCCGCGAAATGACCTTCGGTGAAATCGTAGAGTTGCAGAATGCCGCCCGCAGGATCGACGGTTCGCACGTCGAGCGTCACCGCGAGTTCCGCTTCGCGCAGCCGCGCGAGCACATGTTCGAGCACTTCGACATAAAGCGCTTCCTTGCCGCCGAAGTAGTGATAGATCATGCGGATGTTCACCTTCGCACGGCTCGCGATCGTCTCGACGCGCGCACCGCTGAAGCCTTTGTCGGCGAACTCCCTGATCGCGATCCTGAAGATGCGCTCGCGCGTTTTGGCGGCGAGCTGCTGGCGGCGTGTGGGTTCGTCTTTCTTGTTCTTCGCGGGAACAGCGGTACGTGGCATGAATTCGATCGATGAGTTGAACACGGCGCGACCAGACACGATGGTACTCCGTCGCACCGCCGCCGCTAGCGTTTGAACGGCTGCGTGAGCGCGGGCGGCGCGGTCTGCCGGCCGATCAGGCCCGCTACCGCGACCAGCGCGAGCAGGTACGGCAACATGATGAGCAGCGCCGTCGGCACGTGCAGGCCGAACATCGGCAACTGAAACTGCATGGCGGTAGCCGCGCCGAACAGCAGGCACGCGAACGCCGTGCGGCCGATCTTCCAGTTGCCGAAAATGATCGCCGCGATCGCGAGATAACCCGTGCCGTTGGTCATGCCTTCGGTGAACGTGTGAATGTCGCCGATGGAGATGAAGCATCCCGCCGCCGCCGACATCAAGCCTGAGAACAGCACCGCGCCATAGCGGATACGCGCGACAGGCAGGCCCGACTGATCGACCGCGCGCGGCGCGACACCCGTTGCATGCAGTGCGACGCCAAGCGCCGTGCGACGCATGATGACGGAAGTCGCGAGCAGCACCGCGAGCCCCGCATACAGCAACCAGACTTGGCCGAACACGGGTTCGCCGATCAGCGGCAATTTTCCGAGCACGGGCGGCGACCAGTGCGCGAGTCCCGGAATCGCGGCGCTCGATCGTTCACCGAAGATCTCGCGATAGGCAAGCGTCGTGCCGCCGAGCGCGAGTATGTTGATGCCGATGCCCGTCACGATCTGGTTCGCGCGCAGCGTCACGCTCAGGAACGCCTGTAGCAGCGCGAGCGGAATCACGCCGAGCATGCCGCACAGCAGGCCGATCGACGGATTTCCGGTGAGCCATGAAAACGTCGCGCCGAGAAACGCGCCGGTGAGCATCATGCCTTCGACGCTCATGTTGAGCACGCCCGCGCGCTCGCTCACGAGCTCGCCGGTTGCGGCGAGCATCATCGGCGCGGAGAGACGAATGGACGCGCCCGCGAAGACCGCGAGAAGTTCGAGATTCATCGCCGTGCCTCTCCCTTGTCGAGCCACAACGCGCCGCCAGCGAGCGCGATCGTGACGATGCCCTGCACGATCAGCACGAGCGCCGAAGGCACCTGCGCGACCATCTCCATGTTGATGCCGCCCGAGCGCAGAAAGCCGAAAAGAAGCGCCGCGGCGAACACGCCGGTGATCGATCCGCGCGCGAGCAGGCCGACCACGAGCCCATCGAAGCCATAGCCCGACGAAAAACCCGCCTTGAGCGAGTATTGATCGCCTTGCAGCATCAGCGCGCCCGCGAGTCCGCTGAACGCGCCCGCGAGCGCGAGCGCGCCGACCAGCGATGACGTGATCGGCAGGCCCGCGCGTTTCGCCGCGATGGCGTTGAGTCCGGCGGCGCGCAGTGCGAGACCGAAGCGCGTGCGCGTGAGCAGGATCGCGGATGCGATGGCGAGCACGATAGTCACCGGCAAGCCGATGTTCAGGTTCATGCCGCTCGCGGCGAGGATCGCGGGCAGCTTGGTCGGGTCGGGGATCTCGAGCGATTCAGGCAAGGTCGCGCCGTTCGTCATCGGCTGGCGCAGCAATGCTTCGCTTTGCACGCACCAGTAGAGCAGCCATACCGCGATGAACGAGAGCAGCAACGTGCTGATCACTTCGTTGGTGCCGGCCTTCGCCTTCAGCACGCCGGGCACGCCGCCCCACACCGCGCCCGCCGCAGCCGCGCACAGCATCGGCACGATGAACGACAGACCGAAGGGCAGATGCGCGCAGCCGCCATAGAGACTCATCGCGGTCGCGACGATGCCGCCGATCGCGAGTTGCCCTTCTCCGCCGACGTTCGTGAGCTTCGCGCGGTTCGCGATGACGAAGCCCGTGCCGACGAGCGCGAACGCGAGGCTGCGATTGATCGACGCGCCGATGGCGTAGGGCGAGCCCCACGCGCCGTCGGCGAAGGCGGCGAGCGCCTCGGCAATGGAAACGTGCATCAGCGCGATCAACGCGAGCGCGGCGAGCATCGCGACCGCAACGGCCGCCGCGATCACGCATGCCACGCGCAATTGCGGCCAGCGCGCGCGCAAGCGTTGCGTGCCCTGCGTGGACGCGAGCGGTGTTTGCAGTTTCATGTGCGGATTCATGCCGTCTCTCCCGCGCCCGCCATCCATGCGCCGATGCGTCCGCGATTGCCTGCATCGGGCGTGCACGTGCCCATGATGCGGCCGCGATACAGCACGACGATGCGATCGGCGACGCTCATCAATTCGTCGAGTTCGGAGGAAATAAGCAGCACGCCCACGCCGCGATCGCGCGCCGCGCGGATATGCGAATACACGGCGGCGACCGCGCCGACATCGAGACCACGCGTCGGCTGTGCGGCGAGCAGAAAGATCAGCGGATCGAGCGTCAGTTCGCGTGCGAGCACGGCCTTTTGCTGATTGCCGCCCGAAAGGCCGCCGAACAGCGCATCCGGACCGCTCGCGCGCACGTCGAAACGCTGCATCAGTTCGAGCGCTGCGGCGCGCATCGCATGGCGCTTCAGAAATCCACCGCGCGTATAGCGGTCGAGATGATTGAGCAGCAGATTGTCGGCGAGGCTCATCCCGGTCACGCAGCCGACCGCGTGCCGGTCTTCCGGCACGATGCCCACGCCCGCTTGCGTGAGTTCGCGCGGACTGGCCTGAGTCATGTCGCGACCGGCGATGAAAAAGCGCCCCGCCGACGCGCCCGACATGCCCGCGAGCACCGCGCCGAGTTCGCTCTGACCATTGCCCTCCACGCCCGCAATGCCGACGATCTCGCCGCGATTCACGACGAGCGTGCAGTCTCTGAGGCGCGCGACGCCTTCGGCATCGCTCGCGCTGAGTCCGTCGATCTGCAGCACTTCGTCCTGCAACGGGCGCGAGTACGGTGAGGCGCTTTTCACGAGCGACAGACGCCCGGCGAGATCGTCGGGGGTGTCGTCGCCTTCGCGATGGATCATCGCGTGCACGAGCCTGTCGATCTCCTTCGCGGGCGATGCCGAACGCGCCACCACGCGGCCGGATTGCAGCACGGTCGCATGCGTGGCGATGCGGCTGATCTCCTTCAGCTTGTGCGTGACGAGCACCACCGCGCAGCCGCGCGCAGCCACGCGTTCGCAGGTGTCGAGCAGCGCGTCGATTTCGGCAGGCAGGAGCACGGCGGTCGGTTCATCGAGCAGCAGGAGACGCGGCTCGCGCATCAGGCACTTCACGATCTCCACGCGCTGCCGCTCACCGACCGAAAGATCCGCCACCTTCGCTTCGAGCGCCAGTTCGAGGCCGACGCCTGCGAGCACGTCGCGCACGCGTTCGGCTTCGCGCTGCCGATGAAGCCAGCCGCGCGCCTGTCCGAGCAGCAGATTGTCGAGCACGCTGGCATCGTCGACGAGACTGAAATGCTGATGCACCATCGCGACGCCCTGCGCGAGCGCTTCGCGCGGATTGCGCGGACGATACGGCGCGCCGTTCACGCGCATGGAGCCTGAATCCGGCTGATGCACGCCGAAGATCACGTTGCACAGCGTCGACTTGCCCGCGCCGTTTTCGCCGAGCAGGCAATGCACGTCGCCCGGCATCAGATCGAGCGAGACGCCTTCGAGCGCGGTGAACGTGCCGAAGCGCTTGCCGATGTCCGTGAGCGCGAGGATCGGCGCGGCATCGAACGAAGGAGAAGGCAGCGTGCTCATCCCTCGGACACCTTGATCTTGCCGCTCAGGATGTCGTCTTCGATTTGCTTGAGCTTCGCGTCCATCGCGGGCGTCGACTTGCAGACGACCATGCCCGACGCCTTCGGTCCCATCGCGAGGCCGAACGCCTTGTAGCCGGGCTGCCACTGCCCTTTCTCCAGTTGCTCGATCGCGTATTGCGCCTGATAGCCGACGCCCGTGATGCTGTACGCGATGTAGAGCGGATCGCTTCCGCAACGGTCCGTATAGCTGCCGATGATATGCGTGTCCTTCTCCTTGGCCGCCTGTTCGAGCCCGCGCAAGCCGAGGTTCAGGATGTGGTAGTGCACGTCGGCGCCCTGCGCGATGGCTGCCGCGGTCGCTTCGCGCGACTTCGCGACGTTGTCGAAGTCGCCGGTATAGCTCTCGAAGTATTTGATCTTCGGATTGACGTAGCGCGCGCCGTTGCCGAACTCCTTGCCCGCGTTGACGATCGACGGAATCTCCATGCCGCCGACATAACTCACCGCGCCGTTCTTCGACAGCATCGCGGCCGCCGCGCCCGCGACGAACGCGATCTCGGCCTGCTTCACGTCATAGCCCGCGACATTCGGCGGCATGTTCTCGCCCTTGTTGCCGCCGACGACAGAGAACTTCACGTTCGGAAAGCGCTTGGCGATCTTGAGCACGGCCGCCTGCGTCTGTCCGCCGATGCCGATCACGAGCTGGTTCTTCGTCGCGAGATTGGTGAGCGCCTGCTCCATGTCCGCGTAGTTGATGTTCTCGATGATCTGCGTCTTGAGCTTGGGCCCGAACTCCTTCTGCGCGGCGAGCACGCCGTCGTAACCCGATTCCATCCAGCCCTTGTCCGTCTTCGAGCCGGGAATCAGCACGCCGACGCGCATCGCGTCATCGGCGGCGTGGGCATCGGAGAGAAAGAACGCGGGCGCGGCGAGCGCGACGACACCTGCCGTCACGAGCACGCGGGAGACAAGACGGTGGCGCAATTTTTTGCGCGAGGCCTGTTGCAAGCTGAACATCACTGGCACTCCTTTTGCGTTGGCTTTCGGTAAGTAGGTTATTCATGACTGAAATGCTCATTGCAACTTCGATGCCAATGTGTCTTCAGTGCGATGAGGAACCGCTCGCGCAATGCCACGCAGAACGCCGACGGATGACGCGCTTCCTCCGCGCCTCCGATGCACTCGTACTCCATTGATCCAACGCTTCGGAGAACCCGATGGACCACGCCTCAAACCCGGACCAGACCAAGCCCGGCGGCCTGCTCGGCGCCTTTGCGCAGACCCGCTGGCACGCCACGAATGCGCTCGTCGACATGGCCGTGCAGGCGCCCGCGCCGCGCATCGCGATACTCGATTCCGAGCCGCAGAAGGTGCGCTTCGACATCGAAAAATCGGCCCTCGTCATCATCGACATGCAGAACGACTTCTGCACCAAAGGCGGGTGGGTGGACCACATCGGGGGCGATTACGGTGCGGACCGCGCGCCGATTGCACCACTGCAGCGCCTGCTGCCGATCGCACGAAAAAGCGGCGTGCCAGTGATCTGGGTGAACTGGGGCAACCGGCCGGATCTCGCCAACATGCCGCCGAACCAGCTTCATCTGTACAAGCCCAAGGGCACGGGCATCGGCCTTGGCGAGCCGCTGCCGGAACACGGCGCGCGCGTGCTCGAAAAAGACTCGTGGGCGGCCGCGGTCGTCGATGAACTGGAGATCGAGCCGCAGGACATTCGCGTGGACAAGTACCGCATCAGCGGCTTCTGGGACACGCCGCTCGACAGCATCCTGCGCAATCTCGGCGCGCGCACGCTCTTCTTCGCGGGCGTGAACACCGATCAATGCGTGATGCACACGCTCACCGACGCCAACTTCCTCGGCTACGGCTGCGTGATGTTGACCGACTGCTGCGCAACATCATCGCCCGCGTTTTGCACCGAGGCGAGTATCTGGAACGTGAAGAAGTGCTATGGCTTCGTCGCGGACTCGCTTCAGTTTGCCGATGCGTTGAGGGGAGCGAATCAATGAGCGCCTTCGTTCCCGGCCCGCGCATGCAAGTTGCCGCAACTTCGGGCGGTCCGCTCGAAAGTCTGCGCTTTGCCGTCAAGGATCTGATCGACGTGGCGGGCGTCACGACGGGCGGCGGCAATCCCGACTGGCTCGCCACGCACGCGCCCGCCGCGCGTCATGCGCCTTGTGTCGCGAAGCTGCTTGCCGCCGGCGCGAGCGTGGACGGCAAGACCATCACCGACGAACTCGCCTACAGCCTCGAAGGGATGAACGCGCATTACGGCACGCCGGTCAATCCTCGCTGGCCGCACGCGTTGCCGGGCGGGTCGTCGAGCGGCTCAGCATCGGCGGTTGCGAATGGCGATGTCGACTTCGCGCTCGGCACCGATACCGGCGGCTCCGTCCGCGTGCCCGCCGCGTTCTGCGGCCTGTGGGGCATCCGCCCGACGCACGACAACGCCGCACTCGACGGCGTGCTGCCCTTCGCGCCCTGCTTCGATACGGTGGGCTGGTTCGCGCGTTCGGGCGAACTGCTCGCGCGCGTCGCCGACGTCATGCTCGATGACGTCGTTGCGCTCGACGCGCCCGCATCGTTCGTGCTCTTCAAGGAAGCATTCGATACGCGCGCCGAACGCGAGCCCAACGACGCGCAACGCCTGCGCGAACTGTCGATGGCGCACGAAGAGATGGAGATCTTTTCAGGCGATCGCGCACGCTGGCTGCACGTGTATCAGCATGTGCAGGACGACGCCATTCGCGCCTCGCTCGGCGCGTGGATCGATGCCCATGCACCGCGCTTCGGCGCGGACATCGCAACGCGTTTTGCGCGGATGAAGTCGCTCGACGACGCGGAAGTCGAACGCTGTCGCGCCGTGCGTGCGACGCTCGCCGCGCACGTCGAAAACATCGTGGCGAAAGCACTGATCGTGCTGCCGACGACGCCACGCGCGCTGCTCGACAAGAACGAGTCGCCTGACGCCGTCGGCGCGTTCTATCGCGATGCGCTCACGATGAACGCGGTCGCCGCGTTCGGCGGCTTGCCACAGGTCACCGTGCCGGTCGTGAACGAACCCGACAGGCCGCTCGCGCTGTCGTTCATCGGTCCGCGCGGCAGCGATCGCGCGCTGATCGCCCGCGTGCGCCAACTCTTTCCCACTGTTGCGTGAGCATGAACGCCATGTCCTCTTCCATCGACGCCTATGTTGAAGCCGCACTCGCGTTGCACTTCCCGATGCTTTCCGACGCAGCCGCCGCGCGCGTGAAAGCGCAGTTCGCGCGCATCGCAGAGCTCGCCGGGCCCGTGCTCGCGTATCCCGTCGATGCAAACGACGAACCCGCGCCGGTCTATCGCCCATGACGACATCGAACCATTTTCCGTATGGCGCACTCGCCATTGCGCGCGCTTATGCCAACGGCGACTTCAGCGCGCGCGAACTGATCGAGGCGACGCTTGCGCGCATCGACGCCTATGACGCACAGGTCAACGCATTCACCGCCGTCACACGCGAACGCGCGCTCGTCGAAGCGGACGCGCTCGATGCCCGCCGCGCGCGCGGCGACACGTTGCCGCCGCTCGCGGGCGTGCCGTTCGCGGCGAAGAATCTCTTCGATATCGAGGGCATTGCGACGATCGCCGGTTCGTGCGTGCTCAGAGACGCGAAGGCTGCCACCTGCGACGCGGCGCTCGTGACGCGTCTCACCGGTCAGGGCGCCATTCTCATCGGGGCACTCAACATGGACGAGTTCGCCTATGGCTTCACGACCGAGAATCATCATGCGGGGCCGTGCCGCAATCCGCACGACCTGACGCGCTCGGCGGGCGGATCCTCGGGCGGCAGTGCAGCCGCGGTCGCGGCCGGCTTCGTCCCCGTCACGCTCGGTACCGACACGAACGGCTCGGTGCGCGTGCCCGCGTCGCTGTGCGGCGTATTCGGCGTGAAGCCGACTTATGGACGTCTTTCGCGCCACGGCACCTATCCGTTCGTCGCGAGCCTGGATCACATGGGCGCTTTCGCGCGCAGCGTCGACGACCTCGCGGCCACCTACGACGCATTGCAGTTCGCCGATCCGCTCGATCCCGCGTGCACGCAGCGGGCATTCGAATCCGCGAATGCGAAGCACGGCGTATTGCGAGTCGCGCGGCTCGGCGGCTATTTCGACGAGCACGCGAACGACGACGCGCGTGAGGCTTCGCATGCGGCGGCCGAGGCGCTGGGCGCGACGGAGACCGTCGAGTATCCCGATGCCGATGCCGCGCGCGGCGCTGCGTTTCTCATCACGGCGGCTGAGGGCGGTCAGCTGCACATGGCGAACCTGCGTACGCGCTACGACGAACGCGAACCGCTGTCGCGCGATCGCCTGATCGCAGGCGCGCTCCTGCCCGCGGCGTGGGTGGTGCAAGCGCAGCGCGTGCGCGCGGCGTTGAGAACGCGCGTGCTCGAATTGTTCGAGCGCCACGACGTGCTCGTCGCGCCGGCCACTCCGATGGTCGCGCCGCGCATCGGCGACGAGTTCATGGACATCAACGGCGAGCGGCTCGCTGTGCGGCCGAACCTGGGTCTGCTGACTCAGCCGGTGTCGTGCCTCGGACTGCCGGTCGTCGCCGCGCCGATGCGCACGAGAAGCGGGTTGCCGATCGCCGTGCAACTGATCGCACCGCCGTGGCGCGAGGATCTTGCGTTCGAAGCCGCGCGCAGACTGGAGACGGCCCAGCTCGCGCATTGCCCGCCGCCGCCGGTGTTCGACGAGGCGCTTCTTTTGCCGGGAGCGGACGCATGAACGAGATCAATCGGCCCGACGTGCTCGCCGAAGTCGATGCGGCATTCGACGCGTACGAGCAAGCGCTCGTCACCAACGACGTCGCCGTGCTCGACACGCTGTTCTTCGACTCACCACATACCTTGCGCTATGGTGCGACGGAAAACCTCTACGGCTACGATGCGATCCGGGCGTTTCGCGCTGCGCGGCCGGGACAAGGCCTCGCGCGCAAGATCACGGCGCGCGTCGTGACGACATACGGGGATGCTTTCGCCGTCGCCAATATCGAGTTTCGGCGCGATGGCGAGCCGCGCATCGGCAGACAGAGCCAGACATGGGTGAAGATGCCGGACGGCTGGCGCGTGGTAAGCGCGCATGTGAGCTGGATGGGCGCGTAGACGCCGTGTTGTCCATTGACAGATGCCGGGGCGCTTCTCTCCGGAATGCCCGTGTGACGCGAAAAGGTTCGAGCCTGCCCACGCGTCACACGATATGGCAATAACGGGTCTCGGCGAGCCTCCAATCGGATTCAAACGAACGCCAGCACAAAGTGCGCAACCAGCACAGCCGCCGTTGCAATCGTCGCCAGCCAACTCAGTGCGCGAAGCACCCAGTGCGCAGCGAGATCGCCCACTGCTTCACGCTTTGAACTGAGCAGAACGAGCAGCACCAGCACCGGCGTCACGGTCATGCCGTTGACAACAGCGCTCCAATATAGCGCCCGGACAGGCTCCACGCGCCACGTGGCCAGTAACCATGCCGCAACGATCCCAAGCAGCATGATCGTGACGAGCAGCCACGCAATCCTTTGATCGCGCCGCTCGCCGCGTTCCCAGTGAAGCGAACTCGCCACCGCCTGCGCCGCCGAGCCCGCCAGCGGCGGAAGCGCGAGCAATGCAGAACCAAGCAGCGCGAACGCGAGGACATGACGGGCGTAGCCCTTCGCGAGCGGCTCCAGTACGCGATCGATTTGCACGACCTGGTCGACAGGCGTGTGTTGAATGACGTGAAGTGTCGCCGCCGCCGCGATCATCACGCAGAGGCTGACTGCATTCGAGAGCCCGGTCCTCAGCAGCACTTCACCACACACGACGCTCATCTTTCGGTTCAGCGCTTCTAGGCGCGTGCCTTTTTGCCCGCTGACGTCTTTCGCTTCCTGCTCGGCCTGCGCGAACATCAGGTAAGGACTGACGGTCGTGCCCAGCACCGCGATCAACATCGTCACATAACCTTCGTTCCACTGCACGCGTGGGACGAAGGCGCGTAATGCGACGGTCTGCCATGGCACTCCGACGAGCAGGACGACCCCGACATACCCAAACATCGCGAGCGTCAGCCACTTGAGCACTTGCGCGTAACGTTCGTACGAAATACTCCATTGCAGTATGAGCGACGCACCGCCCGATGCGAGCGTCAGCCATGCAATCGACCCTCCGCCAAGCAACTGCAACGCAACGCCCATCGCAAGAACATCGACCGCGATGTTGAACGTATTGGAGATAAGAAAGCGCCCAACGGCAAAGTAGAAGAACAGCGGCGCATAGTGCTCGCGCATGTTCGTAGTGAGCCCGCAACCGGTAATTGCCGCCACGCGCGCGGCGATGAGTTGCAGCGCAACCGTCGACGGATACGAGAGCACGCATACCCAAAGCTGATCGAATCCATACCACGCGCCCGCGAGCGTGTAGGTTGCGATGCCGCTCGGATCGTTGTCCGAGGCGACCGTGACGAGTCCCGGCCCGATGTTCGCCGCCCACGAATGCGCACGACGCGCGGCCCCGGGCGTGCTGCTTTCGTTCGTCTGCTTGTTTCTTCGAAAGCGCATCCGGAGACTCGGCGAGAAGATAGCCGTGCTTGACGCACAAAACATTCCATTTCTCCGCGTCCCGGGTGCGAGGCACGATCCGCTATGATCACCGCACCGGTCAGACCGTCAGCTTTTCCGGTGTGGTTACGGGCTCGGCAGGATCGACGCGCGCTTCGAGCACCGCCGCCTTCGACGATCCGAGCAGCGACGCGATGGACGGCCTCAGCTCGTGCGGTTGCGCGCAGCGAAAGCCGTCCGCGCCGCACGCGATCGCCACCTGTGCGAAATCGATGCCGCCCAGCTCGCAACCGTAAGGCGGATTGCCAAGCTCCTTTTGCTCGAATACCACTTCCGCAAGCATATCGTTGCGCAGCACGACGATCTTGACGGGCAAGCCGTATCGGACTGCGGTCGAGAGTTCCGCCATCAGCATCGCGAAGCCGCCGTCCCCGACGATCGCCACCACCTGACGCTTCGGATAGGCCAGTTGCGCGGCAATCGCGAAGGGCAGACCGGGCGCCATGGTGGCGAGCATGCCCGTTGCGACCAGTTGCTGGCCCGAGCGTATCGTCAGAAACCGCGCCGCGAAATGCGTGTTCGCGCCGCAATCGAGGCAGATGAGCGCATCGGGAGCCAGGGCATCGCTGATCGCGCAGATCACCGACTGCGGCCTGAGCGGCGCTCGTTCGACGGCAGCCACGCGGTCCAGCAACGCGTTCCATCGCGCGACCCCTGCCTGCGTTTCCCGAAGGAACCCGGGGTCTTTCGGACGCAGCATCGGCAGGAGAGCGCGCAGCGTTTGCCGCGTGTCGCCGACCAGTCCAACCTCGACCGGAAACCGCAAGCCGATGCGGTCCGCCTTCGTGTCGATCTGGACGCCGCGTGCCGCACCCGGCTGCGGATAGGAATCGATCCATGGCATCGTCGTGCCGATGATCAGACAGGTGTCGCAGCGATGCATCGCCTCTTCGGACGGCAGCGTTCCGAGGTGACCGATACCGCCCGTCGAATATGGCGAGTCATCGGGCATGACCGCACGCCCGAGCAACGATTTCGCCACAGGCGCGTTCAGCAGTTCAGCCAGTTGCCGCAATTCGTCCGTTGCGCCGAGTACGCCCTGCCCGGCCATGATCGCGACGCGATGACCCGCGTTGATCACGTCCGCCGCGGCACGCAGATCATCGGGCGAAGGCGCCGCCGCCGGCTGGCTCCACGCCGTGGACGTGCGCACGCCATGATTTTCGGTGGAAGGCTTGTCATCCGCGAGTCGTTGTAACTGAACGTCCTTGGGGATCGTGAGATGCGCGACCCCTCGGTTGCCGAGCGCGTGACGGCATGCAATGTCGGTCACGGTCAACGCATGACGAGGCCCTGTCACGGCGACGTTATACAGCGCGACATCCGCCATCAGCGCGGTTGTCTGCACGCCCTGCTGAAAGCGCGTGCCGAGCAGGTCGTGAAAAGTGAGACCCGTGATGGCGAGAACTGGCGCGCCATCCATATGGGCATCGTAAAGGCCGTTCATCAGATGCACGGCACCCGGTCCGGTCGTTGCGATGCACACGCCGAGCCGACCTGTCGCTTTAGCCCAGCCGGAGGCCATGAACGCGGCCGCCTCCTCGTGGCGAACGCCGATGAAGCGGATTCGGTCCTGATGTCTGCGCAACGCTTCGATCAATGGATTGATGCCGTCGCCCACGATGCCGAAGATGTGATCGACATCCCAGGTCAGCAACGTCTCCACGATGATGTCGGACGTCGTTGCGTCGCTCGCCGGGTCGAATTGCGGCTGACGATTCCGGTTCGGCGGCTGACCGTGAAAGGTCGACGTAGGCTGCGCCTGCGCGGATGTGAGACGGCTCGCGAGCATGCTCGCGCCGCCGAGTGCCGCCGCGCTCAGAATCGAACGACGTTGAGCAGAGCGGGGGGCGTCGCTTGTCGATACATCGCCACTTTGAAACGGCGGCTGTCCGCGCTTGTCCGGATCAGAAGCGAATGAATCCATGGTCGGCTCCGCCGCAGAAGCCGACACGGTTTGCTGCTGTGGTGAGGCGGTTTCGTCGGCTGGACAGCCGCCCTGCTCGTCGGGAAGCAAGCCGCTCGCCTTACATTTCACCTTGCTGCAGTGGTACGCGCGGCGACGCAGGACGCTGCGGCGCCCTGTCAGCCGGACGCAAGAATGCAGTCGTCGTAAGTCTCATCATTCCTTTGCTTGATGTGTTTCCTCCATCGCGGGAAAGAACGCGTTCCACACTGCCCTAACGCCTTGGGCGGCGGCGGCCTGCGCGTCGATGTGCTCGGTGTCCGGCGAGGCGCCCGGATCCGCGCTCAGGCCACGCCAGTGCGTGAAAACGAGCACGGGCTGCTCGGTCCAATGCTCGTCGACAAAGCGCGCAAAGGCCGTGTCTCCATTCTTGAGCCTGACTTCGTACCAGCCTTCGCGGACAGGCGCGCAACGGTCCAATGGGAACCACTCGGTAGTATCGATATCCATGTCCGCTCCCGGATTTGAACGTGATCCAACCGGGCACGCACGTGGCGTACCCATTTTGTCCAACGACATGCGGTGTAATTACCGGTCCACGCCACGCAAAAAATACATCACAAAGCGATATATTTTCAACCTTTGGAGAACGGCGTGCGCCGGGATGATCCGTCGCGACGGCAAGCGGCATGTACTTTGCGGCGACCTGGTGCGTCCACCCGCACGCTCAGCGATCTATCAGCCATTCATGAAGCGCGCCCCTTCCTGCGCTCCAACGTGAATCGCTTCACGGAGGTCTCCCTATGTCCACTACTGTCGGCGATTTTCTGGTTGACCGTCTTCACGCCTGGGGCGTGCGTCGCATCTACGGCTATCCGGGCGATGGCATCAACGGCGTCTTCGGCGCGCTGAATCGTGCGAAAGGCAAGATCGAGTTCATTCAGGCGCGGCACGAGGAAATGGCGGCATTCATGGCCTCCGCGCATGCGAAGTTCACCGGCGAACTGGCCGTGTGCATCGCGACGTCGGGGCCGGGCGCCGCGCATCTCGTCACCGGTCTCTACGATGCGCGCCTCGATCACATGCCGGTGCTTGCCATCGTGGGTCAGCAAGCGCGCGCGGCATTGGGCGGCCACTACCAACAGGAGGTCGATCTTCCCGCGCTGTTCAAGGACGTCGCCGGCGCCTTCGTGCAGCAGGCGAGCGTGCCGTCGCAGATCCGCCATCTCGTCGATCGCGCGGTGCGGATCGCGCTTTCGGAACGAAAGGTGACCGCGCTCGTGTTGCCAAACGATCTGCAGGACCTCGACTACGAGGCTCCCGCGCGCAAGCACGGCACGCTGCATTCCGGCGTCGGCTACCGCGCGCCGAAGACGGTGCCCTATCCTGACGATCTGCAACGCGCCGCCGATGTGCTCAACGCCGGCAAGAAGGTGGCGATTCTCGTCGGCGCGGGCGCGCTCGGGGCCACCGACGAGGTCATGGCGGTTGCCGAAAAGCTCGGCGCGGGCGTGGCTAAGGCGCTGCTCGGCAAGGCCGCGTTGCCCGACGACCTGCCCTACGTCACCGGCTCCATCGGTCTGCTCGGTACCGAGCCGAGCTACAAGCTGATGAACGGATGCGACACGCTGCTCATGATCGGCTCGGGCTTTCCCTACTCGGAGTTCCTGCCGAAGGAAGGCGCAGCGCGCGGCGTGCAGATCGACATCAAGGCCGACATGCTTTCCATCCGTTATCCGATGGAAGTGAATCTCGTCGGCGATAGCGCCGAAACCTTGCGCGCCCTGTTGCCGCTGCTGCAAGCGAAGACCGATTTCGCATGGCGCAAGGACATCGAAGGCTGGCTGGGCGAGTGGTGGAAGACGCTGGAAAAGCGCGCGCTCGAACCCGCAAAAGGTGGCGTGAATCCGCAGCGCACCGTGTGGGAACTGTCACCGCGCGTGCCCGCGAACGCCATCGTCACGAGCGATTCTGGATCGTGCGCGAACTGGTACGCGCGCGATCTGAAGGTGAAGCGCGGCATGATGTGCTCGCTTTCGGGCGGGCTTGCGTCGATGGGCGCGGCCGTGCCCTACGCAATCGCGGCGAAGTTCGCGCATCCGGAACGTCCCGTCGTCGCGCTCGTCGGCGATGGCGCCATGCAGATGAACAACATGGCCGAACTCATCACCGTCGCGAAGTACTGGAAGCAATGGTCCAGTCCGCAGTGGATCTGCATGGTGCTGAACAACCAGGATCTGAATCAGGTCACGTGGGAACAGCGCGTGATGGAGGGCGATCCGAAGTTCGAGGCCTCGCAGGATATTCCGTCCGTGCCGTATCACAAGTTCGCGGAATTGATCGGCCTGAAAGGTCTTTATGTCGACGATGCCGAGCGCATGGCAGCCGTGTGGGACGAGGCGTTTGCATCGGACCGTCCTGTCGTGATCGAGGTGAAGGCCGACCCGAATGTGCCGCCACTGCCGCCGCATATCACGCTGCAACAGGCAAAGGCCTTCGCGACCACGCTGATGAAGGGCGATCCGAGCCAGGGCAACGTGATCGTCGACACAGCGCGGCAGGTGCTGAGTGCCGTGCTGCCCGGACACAAGGACAAGTAACGCACCATGCTGCGTACCCGACGCCAGGCGCCCAGCATCGCCGAGGAGTTCGAAACGGGTTTTCAGCGCCAGTGCGGCAACTGCTCGCATGCCGCGCTCGGACTGATGTTGACGGTCCGTCCTGCGATCGTCAGTGCAGACGCGCCACTCAATTATTTTCTTCACGCCGATGGTCCCGCCGCGAAGCCGACCATGCTTCTCGGCTGGACGCTTGCGGCACTCGCCGGTGTCGTCGCGCTGATCATCGCCGTCCTGCTGATTGGCGCGATCGTGCGCCCACGGTCGCCCGCGGAGCGCGATGCGCGATATGTCCACGCCGAAGGCGGTGGAATGCACTGGGTGTGGATCGGCACCGCGGTTTCGTCAGTGGCGCTGTTCGCCGTGCTCGCCTATGTGCTCGTGACGCTCGAATCCGTCGCGTCGCCCGCGCGTCGGCCCGCGCTGACCATCACGGTCACGGCATACGACTGGTGGTGGAAGATCGACTACCAGGGTACGCCAGCGGTGACGACCGCGAACGAGATTCACATACCCGTCGGCGAGCCGGTGAAGATCGAACTCAAAAGCGCGGATGTCATTCATGCGTTCTGGGTGCCGCGTCTGGCCGGCAAGACGCAGACGATCCCTGGTGTCGTCAATGAGCAGTGGATTCAGGCGGATCGCGCAGGCGTCTATCGCGGTCAGTGTTCGCAGTTCTGCGGCGCGCAGCACGCGCATATGGCCTTCGAAGTGATCGCCGAGCCGCGCGCACAGTTCGATGCCTGGTACGCGTCGCAAGCGAAGCCGTACGCACCTGCGAGCGCCGCCGGCCTGCACGAAGGCGCCGAGCTGTTCAAGGAGCGCTGCGCGGGCTGTCACGCCATTCGCGGCACCGATGCCGACGGCCGGCAGGCGCCCGATCTCACGCACTTGAATTCGCGCCGGCTCATTGCTGCCGGCACGCTGCCCAACACGTCGCAGAACCAGCTCGACTGGATACAACACGCGCAACGCATCAAGCCGGATTCGCTGATGCCGTCGATCGAACTTTCCGTCACCGATGCCGCGGCGCTGACGGCATACCTTCGGACACTGCAATGACCGAGCACGCAGCTTCGCCTGCCCCACCACGACGCACGCTCACGCTCGGTCGCATCGAACCCGGCAGCGAGGAGGAACGCAAGCTGCGCGATCTCTGGGAGACGCCGCCCGGCTGGCGCGGCTGGCTTTCCACGGTCGATCACAAGCGCATCGGCCTGCGCTATCTCGTCACTGCGTTCGCGTTCCTGATCGCAGGCGGCATCGAGGCGCTCATCATGCGCGTGCAACTGGCGCGCCCCGACGCGCATGTGCTCTCGCCCGAGCAGTACAACCAGCTCTTTACGATGCACGGCGTCACGATGATCTTTCTCTACGCGCTGCCCGTGCTTTCCGGCTTCTCGAACTATCTGTGGCCACTGATCCTCGGCGCGCGCGACATGGCGTTTCCGCGCCTGAATGCGCTGTCGTACTGGATCTTTCTATTCGCGGGCTTCTTTCTTTACGCGAGCTTTCCATTCGGCGAAGCGCCCAACGCGGGTTGGTTCAACTACGCTCCGCTCGCGGGGCTTACCTACAATACCGGCCCGAACATCGACATCTACGCGCTCGGCATGGTGCTGCTCGGCATTTCGACGACGGTTGGCTCGATGAATTTCGTCGTCACCTTCCTGCGGATGCGCGCGCCGGGCATGTCGGTCGATCGTGTGCCGGTGCTCGTGTGGGGCACGCTGACCGCGTCGGGCGCGAATCTGCTCGCAGTGCCATCGGTGAGTCTCGCGTTCTTGCTGCTATGGCTCGACCGGCGCATCGGCACGCATTTCTTCGACGTGGTCAACGGTGGCCGCGCGCTGCTCTGGCAGCACTTGTTCTGGATCTTTGCGCATCCGTGGGTCTATGCGGTAGTGCTGCCCGCCATGGGCATCGTCTCCGACGCGCTGCCGGTGTTTTGCCGCAGGCCGCTCGTCGGCTATCTGCCCGTGGCGCTGTCCACCGTCGCGACGATGGTGGTCGGCTTTGTCGTGTGGATTCACCATATGTTCGCCACAGGCATCCCGGCGCTCGCGCTGTCGTTCTTCGGCGCGGCGAGCATGGTCATCGCGATTCCGAGCGCGGTAGCGACCTTCGCGTGGATCGCGACCATCTGGACCGGACGTCCCGTGTTCCGTGTGCCCTTCCTGTACTTCGCGGGCTTCGTGTTCCTGTTCGTGATCGGCGGCCTCTCGGGCGTGCTGACGGCTGCCGTGCCACTCGACTGGCAGCTTACGGACACGTACTTCGTCGTCGCGCATCTGCATTACGTCCTGCTCGGCATCAACGTGTTTCCTGTGATCGGCGGCATCTATTTCTGGTTCCCGAAGTTCACCGGCCGAATGATGAGCGAGCGTATCGGGCGCATCGGCTTCTGGATCCTGTTCGTGGGCTTCAACGTTGCATTCTTCCCGATGCACATCGCGGGACTGCTCGGCATGCCGCGGCGCATCTACACCTATGCGCCGGACATGGGCTGGAACACGGTGAACATGGTGACGTCGATCGGCGCGTTCGTATTCGCGCTGGGCGTGCTGATCTTCATGGTCGATCTCGCGTACAGCCTGCGCCGGGGTCCAGTTGCGGGCGACAATCCATGGGACGCGCCGACGCTCGAATGGTCCACGGCTTCACCGCCACCGCCCTATAACTTCGCGGTCGCGCCACGTATCGCGAGCCGTCATCCGCTGTGGGAGGAACGCATCGCCGGGAAGACACGCTCGCACCTCTCGTACGGCTATCTGCTCAACGACGGACGCGAAGCGCTCGGCACCACCGTGCTCGACGGCGAGCCCGACGTCATCCTCAAGATGCCCGAGGACTCCTATGCGCCCTTCTGGCTTGGCGTCGCATCGCTCGTGTTCTTCACCGGGCTTGCGCTGAGCGTCTGGTGGCTCGCGGGGCTGGGCTTGCTGGGTTGCACAGCGGCCATCGTCGTGTGGCTGTGGCCACAGCGCGAACTGGGCCAGCGCGACGACAACGCCGGGCCGTCGCAAGCGGGAGCCGCATCATGAGCGAACTCGCCGATGCCCTGCCCGAACGCACGATGCTGCCGGTCGGCAGTCCGGGCGAACGCTCGGGCGGCTGGTGGGGTTGCCTTACGCTTGTCGCCACTGAGGCCGCGCTGTTCGGCTATCTCATCTTTTCGTATCTCTATCTCGCTTCGCAGACCACGCAGCCATGGCCGCCGGAAGGCTTGCCCAAGCTCGGCCTCGGTCTCGCAAACACGGGCATTCTGTTGTCGAGCAGCGTGTTCGTATGGGGCAGCGAGCGCTTCGTGCGGGGAGGCAGGCGAGGCATGGGTGCGCTGATGCTCACGATCGCCATTGTGCTTGGCGTGGTCTTCGTCGCGATCCAACTCAAGGAATGGTCGAATCATCCCTATGGCCTGACGACGCATCTTTACGGTTCGCTCTACTTCACCATCACCGGCTTTCATCTGATGCACGTGCTTGTGGGCCTCGTCGTGCTCGCCTTTCTCGGCCTATGGACCGGGCTCGGTTATTTTGACTGGGCGCGCTCGGCGGCGCTGACCATCGGCGGCCTGTACTGGCATTTCGTCGATGTCGTGTGGCTCTTCATCTTCGCAACGCTGTATCTGTCGCCCTATGTGCTTGCGAGATAGCCATGGATGACGCGTCTGCCATCCTCGACGACAAACGCGGCGCGCGCCCGGGCGGCATGTCGCTCACGCTTGGCCTGCTGCTCGCGCCCGGCGCATGGATCGTGCAGACAAACCTCGCGCAGACCATCGCGGCATGGGGATGCTTTCCGCGCGATCGGCCCGTCGATCGTCCCGCGATGCCGTGGCTTCAACACGGTGAAGTGATTATCGCGCTGGTCGCACTCGTGCTCGGGATGACAGGTGCGGTGATCGCGTGGCGCAACTGGCGGCGTACGGGCGCGCTCGCGTCGGCGATGAAGGAACGCGAGACGATCGATCGTCGCATTGCACGCGACACGTTCATCGCGCGCGCGGGCCTACTGGCAAACGCGCTCTTTCTGTTCGCGCTGATCGCCACGGACCTCGCGGGGCTCATCGTTTCACCTTGTGGAGCGCGATGATCATCATGATTTGCGAACGAGGTGCGTTGCTCTTCATGACCGCGATGGCGGCGGGTTTCACCGGCTCGTGCCAGTATGCTCGCGCCCAGGAAGCGCCCTCCGCGGAGTTGATCGCGCGCGGCGCGTATCTCGCCAGGGCTGCCGATTGCGCAGGCTGCCATACAGCGCTGCCGCGAAAAGGTCAGCCGCAGCCGCGCCCGTTCGCCGGCGGCTTGCCGATGGGGTCGCCCTTCGGCACCATCTGGTCGAGCAACATCACGCCCGACAAGGAACATGGCATCGGCGGCTACAGCTACGAGGACTTCGCACGCGTCCTGCATCGAGGCGTTGCACCCGGCGACAAGCATCTCTACCCGGCGATGCCCTACCCCTCGTTCTCGAAAATCAATGACGAGGACACGCGCGCGCTCTACGCTTACTTCATGCACGGCGTCGAACCCGTGAACCAGAGCCCGCCGGAAACGAAGCTGCCGTTTCCGTTCAATCAGCGCTGGGCGCTCTCGCTGTGGAATCTCGCGTTCGCTCCAGAAGATGCCTTCACGCCGGAGCCGAAACGCGATGCGCAGTGGAATCGCGGCGCATATCTGGTTCAATCGCTTGGGCACTGCGGCGCCTGCCATACGCCGCGCGGACCCGCGTACAACGAAATCGGCTATACGGAGCAATCGAGTTCCTATCTGACCGGTGGAACCAACGATCATTGGTACGCGCCGAATCTGACGAGTATGGCCGGCGCAGGACTCGGACGCATCTCGGCGCAAGACATCGCCGCGTTCCTGAAAGCCGGGCACGGCGCGGGGTTCGTCACATTCGGCAGCATGGTGCAGGTAGTGGAAGACAGCACGCAATATCTCGATGACCAGGATTTGATCGCAATTGCGTCCTATCTGAAGCGTCTTCCTGCCAACGGCGATGGCGGCGCCTATGACGTGCAATCGCGTGCCGCCCGCCAAAGCGTGGCGGCGCTACGCACCGGCGACGAAGAGCGGCCCGGCGCGGGCCTCTATCAAAGCAGCTGTGCGCGGTGTCATCAAAGCGACGGCGCGGGCGTCGCGCTCAAGTATCCGCGTCTCGCCGGCAATCCGGCGGTGCTTTCTCGGCAGCCTGATTCGCTCGTGCGGATCGTGCTGCAGGGTGGGAAGGCGCCCTCGACAGTGCTTGGCCCGGAACCCAAAAAAATGCCCGCGTTTGCCGACAAACTGACCGATACGGAGATCGCCCGCGTGCTGACGTTCGTTCGCTCGGCCTGGGGCAACGACGCGACGCCCGTGACGACGCGCGATGTGAGGCGCCAGCGCGATGCCGTGGACACGGAGACGAAGCATTGAAAGCGCGCGGACACGGTAGTGGTGCCCACGCCCGCGTTGCATCCGACGCAGAAGAACAACTCGTGGGTCTATCCCTACGATGCGAACGCCCGGCGCGTCGCATCCAAGGACATGCCCGTGCACATGTGGGACGCGGTCAACGACGAGTTCCGCCTCCTCGCGGCTTTCGTGCGCGATGCCGGAGGCTATGAAAAAACCGAAGTGCCATTGGCTGACTTCCGCTGGGCGAACCTGTTTCGTGCGCACTTGCCGCGACCTGTCGACGACGCGCAATTCGACGCGTTGATCGGATGCGCGTGCGAACTTGCACGCAGCGATGCAGGTGCGGGTCTCCCGGGCTTCATCGGCGAATCGCTTTGTGGTGGATCAGGCATGGACGATGCACCTGCAATGCCATCCGCTACGACATCGAGGCAACGTCATGTCCGCCAGGCCCGCCGTCACCCGACATCCATCGAGGATCGCTCCGGCGATCTTCGAACTCATGAATCCCATCCCATACGGGCTGTTTGTCGGCACGCTGATCTTCGACGTCACTTACATGAGCACGCGTAACGTGTTCTGGGGCAAGGGCGCCGCCTGGCTCGTCACGGCCGGGCTGATCATCGCCATCGTGCCTCGTCTGCTCAATCTCGGTCACGTGTGGATACAACGCCGACGCGCCGTGTCCCGCATCGAGAAATTGGACTTCTGGCTCAACCTGTTTGCCATCGTGGCAGCGATCGTCAACGCGTTCGTGCACAGCCGTGATGCCTATGCGATGGTGCCGGAAAACGTCGTGCTCTCCGTTGTCACCGTCGCGCTGCTGAGCATCGCGCATATCGCCATGGCGATGGACCGGCTCGATCTCGCGGAGGCGGCTCATGAATAAGTACACCACGGCAGGCGCGCTCGTCGTCGCCGTTTCAGGGCTGTTGAGCGGCTGCAACGAACATGCGCAGTACGACGCGGCGCATCAGGCGGGCGCCAATCCGCCGATGCCCGAGGCGCGTAATTTCTTCGCACCGCCGATGCAGGTGCCGAAATACGTGGGGTGGAAGAACGGCGCCACGCCCAGGGTCGCCGACGGTCTGAAGATCGAGATGATCGCGTCGGGACTCGTGCATCCCCGGCAGGTCTACGCGCTTCCCAACGGTGACGTTCTCGTGGCCGAGTCCAACAGCCCGAACGAAGAGGCCGTGACCACGCCGAAGCAACTCATTGCGGGGCTGATCGAGAGCAAGTCCGGAAAGAAGGCGAAAGGCGCGAATCGCATCACCTTGTTGAGAAAGCCTGCCGGCGGCAGCGGCGAATGGGAGCGGCATACGTTCATCGACAAACTACATTCCCCATTCGGCATGCAGCTTATCGGGAACACGCTCTACGTCGCCGATACCGATGCGATCCTGGCGTTTCCCTACAAGACGGGCGAAACAAGCATTGACGCGCGCGGCGTCGAACTCGCGGATCTTCCCGACACGATCAACCATCACTGGACCAAATCCCTGCTGGCAAGCCGTGACGGCAGGAAGCTGTATGTGGGAGTCGGCTCGAACAGCAATGTCGGCGAGAACGGCCTGGACGTCGAGTATCGGCGCGCGGACGTGCTCGAAGTCGATACCGCCACGGGCGCAAGCCGCATCTACGCGGCAGGCATCCGCAATCCCACCGGACTGCAGTGGGAACCGAAGACCGGTCAGTTGTGGGCAGTCGCCAACGAGCGTGACGAAATCGGTGCGGACCTCGTACCCGACTATCTGACTTCAGTGAAGGAGCATGCCTTCTACGGCTGGCCTTACAGCTATTACGGCCAGCATGTCGATCCGCGCGCACAGCCGCAACGTCCCGACCTCGTCGCCAGCGCGATTGCTCCGGACTTCGCGATAGGTTCCCACGTCGCGCCGCTGGGGCTGACCTTCTATACCGGTGACAATCTTCCGGCGCAATATCGCGGCGGTGCGTTCATCGGTGAGCATGGCAGCTGGGACCGTTCGCCGTTGAGCGGCTATGTGGTCTCCTACGTGGCATTCGATAACGGCAAGCCGGTCGGCGCACCGAAGGATGTCGTCACGGGCTTTACATCGGCGGATCAGAAGGAGTTGTACGGCGCGCCTGTGGGTGTGGCGCAGGACCGGCAGGGCGGCCTGTTGATCGCCGATGATGTCGGTAACGCGGTGTGGCGTGTGACGGGCGCGGGCAGATAAGACTGCCCGTGACTCGCTACACGACTCCGCTGCGTGGCGCAGGCCGGGCACAGCTCACCCGCACCGAAAGGTCGATGGCAGCGGTGGGTGTGATCCGTATGAGGCGCTCCGCCGAGTTCGGATGGGAATCTGATCGGCCGTTCGCGGCCCAAAACAGTCCGTCAAGTAACAACGGCCCATTCCGATAGCATGATTCGTGCAAAAAGCGCCACGCAGCGCGACGCAGGTCGCTATAGATGCTAACGGCTTCCTGCCCTTTGCATCGAGCTATCGTCTCATTCGCCGTCCGTCCGTTCGTGCGTGCGTGCGTGCGTGCGTGAAACCTATGGCGCTGGCGCTTCGAGTGAAACTATGTCATTGAAATCCCGCGATTTCCTCCTATGCTGAGGAGCGTTGCCGGCTCGTTGGAGGCGTCATGCGCGATCTCCCTTGTGCCAACGTCGTCCTCAACGTCGCCCGAGCGCGATGGGCGGTGCTCGCCTTCGCCGCGCTTGGTAGTTGGGCGCACGCCGCGGGGCCATTGCCGCAGAACGGCGCGTTCGTTGCGGGCTCGGGCGTCATCACGCCGGCGGCGGGCGCGGTCAGCGTCATGCAAAGCACGCCGCGCGGCGTGATCGACTGGCGCAGCTTTTCTATCGGACGCGACAATCGCGTCGAGGTCAACAACGGCTCGGGTGCCACGCTCGCGCGCGTGACCGGCGCTGACCCCTCGCGTCTCGACGGAACGCTCAAGGCCACCGGCAGTTTCTACCTCGTCAATCCGCAGGGCGTGGTGATCGGGCCTTCAGGCGTCGTCACGACGGGTGGGCGCTTCGTGGCATCGACGCTCGACGTGGGCAACGACGCGTTCATGGCGGGCGGTGCGCTCGCGTTCACCGGCACGAGCAATGCGGCCGTCGTCAATCTCGGCGCCATCGGTTCATGCGGCGGCGACGTATTCCTGTTCGCGCGCGCATTGACTGTGAACGCGGGCAGCATCGACGCGCCCCACGGCACGGCGGAACTCGTCACCGGCAAAGCGTTGCTGATCCAGGACTCCACGGGCAGCAGGCAGGTCTACGTGCAGCCGGGCGCGCAAGGCGACGTGGTGAACGTGGGTTCGCTCCGCGCCGCACAGATTCACCTCGAAGCGGCCGACGGCAACGTGTACGCACTCGCGGCGCATCACGCGGAGGTGCGCGCGACCGGCACGGCGGAGCGCGACGGTCATGTGTGGCTCGTGGCGTCGAACGGTGACGTGAGGCAGAACGGCACCATCGCCGCGCACGATGCCAACGGCAACGGCGGCACCGTGGACACCTCTGGGCGCACGCTGGAACTGAGCGGTACGCAGGTGGACGCGGCGCAATGGAACATCGGGGCGGATACGTTCTACGCGGGCCCGCGCAACACGCTCGCGCTCGCGCGAAGTCTCTCCAGCGGCACCTCGGTGACAGTGAACACGAGCGGCGACATCAACATGGAGTCGACACTACGCTGGCGCGGCGATGCATCGCTCACGCTCGCGGCGGCCCATTCGGTATTGCTCGGACCGATGACGACGATTGCCAACCAGGGCGCGGGCGCCCTCACGCTCCGTGCGGATGCAAAAGGCGTCGACAACGGCGGCGGCGTCATGAATGCGGGGACGATAGACTGGTCGAAAAGCACGGGGACGGTCTCCACGTTGTATGACGCGAATGGCGTGTACGAGGCGGGCACCGTGTACACGAACGCTGCCTGGAAGGCCGAAGCGTTCAGCGGGCTGAAGACGCAAGCGACGGCGTATCAACTCGTCAATACCATCGCCGAACTGGAAGGCATCTCTCATAATTTGGCCGGCAACTATGCATTGGGCCGCGACATTCAAGGCAGCGATACGTTCGTGCCGATCGCCGCGAATGATGCCGTGGGATTCACCGGTCAGTTCGACGGATTCGGGCATACACTCGAAGGCTTGCACTTCCTCGGCAGCTTCTACGACAACACGGCGCTTCAAGGGCTCTTCGCGACCATCGGTGCATCGGGTGTGGTCCGCAACGTCGCCATCAAGGACGCGTATGCGGATGTGGGCGCGAGCATGACCGGGCTCGTCGCGGGCGAGTCGGCGGGGCTCATCGCGAACGTCAGCGTCTCGGGCACGATAACAACCCAAGTGATCGGCGCGGGCGCGATAGCGGGCATCGTGGGCCACAACAGTGGAACCGTCTCGCGCGCCACCGCCGACGTTTCCTTGAACGCGCAAGGTTCAATGGCCGGCATCGCACTCGTCAACGATGGACTGGTCGTGCAATCTTCCGCGAGCGGCGAATACGGCGGCGGCTCACACGCGCACGTTGGCGGCGTTGTCGCCTACAACGATGCGACTGGCATCATCAGCCAGTCGTATTCGACCGGTAGTGCGTTCGGTGTGACGGACGGCGGCATCGTCGAGACGAACCAAGGGCGCATCGAACAGTCATTCACGACGATGCAACTTCCGACGTCGCTGCTGCCGGGGTACGTCGGTGGCCTCGCGTCGCGCAACATGGGCACCATCGCGAACGACGTCTACTGGGACAAGCAGGTGACTCAGCAGAGCATGGGCGTCGCCGACGGCACACCCGTCCCCGCCGCCAACGGCCTCACCACCACGCAAATGAGCACCGCCGCAAGCTTCGCGCCAAGCTGGAACTTCGGTCCGGGCGGCACGTGGACTTTCGTCCCGGGCGTCGCGCACCCGGTGTTGCAGTGGGAAGTGGCGAAGTGATGTGCTGACGCTGTCTACTTCGCACGGCAGCCGTTTACGAGAAAAACGCGAACAATCTCGAAGCAAGGAACGCGATCATGTCGACAATTCGTGCGCGGCTTACCCTACTCGTGTTCCTTGCCGGATTCGTGGCCGCTTGCGCGGGACCCGAAAGTTCCAGGTCGACCCGAGAGGTTGTGTTGCCTGCCGGAACGACGCCAGGAGCGACGCCCTATTCGCCGGGGATACGCGTGGGCAACCTTGTCTATGTCTCGGGACAAGTTTCGGGCGACGCTGGACCCGACATTCGTCTTCAAACGGAAGCGGTTCTCAAGAAGGTCCGGGCCATCGTCGAGGCCGCTGGATCCTCAATGGCGAGCGTCGACAAATGTACGGTCTTTCTCACCCGTCAGGCGGATTTCGCGATCATGAATGAGGCTTGGCGCAGCGTCTTCCCGACGAATTCACCGGCGCGCTCGACGGTCATCGTTGCGGCACTTCCACGCCCCGAGTTTCTCATCGAACTCGAGTGCATGGCACACACCTAGCCAACTCGCCGGTCCTTGACTGCTTACGAAGATGAAGCATGAAGCCGCCTGCGCGGCTCATGCTCTCCTTCCCCGCTCAGTCTTTGCGAGAAGCGCGTGTGTGAACGCGGTCAATGAACTGATTCGATCGCAGCCGCGCTGAGGTCAGTTGGAAAACAATGCGGGTGTTCGAAGCCCATCGGCGATGCGCCTGTCGAGTACACGATGTTATCGGTATTGTTCGGTCCCTGCCCCGCCGGAACCGCGCCGAGCCCCGCCAGCTTTCGCATGCGGTAGGCGATCGCATGATCGGCACAGGCGCTGTCGCCACTTACGCCTAGCCCGCCGATCACCTTTCCGCCCGCATAGAGCGCGACGCCGCCCCCAAATGTGATGACGCCCCCCAGTGTGCGACCGACGCCGCTTCCTTGTTCGAGGAATCGCGCGTCGAACGGATTCGAGTTGTTCAATCCGTAGAGCGATCCTCCCGGCTGCGTGGCGGCATAAAGATTGGCGGTCGAAAGCGCGAGCGCATCGTTGCTGAAGCCGTTCGCCGTGAACGCCTTGGCGATAGCGATCGCGCGGCTTCCCGGCCACGCGTCGCCTGTCTTGATAACCGAACAGAGATGGCCTTCACGATCGACCACCGCCGCCCACATGCGGTTCGGCTTGAATATTCCGCCGTTCCCGTCAGCGAGCCTTACAACTGCAAACAGTTGCTTTTGTACGAGCTCCACGGTTCCTTGCGCAAGCGTGCACCGCCCGGAAGACGAGTCGGAGTCGTCGGCAAAACACGGCGCCGAAATGGTCGAAGCCGCAAACAGTACGGTCAAAAGAGAACGGCTGGTATTTCGATGCATGGCGGATCTCCCAATGAAAAGCGTTCTTGACTACAGAGACACACACGACTCGTAATACGTAATACATTAGCAATCCGAAGTACCTTATCCTCGATCATTGAAAGCAAAATTTAATCTGTCGATGAAATCGAGATGTCCGCCGTGGCTCGGCGGTATCAGCGCGAGTCGCTTTAGCGATCGAGGAACTTACAAAGCAATGAAAGTGTAGGAAATCTTGACGAAGGAATGTGTCGGTAGTTGTGCGGATGAAACGTATTTAAGCGGTCATTCGACGCGGTGCGTTCGAATGCGATCGTGATACTGCGATCCCGTTCCTTGACGATTACCCGACAATTATCTTCCTACTTCATTGCAACCCTTCGCGACCTCACACCGGCCACATGATGTGCGCCGTAGTGAATGGCCATTTGGCGAAACGTAAGATTGCAGTTTGGAACCGCTCGCTGATACCGGGGATCCGGTTAAATCTGTCTCCGCCATTCATCAAAATCGCTGCCGTAGCACACGCGCGACAAACAGTGATCGCCGCGATTCTGAGTTTCAGTTGGGAGACACGTTAAGACGTCCTGAAACTAGGCTTGAATCTTCATTTCCTCTTCAATCCGGTACGCTGTTCAATCGATCAAAGGATCAGTTACCTTAGTCTCCTTGGTCCCGAGCGGCGCCGTTTCGACCGGGCTGATGAGCCAGTGTGATGCTATCGCCGCTACAAAAGCGGTCATTGAGGCATATCTCATTACTTCATGAAGCCCCGCACCGACGATCTCCCTTGCAACACTTCCGTCGATGCCTTGCTGCTGCAAGAGCGTGGCAGCAGCCGTCATATCGCCGCTACCAATTGCTCTCGATATCTCGCGCAAGAGATCACCGCCGACGAACGGTATTGCATTACTTACCCCTGATGTGATTCCTTGAAAAAACACAGCTCCCAATGCTGCGAAGCCGATCACAATCCCGCTGAACCGCATCGTTCCGGAAACACCAGACGCCATCCCCGCGCGATCCGCCGGAATCACCGTCATACCGACCTTTACCACCTGCCCGTTGAGAACACCGGCGCCGACGGACGCGAGCATCATCGGGATGGCGATTCTTGAATAACTCATCGCGCCAACCTGTGTTGATGCGATCAAAAGACCGCTTCCAACCAGAATGAGACCGACGACGAGAAGCAATCGCCCCGAGACGCGGTGCTCAACATACGCAGTCACCAGGCGAGGGACAACGAAAAGCCCGGCAGCAAGAGGCAGCATCAACGCCCCTGCCTTCATCGGACCAAACGCAAGACCGTTCTGAAAGAAGAATGGCAGGTAGGTCAACATGGTCAGGAAAGTCGCCGCGTACGCCACTGCCGCGATGTTTGCACCGAGATACGTCGGACGGATAAAGTACGTGAAGTCCATCATCGGTCGTTCCTGGATCCGCTCAACCACGATGAACGCAATCAGGGCCGCAGCCGCACAAAAAGCACTCGTCAAGACAGGTTGGCTTGACCAGCCGGCATGATTTCCAGAGATCAATGCGTACGTCGCCAACCCAAGAAAAGCTGCCAAAGTCACCACGCCCATTACGTCAATGCGATTGGCCTTCGGGTCTCGCGATTCAGTCACAGTGAAGACTGTGAGCGCGATCATGGCCGCGCCAATCGGAAGATTGACGTAGAACGCCCATTGCCATCCGAGAATCTGCGTTATCACCCCGCCCGCGACCGGTCCGAGCATGATCCCAATGCCGATAATCGAGCCCCAGAACGCAAACGCCTTTGCTCGGTGCTCGCCCTGGAATTCGTTGGACAGGATTGCCAATGCCGCACTCAACTGCAACGCTGCGCCGGTACCTTGTACCGCTCGCGCCCAGTTCAACACCGTTACCGACGATGCCGCTCCGCATATCAATGACGCGAGTGTAAATACCGCAAGACCGGTGACCAGCAGCCGCTTGCGTCCAAACCGGTCAGCGAGCGCACCTCCCGGCATAACAAGGCTTGCGAACGCAAGCGTATATGCACTAATTACCCATTCGATCGACCCAAAATCCGCGTGCAACGTCTGTGCGATTGACGGCAATGAGACGGAAACGATATTCGCATCCAGATTAATCATGAACGACGGTATTGAAACGCAGAGCAGTATCAAAAAACGCCTATCCATTCTTCACTCCACTGAAATAAGCGGCAAACGCGCGTCAACATCGACTCCACTTGCCCGATGCGACGAGGAAATCAGGAAAACATGCAAGCGCCAAGACATTAGTCGTCAAATGGGTGCGTCTTGAGATGCCTTCTCGCTGCCTCAAGAAGCTCCTCTGACAATTTGTCATCCGTCATCGCTCTTGCGAGCGTGACAGCACCTACCATCGTTGACAGCTGGACGAGCGCTTTGTCCCTCGATTTCTGGGTCTTACGCCCACGCACAAACGTCTGCAGCAAGCCGAGCATTGTCTTTATTCCACTTGTGTAGACTTGCCTGGCGGGCTGCTCTTTGGCTTCACGACTTGCGTCCGTCGCGAGCGCTACAGCCGGGCACCCGCTTCCAACATCGTCGCGTTGCTTTGCACTCAGGTAATAGTCGTAGAGACTGACGAAAAAGGCGCGTTCATCAGTTGCGCCATCCACCAGCGCTTTCCAACGATCAACGGACTGGTCGAAAGCTGCAGTACACGCGATGGCGGCGAGATCGTCTTTCGAGTCAAAGTGTCCGTAAAACCCGCCATGCGTCAGTCCCGCGTCTTGCATGATGTCATGCACTGAAACGTCGGAGAAGCCCCCGATCTTGAACCTGCGAACAGCGGTCTGGATGATCCGCTCGCGGTTCAACTCAGCTTGCTCACGGGAAACTCGCGGCATGAAATTTCTCCTGTTTATCGACTCTGCAGTCGACGGTGTATCTTGCTTACCTGTTGTTCGGTCGCGTCATGCACTACCGACTCACTCCGCACGACCAAGTCACAGGAGTCAACGACCTATCAGCCTATAATAGATGACGTCCATCATTTATTCAATAAATTTCTATGATCATCTATTTTTTTCTCTCGTTACTGCGTAACGATTAGCCCACCACTGGTTCCGGTCTGCCCCGTACTCAGACCCTAATTTAGTTCCTTTAGCTCTTGTCCCCTGCTCGCATTGCTCGAGTGACCCGGCAGTCCAGGGCGGGATCGATACACCGTCGGACTCGAACGACCAAAACTCGGATCTTTCGCGTGGCTTCGCCGCTTACCATATTTGCTATGGAACGCTTATTCAGGTTGGTCGATGTCTGTCAGCTTGCCCGGGAACGGGACAAGTGGAAGCGTCAGAGATGAACCTGAGTCGTGAGCGTGCCGATTAGAATTTTCTAACGGTCACTACCAAGGCTCTCGAAATGAAAACCTATCTGACCTGCATCATTCTTGCGATCGCAACGGCGGCGCTAACTGCAGCAGTGTGTGCTTCTGACGGCGGACGTACGTTCAGCTATCCGAGCGACGTCGCATCCGTGTCCAGCAGCCATCCCGCTTGAGTCAGTTGATCGACACAGATCAGCGGACACACAAATCATCAATATCCAAAATAAAAAAAAACTCGGAGGAAATCTGGATAACCAGCTTCCTCCTTAATAAGCATTGCTCAGCTTCAACAGGACGGTCCAGTTACACCTGCGCCGTCGCGTACCATATCATCAGTCGACGATGCTCCTTTGGCGAGTCTCCGGTAGAAAGAAAAAGCCGATGACCAGGGACATTGCAGCGATAACTACTGGATACCAAACGCCCGCATAAATATTGCCCGTTGCCGCTACCAGCGCGAACGCAGTTGTCGGGAGAAAGCCGCCAAACCACCCATTGCCGATGTGATACGGGAGCGACATTGCCGTATATCGGATGCGGGTCGGAAACAGTTCGACGAGCGTCGCCGCTATTGGGCCGTACACCATTGCTACGGTCAGAACCAGCCCAATAAGCATCAACAAAACCATCGGGTAGTTAATGAGTTTCGGATCGGCTATCGTCGGGTAACCGACTGATTTGATCAGCGTTCCCAGCTTTCCCTCGAAATCCCTGACCTGTTTCGCCCCTTCCTTGTTATCTACTCCTGCGATATCAACGCTGTCGATTCGGGTGTTGCCTACACGAACGTACGCAACGGTGCCCGCTGGCGCGTCCTCGTTCGAATAGTTCACTGCTGAGCGAGCGAGAAACGACTTCGCTATGTCGCAAGACTTGCTAAAACTCGACGTTCCGACCGGATTGAACTGAAATGAACAACTGGTCGGATCCGCCACGACAGTCACCGGTGCGCTTTCCTGGGCTGCATAAAGCGTCGGATTCGCAAACTTTGTCAGTCCGTGAAAAATCGGAAAGTAGAACACGATTGCGAGGAAGAATCCCAGCATCATCACCGGCTTGCGACCGACACGGTCCGATAGCGATCCGAAGAAGACAATCATCGGCGTTCCAATCAGCAACGCCGCCGCGATCAGCAGATTCGCCGTCACAGGATTGACCTTAAGAGTCTGCGTGAGGAAAAAGAGTGCGTAGAATTGGCCTGCATACCAGATTACGGCCTGGCCGGCGACGACTCCGAACAACGCGATCAGAACGAGGCGAACATTCTTCCACTCGCCGAACGCCTCCTTGATCGGCGCTTTAGAAGTCGTGTTTTCCGCCTTCATTTTCAGGAACACGGGAGATTCCGACAGAGTCATCCGAATCCATACCGAGATCGACACAAGGATCACTGAGAACACGAACGGAATGCGCCACGCCCAATCGGCGAACGCAGACTCACCTGCAATCAGACGTGTTCCGAGAATCACGAGCAACGACAGGAAGAATCCCAAGGTAGCCGTGGTCTGGATCCACGCCGTGTAGCCACCCCGTTTGTGCCCCGGCGCATGTTCCGCTACATATGTCGCCGCGCCGCCATACTCGCCACCTAGGGCGAGACCTTGCACAAGTCGGAGCACGATCAGCAACACAGGCGCGGTGATGCCGATGCTCGCGTACGAAGGTAGTACGCCAACGAGAAACGTTGACGTACCCATCAAAAGAATTGTGACCAGGAACGTGTACTTACGGCCTACCAGATCTCCGAGACGACCGAATACCAACGCCCCAAACGGCCGCACTGCAAAGCCTGCGGCAAACGCCAGCAACGCAAAAATGAACGCCGCTGTATCGTTGACGCCCGAGAAAAACTGCTTCCCGACAACAGCGGCAAGCGAGCCGTACAGGTAAAAGTCGTACCACTCAAAGACAGTACCGAGCGACGACGCAAAGATGATTTTGCGTTCGTCAGAGGTCATCCGTCGTGACTCGTTAAGGGCAATAGCTGAGGTGTTCAAGGGCGTCTCCTACCGGGGTTCTCTGCGGTCGCGTCTGATTCGCGTGTTATTGAGCTTTACTGAGGCTCAGCATGTAGTCACGATCTGCTGCTGATAGCGACTCGAGCCACTCGGCTTCCTTGCCAGGCTGGGGCAGCACTTGCCCATACTCGACCATATTGTTCGGCGTCAGCTCGGAGATATACGCCCACAGAAAGCGTTTCTCGATCCCTGTGACACCGTGAATTGAGCTGATGATGTCGGCGAGTAAGGCGCCTTTCTGTTCTTCAGTACGCCCAGCACGGATGTGTCCATGCACGAAAATCTGTTTCGCGCTGATTTCCACGCCACCCATGAAATGCGATCCCGACGGGATTTCGCTGAAAATCACCTGAGCGAAAAAGCCTTGCGCGCCAGTGGCCTGGCTGTGGGCTCGCGTAACCTCCTTTGCGACCTTCTTTTTTTCCTCGGCGGACAACAGGTTTTGAGTTGCGGATACGATGTAAGTAGGCATCTTTCAATCTCCAATAAGAATCCAGTCGGACGCGAATGAGCTGTCCCAGAACGTTCAAGTGTGACGTCAATCAGGCTTAGATGTAGCTGCAACTATTTGTCTGTAAAAATGCGTGCTTATTACAAAAATCTACCCAGCACATAGTTGTAGGTACATCTTATACGGCGTGACCCACATGTCAATACGTATCTTGTCGCCGAGTCGCGCGCCCTGATTAGGGCAATCCCTCAGTTAATCGGTTACTTAAGCGGTACCTGTTGCAGCGCTTCTAACGCTTCCAGCAACTGCTGATTCGCGGGCCCATTAAGGAAACGCTGAACGCCATCCTCAACGAGACGCTGGGCGACTCTCCAGTACGGCTCGGCGCTTCGGAGCTTCTTTACCCCTTCCTTGCTCAATTGAGCGGATCTGTAACGCGCGTCCTCCTCGGGCGGCACGCTGACAGTAACCCAGCCAGCGTTGATAAGCACCTTCAGATTTCGTGAAATCGTCGTCTTATCCAGCGCTGCTTCCGCAGCGATCTCGTTGTACGTCGCCGCCCCTAGACGCTCAATTGCGCGCAGCAGCGAGAACTGGGTGATCTTCAGGCCGACCGGCCGCAACGCCTCGTCGTAAATACCAGTTAGCTGGTTTGCCGAGCGTCGAAACTGTGTGCAATAGCAATCCGTAAACATGGATCCTGTCCTATTTGTCTATGCCCAGGTGGATGCCCTCATGGGATCAAGAGTTACAAGATGCATATACATCCATCGAAGTGCCAAGATCACACGGCTCAGCCAGATTGTCAAGCCAAAACAATCTTCCTACTAATCAGAGCAGCGTTTCTACGCCGTCGCTTTGAGTATGTCTTGCTGAAGTAAATCTGCGAACCCCAACATCTAATTTCTCGCGGGCCGAAAACAACCGCGTTGGATCAGCGCCCAAAGATTGTTCACTTCAATGAACAATGATTTTTTAGTTCAACCATTTAAACCGCGGCGACCAACTCCTACACTGACGTCATGGTTCGATCGCAACCGCCATCCGACTACCTTCACCAGGAGAAAGTAATGCCGCTCATCAAGTTCGACATACTCAAGGGCCGCACGGAAGCACAAACCCGTGCAATGCTCGATGGCGCACACCGGGCTGTTGTCAACGCATTCCAAGTGCCAGAGCGCGACCGCTATCAAGTCGTGACGGAGCATGAACCAGCCCATCTTATTGTTGAAGATACGGGGCTAGGAATTGAGCGCACCAAGAACATGGTCGTGATCACCGTGGTGACCCGTCCGCGCGCGCAAGAGGCAAAGGAATACTTTTATCAAGAGCTCACCCGGGAGCTGCAAGAGCGTTGCCAGATCGCTCCGAGCGATGTAGTCGTTTCGCTAGTAAGCAACTCCGATGCTGACTGGAGCTTCGGTCATGGCGTAGCGCAGTTTCTTACTGGCGAACTGTGATTGAAGGAACCACGAGCGACCCGAGGAATGGTCGATGGCAAGCTTAGCTTCCTAGCAGGGACGATCGTTCCTGTTTTCCACGTCGCTGTCAGGTCAGACGCCCATTACCGGGCCGTCTGATACCTTAGGTTCTACGTGGCAAAAAAGGCTTTCGATACACTGCTCGTGTTACCGGTCGCGTCAGATTCCGACTCGGGATCACGTGCATTTTTCTTCTGCCAACAGCGACTTTGATACGTCGCTACCGCAAGTAGCGCTCTGACACGTTGAAGAGGCTTTGTCGTATGAGGATGTCACAACTTGCGACGGCCGGCGCGGGTAATCAGACCGACCCTTTTCGCTTCATGCTGTCGTCCTGATCGATCACGATGCGAGCAAACGCATGCCTGTCACGCGATACCGCGCCGCGCAGCGGCATGCCGTTGATGCGGAGCTCTTCTTCGAGCTGGCGCATGCGATGTTGAAAATCGCCGCGATCATCCTCCGCTGCGTAAGGGGCGCCGTGCGAAGACACGCTGTGGCGGGAATTCAGCCATCCGACCAGGCGAGAAAAGAGTGCGAACATGATGTGCTCCTTGTCGGGTTAGTTCGGCGTTCGCCGCAGCGCACATGTCGTCTCTTTCCTGAGGCTGCCTTGCATGCACCGCCGATGCAAAGCAGATTACAACGCTTGAATTAGCCTGGAATGAGCGGGCCAGATAGCCTGAATCGAGATCCCGCCCGAGTCCCTCAAGCCGCTTGCGGTTCGAAAGGAAACTGCTCGATGTCGCCGCCTTGCGCTACTACGACCGTGCTCTCCGGAATCTCCTGCCACCAGCCTGGCAAATCGCCGAGCGGCTCCGACAGAACCAGAAACGCGTCTTCCCCGGCCATCGCGATGCGCGGATCGTCGGGATACAACTCGTGCAGATGACGGAACGACGTGTTGTGAAATAGCGAGCGGGACTGTCTTTCGCTCGAATAGCGCACCGCGACGATCTGCTCGCCGTCGGTTGCGCAGATGGTCATGTTCAACGGATCCTCCACGCCGTGGCGGCGGCCGGTTTCCTCGACAAACGCCACCATTCGCTTGAGCGCGCTGACAGGCGCCAGCTCCAGACCGAATGTCAGCGCGAGGAAGAACAGCACTTCGGAATCGGTCGATCCTTCGATCGACGGGAATAGCTCCGGTGCGATCGCAACCATGAGATCGCGGCGCATCACCGGATAGTTGCGCACGAGACCGTTATGCGCGAACAGCCACCGGCCGTGACGAAACGGATGACAGTTGCTTTCCTGCGATGGCGTGCCGGTCGCCGCACGAATATGCGCGACGAACAGCGGCGCGTGGATCGCGCGCGCGGCTTCACGCAGATTGCGATCGCTCCATGCCGGCTGAATACAGCGATAGCGAAACGGAATGTCGGTCGGATGCCCGTACCAGCCGATGCCGAAGCCATCACCGTTGGTGGTCGTGTGGCCAAGCCGCGAATGCAGGCTCTGATCGATCAGCGAGTGCTTCGCGTTGAACAGCACCGTTTCGAGCTGAAGCGGTTTGCCGGAATAGGCGAGCCAGCGGCACATGAGATGTCTCCTCGAGAAACGGGTCGGCGGGACTTGCGCGCGCCGACGCACGGCAGCAGGAACCACGATACACGTAATCACGCTCGACCTCGAAAACGCTGCCCGGCTATGTCGTGATCAGCGCAGCGGCTCGATCAGGCTCGAAAGATCGATCCTGCCGCCTTCGACGACGCGCGCCGTGATGCCGCCGAATCCGCGCACCGCGTTATAGCCGCCCACGCCGAACGCCTCTTCCATGCGCGAGCATGGATGACATTCCCCGCTCGCTTCCAGCACCGCGCCACCGATACGAAAGCGCCGGTTCTTCAGCGCGTGAAGGTTCATGCCCGCCGTGACGATATTGCGCCGCACATCCAGGGGCGAAACGCCGTCGAGACCGAGGTGGCTCGCTATCGCGCGCAGGCTCTCCGCCTGAATCAGCGTCACTTGCCGATTGCCGCCCTTGCGGCTGTAGTGATCGCCTTCGAGACCGCCGTCCGCCAGCGCGAGCGCGAATTCGACCACGTCGAGCGGCGCGCGCCGTGCGCCGCGCAAGCCTATCCATACGACTTTGCCCGGCCTCACCGGAGCATTCATGAGACGTGCGAGAGGGGAACCGGGATTGAGCGGCATGGCATGAAAACGTGAATGATTCGCCCGATTTTATCGGGCATGCCTGGCAGTGGATTCGGGTTAAGGTCGGATCAGTCTGGACGGCGTGTGAGGCCCTCCAACGCATAGCGTTTCGAGCAGCGCGCCGAGATCGAGCCAATCCTTCGAAAATATCACGGTTTCGCTGTGTTACATTTATCGCTTCAAGACGCCGATAGAAACAGCGTTGGATCGCGCTGGAAACCCTGATCAGACATGCAAAAAAACAGAGATGCTGTTGCGGAACTCGCCTTCGAGCTTCGTGAAACCTTGAGTCGGGGAGCACGACTGATTCGAATCGAATCGGGCCCGCCTCTTTCGCAGCTCACGGTGCTCGGCCATCTTCAGCGGCAAGGTGCGATGAGCACCAACGACCTCGCGGCCGCCGAGCGCGTCAGACCGCAATCGATGACCATCACGGTACGCGCGCTCGAAGAAGCGGGACTCATCGGCAGAAAACCGCATCCCACCGATGGCCGCACCATGCTGATCCAACTGACGCGCAAGGGCGTCAAGACGCTCGAAGACATCTTCGAGGTTCGCGAGGACTGGCTGAATTCCGTCATCGTCGAAAAACTGACCGACACCGAACGCCTTGAACTGCAACGCGGTCTGGCGCTGATCAAACGGATCGTCGATACGCGCGAGTAGGCGCCTAAGCGCGAGTCCCTCAACGCGGCCTGAACTTGCGCAAGCATCGTTGCGGCCGATGCATCCTGCCCGTGTAATTCGCAAGCGACTCGGGCACCTCCGACACATACACAGCACCTTCCGAGTCCACGGCGATCGCGTGGGGCGCCCGGAATTCGACTCCCGGGCACGCCACTGCGGCGACCACGGCTCCCGTGGACGACCTCACGGTCACTCGACCGGGATACTCTTCCGTCGCTCGCCCGAGTCGCCATGATTTCAGGTCGAGCGGACCCCGGGGAAGCTCGGTCACATAGACGAAACCCCGCCGATCGAACGCGACGTCCGTGGGGCGTTGTGTGTCGTTCCAGCTATCGAGCAGCAAGCCGTTGCGAGAGAAAATCTGGATCCGGTCGTTTTCCCGATCACACACGAAGACCCTGCCCTCGTAGTCGATGGACACGCTATGCGGAATCACGAAGCACCCCTCGCCCGCGCCCGGACCGCCCCACGACTGAAGCAAGGTGCGATCCGCCGAGAAGCGATGGACGCGGCAATTGCGATATCCATCGCTCACGAACAACTCGCCGTTCTTCCACGGCGCGGCTTTGGTCGGCCGGTTGAACGGCGCGCCGCCCGTCATCCGGTCGAGCGCGATCTCCGCACCGGGTGCGTCCGTGTCATATCCCGTTTCCGACGGCTCGCCGCTGCCGATGGTCTCCAGCAGGTTCCCGTCCGGCTCGAACACATGAACACGATGACCACCGTCGTCGGCCACGTAGACGCGGTCGTCTTCACCGATCGATATGAGATGCGGACGTTTCGAAAAGCGGCCGTGTCCCCAGCAGTCCACGAGTGTGCCGTCGCGTCGAAAGACGGTGACGGGTTCGTCGCCCTGCTGCAACACGTAGACGCGATCTCGCGAATCCACGGCCACGCCTGTGACATCGTGCGCCCAATTCCGCGCGCCCCATCCGGTCACTTCCTCGTAGCTCATCACCGTCATCACGCCTTTGCCGGGCGCACCCAATGAGGAACGAGGGCGTGCTCGTCGCGGGAGCCTTCGTTCAGAAGCGATGGAACGGGATGCTCGTCCATGAACCAGGTAGAGAAATCGTAAGACTGCCAGTCCTGATCGGCGGCGTTGAACGAAGAAATCTCCAGCGGGTTGCCGCTCGGGTCCGAGAAATAGATCGACGAGATGAACCGATGCGTGTTATTGGCCCCACGTCGTTCCGAGAGCGCGGACACCGCAACGCCGTTCGCCATCAGATGGTCGCGGAACCAGACGACGTCAGCCTGAGTGGGAACATCGAATGAAAGATGATCCAGCTTTTGCGGCTCGTCCGGGCGGCTCCACTGCCCTGCTCCGGCTGATGGCCACAACACCGAGCTGATCGGCGCCGCCGGCCGCGCCGACACACCGGGCGCCTCGTAGATCGAGAACAACAAGCCGTTGCTCATTTCGAAGAAGACCTGCCGCACCCACAAGTCGACCGCGATTGGCGAAGGCGCTTCTTCCTCCACGGCAAGACCGCTCGAATGATGCGCGGCGGAGCGCAGACCCGCGGCGTTCGTCGTGAACCGCACGGTGCGCACGACGCGCATACCGAGCACGTCACGATAGAAGCGCACGCCTTCGTCCATGTCCTGCACGAACAGCACCAGATGATTGATGCCCGAGATGCGCCCCGCCGCCGGCCCGCGCTCCTGCAAGACCTGTCTGTGGCGTGGGGGGTTCTTCGTTTTCATCGTTGTCATGTTTCATACTCCTTATTACTTTACATTCATCGATACCGCCAGTCTTCCGAAGGACTACGCGTCGAGCACCAGTTTCGCCGTGCACGACCGCGACACGCACACCATCATGGTCTTGCCCGCCGCGCGCTCCTTCGCACTCAGAACCGAATCGCGATGATCGGGCGTGCCGCACAAGACTTTCGTCTCACATGAACCGCATGTCCCTTCCTGACATGACGAGTCGATGTCCACGCCAAGCGCCTCGGCCACTTCCAGAATCGAACAGTCCGCGGGCACGCGGGCAACCACGCCTGAGCGCGCAAACTCGACATCGAACGCGGTCCCGGTATGGTCGACATCATCTTCGCGACGTGCGAAGCGTTCGACATGAACTCTGTCACTGTCCCATTCCACACAGCATGCGTCGAGCGCGCGCAACATCGATTCCGGACCGCAGCAGTAGACGACCGTTTCCGGATCGGCTGCATCGATAACGGCCTCCAGGTTCAGCAAACCGGCCGTGTCGCTTTCGTGCAGCGTCACCTTCTTTTCGCCGTATGCGCGCATGTCGTCGGCGAAGGCCATCGATTGCATCGATCTTCCGCAATAGATCAGTCGCCAATCCGCGTCCGTCGCGGCAACCTGCGCGAGCATCGGCACAATAGGCGTGATGCCGATTCCGCCCGCAATGAAGAGATACCGGTTCGCAGGCTGAAGCGGAAAGTGATTGCGCGGCCCCGTGACTCGAACCGTGTCGCCTTCGGCAAACGCCGCGTGAATATGCGCCGATCCGCCCCGGCCATCGAGCGCATGCAGCACCGCAACCTTCCAGTGGCAACGGTCCGATACCGGTCCGCACAACGAATACTGACGCACGAAATCGACGCCGTGGGAAGCGAAGCGCAGATCCACATGCGCGCCCGGTTCCCAGGGCGGCATCTCACTCCCGTCATGCTGCGCGAATGTGAGTTGAACGACACCCGGCGTGAGCACATCCATGCGCGTGATCACCAGTTCGAGATCGTGTTCAGACATCGAGCACTACCGTCGCGCCTTCGACGGAGACCGGAATGGTTTCGACACCCGCCTTCAGGCGCGCGAGTTCTTCGGGCGTTTCGATCGAAACCGGATAGCTGCGCACCTTCTGCCGCGACTCGAAGATGGTTCGCCCGGTCTTGATGTCGAACTCCCAGTGATGCCACGGACACGACACGATTTCGCCGTGCCTCACCCAATGCACTTCGGGCTGACAATCGGCCGGCAGCGTGGCCGCCGACGTGCCGCGTACTCTGCCCACACATAGCGGACCACCCATGTGCGGACAGGTGTTTTTCAACGCATAGAACGTGCCGTCGACATTGAAGACGCCGACGCCACTTTTCACCTTGTCCGGAAAGACCACTTTCGACGTTCCGGGCGGCAATTCGGATACGGGACCCACGATATAGCGCATTTTCAAAGCTCCTGTTCAGACTGACCCGATCACGCGCTCAGCTCGGCCGCGACACGCGCCGCCAGCCGCGGATAGAACTGCACGGCATTCCCGGAGAAGCAACGGCTGCGATCCTCGTCGGACCATGCGGAGAACACGTCCTCGGCCCGCACGCCATCCCAGTACGGATGACGACTGCCGTACACCACCAGCGACGCGTTGTCGCCGCCGATCGTCCCTTCCGTGCGAACGCTGTGCGGCGAAATTTCATCGTCGGCCTGCGTGACGAAACGGACATGACGTTCGAGGTAGGTCGTCGGGTCCTTGCTCACCCACGGCACTTCGAGGCGGTCCGATTGCCAGTCCTTGTCGGTGCGGATGGCAAGCGAACGCGCCGCATGCACGCTGACATCGCCCAGCACCACGCGAAGCTCGGGCAGACGCTCGAATACGCCCGCGACGATCAGGCTCGTCATGTGCACGATTCCCGCCATCGGTCTGAGCGCATGTACCTCGGCGAAATGGCTCGGGAAACCGACTTGCGACGGCGGTGGCTCGCATAACATGCCCGGATCGTCGTGGATGAAGACGACCAGGCCGCGTTCCGCCGCGGTGCGAAGGATCGGAAAGAAGCGCTGTTCGCCATACGTGCCGAGTGCGCGCGCGGGCAAGACCAACTGCACGAAACGTTCGTCATCGGCCCAGCGGTCGATCTCACGCAACGCGACATCGACATCATTGAGCGCCACGCGAATGGAACCGAGAAAGCGTCCCTCGGATTCGGGCGCATCGAGCCACTTCTGTGCGAACAGCCTGTTCGCGGCACGCGCGACGGCGGCGGCCTGCTGCGGGTTCGGCCAATAGCCGCGCGTCGACGGACTCAGCACCGCATGGTCGATGCCCGCGCGACGCAGTTGTTCAGCAAGCGCCGCAGGACTGGACGCCTCTTCCGCCGGCACGGCAAGCTGATCGAGCGGCGCGCGATAACGATCGCCGAACAGGGGCGGCAGCCTCAGCAGATTCCACGGGCCGCCGATCTCGCGGTTGAATTCCTCGTCACCGAGTACCGGATGCACTGCGCAGTCGATGATCATTGCAGACCTCCCGCGGCGAGATCGAATCGATCGACGGGCCGCGTTTTCGGCAGATCAAAGAGCACCCGCGAGTTCTCCGAGAGAATGCGCTTCTTCGTTTCGTCGTCCAGCGAGCGCGGCAGCGCGCGGCTCGGCGGATCGTAGTCGTAATGCGGATAGTCGCTCGAAAACAGCAGCAATTCCTTCGCGTTCGCTTCTTCGAACAGCTCGGCGATCTTCTGCGAGTCCGTGTTCTCTTCGATAGGCTGCGACGCGAAGCGGAAATGATCGCGCACGTACTGAAGCGGCGTCCTGGCCAGTCCGAGCTCGTGAGCGGTCTGCTTCCAATGGCGTTCGAGACGATCGATCACCGGCCGATACCACAAGAAGCCGCCCTCCACGAAGAGCACCTTCATCTCCGGATGGCGGTCGAGCACGCCGTTGCAAATCCAGCTCACCATATGCGATGCATAGGCCATCGGCGCAATCAGCGAATGGTATTCGACGAAGTATTGCAGCGGACCCGTCGACGTCCACCCGAGCGGCTGATTCGCGCCGCCACGGAAGTGCATCGAGATCGGCAGTCCGTGCCGCGCGGCGGCTTCCCAGATCGGATCGTATGACGGATGACCGAAGGGTCGCGGACCATAGTGTCCGATCATCACCTGGCGAAAGCCGGGATGACCACCCCACTTGTCGATTTCGCGCGCCGCGCCCGCCGGGTCTTCGACCGACACGGTAATGGACCCGACATAGCGATTCTCCGCGTTGTACTTCGACAGCCACGTATCCGCGAGCCACTTGTTCACGGCCGACGCGAGCGCGGTATCCAGACGCGGATCGACCGTCAGGCCGCGAAAGCTCCACGGCAGAAGAATCGCGTAGTCGATCGGATCGTCCACGAACAACTGCTGGCCGACCATGTCCGGATCGGAACCGATGTCGCCATGCTTCGGATAGGCGTCCTTGCGGCCGCCGCCGTCGAGCGTCTTGTACGTCGAGCGGCTCCAGGGTACGGCATCGATCAAACGGGCCCGATCGCGCCAGGGCGCATCGAGGTAGGGAATCAGTTCTTCGAACGAACGCGGCTCAACGTGCACGTCCGTATCGATCACCTTGATTTCGACCGTTTCAGGGCGCGTTTCGCGCGCTTCCGGTCTGATGAGTGTTGCCGTCGTCATAGTGTTTCCTCCCGGCAGGATGCGGCTGCCGTCGTGATGTGTCCTCTCGGCGACGCTTGATATGTCGCCTTACTGATCAGTCTGCCTGTATATTGTTTCGACGTCAATTCGAACTCGATTAGGGAGAACCCGCGAGTGCATCTGGCGACGGTTCGAGCCGAGACAGCGCGCGTGTCGACGCACGGCATGCGTGCCTCACGCACCGTTCGCCAACTGCCAAAGAAGCATGACGTTCAGCATGACGATCACGATCGCGCATATCCACGCCAACGTCAGAGGAATGCGTCTGAGGTGACGATCGCGCATGAGCTTCGCATCGGATGCGAAACGCACCAGCGGAATGACGGCCAGCGGCAGCTGAAGACTCAGCACGACCTGACTTGCGATCAGCAGTTGATTCGAGCCGTGTTCGCCAAACGCGCCCACTGCGAGCAGCGCGGGGCCCATCGCCAGCGCTCTTGTCAGCGTCGCCCGTACCCAGCGCGCGCTCTTCAATTGCAGAAAGCCTTCCATGACGACCTGTCCCGCCAGCGTGCCCGTGACGGTCGCGTTGAGTCCGCACGCCAGCAAGGCCGCTGCGAATACGATGCCGGCCCATTTGCTGCCCACGAGCGGCGCTATCAGGCGATGTGCATCGGCCAGATCGCTCACATCGACGTAGCCTCGCTCATGAAACACGGCAGCGGCGACGATCAGCAATGCGGCGTTGACCAGAAACGCGAGACTCAATGAAACGAAGGTATCGATATTGACGGCTTTGATGGCGGCGGAGACGGCACGGCGACTGCCGGATGTCGCGTGGTTCTTTACCAGCGCCGAATGCAGATAGAGGTTATGCGGCATGACCGTCGCGCCCAGAATACCCGCCGCGAGCCAGATCATGCCGGAGTCGCGCAACAAGGCAGCCGGTGGCGCCAAACCCGCGAGGGCACGATGCCACGAAGGGTCGGCGAGCGCCAGCTCGACCACGAAGCAGAAGCCGATGAAGAAGATCAACGCCGCGATGACAGCCTGCAAAGGCCGCTGACCACGGCTTTGCAGCGCGAGCATTGCGATGGTGCCACCCGCCGACATTAACACGCCGACCGTGAGCGAGACGCCGAGCAGCAATTGCAGCGCTACCGCACTGCCGACGACCTCGGCGACATCGCACGCCACGATCGCGATCTCGCATGCGATCCAGAGGAGAATCGCTGTGCGCCGGCTGTAGCGTTCGCGGCACAATTGAGCCAGATCGCGGCTCGTGACGACGCCCACCGTCGATGCCACCCATTGCAGCAGCAAGCCCATCAGACTCGCGACGAGCACGACGCTCAACATTTGATAGCCGTACTTGGCGCCGCTTCCGAGCGCCGTTGCCCAGTTGCCGGGGTCCATGTAGCCGACCGCGATCAGTGCGCCCGCGCCGAAAAACGAGAACCGGCGACCGCAGGCATTCGGCTGTTTGGGTGGCGTGTTGCTATTCCTTCGCGGTACGCAATCCGATCCCGCGACGTCGGCGGAGCCTGACCGGCTCAGTGTGGATGTATTGGTGTCCATGAGGTTTCCGGTCCGGCTTCTGGATGAGTGGCGAATCAGAGGATCGAATCGATTATAATCAGTCTGCCTGTATATTTTTTGAGTGTCAATCGAGTCGGTCTTGGGAATGGCTGCGGCGCGATCGCGCCGAGAGATGTGATGGGTATTGAGGAGATGTAGTGCCGGGCGAGGCTGCCGAAGCCTCGCCCTTACATGACGCGGATAAGGTCAGCCAAGTGTTCTGACCTTGCCGATCAGTCTGTCGCCTTCACGGCTGATGTCGATGCTCGCGCCGAATGGCTTTGAGAGATCGTCCAGTCGCGCCAGAATGCGCGCAGCGTCGTCATTGGATGCAAGACGCGGACAGCCGCGTCTGCTTCGCGGTGCGTCGCGTCCGAGCGTGATCGGATGAAATTCGCTATCGACAAGAACGCCATCTTCGAATGTGAAACGCGGCACCACGGATTCCCAGAACAGCGGTTGCTTGCCGTAACCGTTCACCACATCGAACAGGTCCGCCGCTCTCGATGTGATCGGCATGCCTTGCTGTTCGTAGACTTCGAGCGGAAACGCGGCGAACGTCTCTACGTTAAAGATGAAGTTGCCGAGCGAGTAGCAGATCGGCCGGCCCTTGTACAACTCGACGCCGCGCAGCATATGGGGACCATGAGCCAGAATCGCATGCGCGCCCGCATCGATCAGTCGATGCGCAAGCGGCTGAAGAAACTCGGCAGGTGTATCCGTATTCCAGCGGCCCTGCAGGCCTTCGTGGCTATGCAAGCCGACGAGCACGAGGTCCGCCTGACGCGATGCTTCGGATACCGATTCAATCAACGCCGTCACATCGCGCTCCAGTGCATCGGTCACGATGCGCGATTCATCGGCGGGTGCGAAATTGACGCCTTCGACCGAGAAGCCGCCCGCAGGCGGCGGATCGTAGATCGCTTTGTCGGGATAGGGGAAATGGATGCCGGGCGCGGTCGTTCCGGTCGCCGCGACGTTCACGCCCGCCTCGGCCATGATGTCGCGCAACTCGGCGAAGCGGTCCTGTCGGATGTAGTGCGTTTTCTGCACGCGAACAGGGGCAATGCCCGGACGGCCGACATCGCCGACACTGGGATCCGCCGCCAGCGACAGGCGCGCGTTGCTCGATCCGGCGGCAAGGTAGGCGACCCGGCAACCCGGCGCGCTGAAGTAACGGGGCGCGCGCGCCTCGCTCAGCGTGCGGCCCACGCCCGCATAGGGCAGTCCTCGCGCCTCGAGCGCCTCGATCGACGCGACCAGGCCCGCCACGCCATAGTCCGTCGCATGATTCTGCGCCATTCCGCAGATATCGATGCCTAGCCATTCGAACTCGGAAAGCAGTTCCGGCTCCGCGCCGAGCGGGATGCCGTGCATGGTCGTCGAGGCCATGCGGCCGCGACCCGGAAACACCATTTCGACGTTCGTGATGCTGACGTCGCTGTTGCGAATCAATTCGACCAGCGCCAGAAAATCCGCGTCCGGATTGGACGAGATGCGCTGCGTGAGAATGGAATCGCCGGTGGCGAGCACGCTGACTTTTGGCACGACTGTTTCTCCGTGTTTGGGATACCAACAAGGTATACAGTGAGCCTGATCAGATCGATTGTCAACGTCGATTCCTGCTCATGCGACCGGTATGCCTCTAGCTCGCAAGGTGCGGCTGTTCTCCGTCAGAATCTTCAGAAGTCTGTCGCGGCTACCCTGCAGATGGGTTCGCATCAGCTTCTCCGCGGCGTCCGCATCGCCCTTCTTCAGCGCTGTCACCAGGGCACGATGCTGGCGCTTGCCGTCACGATCCTCGGTCGTGTCGAGATAGCGCGCTCTTGATAACCGCGTCATCGCGTCGAGAATGCCGCGTTTGATGAACTCGTTACCCGCAAGCTCGGCGATGCCCGCGTGGAATGCACTGCCCATGCGATGGATTTCCGCCGTGCTGGTTTCGGGTCGCCAGGCATCGACCAATGTTTCGAGTTCGCGAATCCGGCGCGGTTCGGCATTTTGCGCGGCAAGCCGGACAGCGGCCACTTCGAGCACTTCGCGATACACGTAAAGCTCTTCAATTTCCCGCCTGTCGAGCGGCGCGACCTGCCATCCCCGCCCTTCGCGACACACCAGTCCGTCCGCTTCGAGACGCAATAGCGCGGCGCGCACCGGCGTTCTGGATGCGCCGAACTGTGCTTCTGCCCAGCGTTCTGTCAGACGCTCGCCCGGTCCCAGTTCCAGTTCGAGAATCATCTCGCGCAACTTTGCCGCAACATCTTCCGCCTGCGTCATGTGTCCTCCATCGGTCTGACTACGCGTTTGTCAGATCGATATCGTATACCCGTTTGGTATCCCAATTTGGTTTTACTCTTCGCAGGTATTCGATGGCGTGATCTCGTAGATGACCGGCGCATTGCCGGATGTGGCCGGACGGCGTCGGTCGCCGGATCAGAACTTGTGACGCAGGCCGACCAGCGCGGCGACCTGATTGGATGTCGAAGAAGGCGACAGTTGATTGATATTGGCGACGGCGGTGTGATTCGTCGAATCGGTGCCGCTGGCGTGCTGATAGATCGTATCGAAGAACAGGTCGGTGCGTTTGGATAAGAAGTAATCTGCCCCGATCACGCCCTGATGGTATTTCGCATCGCCGAGTCCATACGCTTTCGTGTAGTCGTAAGCCGCACCGAGCAGCAACGCGGGCGTCACTTGATACTTGAAACTGACTTCGACGTTATTGAACTTGCCCGTGCCGCTGGTGAAACCGCCCGCCGGAATCAGACCTGCGCCGCTCTCGGACCCCACGTCCTTATATTGCGAATTGCTGTATGTCGCACCGAACGTCGCTGCCCCGTACGTGTACGCACCCGCCACTGCGATCACCTGCAGGGTATGCGCCGATGCGTAGCCGTTGATCACGCGGCTCGAACCGAAGTTGGATGCCGACGGCGTAGCGGTCGCTGCGCGCGAATTGACGTTATTGCCGAAAAACGAATAATTTGGATTTTTTACATTTAGATAACCCGCACCAAGCACGATCGGACCGCTTGCATAGCCCGCGCCGAAGGACCAGATCTGATTACGATTGAACTCACCCGCCTGTCCTCCAAGACTGTACAGGCCACTGAAGTTAAACCCCGCGTAATTCGCGCTGGTGAACTTGACCGCGTTGTTGACACGGTTGGTATTGTTCATGTTATCGAGATCGCCAGGGTGTGCGGAGTAGCCCGATCCCCATTGGCTGCCGACCTCCAGTGCACCGGTGTAGTCGACCACGGAATCGTATTGACGACCCAGCGTGACCGTTCCGAACTGTGCCGATTGAAGTCCGACGTACGCTTGTCGGCCGAACTCGTCGCCACCCTGCCCTAATGCGCCGGTGAACGCATTAAAGCCATTTTCAAGTACGAAAATCGCTTTCAGGCCGCCGCCGAGGTCTTCGGCACCGCGAAGTCCCCAGCGGCTTCCCTGAAGATTGCCGCTATTCATATAGAAATTATGATGACCGCCTATGTTGTTCGCATAAGCGATCGCGGTATCGATGACGCCGTAGAGTGTCACGCTGCTCTGAGCATGAGCGCCGCTTACGGCAACGCCCAATGCACAGAGCGCGAATAACGACTTTTTCATTGCAAGGATCTCCTGATTTTTGCGTTAAACGCCTTGTCTGAAAACGATTGCTGCAAGGCTCGATCTTTTCGACGCGAATCGGTGCATCGAATCATTTGAGGATTATTTTGCGGACAGCACTTCCCCCGGCCGTTCATAAGGCCTTTCACGAAATAGCGAGAGGAATGCGCCGGGCCGGAACGGCCCCGTGCGCCGAAGCGAAGTTAGTCCGGAATACGTCTGGCGCGAAATGCGTAGTACGCCTGCACCGCCGAGGAAATCGCGAGCAAAACGATGCTGATGACCCTGAGATACGCCGCACTCGCAAACCGGTCGTGTTCATGTGCGAGTATCCAGCCCGCCAGTGCCGGCCCGAGCGAGATGCCGCCCACGGCGACCACGTAATAGACGCCGTTCATCTGGCCCGTCTTGTCGAGCTTCGACATGATGCCCAGCACCATCGGGTTAATCACGAAATAGGCATAAGCAAACAGTAGAACCGAAACGATGAAGAGCGGCAGCGAGCGCGGGAAGATGAGCTGTAGCCCAATGGAGATGCACAGGAAGACGAAGAACACAGTGAGAATCGGTGCGGATGCCTTTCTATCTCCGGTAAAGACCGCCGTGCCTGCACCGAGCGCACTCACCAGTGCGGACCAGCCGATCACGGACGACATCTGCGTACGGCCCACATCTGCGGTCTCGCCGAGTACGGAGATGAACGGCCAGAACGTGCCGATGCCGAGGAAGAAAATGCCGAAGCTCGCCGCAAGAATGACCTTTTCCGTCAGGCTGAGCGACTGCGGACCCCGGCTTGGAGCAGCCTTTTCCTTCGAGATTCTCTCGTGATTTTCCGGAACCCATCCGATGACGATCAGCGCAAGCGGCACCGTGCCGGCAAGAATGACGAAGATGGAATTTGCGCCGCACAACCGGTCGATGAAGGGCATCGCGAAAGCAGCGACGGCGCCGTAGAGCTGCGTGCTCACCGAATAAAGACCCGCGGTTCTTCCCGGCCGCCCGGACAAGGCAATCAGTATGCCGAGCCGCCCCAGTCCGAAACCCGCGCCCAGACCCGAGAGGCAGCGCAGACCATACAGGACGACTCCGGGATCGGTTTTGAACGGAATGCTCGCGAAGTTCGCCAGCATCATCATGCCCAATGCCGCGAACAAATATTCCCGACGACGCAACGCAAATGGAAAGGCCGTCGCAACGACCGATCCGACGCTCGTCGAGATCATTTCGGAAGTCAGGAGATAGCCGGAGGTGGCCTTGTCGAAGCCTACCCCGTGAATGAAGGCCTGAATGATCAGTGGCTTGAGCGACGATGTGGCATGCGCGGCCACGCCAACCAGTACGATCGCGAGAATGGGGCCCCATAAACGCGCGCCGGACACGCCGTGCCGGATGGTCGAATCGACGGGTACCGGTTCGGTCTTGCCGAAATCGGCTGCTGCGGGATCGCTCATTTCAGTGCCTCCTCATCTGAGATCGGCTTGTCCGGCCGTTTGAATTACAGACCATTTGCGTCGTACGCATTGGCGAATCCATATCGCCGCCCCGCAGAGCAAAGCAGCTTCCGTCGAGCCCATTGAAGACATGACAGATTAAGTCATCTACAGGCAAACGCATCAGGCGGAATAAGTCCTCGTTGGGCGCGAGTCGTCCCCGAGAATGAATCTATTAAGTCGCGACTTAATGAAGATTTTCTGGCGCGCCGCACAATACCGTTAAACTGATCAGTCAACCTGTTTAGATTGAAATCAGTCTGCCTGTATATTTTGGCGACGTATGTAAGGGAATCTACCTAAGATGGCAGGCGTGAAAGCGGCGGAAGCGCAGGCCATTCGCAATACACCGAGGACTTCGCATCGCACATCTTCGGGCTGTCCCGCCATTCAGGCGTCGAACGAATCGACTCGCCCAATGAAGTCCTTCTTCACAAGGTCGACGCCATTTGCGCGCAGGATGGCGTAAGCCATCGAAAGATGAAAGTAGATGTTCGGAATCACGATCTGCAGCAGGTAGTTTTCTCCGGTCAGCTTGCCGGGCACCCACGACACTTTCACGATCCGGCTGGCCGCATCGGCGTATTGCCCGGCCGTCACGCTTGCGGCGAAGTCGATCGTCTTGCGCAGGCGCGCACGCGCTTCATCCAGCGTTTGCTCGTTGTCTTCGTGTCGCGGAGGCTCCTGTCCCGACAGCCACGCGGCGCCGCCCTTCAGATAGTCGCATGCGCTTTGTATCTGATAGAGCAATGTGCCCATGTCGGGCGCGAGTCGCGTCGACAGCAGGACGGCGACATCGAACTTCTTCGCGTTCGCAAATCGTTCGGCCTTGTCCAGATACGTCTCCATCGACCGGACTGCCTCGATGCATTGCGCGATAGCCTGTGCATACATGGTGAGTCTCCAGAAACAGATGCGGATGGACGCCAGCCTCCTCCCGCCACTTCCCCTACAATACTGCGACGAAAATTTCGTTGAGTGAGCGCAGTGGACCGACTGGAAGCCATGGAAATGCTGGTGAGCGCGGTGGACGGCGGGAGCCTGTCGGCGGCGGCGCGTGAACTGAAGATTCCTGTCAGCACGCTGACCCGCAAGGTTGCTGATCTCGAAGAGATGCTCGGGACCCGGCTCCTCATACGAACCACGCGCAAGCTCACACTGACCGACGCAGGCACGTCATACGTCGCGGCGGCGCGTCGCATCCTCGATCTCGTGCGTGAACAGGAACACGAAGCCACCGGCGAATTTGCGACCGCGCGCGGCGAGCTGGTTGTCACCGCACCCGTGCAGCTTGGGCGCCTGCATGTGCTACCGGTCATCAACCAGTTCCTCGCGCAGTATCCGGACATTACGGTTCGGCTCCTACTCTCAGACCGTAACATCCACCTCATCGATGCGCACGCCGATCTCGCCGTGCGCATCGGCGAGTTGCCCGACAGCAATATGATTGCCACGCGCATCGGCTCATTGCGCCCGATTCTTTGCGCGAGTCCGTCCTTTCTCACCCGACACACCCCGCCGCGCGAACCCGACGACCTCGTGAAGTATTCGTGCGTCGTCTTCGATAGCCCGTACCTGTCGCCGTGGCGCTTCCGGCTTCCGTCGACGCACAAGGTCTATCTGCTCGAAGTGAAGGCGCGGCTCGAAGTGACATCGCCCGATGCGGCCGTCAGCGCCGCGGCGGACGACGCGGGCATCACCTACGTGTTCGAGCACGACGCCGACGAAGCATTGCGCAACGGACAACTCGAAGTCCTGCTGCCACAGTTCGAAATCGAGCCGGTGCCGGTTCATCTGGTGCACGTGTCCAGGAACCTCATGGCGATCAAACTGCGGCATTTCATCGACTTCGCGGCGCCCCGACTCAGGGAATCCCTGTCCCGGTTCGGCAAGCAGAAGCGGCGTTAAAGCTCACGCGCCAGGGTTCACGATTCCTCGTTCCGGTCGCCGAGCACCCGTTCATTCCGATTCTCGATGACATCGCGCGTTTTCTTCGTCGCGCCTGGACCGGCCGCGAAGCGAACGTCCCGATAGCCCAGGGCCTGCCCGCCCGTTCCGCGCACCTCCACGGTCTCGACAGGACTCCCGCTCGCATGTTCGACCAATGCGATAGGCGGCTTGCCGTTCGGCCTGAGCCATTTGTCTCCCCACTGCATGAGCGCGACCAGCACCGGGTATAAGTCCGCTCCCTTAGCGGTCAGCCGGTAGCCGAACGTGTTCGCGCGTTCCGCAATCGGGAAGCGTTCGAGAATCTCCAGTTCGACCAGCCGCTCGAGCCGCGCCGTCAGCACGTTCCGGGCGATGCCCAGCCCGCTCTGAAACTCGTCGAAGCGCCGGCTGCCCTGCGTGCACTCGCGCACGATCAGCAACGTCCACCACTCGCCTACCTCGTCGAGGGCGCGAGCGATCGAACAATCCATTCCGTCGAAGCGTTTTCTATACATGATGGCCAGATGCTACCTCAAGTTTCGTCACGCAACTTAACCACTTTCCGGGGAAGAGCTTCCCGGTCTCGGCCAGTACCGTGACGCGACGGTCTTGCCTATAGTTGCGTCACGAAACTTAACGGGCCGTCATCACCAGAACATTGTCCTGGGATCGATACCGCCTTCCGAATTGATAACGATCGCCGATGGGCGAGCCGAGACAGGTCTCGACGCCGCCCAGCCACTCAATCTATTCAGGATGACCATGGAAAACCAACTTGATCCGGCTGGGCTGGGAGTCGATGCTCCCGACACCCCGGCGAAATCCCGTCCCGTTCGATGGATCGGCAAGGGCGTCGCCGGCGCGGTTCTCGCCGCCGTGTCCGCGACGGCGTTTTATCTGCACGGCCTGGGCGCCGCGCCGGTCGTCGCGCCGCCGCCGCCATCGGTGACGATCAGCGCGCCGTTGCAGCGCGATATCGAAGACCGGCTCGGATTTCTCGGGCAATTCTCGGCCGTGAATCGGGTCGAGCTGCGCGCGCAGGTCGGCGGCACGCTGACGCAGATCAATTTCAAGGACGGCGACATCGTCCATCAGGGCGACCTGCTCTTCGAGATCGATCCGGAACCGTATCGCATCAAGCTGAGCGAGGCGACGGCGGAACTCGCATCGGCCAGCGCGCGGCTCGCGCTCGCCACGCGCCAGTTGACCCGCGCGCAGGAATTGCAACGCTCGGAAGCGGGCACCGTCGAGAACGTGGATCAGAGCGTGGCCGAGCAGCGCGCGGCGCAAGCGGCCGTGGACCGGGCAAACGCACTGGTGCGCGATGCGCGTTTCGACCTGGATCGTTGCAGGATCACGGCGCCGTTCACCGGGCGCATCGGCACGCATCTCGTCTCGGCGGGCAATTTGGTGTCCGGCAGCCGCGCGGGCAGCGGTCCGACGACGCTGCTCGCGACCATCGTGTCACTCGATCCGGTCTATCTGGATTTCGACATCAGCGAAAACGACTATGCCGCGTTCCAGCGTTCGCGTGCGGGCCGGCAAGGACCGCTGTCCGACACCGTGACCCTCTCGCCGACCGGCGACAGCGGCTTCACGCGCACCGGCAAGCTCGATTTCATCGACAACACGCTGGACCGCTCGAGCGGCACGATCCACGCGCGCGCGACGATTCCGAACCGCGATCTTTCGTTGACGCCCGGCGGCTTCGCGCGCGTGCGGCTGGCCACGACCGCGCCGCAACCCGCGTTGCTCGTGCCCGACGCCGCCGTGCTCGACGATCAGACCGACCACATGGTCTATGTGGTCGGCGCGGACGACGTCGCCACGCCGAGAAAAGTGCAGATCGGCGATTTGCGCGGTGGCTTGCGCGTGATCCGCTCCGGACTTGCGCCGACCGATCGCGTCGTGATCGACGGCATTCCATCGGTTCATCCCGGTTCGAAGATTTCGCCTCGCAACGGGACCATCCAGTTCACGGCGGAGCAAGCGGCCGAAGGAGCGAAATCATGAAACTGACGCATTTCTTCATCGAGCATCCGCGCTTCGCCGCGGTGCTCAACATATTCGTGCTGCTCATCGGTCTCGCGACCATGATCAAACTACCGGTGGCGCAGTATCCGAACATCGTTCCGACCACCATTCAGATCACGACGTCATATCCCGGCGCATCGGCCGATACGATCGCGCGCACGGTGGCAACGCCGCTCGAACAGTCGATCAACGGCGTCGAGAACATGGACTACATCTCGAGCCAGTCGACCGGCAACGGGCAACTGACGATCACCGTGATCTTCAAGGTCGGCACGAATCCGGACACGGCGCTCCTGCTGACGCGCAGCCGCGTGGAAGACACGCTCTCGCGCCTGCCCGCCGACGTGCAACTGCAGGGCGTACAGGTGAAGAAGACGATTCAGGCGCTGTTGCTCGGCGTCCACGTCTATTCGCCCGATGGTTCGCGAAGCCCCGAGTATCTGTCGAACTACATGCTCAAGGTGCGCGACCAGATTGCGCGTCTGCCGGGCGTCTCGGACTTTCAGTTGTTCGGCGAACGGCAATACGCGATGCGAATCTGGATCGATCCGGACAAAGCCGCCTCGTACAAGATCAGCGCGAATGAAATACTCGCCGCGCTTCGCGCACAGAACGCCGCCGTGTCCGCCGGTGTGCTGAATCAACCGCCCGTTTCGAATCAAGGCACGGGTGCGTATCAGATCAACGTCGAGGCACTGGGGCGCCTGAGCACGCCCGAGCAGTTCGGCGATATCGTCGTGAAGTCGGATTCGCAGGGACGTGTGACGCGGATTCGCGATATCGGTCACGTCGAGCTCGGTTCGGTGGATTACGGCTCGAAGGCCTACGCGGACCGTTACGCGGCCACGCCGTGGTTCGTGATCGCGACGCCGGACGCGAACGTCGTGCAGGTCGAACATGACGTCTGGGCCAAGATGGCCCAACTGAAAAAGACCTTCCCGCCGGGCATCGACTACATGAAGATCTACGACCCGACGACGTTCGTGTCGCAGTCGATCCATGAAGTCGCGAAGACGATCGGCATCGCCATTCTGCTGGTGGTCGGCGTGGTGTATCTGTTCCTGCAAAACTGGCGCGCGACGATCATTCCGGTCGTGGCGATTCCGGTCTCGCTGGTCGGGACGTTCGCCATCCTCTCGCTGTTCGGCGCGTCGATCAATAACCTCTCGTTGTTCGGGCTGGTGCTGGCCGTGGGGATCGTCGTGGACGACGCCATTGTCGTGGTCGAGAACATCGAGCGGAACATGACGCTCGGCATGACGCCACGCGAAGCCGCGCATCAGACGATGAAGGAAGTCTCGACGGCGATCATCGCCATTGCGCTGGCCTTGTGCGCGGTGTTCGGACCGACCGCGCTGATGTCCGGCATCTCCGGCCTGTTCTTCAAGCAGTTCGCGATCACGATCGCGGCGTCCACCGTGATCTCGTGCTTCGTGTCGCTCACGCTGAGCCCGGCGCTCGCCGCGGTGCTGCTGAAGCCGCACGAAATGGAGAAGACGCATGGCGGTTCGACGGCGCTCGGTCGTCTGCATCATGCGGTGTTCGGCCGCTTCAATGCGTCGTTCGATTGGCTGTCGTCCAGGTACGGGAAGATGACCGGCCGCGCAGTGCGCGCCACCACCGTGATGCTGGTCGTCTACGCCGGTCTGATCGCAGCGACGGGCCTGCAAATGTCGAGAATGCCCACGGGCTTCATTCCGGAACAGGACATCGGTTATCAGGCGGTGATCGCATTTCTTCCGCCCGGCTCCAGTCTGGAACGGACCGACAAGGTGATTCACGAGATCAACGACATCGTGCTCGAAACGCCGGGACTCAAGGGCGTCACGCACACGTCGCCCGTATCCGGCTTCGACGTCACGACCGGCACGATCGCGCCCAACGTGGGCACGCTGTTCTACGGTTTGCCGTCGCTGTACGACAAGCATGTGCCGGGCGTCAATGCGGCCTCGATGCTGGTCGAACTGCGCAAGCGCGTGTCCGTGGTCAAGGACGCGGTGGTCGTGGTGGTGAATCCGCCGCCTGTGCAAGGACTGGGCGCGGCCGGCGGCTTCAAGCTGATGCTCGAAGATCGCGGCGGACTCGGTCCGCAGGCGCTCGCCGACGCGGCGCACGCACTCGTCGCGGCAGCCAACAAGGACAGGACGTTCGGCGGCGTGTTCACGCTCTACGACGCAGGCGCGCCGTCCGTCTATGCGGACGTCGACCGTCTCAAGGCACAGAAGATCGGACTCACGCCAACGGACGTGTTCTCGACGATGGAGCTTTATCTCGGCTCGCAATACGTCAACGACTTCAACTTCATGGGGCGCACGTATCAAGTGCGCGTTCAGGGCGACGAAGCGTTCCGCCGCACGCCGGACGATATCGGCAGACTGAAGGTGCGCAATGCGTCGGGCGACATGGTGCCGATCAGCAGCGTGGCGACCTTCCACAACAACACGCAGCCGTATCGCGTGCCGCGCTACAACATGTATCCGGCTGCGGAAATCATGGGCGCGGCCGGCCCGGGACTGTCGTCCGGCGATGCGATCGAACGCATGGAAGAACTCGCCCAGCAAGTGCTGCCCAACGGCATCACCTACGAATGGACGGATCTGGCGCATCAGCAAAAAGAGCAGACCATGTCGCCGCTCGTGATCTTCGCCGCGTCCGCACTGTTCGTGTTCCTCGTGCTGGCTGCGCAGTATGAAAGCTGGAAGACGCCGCTCGCCATCGTGCTGATCGTGCCGATGTGTCTGCTCGCGGCATCGATCGGTCTGAACATGCGCGGCATGCCGATCGACATTCTTGCGCAGATCGGCTTCGTGGTGCTCGTCGGGCTGGCGGCCAAGAATGCGATTCTGATCGTGGAGTTCGCCAAACAGCGTCAGGAGGAAGACGGCGTCAACGCGGAGGATGCCGCCACACACGCGGCCCACGTGCGCCTGCGTCCGATCCTGATGACGTCGTTCGCCTTCATCGCAGGCGTGGCGCCGCTCGCCATTGCCAGCGGCGCGGGCTCGGAGATGCGGCAATCGCTCGGCACGACGGTGTTCTTCGGCATGCTCGGCGTGACGCTCTTCGGCCTCGCCTTCACCCCCGCGTTTTATGCCTTCGTTCGCAAGCTCGGGACTCGTGAAAAGCATGACGTGCGCACCCTGCCCCGCAAACTCAGCAGTGGAGAAGCGAAATGAACAAGCTCCTGGCCAGAACTTCGAAAGCGATTGCGGGTGCTCTGTTCGTCAGCGCATTCCTTGCGGCGTGCGCGGTCGGGCCGAACTACGTCGCGCCCGAAACGCACATGACGCCATTTCATAACGCGCCGCAAGTCGCGGAGCGTCAGACCACGCTTCCCGCGCCGCGCCTCGACAACTGGTGGACCGGCTTCGACGACCCGGAGCTGGTCACGGTCGTGCAACGCGCGCTGGCTCAGAACCTGAGCATTCAGGCTTCGATCGCGCGTGTCGCCCAGGCGCGCGCAGCGGCACAGGCGGCCGGCGCGCAACTGCTTCCGACCGTCGATGCCGGTGCGTCGTATTCGGCGGAACATCAGAGCGTGCAGAGTCCGCTCGGGGCGATCGCGAGCGCGTTCCCGAACTACAGCCGCGATCAGAAAGAGTACGTGGCGGGCGCGACGGCAAGCTGGGAAATCGATCTGGCGGGCGGCCTGCGACGCCAGCACACCGCCGCCACCGACGAGGAACAGGCCGCCGAAGCCGCGCAGCTCGGCACGCGCGTCACTGTCGCCGCCGATGCCGCCGACGCTTATCTGCAAATCCGCGGTCTGCAGGCGCAGCTTGCCGTCACGCAGGATCAGGTGGATACCGACGCGCGCCTGCTCGAACTCGTGAAAGCACGCAAGCGGGCCGGCGCATCCGACGAACGCGAAGTCGCTCAGGCCGAAGCGTTGCTGCGTCAGGCCCGCGCCACGGTGCCAGGCCTGCGGGTCGCGCTCGAAGCGCAACTGAACCGGCTCGACGTGCTGCTGGGCGCGCAGCCCGGCACTTACGCGGCGGAACTCGGCGCGCACGCGGGTGAGATTCCGGGCGTGCCGGCCATCGGCAGCGGCGATACGCCCGTCGATGTCCTGCGCCGCCGCCCGGACATCATCGCGGCGGAGCGGCATCTGGCGGCATCCAATGAGGCGATCGGCGCGGCGCTGGCCGAGTACTACCCGAAGATTTCGCTCTCCGGTGCGCTCGGGTTCGACAGCCTGTCGGCCAGTCACTTCCTGAGCGCGAAGGCGTTTCAGGCGGTCGGCACCGGCGCGCTGCGCTGGCGCCTGTTCGATTTCGGCAAGGTGGACGCCGAAGTGAAGAACGCGCGCGGTTCTTACGCGGAGGCGCTGGCGCAGTATCGCGAAGCGGCGCTCAGGGCGACCGAAGACGTCGAGGACGCGTTCATGACGCTTTCGCAAACCGAGATTCGCGCGCAGGAAATTCAGCAGGAAGTCGATGCCCTGACGAAGGCGCGCGACCTGTCGGAGAAGGCGTATCGCGCGGGTTCGATCACGCTCACCGACGTCCTCGACGCCGACCGTCAACTGCTCAATTCGCGCGCAGATCTCGATGCGACCAGGGCGGATGCCGCACGCGCCGCCGTGAGGACGTTCCGTTCGCTCGGAGGCGGCTGGGATGCGCCGCAGCAGCAGGTGGCCGCGAAGAACTGAGACCTCGCCAGTTTATGGCGAACAGCTTCCCACTTCCGCCCCGTAGTGCGGGGCGGTCGTCTTCCCTATAGTTTTGTCACGCAACGGAATTCGCCACCTTTCAAGAGAGATCGAAATGGATCGCCGCTTACTCACACTTTCGCTCGGCATGTTCGCGCTGGGCACCGACAGTTTCGTCTTCGCGGGCATCCTGCCCGAGATCGCTCATTCGTTTGGCGTGAGCATCGGCGCGGCGGGACAGTTGATCAGCGTCTATGCGCTGAGCTATGCGTTGCTGGGCCCGACCATCGCCGCGCTGGCCGCGAACGTCGGACGCAAGCGCCTGCTGCTCAGCGGGATCGGCCTGTTCGTGGTTGCCAATCTCGGGACCATCGTGGCGCCGAACCTCGGCATCGCGCTGGCGACGCGTGCACTGGCGGGCCTCGGCGCAGCGATGTTTTCGCCGACGGCCAGCGGCACCGGCGCGGCGCTGGTGCCGCCGGAGCGACGAGGATATGCGTTGTCGATCATCGTGGCGGGTCTGACGACGGCCACGGCGCTCGGCTCGCCGATCGGCGCGGTCATCGGCGGGCTCGCGGGCTGGCACTGGACGCTGGTGCTCGTGGCCGCGCTCGGCGCCGCAGCATTCTTCGGGATCCTCGCGTTCATGCCCGAAGTGCCGCTGCCGCCGGCCATCTCGCTGCGCGAGCGTCTGTCGCCGCTGACGGATTCGCGCGTCGGTCTCACGCTCACGACGACCGTGCTGGCGCAGATCGGCACCTTCATCATCTTCAGTTACTTCTCTGTCGTGTTCGACCGCGCAACCGGACACAGCGCGACGGTGCTCGGCGGACTGCTCGTGCTGTGGGGGCTGGCCGGAACGTTCTCCAACCTCCTGACGGGACGCATTCTCGACCGGATCGGTTCGCACAAGGTCGTGCAGATCAAGCTGGCGATCGTCGCGCTCGTGATCTTCACCATGCCGTGGACGAGCGCGCATCTCTGGAGCGCAGCCATCGCGGTGACGATCTGGGGCGCGTGTGCGTGGGGCGTGCTGGTGCCGCAGCAATTCCGCCTCGCGAGCCTGAATCCGCCGATGACCTCGGTGCTCGTCGGACTCAACACGTCGGCGACGTATGTGGGTGTGTCCATCGCCGGCACGCTCGGCGCGGTCGTGATTCCGACGAGCGGCAGCCACGACCTGGGTTATCTCGCTGCGATTCCCGTCGTGATCGCGATTCTGGTCTCCGGGCTGGCGACGCGCCGCATCGCATCGTTCGCCGGGTCCAAAAGCGCGGTAGCGGCCTGAGCAATCGGCAAATCCCATTCATCCAAGGTTTGAGGAAACAGTCATGTCCAACGCAAGCACATTTCGTCAGTTACACGTCAATTCATCGCCGCTACTTTTGCCGAACGCCTGGGATGCCGGCAGCGCGCGGCTCATCGAAGCGCAAGGCGCGCCCGCGATCGCCACGACAAGCGCAGGTTTTGCATGGGCGCTGGGTTATCCCGATGGGCGCGTTCTTCCGTTCGATGAAGTCGTCGCGTCAGTCAGACGCATCGTGCGCGTGCTGAAGGCGCCGTTGTCCGTGGATGTCGAGCACGGCTATTCCGACGACCCCAGGACCGTCGCGGACCATGTGATGCAACTGTCGCATCTCGGCGTCGCCGGTATCAATATCGAAGACGGCGCGGACGCCGCATCGCTTCTGGCGGCGAAGATCGAAGCGATCAAGAGCGCCGTTGCGAAAGCAGGCCTCGATCTCTTCGTCAACGCGCGCAGCGACGTCTATCTCGCGAATCTCGTCGAGACAGCGAAACGGCCGCAGGAGTCGATTGCACGCGGCAATTTGTATGCATCGGCGGGGGCGGATGGTCTTTTCCTTCCGGCGCTCGTGCTGCCTTCGGATATCGAGGCGATCGTGGGCGCTACGCGCTTGCCGCTCAACGTCATGGCGCTTCCCGGCCTGCCCGACTCCGCGACGCTCGGCAAACTCGGCGTGCGCCGGCTCAGTGCGGGCAGCGCGATCGCGCAGGTTTTGCTCGGCAGAGCGAAGGCCATGACGCAGGACTTTCTGGCGCACGGCCGCTCCGAAGCACTCGACGACCAGCCGCTGCCCTACGGCGAAATTCAGCAACTGTTTGCCTGACTGACCACACACCTCAATCGTTCAACACGCAATGGAGAACATCATGATGCTCAAAGGAAAACGCGCTCTGGTCACCGGAGCGAGCCGCGGTATCGGCGCTTCGATCGCGAAGGCTCTGGCCGCAGCGGGCGCGGACGTCGCGATCACGTATGAAAAGTCGTCGGAACGGGCCGCGCATGTCGTCGAGGCGATCGAGGCGGAAGGTCGCCGCGGTGTCGCGATCCAGGCCGATAGCGCCGATGCATCGGCGATTGAAGCGTCCGTGCGGAAGACGGTCGAAGCACTGGGCGGCCTCGATATTCTGGTCAACAACGCCGGCATTCTCCGGATGGGCGATGTGAAAGACATTTCCATCGAAGACATCGACGCCACGCTCGACGTCAACGTGCGCGGGCCGATACTGGCCGCGAAAG
>LRBF01000229.1 GCA_001580565.1 Caballeronia megalochromosomata | reverse complement strand
ACTCAACAACAAGTCATGCCTGATGACCATAGCGAGTCGGTCCCACCCCTTCCCATCCCGAACAGGACCGTGAAACGACTCCACGCCGATGATAGTGCGGAGCTCCCGTGTGAAAGTAGGTAATCGTCAGGCTCCTCATGCACCAAACAAAAACCCCACCCCGAAAAGGTGGGGTTTTTGCGTTTCGGAGCCGAATTTCCTCGAAAGGGTTTGTTCCGACACCATCCCGTCTCCGATGCACTGTTTCAGTCGGTAGAATGGCGTCGAAAGGTGTACCCATCATGCCGACCCTTCCCGGAGCGCATATGAGAACGAGCCTGTTGATTGCCGCCGTCAGCGCCGCGTTGCTTTTCGCGGCGTGTGGCAAGAAGAACGACGCAAGCGAGTCCAGCCTGGGCGACGCGATTTCCGCCGACATGAAAACGAACCGCGGCCTGCTATGCCTGAATCGCAGCGGTCGCGGCCCATACGCGTTCCCATCGGTTTATAGCAATCGCGATCTCAACGAGTATTCGGCCGCCGCACTGCGCGAGCAACTCGCCGCGCTCGAAAAAACCGGACTCATCGCCCGCGCGGCGCCTACACCGGCGAACGCCAACGCCAAGCAGAACGGTATCGCGTACAACCTCACCGGCGAAGGGCAGAAGTATGCGGTCGAAACGAACCGGCCCGCCGGCGACCCCAACGCGACGAGCGACCCGCGCGCGTGGATGCTCTGCTATGCGCACGTCAAGCTGGACAAGGTCGTCGGCTGGACCGAGCCCGATCCCACAGCCCACCGTTCGGACGTGACCTACACCTACAAGCTCGAAAGCGTTGCCCCGTGGGTCGACGATCGCGACATCAAGCGCGCCTTTTCCGACGTGACCGCCTCCGACCGCGAAGCCGGTGAAACGAAGCTGCACATCATCCTGGAGCAGCGCGAGGACGGCTGGGTTCGGGTGGACTGAGCCTGCCGAATCGAATACATCGACGCATGCCGCCATCCACCTTCGATCCTTTCGCCGGCCCGCCGCGCATGTCCGACGTCGCGCGTCTCGCCGGCGTTTCGAAGATGACCGTGTCGCGCGTGCTCGCGGGCCACAGCGTCGCGCCGGCGACGCGCGAGCGCGTGCAGAAAGCCATCGATGAACTCGGCTACGTCGCCGATGCGGCTGCGGGCGCCCTGTCGTCCGGACGCTCGGAGTTCGTCGCGGTGCTCGTTCCGTCCCTCGCGAGCTCCAACTTCTCGGACACGGTGCGCGGTCTTTCCGCGTCGCTCGAACCGCACGGCCTGCAGTTGCTGATCGGCGACACGGACTACCATCTGGATCGCGAGGAACGGCTCGTGCGCTCGATGCTGCGTCATCAGCCGCGCTGCATCGCGCTGACGGGTTCGCGGCACACGGAAGCGACGCGCACGCTGCTGCGCCGCTCCGGCGTGCCGGTCGTGGAGATGTGGGATTCGCCTTCCGATCCGATCGATGCCGCCGTCGGCTTCTCAAACGTCAGTGCCGCGAAAGAGATGGTGCGGTATCTGGCGGACAAGGGCTACGAACGCATCGGTTTTCTCGGCGGGGCGAGCGAGTTGGACCGTCGCGGCCTGGACCGGCTAAAGGGCTTTCGTGCGCAGATCAAGGCGCTTGGCCTCGACGACGAGCGCATCATTCGTCTGGGCGACTCCCCCATCACGATGAGTCACGGCGCCCCCGCGATGGCCGCTTTGCTCGACACCTGGCCCGATACGCAAGCCGTGATGTGCGTGAGCGACATGTCCGCGTTCGGCGCGATAATGGAATGTCACCGGCGCGGCCTCGTGGTGCCGGACGATATCGCCGTCGCGGGTTTCGGTAACTTCGAAGTCGCCGCGTGCTGCAAGCCATCGATCACGACGCTCTCCGTCGACGCATACGGCATCGGCTTGCGCACCGGCGAAACGTTGCTCGCGGCCCTGGAGACGCGCGAGGAAGGCATCGTCGGACCGAGCGGCAAGCGCGTGCGCGTCGCGTATTCCGTGGTGCCGCGCGAAAGCGCGTAACCCGGACTGCGCGGCAAGGCGTGCTAACATTGTTTGAAATGTTACCGGTAACGTAACTATAAACAGAGAGACACCCATGCCCCAACAGAATCCCAGACGCCTGCGCAGCCAGGAATGGTTCGACGATCCCTCGCACGCCGACATGACCGCGCTGTACGTCGAGCGCTTCATGAACTACGGTCTGACGCGAGAGGAATTGCAGTCGGGCCGCCCGATCATCGGCATCGCGCAGACCGGCAGCGATCTCGCGCCGTGCAATCGCCATCACATCGAACTCGCTGCGCGTACGAAGGCGGGCATTCGCGATGCCGGTGGCATTCCGATGGAATTCCCCGTGCATCCGCTCGCGGAGCAGAGCCGCCGCCCGACTGCCGCGCTCGATCGCAATCTCGCCTATCTCGGCCTCGTCGAAATCCTGCATGGTTTTCCGCTCGATGGCGTCGTGCTCACCACCGGTTGCGACAAGACCACGCCCGCGTGCCTGATGGCCGCGGCCACCGTCGATATGCCCGCGATCGTGCTCTCGGGCGGTCCGATGCTCGACGGGTGGCACGAAGGCAAGCGCGTCGGTTCGGGCACCGTGATCTGGCATGCGCGCAATCTGCTCGCGGCGGGCGAGATCGATTACGAAGGCTTCATGCGCCTGACGACCGCGTCGTCGCCGTCCATCGGCCATTGCAACACGATGGGCACCGCGCTCTCGATGAACAGTCTCGCCGAAGCGCTCGGCATGTCCCTGCCGACGTGCGCGAGCATTCCCGCCGCGTATCGCGAGCGCGGGCAGATGGCGTACGCGACGGGAAAACGCATCGTCGACATGGTGCGTGAGGATCTGAAGCCGTCGACGATCATGACGCACGACGCGTTCATCAACGCGATCGTGGTCGCCTCCGCGCTCGGTGCATCGACGAATTGTCCGCCGCACCTGATCGCGATCGCGCGGCACATGGGCATCGAGTTGAGTCTCGATGACTGGCAGCGCCACGGCGAACAGGTGCCGCTCATCGTGAACTGCATGCCCGCGGGTGACTATCTCGGCGAGAGCTTTCATCGCTCGGGCGGGGTGCCGGCGGTCATCAGGCAACTCGATGAAGCAGGGCTCATCCGGCGCGATTGTCTGACCGTATCGGGCCGCACGATCGGCGAGATCGCGAGCGACGCGCCGGCCGCCGACAACGAAGTCATCCGCACCGCCGCCGATCCGCTGAAACACGGCGCGGGCTTCATGGTCCTGTCGGGCAATTTCTTCGACAGCGCGATCATGAAGATGTCGGTCGTCGGCGATGCGTTCAGAAAGACGTATTTGAGCGAGCCCGGCGCGGAAAACGCGTTCGAAGCGCGCGCGATCGTCTTCGACGGCCCCGAGGATTACCACGCGCGCATCAACGATCCGTCGCTTGAGATCGACGAGCATTGCATCCTCGTGATTCGCGGCTGCGGCACGGTGGGATATCCGGGCAGCGCGGAAGTCGTCAACATGGCGCCGCCCGCCGATTTGATCAAACGCGGCATCGATTCGCTGCCCTGCATGGGCGATGGCCGCCAGAGCGGCACGTCCGCGAGCCCGTCGATTCTCAACATGTCACCCGAAGCGGCCGTGGGCGGCGGGCTCGGGCTCCTGCGCACGAACGACAAGATTCGCGTCGATCTGAACGCGCGCAGCGTGAACGTGCTGCTGGACGAAGCCGAACTCGAAAGCCGTCGCACGCAATCCGCATTCGCCGCGCCGGTTGCGCAGACGCCGTGGCAGGAGTTGTATCGGCAGACGGTGGGGCAGTTGTCGACGGGCGGATGTCTCGAACCCGCGACGCTGTACCTGAAGGTGATCGAAACGCGCGGCAATCCGCGCCATTCACATTGAGCGAGCCGTCATGTCCTATGCCATTTACCCGAGTCTTGCGGACAAACGTGTCGTCGTGACGGGCGGCGGCAGCGGCATCGGCGCGGCGATCGTCGAGGCGTTCGCGAAGCAGGGCGCGCGCGTGTTTTTCATCGATGTCGCCGAGGCCGATTCGCGGCAGCTCGAACAGGCGCTCGCGGGCGAGAAGCATGCGCCGAAGTTTCTGCGCTGCGATCTGCGCGACGCGGCCGCGATCGAAAAGACCTTCGACGATATCGCCGGCGAGGCCGGTTCCATCGACGTGCTGGTCAACAACGCCGCGAACGACGATCGTCACCAGTGGGACAACGTGAGCGCCGCCTATTGGGACGAGCGCATGGCCGTCAACCTGCGGCATCAGTTCTTCTGCGCGCAGGCCGCGGCCAGGCGCATGCGCGCGCAGCAACACGGCGCGATCGTGAACATGGGCTCGATTTCATGGCATCTCGTGCTGCCTGATCTCACGCTCTACATGACCGCGAAGGCCGCGATCGAAGGACTCACGCGCGGGCTCGCGCGCGAACTCGGCGAGCACGGCATCCGCGTGAACACAGTGATTCCGGGCGCCGTGCGCACGCCGCGTCAGATGAAGCTATGGCAGTCGCCCGAAAGCGAGGCGAAACTCCTCGCGCAGCAATGCCTGCATGAGCGGATCGACCCGGAGCACATCGCACGCATGGTGCTGTTCCTCGCATCCGACGATGCGGCACGCTGCACCGCGCGCGACTATTACGTCGATGCGGGGTGGTTCGGGGCGTAACGCGTTACGTAACGCGAGCCGGCCGATTCAAATACGCGCGTCGCGCCGCCGTGCTGGTTTCGGCGTCGCCTTGACTGCCGGCATCGTGCCGTTTTCGATGTAATGCTGCACGGCGTCGGCGGCTTCGTGATAGCCGCGTTCATCGAGCCAATGCCAGACCGCGGCGAGAAAAAGCCCGAGCCCCGCATGCCCGCAATGGGCGATCACCTCCGCGATGCCTTCCGCGAGCGCCTCGTCGCGGCCTTCGGGCCGCATCGCGCTCGCCACATGCGATGCGGCGCGCGATACCAGCATCGCGTGCATCGTGTGCAATTGCGGGTTGAAAGTGCGTACGGCGTTTTTTCTTTGACTACTGCCCATGAAACCCCCGTCTGGCATTCGCGTGCTACGTGCCCGAATGCGATAACCGCCTCAAAGAGCGCGCGCCGCGATTGGTTTTTCGATAGCGCCTTTCTTTGGCGCCGGGGTGGGCTAACGCAAGAAGCGGGCCGACGCGCTACTTCACCGTGCGCATCGTCGTCTTGCGCCTTATGCAGCGGCAATCGCGCATCTTGCTACTGCGGGAGAGAAAAGCGCGCAAAGACGGTTTCGCATGCATTTCGTACAATCGAATGACATATGCGGCACGCAAATTATCAAAACATGCGTCTTTTCTCCTCCTTTTTCTCCGCCGTGTTCGCACGACGCGCCCACGCCGCGTGCTGCGCGCTCGCACTTTTCGCGGGCTGCTCGTCGGGCGCGCCCGCGCGCAGCGAGGACCCGTCGCCTGCATCGGAATCGCAACAGCCGCAACCGCTGCATCATGCGAAGCGCACCGCATCGGGCTATGAAAACAACTACGGTCATCTGCCGCGGGAATCGTTTCTGAAGTGGCGCTGGGAGCGCTTGACGCAAGGCTTGCCGAAACCGCCCGCGAACGGCTATCACTTTCCGATGGCGCATCCCGACATCGCGTGGCTCAAGGCCAACCGCACCGCCGATACGCTCACCTGGATCGGTCACGCGACCGCGCTGGTCCAGGTCGACGGCGTGAACATCCTCACCGATCCGGTGTTCTCGGAGCGCGCATCGCCGTTCTCGTTCGCGGGCCCGAAGCGCAAGACTCCGCCCGGCCTCACGCTGGATGAACTGCCGCACATCGACATCGTGCTGATTTCCCACAATCACTACGATCATCTCGACAAGCCGAGCATCGAAGCGCTCAACCGCCAGCCGGGCGGCCCGCCGCGCTTTCTCGTGCCGCTCGGCATCAGACAGTGGATGAACGACGTCGGCGTGACGAACGTCGAGGAACTCGACTGGAGCGACGAGACACACGCCGCCGGACTCGATATCTGGTTCGTGCCGAGCCAGCACTGGTCGGCACGCACGCCGTTCGACCGCGCGGAAACACTCTGGGGCGGCTGGGTCGTGAAAACGCCGGCGGGCGCAGCGCGTCCATACTCGTTCTACTTCGCCGGCGACACCGGCTATTCCCCGGACTTCCGCGATATCGGCGCGCGTTTCGGCGGTTTCGATCTCGCGCTGATTCCGATCGGCGCCTACGATCCGCGCTGGTTCATGCACGCGCAGCACGTCGATCCCGAGGAAGCGGTGCGCATCTTTCAGGACGTCCACGCGAAGCGGGCGGTCGGCATTCACTGGGGTTCGTTCGAACTGACCGACGAGCCCCTCGACGAACCGCCGCGCCGTCTCGCCGAAGCCGTGCGCCGCGCCGGCCTGCCCGCGGACGCGTTCACCGTCCTGCAACACGGTGAAATGATTCACCTCGACACGCCGAACTCAAGCGCGGCCACAATCGGCCGTTAACACGGTCTGGCAGCGCGGCTCTACGCGCACGAATTCATCCTGCAATCGAGACGCCTCATGATCGAGGCGGGCTCGCGGTTGCCCCGGCGCGGCAATCGTCTTTATCCACTGATGGGGTTCATCGCGTGAAGCAACTGTCCATTCGGCATCGTATTCTGGCCAGCTTCGGCATCATCCTTTCCCTGATGCTCGTCATGGCCGCACTGTCGTACACGCTGCTCGGCGGGATCGATCGCGAAGCAAAGAGCCTCGAAGACGATTCGATGCTCGGCTTCTCGCTCTCCAGCGATCTGCGCGCGGCGTGGTTCGAGAACTACACGATCACGCAGCGGCTCGTCTTCATCGACAACGACGCGGAGCAGATGCGCCGCGACACGCAGCGTCTGACCGAAACGCGCGCGACCATCGACAAGCTGATGGACGCCTACGTGCCCACCATCTTCGAGGATGAAGACCGCCGCCTCTTCAACGATTTCAAGCGTCAGCGCGAGCTTTACGGCCCGGTTCAGGAGCAGGCGCTGCGCGAGCTCGCGAGCTCGAAGGATGCGGCCGCCGCGACCTTCAACACGCGCCTCACGCCGGTATGGGAAGCGGGACAGACCGCCGCACGCGCGATCGTCGACCATAACGAGACCTTCAACGCGAAATCGGTCGAGAGCATTCGCGGCTCGGTGCAGAAATCGGAGGTGACGCTCATCGTCATCATGCTGATTGCGATCGCCGCGGCGTCGGTGCTCGGCTACATGCTGATGAAGGCGCTGACGGTGCCGATGCTGCGCATGGTCGATGTGGTGGACAAGATGCGCACCGGCGACCTCACGCAGCGGCTCGCGCTCGCGCGCCGCGACGAATTCGGCACGCTGGAGGCGGGCTTCAACCGCATGACCGACGAACTCACGGGTCTCGTCGGTCAGGCGCAGAAGTCGGCCGTGCAGGTGACGACGTCGGTGTCGGAAATCGCCGCGACCGCGCGCGAACAGCAGGCCACCGCGAGCGAGACAGCCGCGACGACGACGGAAATCGGCGCAACCTCGCGCGAGATCTTCGCCACGGCGCGCGATCTCGTGCGCACGATGAACGAGGTGTCGGGCGTGGCGGAGCAATCGGCGGCGCTCGCGGGCACGGGTCAGGCGGGACTCACGCGCATGGAGGAAACCATGCGCCTCGTGATGGAAGCGGCGGGTTCGGTGAACGGCAAGCTCGCGATCCTCAACGAGAAGGCGGGCAACATCAATCAGGTCGTCGCGACCATCACGAAGGTGGCGGATCAGACCAATCTGCTCTCGCTGAACGCGGCGATCGAGGCGGAGAAGGCGGGCGAGTACGGGCGCGGCTTCGCGGTCGTCGCGACCGAGATTCGCCGTCTCGCGGATCAGACGGCCGTCGCCACGTTCGACATCGAGCAGATGGTGAAAGAGATCCAGTCCGCCGTCGCCGCCGGCGTGATGGGCATGGACAAGTTCTCCGAGGAAGTGCGTCGCGGCATGCTCGACGTGCAGCAGGTGGGCGGCCAGCTTTCGCAGATCATCCATCAGGTGCAGACCATGGCGCCGCGCTTTTCGATGATCAACGAAGGCATGCAGACGCAGGCCACCGGCGCGGACCAGATCTCGCAGGCGCTGTCGCAACTGTCCGAAGCCGCGCAGCAGACGGCCGAATCGCTGCGCCAGTCGACGCAAGCGATCGATGATCTCACGCATGTCGCGAACGGCCTGCGCACGGGCGTGTCGCGCTTCAAGGTGGCCGCTTAAAGGCACGCCGCGATGCTCTTCGTCCAGTTCACGCTCGGGTCCGACCGCTATCTGCTCGACAGTACGCAAGTCGAGCGCATGTTGCCGCTCACGCCGCTGAAGGCGCTGCCTGGCGCGCCCGCATGGGTCGCGGGCGTGCTCGATTTCGAAGGTGCGAGCGTGCCCGTCATCGATATCGCGGCACGCGCGCTCGCGCGTTCATCGCAGGAAAGACTGTCGACGCGGCTGGCGCTCGTCACGTATCCGCGTGATGGCGAAGATGGCGTGACAACGCATCATCGGCTCGGCCTTGTGCTCGAACAGGCGACACGCACCGTGACGTTCGATGCCGCTTCGTTCACCGATGCGGGCATCGACACGCCGCATGCGCGCTATCTCGGCCCGCTCACGCGCGACGAAGCCGGGCTGCTCCAATGGGTGCGTATCGAGCATCTGTTGCCCGACGACGTTCAGGCGCTGCTCTTCGCCGGGAGCCACGCATGAGCGCGCTGCCGACGCCTTTTTCCGATGCCGGTCACGCCGAGCCATTTGGTATCGGCCGCTTCATCGAACTGTTGCATCGCACGATCGGGCTAGATGCCGAATCGATCGGCGCGAACGCGGTATCGCGCGCGGTGCGCGAGCGATACACCCTGTGGCGAGACGAGCAAGGCGGCACGCTGGACGACTACTATTGCGCGGTGACTCAGGACGCCGCGCGCATGCAGGAACTGATCGAAGCGGTCGTCGTGCCGGAGACGTGGTTCTTTCGTGATCCCGAAGCCTTCGCCGCGCTCGCGCGTCTTGCGCGCGTGCGTCTGCATGAGCGGCCCGCGAAGCCTCTGCGCGTGCTGAGCGCACCGTGCTCGACTGGCGAGGAAGCGTATTCCGTCGCAATGGCGCTGATCGAGGCGGGCATTCCCGCCGAGCGCTTTTCGATCGATGCCATCGACGTGAGCGAACGCGCGCTCGCCATTGCACGCCGCGCGCACTACGGGCGCAACGCGTTTCGCGGCCGCTCGCTCGATTTTCGCGACCGTCATTTCCGCGCAGCCGATGGCGGCTGGCAACTCGATCCCGCCGTTGCGCAGAGCGTGCGCTTTTCGCAAGTGAATCTCTTGCAACTCGATACACACGCATTCGAGCACTTCGATTTCATTCTGTGCCGCAACGTGCTGATCTATTTCGATCGCGACACACAGTGTGACGTTTTTCGCGTGCTCGATCGACTGCTCGCGGAGGGCGGTACATTATTCGTGGGTCCGGCGGAAACGGGTCTTCTGATGCGCGAGGGCATGAGTTCCGCGAACATTCCGCTCGCGTTTGCGTTCAATCGGGCCGAGCGCGGGTGCACCAGTGTCTTCAACGGCGCGTGGCCGGCTCTGCCGGTCGTCAGGACGCCGCCGCCGATGAAGCCTGCTTTCATCTTGCCCGCATGGGCCAGCGCGCCGCCGGTCGTTCGCGCGGCGCCGGTTGCGAAGCCGCGTGAAGAAATCCGTGTTCAGCCCGATCCCGCGCATGGCCTCACGCATGCGCGCCAGCTCGCCGATGCCGGACAGCTCGACGCCGCAGCGAGCGCGGCGCTTGCGTATCTGGACGTGAATCCATCGAACGCGGATGCGTACTATCTGCTCGGCGTGATCGCCGATGCGCGTGGCGAGCAGCAGGCATCGCGCGGTCATTACCGGCGCGCGCTGTATCTCGATCCCGCGCATCGCGAAGCGCTCACGCATCTCGCCGCGTGTCTCTCGCTCGACGGCGATGAAAGCGGCGCGCGCCGCCTGCTCGCGCGCGCGGAACGTGTCATGGGGACCGCGCGATGAATGCCCGCGACATCAACGTCATGATCGACATCGACGATTGCTGGAACCGCGTCGGCGTGCGCGGCGATGCATCGTGTCCGAAGCTCGAACGCTACGTGCATTGCCGCAACTGCCCGGTTCACGAAGACGCGGCGTCGCGCGTGCTCGATCGCGTGGAAGCACGCACGTCGATCGAACAGACGAGCGCGGCCGTGCCGAACGTGACGCGCGACGGCGACGAAACCGACACGCTTTCATGCCTCGTGTTTCGCATCGGCGGCGAATGGCTCGGCCTGCCGACGAGCGTGTGCGCGCAAGTGGCGCAATTGCGTCCAGTGCATTCGCTGCCGCATCGGCGGCATCGCGCGGTGCTCGGCGTCGTGAACGTGCGTGGCCGGTTGATCGTGTGTGCTTCGCTTGCACGGCTCTTCGGCATCGAAGAGCGTGCGGGGAAAGACGTGTCGGCCAGCCAGGCCCTCGATGCGCGCGAGCTCGGCCGCCTGCTCGTCATCCAGCGCGCGCAGGGCCGTGATCATCATGCGAACGGCGATCATGAAGGCCCGATCGCCTTTCCCGTCGATGCAGTCGACGGCGTGCATCGCTTTACGCACACGCAGCTTCAGCCCGTGCCTGCCACGCTCGCGCAACGCCTGTCATCGCATGCGCACGCGGTCGCCGCGTTCAAGGACGCGACCGTCGGCCTGCTCGACGCCGATCGTCTCATCGACAGCCTGAACCGGAGCCTCACATGACGAGCATCGATTCCGGCCGGTCGTCGTTGCTCGAGCTCTTTCAGGAAGAGGCGCGCGGGCAGGCGCAGATTCTTTCCGATGGCCTCATCGCGCTCGAACGCGCACCGCGCGATCCCGTCACGCTCGAAGCGTGCATGCGCGCCGCGCATTCGCTGAAGGGCGCGGCGCGCGTGGTCGGCGTGCCGGTCGGCGTGACGCTCGCGCATGTGATGGAGGACTGCTTCGTCGCCGCGCAGGAAGGGCGGATCGTGCTCGACGCGGGCTATATCGATCTGTTGCTGCGCGGCGTCGATCTGATCGTGCAGATAGGCGAGGCACGCGACACCGACGCCCAGACGGCGCTCGAACGCGGCGTCGATGCGTTCGTCGACGGACTCAATGCGCGTCTCGACGGCACGGAAGCGGCCGCGGCGCCGCCTTCGAAACACGTTGTCCTGGACCTTTCGCAAGAACTCACGCTCGCCAGGCCGCTCGACGAAACGCCCGAACCCGTCCACGCACCTTCGCGCACGAATGAAGCCCGCATGCTGCGCATGCGCGCCGATACGCTCGACCGCCTGCTGAGCCACTCGGGTGAATCGCTCGTCGAATCCCGCTGGCTCAAGCCGTTTTCGCAATCGATGTTGCGTGTGAAGCGCATTCAGCACGACGCGAGCCGCGCGCTCGAACGTCTGCACGAAACGCTGACCGAAGCGAACGCCGCGCCGCTCGATGCCCGCGCGCACGCCGCGCTCGACGAAGTGCGTCGCCTGACCGCTGAAGCGCATCGACAGTTGAGTGAGCGTCTCGCGGAACTGGAAAACTTCGATCGACGCTCGACGCATCTCGCGCAGCAGATCTACGACGAAGCGCTCGCGTGCCGCATGCGTCCTTTCGTCGATGCGACCGGCGGCTTCGCGCGCATGGTTCGCGATGTCGCGCGCGGGCTCGGCAAGGATGTGCGCCTCGTCATCGCCGGTGAAACGACGCAGGTGGACCGCGACATTCTCGATCTGCTCGACGCGCCGCTCGGCCATCTGCTGCGCAACGCGGTCGATCACGGCATCGAGGAAGCGTCGCTCAGGCGCGCGCTCGGCAAGCCGGAAACCGGCACGATCACGCTCGAAGCGCGCCATAGCGCGGGTTCGCTTTTCATCAGCGTGTCCGACGATGGCGCGGGCGTCGATCTCGATGCACTGCGCCGCGCCGTCGTGCGCAAGAACATGGCGAACGAGGACACCGCCGCGCGCCTCACCGAAGCCGAGCTGCTCGAGTTCCTCTTCCTGCCCGGCTTTTCGATGCGCGATGCCGTCACTGACGTTTCCGGGCGCGGCGTCGGCCTCGATGCGGTGCAGGACGTCGTGCGGCAAGTGCGCGGCAGCGTGCGCGTGACGCAGGAAGCGCACGCGGGCACGCGCTTCACGTTGCAATTGCCGCTCACGCTGTCGGTGATCCGCAGCCTGATCGTCGAGGTGGCGGGCGAGCCTTACGGCCTGCCGCTCGCGCATGTCGCGCGCACGCTGGTGCTGCCCGCGAGCGCCATCGACATGCTCGAAGGCCAGCAGCATTTCTCGTTCGACGGCAAGCGCGTCGGCCTCGTCACCGCGCATCAGATTCTGCAGACCGCCGCGTTCGAAGCGGCGAGCGATGCGCTCAACGTCGTCGTGATCGGGCAGGGCGCGGCGAGTTACGGCATCGTCATCGACCGCTTTCTGGGTGAACGCATGCTCGTCGTGCAGCCGCTCGACAAGCGGCTCGGCAAGGTGCGCAACATCGCGGCGGGCGCGCTGATGGAAAACGGCGACCCGCTGCTCATCGCCGATCTCGACGACTGGCTGCGCTCGGTCGAAAAGCTCGTCGGCAGCGGCGAACTCGGGCGCGTGGGCGCGGGCGCGGCGCGGGCGGCCGTGGTGAGCGCGAAGCGTGTGCTCGTCGTCGACGATTCGCTCACCGTGCGCGAGCTCGAACGCAAGCTGCTCGCGTCGCGCGGCTACGACGTGTCCGTCGCTGTGGACGGGATGGACGGCTGGAATGCGGTGCGCGGCGAGCGCTTCGATCTCGTCATCACCGATATCGACATGCCGCGTCTCGATGGCATCGAGCTCGTCACGCTCATCAAGCGCGATGCGCAACTGGCCGCGCTGCCGGTGATGATCGTGTCGTACAAGGATCGCGCGGAAGACCGTCAGCGCGGCCTCGATGCGGGCGCGGACTATTACCTCGCGAAAGGCAGCTTTCACGATCAGGCGCTCATCGACGCGGTGCGCGATCTCATTGGCGAGGCGAAATCATGAAGATCGGCATAGCAAACGACGTCCCGTTGGCCGTGGAAGCGCTGCGGCGCGCGCTCACGGCGCGGCCCGACTTCGAGATCGCGTGGGTCGCGCATGACGGCCAGCAGGCGATCGACTATTGCGCGACGCACACGCCCGATGTCGTGCTGATGGATCTCGTGATGCCGAACGTCGATGGCGTGCAGGCGTCGCGGACCATCATGGCGCGTTCGCCGTGCGCGATTCTCGTCGTCACGGTGGATGTCGGCGCGAACGCATGGCGCGTGTATGAAGCGATGGGCGCGGGAGCGCTCGATGCCGTCGATACACCCGCGCTCGCCGGCGCGGATGCGCGTCGCGGCGCGGCGGCGTTGATCGCGAAGATCGATCAGATCGGCGCGCGGCTCGCGTCTTCCGGCGCATCGTCCGCAGTCGCGATGAGCGTGCCGAAAAACGATGCGCGGCTCGTCGCGATCGGCGCATCGGCGGGCGGCCCGGCTGCGCTCGCGACGCTGCTCGGCGCATTGCCGAAGCACTTTGCGGCGGCCATCGTCATCGTGCAGCATGTGGATCGAGCGTTCGCGGAAGGCATGGCGCAGTGGCTCGACGCGCAATCGGCGCTGCCCGTGCGTGTCGCGCGCGAGGGCGACAGGCCCGTGCCGGGCGAAGTGCTGCTTGCCGCGACCAACGATCATCTCCATTTCACCGATGCCACGCGCCTCGGCTACACCGCGCATCCCGAGCAACTGCCTTACCGGCCTTCCGTCGACGTGTTCTTCCAGAGCGTGACCGAACGCTGGAGCGGCCGCGCGATCGGCGTGCTGCTGACGGGCATGGGCCGCGACGGCGCGATCGGCCTGAAGGCGATGCGCGCGAAGGGCTATCACACGATCGCGCAGGACGAGGCGACGAGCGCGGTGTACGGCATGCCGAAGGCCGCGGCCACGCTCAATGCGGCGGTGTCGATATTGCCGCTGCCGCGCATCGCCGACGCTGTCGCCCGTGCATTCGACTGACATCGCAACGAACCCACAGATACGCACTCAAGAAAGGACCCGTTCATGAAACTTCCTCATCCCGATCCGCTGGCCGAGCGCGCGAGACGAGCCGCGGCGGCAGCGGCGGCGAGCATCGAGCGCGCGGGCTCGCGAGCGATGGCAGACGAGCGCGCCGTGTCCGAGCTGCTGGCAGCCGCACTGAACGCGCCGCCCGCGGCCGAGTTGCCGGTGATGGTCCTGCTCGTGGACGATCAGGCGATCATCGCGGAAGCGCTGCGCCGTGCGCTCGCGGACGAGGCGAACGTCGATCTGCACTACTGCGCCAATCCGGAAGAGGCGCTGCGCACCGCGCAGGAAACGCGGCCCACCGTGATTCTGCAGGACCTCGTGATGCCCGGCGTCGATGGCCTGACGCTCGTGCGTCAGTACCGCGAGCATCCCGCGACGCGCGATATCCCGATCATCGTGCTCTCGACGAAGGAAGAGCCGCGCATCAAGAGCGCGGCGTTCGCGGCGGGCGCGAACGATTACCTCGTGAAGCTGCCCGATACGATCGAGCTCGTCGCGCGCGTGCGCTATCACTCGCGTTCATATCAGAACCTGTTGCAGCGCGACGAGGCGTATCGCGCGCTGCGTCAGTCGCAGCAGAAGCTGCTCGAAACGAATCTGGAGTTGCAGCGGCTGACGAATTCGGATGGACTCACGGGCTTGTCGAATCGTCGCCGTCTCGATGACTATCTGAATGCCGAATGGCGGCGCGCAGCGCGCGAGCATGCGGCCATCGGCTTTCTGATGATCGATGTCGATAACTTCAAGTCGTACAACGACACGTATGGGCACGTTGCCGGAGACGACGTGCTGAAGCTCGTCGCGCATACGATCGAGACGAGCCTCAATAGCCCGACCGATCTGGCTGCGCGCTTCGGCGGCGAGGAATTCGCGGTGGTGCTGCTGTCGTCGTCGGCGCCGGGCTTGCGCCTGCTCGGGGAGAAGATACGCATCGCGGTGGAGGCGCTCGATGTCCCGCACACGGGTTCGTCGAGCGGACGCGTGACGATCAGCATCGGCGGCGCAACGCAGATGGCGACGCACGACGATGCGTTGAAGCAACTCGTGGAAGCGGCGGACCTCGCGCTTTATCGGGCGAAACGCGACGGGAAGAATCGGGTGATCATTACGTAACTTGCTTCGCGCTTCGAAGCATGCAAAAAACGCGCGGTCTTCGGTGAAGTCCGCGCGTTTCGTTTCATCACGCTCACTGCGCGCACGACGTCATCGTCTGAACACGCCCAGCAACAATGTCGCCAGAAAGATCACGATGAAAATGAAGAACAGGATCTTGGCGATTTCCGCCGCGCCCGTTGCGATCCCGCCGAAGCCGAAGACGGCCGCGATGATCGCGATGATGAAGAAGATGACAGCGTAACGGAGCATGAAGCCCTCCCGTGGAGATCGGTGGATCGGTTGATTGGCAGGCGGGTCGATGCCGCCGCTTTCGCTCATCAGGTTCCTGCTGCGCACCGTTCAAAGCAACGGGCGTGCCCAGCGCATCGGATCAGGTCCACGATGCAAAAACGCCGCAACGATGGAGACCATTGCGGCGTTGCGGATCGCGCCTTCATCGGCGCGATGGGCCCGGCTGTCGAGGCTAACGGCCTAGTGTGCGATCGGAGTCGGAATCATCGTCGTCGTCTTCGTCGTCGACGCCGTTGAGCGCATCCGGCAGGTTGTTCTCCAGTTCATCGCGTTCGATCTGATCGGCTAGGTCGAGGGATTTGCGCGTGGCGGGACCGGATGGGCGATTGGCTCCAGACATGGCGTACTCCTTGAACAGATTTCAAAGCCGCGCCGACGATTCGGCGCGAACCAACGGACTAGCAAGGCATGTACGCGCCGGGCTGAAAACGCCGCCTTAAAGGATCGCTTAAGGATCACTTGTGGACCGTTCAGGCGGTAAGGTGGACAGACTGTGCTGGCGAGAAAGAAACGCAGTCCCAATCTTGCAAGCGGGACGGCAGATTTTGCGTGCCGGCGCGTAAGGTCAGTATGCACCGGACGGAGCGTCGAGGCAAAGAGGGCGCGCGCTTTTCATCGGCGCGCATTGTCACAGGCTCAAGCAAAAAAATGGGCGACGATCGGATACAGCGACAAAACGAGCAACGCGGCCATCGTAATGTTGAAGATGCGCAGCCAGCGCGGGTTCGCGAGAAAACGCCGCAGCGACATGCCGAACGCGGCCCACATCGTGATGCACGGCAGCCCGATCACGACCAGCACGAGCGCCATCAGCGCCGCGTTCAGCGAGAGGCTCGCATGCAGATGGATGGTCGTCGCCGCGGTGAGCACCATCATCCACGCTTTGGGATTGATCCACTGGAACGCGATCGCTTCGTGAAAGCGCATCGGGCGGCCCTGGCCATCGCGCATCTGCACCGACGACGATGTGCCGATCTTCCATGCCAGATACAGCAGATACGCGACGCTCGCCGCTTCCAGCACGGTATAGAGCCACGGCAGGCGCTCGAACGCCTGTGCGAGTCCGAGGCCGACCGCGAGCATCAGGATTGCCATGCCCGCGCTGATACCGAGCACGTGCGGCACCGTGCGCTTCAGGCCGAAGTTGACGCCCGAGGCGAGCAGCATCGTGTTGTTGGGGCCGGGCGTGATCGTCGTCACCAGCGCGAACAGTGCGGCGGCGGGCAAGGCGTTCAGGAGTTCGGTGGGCATGGGGCGCACTCAGTTGAGGTCAGACTCGATGAGCGCCAAGTGTACGGGAGCTTTCCGGTACAGTACCGGTACAGATTGTCAGAGGGTTTCCGGTACGGATGCGACGCGTGGCGGTCCGGACCGCCACGCGTGTCTGCTTACATCAAACCGGGAACGGGTTGCGTTCCGCGAATCCTTGCTGATGCCAGTACGGATACGCCGGGCGCACAGCGCTGGCTTCATCGAGCGTCTTCACCTGCTCTGGAGTGAGGTTCCAGCCCACCGCGCCGAGGTTCTGGCGCAGTTGTTCTTCGTTGCGCGCGCCGATGAGCACGGTCGCCACGGTCGGTCGCTGCAGCAGCCAGTTGAGCGCGATCTGCGGCACGGTCTTGCCGGTTTGCTCGGCGATGGCGTCGAGCGCATCGACGACGCGATACAGATACTCCTCGGGCACCGGCGGGCCCATGTCGGCGGTTTTGTGCAGGCGGCTCGTCGCGGGCAGCGGCTGGCCGCGGCGGATCTTGCCGGTGAGGCGTCCCCAGCCGAGCGGGCTCCACACGATCGCGCCGACGCCCTGATCGAGCCCGAGCGGCATCAGCTCCCATTCGTAATCGCGTCCGATGAGCGAGTAGTAGGTCTGATTGGCGACGTAGCGCGGATAGCCGTAGCGGTCCGCCACATCGAGCGATTTCTGCAGATGCCAGCCCGAAAAATTCGACACGCCCGTATAGCGGATCTTGCCTGCGCGCACGAGATCATCGAGTGTGGAAAGCGTTTCTTCGACGGGGGTTTTCGCATCGAAGGCATGTAGCTGGAAGATGTCGATGTAATCCGTCTGCAGTCGCTCAAGCGCCGCATTCACGGCCTGGATGAGATGAAAACGCGACGAACCGACGGCGTTCGGGTCGTCCTCGTCGAAGCGGAACGTGGCCTTGGTCGAGACGATGACCTTGTCGCGCCGGCCCTTCAGCGCTTCGCCGAGTATCGATTCCGATGAGCCGCGCGAATAGATGTCGGCGGTGTCGAACATTGTGACGCCGGCATCGAGACAGATGTCGACGAGCTTGCGCGCTTCGCTCACGTCGGTCTCGCCCCATGCCTGAAAGAATTCGCCCTTGCCGCCGAAGGTGCCGGTGCCGAAGCTCAATACGGGAACCTTGAAGCCCGAAGCACCGAGATGTCGATATTCCATTGCCTGTCCTCGTGGATGAAGCCGGTGGGCGCCGCGCTTCGTGCGTGAAGCGCGGCGCAACGAACGTTCATCGACGAGACTACCGCAATGGCCCGGCGCACGCAGAACGTGCACTCAGCGTTGCTTCGCCGCCCGATTGCCGAGCGAATCGTAGATCGGCGGCACGCGCAGGAGCATGGGCACGACCATCGCGGTGAAGCAGGCGGTGAGCATCGGCAGGAGCAGGGTGAAGCTCGCCGTCATCTCGGTGACGAGCACGATGCCCGTGACCGGCGCGCGCACCACTGCGACGAAGAACGCCGCCATGCCGACCACCGCGAACGTGGTCGTGTCGCCGCTGGCGGGCGCCATGCCGGGGAACCAGTCGAGACACACGCGGCCGAACACGAGGCCCGTCTGCGCGCCGAGCGCGAGCATCGGCGCGAAGATGCCGCCGGGCGCGCCCGCCGCGTACGATACCGGCCCGAGCAGGAAGCGCAATGCGAACATCGCCATCACGCCTGCAAGCGTGCCGGTGCCGAGGAGCGCGTGCTCGGTGAGCGCATCGCCGCCGCCGGCGAGGTCGGGCGCGAACCAGGCGAGCAGGCCGACCGCCGCGCCGACCGCCGCCGCGCGCGCCGTCGCGAGCTTCACCGACCCGGACGGCGCGATCCGTTCTCCCGCCTCGAGCGTCCAGACGATCAGGCGGCTATACGCCGCACCCAGGAGCCCCAGCAAGGCGCCGAGCAGGAGATGCGCGCCGGTCATCTCGAAGCCGGGAAACGGTTGCGCCGGGACGTGAAAGTCGGGCAGGTCGCCGTGCAGCAGACGCGCCATTGCGATCGCGCTCGCCGATGCGCCGAGCGCCGCGACCGCCGTGCGCGTATCGAAGCGCCGCATCAGTTCTTCGAGCACGAACACGGCGCCCGCGATCGGCGCGTTGAACGCGGTCGCAAGCCCCGCGCCCGCGCCGGCCGCGAGGAGCACGCGGCAATCGCCCACGTTGCGCCTGAAGAACGTGCCGATGGCATGCGCGATCGATGCGCCCATCTGCACCGTCGGGCCTTCGCGGCCGAGCGCGAGCCCCGCGCCGATGGCGAGCACGCCGCCCACGAACTTGATCGGAATGAGCACGAGCGGCGCGGGCGGCAAGGCGCCATGCAGCACCGCTTCGACATGCGGAATGCCGCTGCCGCTCGCCATCGGCGCGAAGCGCGCGACGAGCCACGCGGCGAGCGCGGCGGCCACCGTCGCCGCGAGCACGACGAGCACGATCGCCCAATCGTGTCCCGCATGCGCCCACGCGACGAACGCATTGCGCCATGCGTCGCCGCGTTCGAGCGCGAAGCGAAAGAGCACGCCGATCGCGCCCGTCGCCGCGCCCACGACGACCGATGCCGCCGCGAGCGCGACGAGTCCTGCGTGCTCGTCGTCCTCATCGTCCTGATTGTTGACTTCGTTGTCGTTCATCGCGCAGGTCGCTCCGGAATCGGCAAATGCAACGAAGCGTATCACCGCGCGGCGCGGCGGGCATGGGGCTTGCAAAACGAAAGTTATTTCGCCACGGAGTGCTGTCGAGAGGCACATGAGCCACGCAAACGACGACGAGCCGTTTTTCCAGCCAGGACGCAATTGCGCGAGCGTGCGTCACGCCGGGCGCTTCAGCCTGCTCATCGATGGCGCGGATTATTTCCGCGTGCTGCGCGAGGCGCTCACGCGCGCGCAACGCACCGTGTTCATCCTCGGCTGGGACATCGACAGCCGCATGAAGCTCACGCCCGAAGGTGCAAGCGATGGCTATCCCGAAGCGCTCGGCGATTTTCTCCACGCGCTCACCGGCGACAAGCGGCGCCTGCGCATCTACATCCTCGCGTGGGATTTCGCGATGCTCTACGCGTTCGAGCGCGAATGGCTGCCGGTCTACAAGATGGGCTGGCGCACGAACCGGCGCATCGCGTTCGAGATGGACAGCAGGCATCCGCTCGGCGGCTCGCAGCATCAGAAGATCGTCGTGATCGACGATCGCCTCGCGTTCGTCGGCGGTCTCGATCTCACGCGCTCGCGCTGGGATACGACCGCGCACGCGCCCGACGAGCCGCTGCGCCGCGATGCGAACGGCGCGGCGTATCAGCCGTTTCACGACGTCCACACGATGTTCGACGGCGACGCCGCGCGCGAAATCGGTCTGCTCGCACGCGAACGTTGGGCGCGCGCATGCGACCGGCGGCTCGCGATCCGCGCACATCGCGCGCCGCTCGAACAGGACCCGTGGCCGCCTTCGCGACGCGTCGATCTCGAAGATGTCGATATCGCCATCTCGCTCACCGAGCCCGCGTATACCGGCCGCGAGCCTGTGCAGCAGATTCGCACGCAGTATCTCGACGCGATCGCGCGGGCGCGGCGCAGCATCTATATCGAGAACCAGTATTTCACGTCGGGCGCGGTCGGCGCCGCGCTCGCCGACTCGCTCGCGCGCGAGGACGGCCCCGATCTCGCCATCGTCGTGCCGCGCAATCAGAGCGGCTGGCTGCAGGAAGTGACGATGGGCGTGCTGCGCGCGCGTCTCAACACGCTCCTGAAAAGCGCCGACACGCACGGCCGTTACCGACTGCTGTGCCCGAGCGTGCCGAATCTCGGCGACGAGATCGTCAACGTGCACAGCAAGCTGATGATCGTCGACGATGCACTGCTGATCGTCGGCTCGGCCAACCTGAACAATCGCTCGATGGTGCTCGACAGCGAATGCAATGTCTCGATCGACGCGGGCGCCGACGCGCGCATCCGCCGCGCGATTGCGACGATGCGCGACACGCTGCTCGCGGAGCATCTCGGCTGCGCGATCGCGGATGTCGTGCGCGAGCGCGACGCGCGAGGCGGCATGAACGCTGCGATTCAGGCGCTGCTGCGCGAGCGCGACGCGCATCGCACGCTGGTGCCGCTCGATCCGCAAGTATCGACGGAACTCGATCAACTGATTCCGCCCGAAGCGCTGATCGATCCCGAAACGCCGATCGCCGCCGACGAACTCGTCGATCAGTTCGTGCCCGCGGAAAGGACGCGCCCGCTCATCGGACGCTTCGCGCTGCTCGGCATGCTCGCGCTGATGATCGTGGTGATCGCGGGCCTGTGGCATTGGACGCCGCTCGGCGATTACGCCAACCTGAAGTCGCTCACGAGCGCGACGCGCCATATCGACGCACTGCCGCTCGCGCCGCTCCTGATCGTTCTTTGTTACGTCGTGGCGGCGGTCATCGCGGTGCCGATCACGCTGCTGATCGCGACGACGGGCATCGTCTTCGGCGCGTCATGGGGCGGCGTGTACGCCTTCTTCGGGACCATGACCGCGGCCGCCATTTCGTATTCGCTCGGCAACTGGCTCGGCCGCGATGCCGTGCGCAAGCTCGCGGGCGCGCGCGTGAACCGGCTGTCCGAGCGCGTCGCGAAGCGCGGCATCGTCGCGGTCGTCGTGTTGCGGCTTCTGCCGGTCGCGCCGTTTTCGATCGTCAATCTCGTCGCGGGCGCATCGCATATCCGCATGCGCGACTTCATGATCGGCACGATGCTCGGCATGGGCCCCGGCATCTTTCTGACGGTCGCGTTCGCGCATCAGCTCGTCGCTTCGCTGCATCGGCCGACGATCGGCTCGTTCGCGGTGCTGATCGGCATCGGCACGGCGTTGATCGGCGTCTCGCTGCTGCTGCAGCGCTTTCTCGGCCGCGCGGATCGTCGCGACGCGCACGAAGGCGCACCGGGCGACGCCGACAAGCCGCGCGCAAGCGACGAGGCCCGGCGCGCGAGCGCATTGCGCGAGAGCGGCACGATGCCGCGCGATGCGTCGTCGAGAAACGCGCGTCCCGACGAGGTCAACTCATGACGTTGACGCGTGGAGAGCTGCGCATCGCGACATACAACCTGCATGGCGCGATAGGCATCGACGGCAAGTTCGCGCCGGAGCGCATCGGCGAAGTGCTCGCCGAGATCGACGCGGACATCTTCGCGCTGCAGGAAGTGCCGCTCGGCGGCAGCGGCTCGCCCGACGTGCTCGACATGCTGCAACGCATGACGAACCTGCATGCGGTCGCGGGCCCGACGCTCGACACGCCCGAGCGCCGTTACGGCAATGCGGTGCTCACACGCTATCCGGTGCGCGCGGTGCGCACGCTCGATCTGTCGTTCAGAAGCCGCGAGCCACGCGGCGCGCTCGATGCCGACATCGATTGCGGCGGCGAACTATGGCGTGTGGTCGCGACGCATCTCGGTCTTGCATCGAGCGAAAGGCGTGCACAAGTGGAGCAAGTGTTGCAAAACTTCGATACGCCCGCGCTGCCCGTGATCCTGCTCGGCGATCTGAACGAGTGGTTCGTCTATGGCCGGACCTTGCGGCGGCTCGTCACGCACTTTCATCGCGCGCGCGCGTTGCGCACCTTTCCGACGCGCTATCCGCTCTTCGCGCTCGATCGCATCTGGGTGCATCCGGGCGAACGTCTCATGCGTGTCGACGTGCATCGCACCCGCTTGTCACGCATCGCTTCCGATCACTATCCGCTCATTGCACATATCGCGCATCGCGCGTTTGCATCGTCCATGCAGTGTTAAAACGCATGACGTGTCCGACGTAAACGCATCGAAGAACATCGCAAACGATGCCTTCATGGCTCACGTGTCTGTACGACGCCACGAAAAACCCCTATAAAAACGATATAAAAGCGCAAAAGACTCGCACGAACGCGCCGGGTCTATGTAGAATCCGGCGTGATACGAACGCATCGGTGCGAACGTATTCGAACATCACTGACCAAAAAACAGGTAGGAGAAACATGCCGACTTCCGCTAAAACCGCTGCCAAGAAAGCTCCGGCCAAGAAGGCCACGGCGAAGACCGCCGCCGCACCGGTGAAGAAAGCAGCAGCACCGAAGGTTGCCGCGAAGAAAGTAGCCGCGAAGAAGACCACGGCCGGCGCTCCCTCGCCGATCAAGGACACGTTCACGAAGGCATCGCTCGCAACGCATCTCGCGGACCGCGCCGCTGTCGACGTCAAGGCGGTGAAGGCCGTGCTGGTCGCGCTGGAAGACACGATCCTCGGTTCGATCCACAAGAAGGGCGCTGGCGAGTTCACGCTGTCGGGTCTGCTGAAGATCTCCGCGCAAGCCGTGCCGGCGAAGAAGAAGCGCTTCGGCAAGGACCCGTTCACGGGCGAAGAGCGCTGGTTCCCGGCCAAGCCGGCAAGCGTTCGCATCAAGGCGCGCGCGCTGAAGAAGCTGAAGGACGCCGCGGCTTAAGGTTTTTCGCCGGCGTTGCGGCTTCGGTTTCGTTGGCGAAATCGAAGCTCGATGAAAAAGAGGCCAGCTTCCCTTCATTGGGATGCTGGCCTCTTTTGCTTTGCGTTTTGCTTAACTGCGCACGTTGAATGGAGCGAAGATCTCGCTCAGCCAGTCCGCGAAAACCCGTACGCGCGCGGAAAGCTGGCGGTTATGCGGATAGAGCACGGATATGGGCATCGGTGGAGGCGGGAGGTCCGGAAGCACGACTTGCAGGCGGCCATCGGCGAGCGCATCGTCGACGTGATAGCGCGGCACCTGAACGATGCCCAGCCCCGCGAGCGCCGCTTGCGTATAGAGTTCGACGCCCGACACAGAGATCGCCGCCCGCAGTTCGATGGTCTCGATACGTTCATCGACCGTGAATTCCAGCGGCAGCACGCGGCCCGTCGCGCTCGACAGGAAGTTCACCGCTCGATGCGAGGCGAGCGCTTCGAGATCATCCGGCACGCCTTCACGCGCGAGATAGGCGGGACTCGCCACAGTCACCTGTTCGAGCAGCGCGACGCGCCGGCCGATCATCGACGAATCCTGCAAGGTGCCCGCGCGCAGCACGCAATCGACGCCTTCACGCACGAGATCGACGAGCCTGTCATCCTCGCCGATATGCAACTCGATCTGCGCATGGCGCTCGAGAAACGCGGGCAGTCCCGGCATGATGAAGTGTCGCGCAAGCGTGCCTTGCAGATTCACGCGTAACAGACCTTTCGGCTCCGCATGCCTGAACGAGCCTTCCGCTTCCTCCAGATCCGCGATCAGTCTCACGCAGCGTTGATAGTGTTCTTCGCCATCGAGCGTGAGACGCACCGTGCGCGTCGTGCGTTCGAGCAGGCGCGCGCCGAGCCGCTCTTCCATGCGCTTCATCAGATTGGTGACGGTGGCGCGCGGTATCTGCAGATCGTCGGCGGCCTGCGTGAAGCTATGCCGCTCCGCGATGCGCACGAAGACCTGCATTTCCTGGAATCGATCCATGGGCTTCGAGATTGTTAAAGCAACTGGAACGATGATACTAAGCCACGCGCGATGATCACGGAAACGGAATGATTCATCATGCTTCTCATCGAACAGCCAACCTTTGAGGAGCACATCATGAGTCAGATCGAAGCAAAACGCGTTGCCATCGTCACGGGTGCGTCGCGCGGCATCGGCGCCGCAATCGCGCGGCGCCTCGCGCGCGACGGCTTCGCAGTCGCGGTGAATTACGCGGCGAGCGCGCGGGAAGCGGACGCGCTCGTCGCCGAATTGCGCGAAGCAGGAAGCGCGGCCATCGCGGTGAAGGCTGACGTCGCCAAAGCCGACGACGTGCGCCGCATGTTCGAGACCGTCGAAAGCGAACTCGGCAAGGTCGATGCGCTGATCAATAACGCGGGCGTGCTGAAGACCACGCCGCTCGCCGACACGAGCGACGCGCTCTACGACCAGACTTTCGATATCAACGTGCGCGGCACCTTCAACACGCTTCGCGAGGCGGCGGCGCGCATAAACGCCGGTGGACGTATCGTCAATTTTTCGAGTACGACGCTCGCGCTCAACATGCCGGGCTACGCGATCTACAACGCGACGAAGGCGGCAGTCGAGTCGTTCACGCACGTGTTCGCGAAGGAGTTGCGCGGGCGCGGCATCACGGTGAACGCGGTCGCGCCGGGACCGGTGGCGACATCGCTTTTCCTCGACGGCAAGACCGACGAACAGATCGCCGCGTTCTCGAAGATGGCGCCGCTGGAACGACTCGGTCAGCCGGACGATATCGCATCGGTCGTCGCGTTTCTCGTCGGTGCGGATGCGGGCTGGGTCAATGGGCAGGTGCTGCGCGCGAACGGCGGCATCGCCTGAGGCGTGTTCAGAACATGAGCGCGAACTGACCGGAGGCTTGCTCGCGTTTCTTCGTCGCGCGTTTCGTCTGCTGTGTGACGGCGAGGGCACGCGCCGGCGTATCTTGTACGACGAGATGAAATGCCGGCCGCGCATCGCACGCGATCCACGCGAGTTGTCCGGATGCGAGACGTTTCGCGATCAGGCTGTACACGTCGGCGTCGAAAGGGCGCGCATCGGGTGCGTCGGCGAGCAGGGGCGCGATATCGGCACGCGTCGCGCACGCGCCGATGTAGCACCATCGATCGATCACATGCCATGCCTCGCGGCCGGTTTGTTCGTCGCGCTCGGCGATGGCGATCGGCCCTTCGTGCGGCCATTTCACGAGGCGTGCGTGCTCGAGCGCGGCGAGCGCGCGCGCCGCGTGATCCCCGAGTGTTTCGATTCCCGCACACGATCCGAGGCAGCGTTTCACCTGATAGCCGAAGCAGCCGCGACCGCGTGACAGCGGGGCTTTCTCGAGTCCGAGCGTTGCGTGACAGAGGGTGTGCTCATCGGCGAAATGGCGCATGAATGCAAGCGCTTTCGCACGCGACGCGAACACGCCGAAGAGATGGTCTTCGCGCGACAGATCGCGTTTGTGCGCCTTCACGAGCGTCGGCGCGCTCGCGCCCGGCAGCCACTGCCATGCGCACGCGCCCGTTGCGCCCTTCAGCAGGCGGTTGTGCGTCGGTTTCAAATCCTTCACGAGCTTCGCTTCGAGCAAGAGCGCGCCGAGTTCTCCGACCGTCTCGCGGCATTCGATGCGGCGGATGGTCTGCGAGATCGACAAGTCCTTCTGAAGCCTGTGATCGCCCGAAAAATGCGCCGCGACGCGCTGTTTCAGATTGATGCTCTTGCCGACATACAACGGCACGTCGTCGTCGCCGTGAAAGAGGTAGACGCCGGGCGTCGAGGGCAGCGCGTCGAGCGCGCCTTCGGGCAGCGCGGCGGGCAAACTTGCGCGCCGAACCAGCGTCCTGATAGCGGCATCGACGAGATCCTGCGAATAGAGTGCGTGGATCTTCTGCCAGAACTGCCATAGGAGATCGGCGTCGGCGAGCGCGCGATGGCGTCCTTCGGGCGCGAGATTCAGCCGCGCGATGAGCGCGTCGAGCCCATGCCGTTCCACCGATGGAAAGAGCGCGCGCGACAGCCTCACTGTGCACAGCGTATCCGCGCGAAACGCGATGCCCGCGCGGCGGAATTCGTTCTTGAGAAAGCCGTAATCGAAGCGCGCGTTGTGCGCGACGAAGAGCTTGCCGTGAAGGCGCTCGGCGAGTGCGGGCGCGAGCGATTCGAAGGTCGGCTGGCCGCGCAACATGGAATCTTCGATGCCGGTGAGACGCGCGATGAACGGCGGCACCGGCACGCCCGGATCGACGAGCACGCTCCAGCGCTCGATGCCCGCCGTGCTCGCTTCCACCACGCCGATTTCGGTGACGCGATCTTCGGTTGCGTTCGAGCCTGTGGTTTCCAGGTCGACGAACACGATCGGGCGTGCGAGTCCCGCGAGCAGGGCATCGGCAAGGGAATCGGCTTCGTCTTCGAGCGCGTCGGACATGATGAAACGTTGGACGTAAGCGGGAAGTCTAGCGCGAAACGCCTGTGCACCATGAATGCGCGTTAAAAAAAGTGGCACACGTCACGCACTTTTCGTCCGATACTGCAACGAAACGCGCCGAAAACGAAGGACGCAATGATGCAGATCTACGATGAAATGCGTCAGGACGACTCCGTGCGCCGTCACTACGCACGGTTTTCCCGCTGGCTCGCGATGCAGAGCCCCGAGACGATCGCGCGCAAGCGGGCGGAAGCGGATGTGCTGTTCCGGCGCGTCGGCATCACCTTCGCGGTGAACGGCGACCTGTCCGGCACCGAGCGGCTGATTCCCTTCGACATGATTCCGCGCATCATTCCCGGCGACGAATGGCGCGTGCTCGAAGCCGGCTTGCGGCAGCGCGTGCAGGCGCTCAATCTCTTTCTGCACGACATCTATCACGACGGCGACATCGTGCTCGCCGGGCGCATTCCGGCGGAGCAGGTCTACACGAACGCGCAGTACCGGCCCGAGATGCAGGGCGTGGACGTGCCGCTCGATGTCTACGCGCATATCGCGGGCGTCGACGTGGTGCGCGCGGGTGCGGCGGGCGAGTTCTATGTGCTCGAAGACAATCTGCGCGTGCCCTCGGGCGTGTCGTACATGCTTGAAAACCGCAAAATGATGATGCGGCTCTTTCCCGAGCTTTTCGTGCAGAACCGCGTGGCGCCGGTCGCGCATTATCCCGACCTGCTGCTGGAAACCTTGCGTTCGATCGCGCCCGAAGGCGTCGACGATCCGGCCGTCGTCGTGCTGACGCCGGGCATGTACAACTCGGCGTATTTCGAGCACACCTTCCTTGCGCAGCAGATGGGCGTGGAGCTCGTCGAAGGCAAGGATCTTTTTGTCGACGACAACTACGTCTTCATGCGCACGACGCACGGGCCGCGCCGCGTCGACGTGATCTATCGCCGCGTGGACGACGACTTTCTCGACCCGCTCGCGTTCCGTGCGGATTCCGCGCTCGGCATTCCGGGCTTGCTGACGTCGTATCGCGCGGGTCGCGTGACGCTCGCGAACGCGATGGGCACCGGCATCGCCGACGACAAGTCGATCTATCCGTTCGTGCCCGACATGATCGAGTTCTATCTCGGCGAGAAACCGATTCTCAACAATGTGCCGACGTATCAATGCCGCAAGGCCGACGATCTCGCGTACACGCTCGCGCACTTGCCGGAGCTCGTCGTGAAGGAAGTGCACGGCGCGGGCGGCTACGGCATGCTCGTCGGGCCGGCATCGACGAACGACGAGATCGAGGCGTTTCGCGCGCTGCTGCTCGCGCGGCCCGAAGGCTATATCGCCCAGCCGACGCTCGCGCTTTCCGCATGCCCGACGTTCGTGGAAGCGGGCATCGCGCCGCGACATATCGACTTGCGGCCGTTCGTGCTCTCCGGCCGCGAAGTGTCGATGTGCGCGGGCGGCCTCACGCGCGTCGCGCTGAGAGAAGGCTCGCTCGTCGTCAATTCGTCGCAGGGCGGCGGAACGAAAGATACCTGGATGGTCGATTGACTCACTTACCGCACATCACCTCATGCTGAGCCGCACTGCCGATCACCTGTTCTGGATGGCGCGCTACATGGAACGCGCGGAGAACACCGCGCGCATGCTCGATATCGACTTGGAAGGCGCGCTTCTGCCGCAGACGCCCGAGCAGGAGGCGCGCTCGCAACGCTCGGTGCTGAAGATATCCGAGCTGGAGGACGTGTTCGACGAGCGTCATCCGGGATCGCGCTCGCGCGAGGACATGCTGCATTTCATGGTCGCCGATGCGCGCAATCCGTCGAGCATCCTGACGTGTCTGCAGGCGACGCGCGAGAACGCCCGCGCGGTGCGTGGCACGCTCACGACGGAAGGCTGGGAGACGATCAACTTCACGTGGCTCGAATTCAATCAGCGGCTTGCAAACCGGGAGCTGGAAACGGGCCCGGATGCGCTGTTCGAATGGGTCAAGTACCGTTCCAATCTGTGCCGCGGCGTGATGCATGGCACGGCGCTGCGCGACGACGCGTTCTTCTTCATGCAGCTCGGCGCCTATCTCGAGCGCGCGGACAACACTGCGCGCATTCTCGACGTGCGCTTCGCCGATGCGACGCCCAACTCGCGCGAGGCGGCGCGCCAGCTCGAAGACTTCTATTACTGGACATCGATCCTGAGTTCGGTGTCGGCGCTCGAGATCTATCGCAAGGTGTATCGCGATGTCGTGACGCCCGCGCGCGTCGTCGAACTGCTGATCCTCAATGAGCAGATGCCGCGCTCGCTGCTCGCGTCGCTCGATGGCGTCTGCGAAACGCTCGCGAAACTGCGCACGGATGCGTCGAAGGACTGCGAGCGCTTCGCGGGCAAGCTGCGCGCCGACGTGCTGTATTCCGACATCCGCCAGATTCTGGAGACGGGCGTGCACGGGTGGCTCACGCAGTTCCTGAAGCGTGTCGATGAACTGGGCCTGCGCGTGATGCACACTTTCCTCATGTTGCCGATTGCGTGAAGCCATGCTTCTGACCATTCGCCACGACATCCGCTACCGCTACGCCACGCCGGTCACCTATTCGATCCAGCAGTTTCGCGTGAGCCCGGCGAGCGGCGCGTCGCAGATCGTGCGGCACTGGCACGTCGAAGCGCCGGGCAAGCTCGACGCAGCGCGCGACGCCTATGGCAACGCGCTGCATACGCTCGTGCTGACGAAGCCGCACAGTGAGATTCACGTGAGCGTGGCGGGCGAAGTCGAGACGGAAGCGCTCTCCGACGGCCGGCTTTTCGACGAAGCCGGCCCGATTCCGCTCGAACATTTCACCTGCGCGACGCCGCTGACGATGCCTGATGCCGCGATCCGCGCGCTCGCGCACCGCGTGCCATCGCTCGACACGCCTGCTTCCCTCGTCGCGCTGGCGGAGCGCATCGGGGAGAGCGTGCAGTATCGCAACGAACCCGCGTATGCGGCGGGCACGGCCGCGCAGGCGCTCGCCAGCGGCTTCGGCGATGCGCGCGACCTCGCGCATCTGCTGCTCGCGTGTTGCCGTGCGCGAGGCGTCCCCGCGCGCTGCGTGAGCGGCTATTTCGATGCGGGCGCCGACGAGGCCGTAACCGCGCACGCATGGACCGATGTCTGGGCGGAGCACGGCTGGGTGTCGGTCGACGCGACGCAGGCCGCATTCGCGGGCGAACGCCACTGCCGGCTCGCCGTGGCGCGGGATTACGAAGCGGCGGCGCCGGTGCGCGGCTCGCGCGTGGGTGGCAAGGAGGAGACGCTCTCGGTGCACGTCAGCATCGACGCGCAACCGGATCAGTGAATGGAGGGATGCGACGCGCGGTCGTGCTCAGTACAATGAGGGTTTGTTTGCTTCAGGATGGATTGAGATGACTTATTGCGTGGGCATGTGCGTGGACGAGGGACTCGTCTTCCTGTCCGACACACGCACCAACGCCGGCGTGGACCATGTGAGCGCCGCGCGCAAGATGGTTGTTTTCGAACAACCGGGAGAGCGCGTGATCGTCCTGCTCGCGGCGGGCAACCTCGCGCTGACGCAGGCGGTGACCCATCTGCTCGCGGAGCCGTCCGATTCCGGCGCGCCCACGCTCTACAGCGTCCCGACGATGGCGGAAGCGGCGCGTATCGTCGGTGATGCGGTGCGGGAGGTGCATCGGCGCGATGCGCTGTCGCTCGCGGAATTCAGCGTCGACTTCAATTGCAGCTTCATCCTCGGCGGACAGATCTGCGGCCAGCCGCCGCGTCTTTTCATGATCTACGCGGCGGGCAATTTCATCGAATCGACGCGCGTGTCGCCGTATTTCCAGATCGGCGAATCGAAGTACGGCAAGCCGATCATCGATCGAGTCATCACGCCCGCGTCGCCGCTCGACGAAGCCGCGAAATGCGCGCTCATTTCCATGGACTCGACACTGCGCTCGAATCTCTCGGTCGGTCTGCCGCTCGATTTGCTGGTCTATGAAAAGGACTCGCTGCGCGTCACGCGCTTTGCCACGCTCGACAACAACAGCGCCTACTACCAGATGATCAACAAGACCTGGGGCGAGCGTCTGAGGCAGCTTTTCGGCGAGATTCCGAACCCGTCCTGGACCGAACTCGACAACGTCCCGCTGCGCCCGCGCGAGACGCGCAGCACGGTTCCGCGGCTCGTCATCGGCGATCTGCCGTGCCCGGGCGCGCCCGCGCAGACGCTCGCGGAAGACGTCGAACAGAAGGGCAACGCGTCGCAGCGGTAAGCCGTCAGCGCGCGGTGGACGGGCATTGCAGCGGCAGCGCGATGCCCGACTTCACGGCGTGCATCGTCCGCGGCGAATCCACGAGCACGGCAGTGACGCCGAGACAGGCGGCGGCGCGGTAGTCGTCGGCGTTGTCGACGCCGATCGCGAGGATCGGCGTGTTCCCGTTCGTGCGGAAGCACTTGACCGTCTCGGGCGTCCAGAGCCTGGCCGTCACGGCCGAACGCGCTTCGCCGAGCGTGAATGTCTCGACCAGTTCCATCTTTCTCGCGTACTCGAACGCGGTCCATGTGCCGGACGGCGGCGCAGCTTCGCATGTCCCGGCGAGCGCGACGGCGGCGAGTCGTGCGCGCGTCGCGTCGCGCGATTCGAAGAGCCGCGCCTGCGGATACGCTGCGAAAGCATTCTGATACGCGGCATCGGTCGAATAGATCAGCACACGTTTCCACGCGTTTTCGGCGTCGAGCACGCGCGCCACGGCCGCGGCTTGCGGTTCGGCTGGCATCGCCTTCATGTCGAGCATCACCGGCATGCCGGGCGGGATCGCGCGCAGCGCTTCCGTGAGCGATGGAATCCGCACCGGATGTTCGCGATACGGATAGCGCCTCGCGCCGCTCGCGTCGGTGCGCACGAAGTTCCATCCCGCGTTCAGGCGCTGGAGCGCGCCGAAGTCGAGCTCCGCGACGGCGCCCTTGCCATCGGTGTTGGCCGAGAGATCGGCCGGGCGATAGAGCACGGGCACGCCGTCACGCGTGAGTTGCACAGTGAGCCAGATCGCATCGGCGTGATTCTGCCGTGCGCCTTCGATGGCGAGCAGCGTGTTCTCGGGATAGTCAGCCGTGCCGCCGCGATGCGCGACGATCATCGGCAGGACGGACGGATCGGCGGCGCCAGAGACAGGCGCGGACGTCCCGCACGCGGCGCTGGCGATACCGGCGACGATGGCGACGAAGCGACGGACGGTTGAGCGAAACGGCATCGTGCGAATCCCCCGGGCAGTGTGCATCGGCCGATTCTGCCGCCGTCATCCGGTCGCGTTGGCGCGCACGCGGTTGATTTCGACAATTTGTTGCGCTTGTCGCTTTCCGGCGCGCATAAAAAAACAGCCATCGGAAAACCGATGGCTGTTCGAGGGTACTGCTGTCCTCCCGACGCGGCACTCGCGTGCCCCGCCAGTCGGTTGTTCTTAGAACTTGTGGCGCAGACCGATCAGCACCAGTTCCTGGTGGCTGCGGCCGCTGTCGAAGCCGAAATCGCTGATCGAAGCCGTAGCGTCGACCTTCGATTGCGTGCCGTCCGCGTTGGTCACGCGCTGCGAGCCGCTTGCGTGCTGGTACGCGCCAACAGCGTAGACATCCGTACGCTTGGACAGCGAGTAGTCCGCACCCAGGCTGACCTGATGGTAGGTCGCCGAGGTGTCGCCATTCGCGTGCGTGTACGTGTAGCCCAGGCCCAGCAGCGTCGCCGGCGTCAACTGGAAGTTCAGGTACGTGTTGGCCACGTTGAACTTCTCTTGTTCCTGGAACGAGGACGCGCCGTCCGGCTTGTATTGCGCGAAGCTGTACGATGCGCCGGCCGTGAACGGACCGAACACGTACTGACCTGCCGCACGTGCGATGCCGACCGCGTGAGCCGTCGAGTAGCCGCCGTTGATGATCGTGTTGAACAGCGAGTCCGACGACGGGCTGTTCCAGCCGGTCGTGCGGTTCGCGGTCGGGTTGTTCACGTACAAGTAGCTGGCCGCGATCGAGAACGGACCGTTGCCGTACGTCGCTGCGCCGCCCCAGGTCTGGCCCTGGCCGGTCGTGCCCGCCAGGTTGCTGAAGCCGTAGATGCCTTCGAACTGGAAGCCCGAGAACACCGGCGAAACGTACTTGACGGCGTTGCTCACGCGCAGGCTGTTGTCGTAGTTGTCGACGTCACCCGGCGTGGCGAATGCTGCGCCCCAGTAGTTGTCGCCCGTGAGGCCCTGAACCATGTCGACGGACGGGTCATACTGACGACCCAACGTGACCGTACCCCACTGGTTGCCGCTCAAGCCGACGAACGCCTGACGACCGAATTCGCGGCCGCCCTGGTTCAGCTTGCCGGTGCCCGGATCAAAGCCGCTTTCCAACTGGAAGATTGCCTTCAGACCGCCGCCCAGGTCTTCCTGACCCTTCAAGCCCCAACGCGGGCCGGAGAGCGTGCCGTTGACCATGCCGAAGAGGTGGTCGCCGTTGGCGTTGGCGTGGCTGACATAAGCGAGACCGGTATCGATCACGCCATAGAGCGTCACGCTGTTTTGTGCTTGCGCCGCGCCTGCTGCGCCGAGGAGCGCCAGCGAGAGGGACGTCAGTGCGATTCGTTTCATCGAATTCTCCACGCGAATGATTAAAATCGTTGTTGCCGGCGCAGAGAATAACGCAACGTTTCGTAACTTTAGAAACGAAAAAATATTGACTGTCTCGAAAAACACACACTCGGGCTGGATGCCCGCCCGTCAAGGTTTTCCGGCAGTCTTAAAGCGAATTTTGGGAGACAGGCGCGTCCTGGAAAAGTTCCGCGCGGAATCAGACATTCGAATCGGGATTTTTAGCAGCGATATTCGATTACACGCGAATCAAATAACAAACAGCTTTCTCGACGCGTGATTTTTCGGATTCGACGGACAGCCGGGCTGCGTCCCGCGAACGGTCAGTTCCGCACGTCCGTTTCGTCCTGCCGCGCGCCATCGCGCCGTGACAGCAGCGCGACCGCCATGCCCGCGCCCGCCGCGACGAGCACCGCGCGCCACGGATGCCGGCGCACCGCCGCGTTGGCGTGCGACGCCTTGCGGCTGGCGCCGACCATCGCGAGCGCGGTGGCGCGCGTGGCGGTCGATTCCGCCCGCGCCAGCTTGCGCGAGAGCTCCAGTGCCCGCGCCACGGCGGACACCTTCCTGCGCGCCTGTTCCGTCAGTTGCTGGGTGTGCTGGGAGCGCGCACCGATCGCGCGTCGCGTGCTCGCTGTGACGGGGGCGTCGGCGTCGGCGCGAGCGCTCGCGGGCGTGACCGGCGCGATCGTGGATTCGGCGCCAGCCATCGGCGTCGCGGTGCGCGTCGATGCGGCGAGCAGCGAGCCGATCTTCGCGCGGCTTCCAGGCGGAACGCGGCCGTTGTTCTGCCGTCCCCACGCGCCGCGCGGATCATGCAGCCGGGCGCGTGCCGCCGAGAACTCCGCGCCGAGCAGGAGCACGGCGGCGGAGAAGTACAGCCACATGAGGAGCACCGCGAGCGAGCCCGCCGCGCCGAAGGCGCTCGCGGTGCCCGCGTGCGTCAGATATACCGCGAAAAGCTTTTTGCCCGCCGAGAACAGCAGCGCGGCGACGAGTCCGCCGACGAGCGCATCGCGCCATTCCACCGGCGCATCGGGCAGAAACTTCAACAGCGCGCCGAAGGCGACCGTGAGAATCGCGAGGCCGACGGCGAGTTGCACCACATCGCCGACGATCACGAACGGCGAATCCGCCCACAGCCACATGCCGACCGCCTGGATCGCGGTATCGAGCACGAGCGAGACGATCAGCAGGAACGCGACGCCGAGCACGAGCCCGAACGACACGAGCCGTACGCGCACCATCGCGATGACGCTCGAGCGCTGCTCGCCGCTCATCGGCCAGACGATGTTGAGCGCGGTATTGAGCGATGAAAACGTCGCCGACGCGCCGACCGCCAGCAGCACGAACGAAATGATCGCGGCAATGCCGGTCCCGCCGCTGCGGTGCGCATTCTCGACGATGCTCTGCACGCCTGAGGCCGCCTGATCGCCGAGGAGTCCGTTCACCTGATGAAAGAGCTGCCCGCGCGCAGCTTCCGCCCCGAACACCCAGCCGGCGACGGCGATGACCATGACGAGCGTCGGCGCGAGCGAGAACGCCGAATAGAAGGCGATGCTCGCGGCCATCGCGGCGCAGCGGTTCTCGGAGAACTGCTTGAGCGCGCCGAGCACCCAGGACGCGTCTTTTTTTACGGCCGCTTCGATCTTCTGCGTGGAGACGGAACTCATGACGACCTCTTGATTCGATGAATGGAGCGCGGATGCCCGGCGACGTTCACCGGTCGAGCACGTTCCATTCCAGAACGGGCCCATTCGGGCGCGCCGCTTGCTATGTGAGCGAAGTTTGCGGCGACAAACAGGCGCATTGGTGCAAATACCGTGTCAACCTGTCTGCGAGATGTAATCGGGCACCATATACTTTAGAAACCCTGCTTTACCAACCCGCTTCACGACGCGCCGAGGGTCATCATGCTCCAGATGTCACGGCGACAGTTCCTCAAGGTTTCTGCAAGCACGCTGGCCGGTTCGAGCCTGGTGGCATTGGGCTTCTCTCCGGCACCCGCGCTCGCGGAAGTCCGGCAATACAAACTGTCGCGCACCACGGAAACGCGCAATACCTGCCCGTACTGTTCAGTCGGGTGCGGCATCCTGATGTACGGCCTCGGCGACAACGCCAAGAACGCCAAGGCGAGCATCATCCATATCGAAGGCGATCCGGATCATCCGGTCAATCGCGGCACGCTCTGCCCGAAAGGCGCCTCGCTCATCGACTTCATCCATAGCCCGAGCCGGCTGATGTATCCCGAGCATCGCGCGCCGGGGTCGAGCGAGTGGACGCGCATCTCGTGGGAAGAGGCGCTCGACCGGATCGCCGTGCTGCTGAAAGAAGATCGCGACGCGAACTTCGTCGAGAGCACGCCCGATGGCAAGAAGGTCAACCGCTGGCTGACCTCGGGCTTTCTGGCGGCGTCGGCGGGAAGCAACGAGGTCGGCTATCTGACGCACAAGACGGTGCGCAGCTGGGGAATGCTCGCATTCGATAATCAGGCGCGTGTCTGACATGGCCCGACGGTGGCAGGTCTTGCCCCGACGTTTGGCCGTGGAGCGATGACGAACCATTGGGTCGACATCAAGAACACGGACCTGATTCTCGTGATGGGCGGCAATGCGGCCGAGGCGCACCCGTGCGGCTTCAAATGGGTGACCGAGGCGAAGGCGCACAGGCGTGCGCGGCTCATCGTCGTGGATCCGCGCTTCACGCGCACGGCATCGGTCGCGGATTTCTACGCGCCGATTCGCACTGGCACGGACATCGCGTTTCTGGGCGGCGTGATCAACTATCTGCTCACGAACGACAAGATCCAGCACGAGTACGTGAAGAACTACACGGACATGTCGTTCATCGTGCGCGAGGATTTCGCGTTCAAGGACGGCGTGTTCTCGGGCTACGACGCCGAACATCGCAAGTACGACAAGTCGAGTTGGGACTACGAGCGCGGCGACGACGGCTACGTCAAGACCGATCCAACGTTGCAGCATCCGCGCTGCGTCTACAACCTGCTCAAGCAGCACTACGCCGCCTACACGCCGGAGATGGTGACGAAGGTCTGCGGCACGCCGACCGACAAGTTCCTCAAGGTCTGCGAAATGCTCGCGACGACCGCCGTGCCGAATCGCGCGGGCACGATCCTCTATGCACTCGGCTGGACGCACCACTCGGTCGGTGCGCAGATGATCCGTACCGGCGCGATGGTGCAGCTTCTGCTCGGCAATATCGGCATCGCGGGCGGCGGCATGAATGCGCTGCGCGGGCATTCGAACATTCAGGGCTTGACGGATCTCGGCCTGATGTCGAACCTGCTGCCCGGCTACATGACCTTGCCGATGGAAGGCGAACAGGACTACGAGGAGTACATCAAGAAGCGCGCGGCGCAACCGCTGCGGCCGAATCAGCTGAGCTACTGGAAGAACTATCGCGCGTTCCATGTGAGCTTCATGAAATCATGGTGGGGCGACAACGCGACGGCCGACAACAACTTCGGGTTCGACTACCTGCCGAAGCTCGACAAGTCCTACGACATGCTGCAGGTCTTCGAGCTGATGGCCGCGGGCAAGATGAACGGCTACATCTGCCAGGGCTTCAATCCGCTCGCGGCGGCGCCCAACAAGGCGAAGATCGGGCTGGGCCTCTCGAAGCTGAAGTGGCTCGTCATCATGGATCCGCTCGCGACGGAAACATCGGAGTTCTGGAAGAACCACGGCGAATTCAACGATGTCGATTCGTCGAAGATCCAGACCGAGGTCTTCCGTCTGCCGACGAGCTGCTTCGCGGAAGAGCGCGGCTCGCTCGTGAGTTCGTCCCGCGTGCTGCAATGGCACTGGCAGGGCACGACGCCGCCGGGCGAGGCGAAGAGCGATCTGGAGATCATGTCGGGCTTGTGGCTGCGCATGCGAAAGGCGTATCAGGAGAAAGGCGGCAAGTACCCCGATCCGATCCTGAAGATGACCTGGCCGTACGCGGACCCGGAGAGTCCGACGCCCGAAGAGATGGCGATGGAGTTCAACGGCCGCGCGCTCGCCGACGTCACCGATCCGGCCGATCAGACGAAAGTGCTCGCAAAACGCGGCGAGCAGCTCGCGAGCTTCGCGCAACTGCGCGATGACGGATCGACCGCGAGCGGCTGCTGGATCTTCTGCGGCGCGTGGACGCAGGCGGGCAACCAGATGGGCCGGCGCGACAACTCCGACCCGACGGGCATCGGCCAGACGCTCGGCTGGGCGTGGGCGTGGCCGGCGAACCGCCGCGTGCTGTACAACCGCGCATCGTGCGATGTGAACGGCAAGCCGTTCGATCCGTCGAGAAAGCTCATCGCCTGGAACGGGCGCGCCTGGACGGGCCCGGATATCCCCGACTTCAAGGCCGACGAGCCGCCAGACAAGGGCATGAGCCCGTTCATCATGAACCCGGAAGGCGTCGCGCGTTTCTTCGCGCGCGACGGCATGAACGAAGGACCGTTCCCCGCGCACTACGAGCCGTTCGAAACGCCGCTCGGCTACAACCCGTTCTTCCCGGACAACAAGGCCGTGACGAGCAATCCTGCCGCGCGCGTGTTTCCGGACGATCGCGCCGCGTTCGGCACCGCCGACAAGTTCCCGAATACGGCGACCACCTACCGGCTCACCGAGCACTTCCATTACTGGACCAAGCATGCCCGCCTGAACGCGATCGTGCAGCCGCAACAGTTCGTGGAAATCGGCGAGGAGCACGCGAAGGAAGTGGGCGTCGTCGCCGGGGATCGCGTGAAGGTGTCGAGCAATCGCGGGCATATCGTCGCGGTGGCGCTCGTCACCAAGCGCATCAAGCCGTTGATGGTGGAGGGCAAGAAGGTGCACACCGTCGGCCTGCCGCTGCACTGGGGCTTCAAGGGCCTCGCGCAGCCGGGCTATCTCGTCAACACACTCACGCCTTCCGTGGGCGACGGCAACTCGCAGACACCCGAGTTCAAGTCGTTTCTCGTGAAGGTCGAGAAGGCATAGGGGGACGAGATGGCGCTGCAATCGCTCGATATCAAACGCATCTCGGCGACGACCACGCCGCAGACGCAGGTGCGCGAGCCGGTGACGGGCACGGTGGCGAAGCTGATCGACGTGTCGAAGTGCATCGGCTGCAAGGCGTGTCAGACGGCATGCATGGAGTGGAACGACCTGCGCGACGACATCGGTCACACGACCGGCGTCTACGACAACCCGCGCGACCTCACGGAGCACTCGTGGACGGTGATGCGTTTCACCGAATACGAGAATCCGAAGGGCGACCTCGAATGGCTGATCCGCAAGGACGGCTGCATGCACTGCGAGGATCCGGGGTGTCTGAAGGCGTGTCCGTCGCCGGGCGCGATCGTGCAGTACACGAACGGCATCGTGGATTTTCATGAGGAAAACTGCATCGGTTGCGGCTATTGCATCACCGGATGTCCGTTCAACATTCCGCGGATTTCGAAGGAAGATCATCGCGCCTATAAATGCACGCTTTGCTCGGACCGCGTCGCGGTGGGACAGGAACCCGCGTGCGTGAAGACGTGCCCGACCGGCGCGATCATGTTCGGCACCAAAGTGGACATGCAGGCGCAGGCGGCGGATCGCGTGGAAGACCTGAAGGAGCGTGGGTTCGCCAACGCGGGACTGTACGATCCGCCGGGCGTGGGCGGCACGCATGTGATGTACGTGCTGCATCATGCGGATCAGCCGGAGCTGTATCACGGTCTCGCGAAGGATCCGCACATCAGCCCGTTCGTGTCGATCTGGAAGGGCGTGACGAAGCCGCTCGCGATGGCGGGCATCGCGCTCGCGGCGCTCGCGGGGTTCTTCCATTACACGCGCATCGGCCCGAACGAAGTCAGCGAGGAAGACGAGCTGGAAGCGCACCGCGAAGCGGAAGAAGTGCGGCATCGCCGGGAAGGCGGACAGGAGCGTGAAGATGAAACACGATAGCGAACTGCGTGACGTGAAGGGACATCATCTGATCGTGCGCTACACGCCGAACGAGCGCACCAATCACTGGATCACCGCGATCACCTTCGTGCTGCTCGCGCTATCCGGCCTCGCGATGTTCCATCCGTCGATGTCATGGTTCTATGCGCTCCTCGGCGGCGGGCAGTGGACGCGCATTCTGCATCCGTTCATCGGCTGCGTGATGTTCATCTCGTTCCTGATCCTCGCACTGCGCTTCTGGCATCACAACTATCTGGACAGGAACGACGTCCAGTGGATGAAGCAGATGAACGACGTGCTCACCAATCGCGAGGATCGTCTGCCGGAAATCGGCAAGTACAACGCGGGACAGAAGCTGCTGTTCTTCGTGATGGTCGCGAGTCTCGTGCTGCTGCTCCTGAGCGGGATCGTGATATGGCGCGCGTACTTCGCGTTCTATTTCCCGATCACGGTGATTCGCATCGCGTCGGTCGTGCATGCGGCGACGGCGTTCGTGCTGATCGTGTCGATCATCGTGCATATCTATGCCGCGCTGTGGGTGAAAGGGTCGATCGGCGCGATGACGCGCGGCACGGTCACGTATGGCTGGGCAAGGAAGCATCATCCGCGGTGGTTCAGGGAGATGATCGGGAAGTAGCGGCGCTCAGTCGAGGATGGCCTGCAGCCGCGCCAGCGCGTCGTTGGTGGCCGCGACCGGCGCGCGCTCGACCTTGCGCGCGCCCCGTGCTTCCAGGTCGAGCGTGCGAATCATGTTCACGAGCGCGACGCCTTGTGTTTCGATGCCTTCGCCGGCAAGCGGAACAGCGAAACCGGCGAAGCGGGCGAAGTTGCCGCCTTGAGTAATCGGCGCGACGAGCGCGACGCCCATGGCGTTGAATACCCCCGACGAGAGCACGAGAGCGGGTCGGAATTCGCCTTGCTGCTCATGGCCGACGGTTGGGTTCAGGTTCACGCGCACAATGTCGCCGCGCTCGAATCTGACTCGCTTTACCATGCTTCACCCCCTACCGGCTTGAGGTTGTTCCAGGCAGCCAGGTCTTCGGGTATCGGCGCTGCGGTGTCACATTGCGCGACCAGGTCGGCGAGAACATACGTGCGACGCGCCGGGGTGAGCATGATGCCGTCCGGACGGAGTTCGACGCTGAGCTGGTCGCCGAGTTCGAGTTTCGCCTCGTCCAGCAATGCGGCGGGCAGCCGCACGGCGGCGCTGTTGCCCCACTTTTGTATCGAGAGTTTCATAAGCGAGAATACGTCCCAGGAATGTAGAGTCATTGTAGATACCATTTTATCTCCCAGTCAAATTGATGTATCCACGTTGTAGATACATGAGTGCAGGTCCAATTCGACTTGAATGTATGCTGATATGCTAGGGAACGGCAGTCGGCCGGATGGCATAAGACCGGCGAATGCCGGTTCCGCAACGCTTCCCGAGGAAACCTTCCGTGGTTCAACGCATAGTCGAAGCCGCGAGAATCGAATCGCTCGATCCATCGGCGATTCCGCGTTTGCGCATGCCTGAGCGCGCAACCATCTTCGCCGCGCGCGCCGCGCGTCTGCGGCAACTCGCCGACGCCAGCAACCCCATCGCCGGATACCTGCGCCTGATGGCCGCGCTCGCCGATGCCCAGCAGCGCGTGCTCACGAACTTCAACGCGCCGATGCCCTCGCGCGATTCGATCGAACTGAACCAGCGTCATTCGATGCCGATCGTCCCCGCGCTCACGGATACGCGCGACCCCGCGTGGCGCGACGTGCTCTTCATGCTGCTCGACAGCATCGAGGCCGCGGGCGCGCTGACGCCCGCGCTCACGCAACTCGTCGGTCGCCTGCGCGCGCTGGACGCCGCCGCGCTCGACAGCCACGCCGATGCGATTCTCGCGCTGCGTTTCGCCGAGATCGATCCGGCGGCAGCCCCCTTCATCGCGGCCGCGCTGCAAGTCGTGTGGACCGATCTCGCGAGCCGCATCGACATGAAGGACGTGCCTTATCTCGATACGCCCGGCGTGTGCCCGGTCTGCGGTTCGGTGCCGGTTGCGAGCATCGTGCGCGTCGGCGGCGCGTACGACGGCTATCGGTACGCGCAATGCGGCCTCTGCGCGACGGAGCTTCACGTGGTCCGCGCGAAGTGCACGAACTGCGATTCGACCAAGGGCATCGCCTATCACGTGATGGGCACCGGTGACGAACCCGAAAGCGAGAAGTCCGCGAGGGCGAAAAGCGCGCCGCTCAAGGCGGAGTCGTGCGAAGAATGCGGTACGTATCGCAAGATCGGCTATCAGGAGAAGGCCTACGATTTCGAGCCCTACGCCGACGATCTCGCGAGCCTCACGCTCGACCTGCTGATGGGCGAGGCCGGCTATCGGCGTGCCGCGCCCCATTCGTGGCTGTGGCCCGAACATTCGGAAGACGATCGATGAGCGACGTCAAAGGCGGCGAAGGCGGCGAACTGCGCGCACTGATGGGCCGCGTGCCGTCGGTCGAGCGCGTGCTGGCATCGGCGGAATTCGAGGACGTGATCGCCGGATACGGACGCACGCAGACGCTCGCCGCATTGCGCGAGACACTCGACGCATGGCGCGCCGATGCGCAGGCAGGCCGCGCATCCGTCGATGCACTGAGCGATGCGCAGCTCGCACGCACGGTCGGCGCGCGGCTCGCGAAGCGCGCCCGAAGCAGCGTGCGCAGCGTCTTCAATCTCACGGGCACGGTGCTGCATACCAATCTCGGCCGCGCGCTCCTGCCCGACGAAGCGGTGCGGGCGGTGGCCGAGATTCTCACGCGGCCCGCGAACCTCGAATTCGATCTCGACACGGGCGCGCGCGGCGATCGCGACGATCTCATCAGCAACTTGATTTGCGAACTGACGGGCGCTGAAGCCGCGACCGTCGTGAACAACAACGCGGCGGCCGTGTTGCTCACGCTGTCCGCGCTCGCGCCGCGAAAGGAAGTGATCGTGTCGCGCGGTGAGCTCGTCGAGATCGGCGGCGCGTTTCGCATCCCCGACATCATGAGCCGCGCGGGCGCGAAGCTGCGCGAAGTGGGCACGACGAATCGCACGCATCTGAAAGACTACGACGAAGCGATTAACGCGAAGACCGCGCTGCTGATGAAGGTCCATTGCAGCAACTACGCGGTGAGCGGCTTCACGAAGGAAGTGACGCTCGCCGAACTCGCGCCGCTCGCGAAAGCGCGCGGGTTGCCCGTCGCGATGGATCTCGGCAGCGGCACGCTCGTCGATCTGGCGCAATGGGGCTTGCCGCGCGAAGCGACGGTGCGCGAGACCGTCGCGGCGGGCGCGGATCTCGTCACTTTCAGCGGCGACAAGTTGTTGGGCGGGCCGCAGGCGGGGCTGATCGTCGGGCGGCGCGAGTTCATCGCGACGCTCAAGAAGCATCCGCTGAAGCGCGCATTGCGCGTCGGCAAGCTGACGCTCGCGGCGCTCGAAGCGGTGCTGCGCCTTTATCGCGCGCCCGAAACGCTGGCCGAACGGCTCACGACATTGCGTCTTCTCACGCGTCCCGCCGACGCGATGCGCCTCGCGGCCGAACGCATCGAGCCTGCGCTGCAACACATGGCCGGCGACGAATTCAAGGTCTGCGCCGAGCCGATGTTCAGCCAGATCGGCAGTGGCGCGTTGCCCGTGGATGTCCTGCCGAGCTATGGGCTCGCCGTGCGCCTCGCGAGCGGCAAGCGCGCAGGCGGCCAGTTGAACCGCATCGAGAAGCGGCTGCGCGAATTGCCGCGGCCGGTGCTCGGGCGCATTGCGGACGGCGCATTGCGGCTCGATCTGCGCTGTCTCGAAGAGGCCGACGAAGCCGCGTTCGTCGCGCAACTGGACGCACGCGAATGATCGTCGGCACGGCGGGGCACATCGATCACGGCAAGACCACGCTCGTGCGCGCGCTGTCGGGCGTGGACACCGATCGCCTGAAGGAAGAGAAGGCGCGCGGCATCTCGATCGAACTGGGCTATGCGTACGTGCCGTTGAACGACGGCGGCGTGCTCGGCTTCATCGACGTGCCTGGACACGAGAAGCTCGTGCACACGATGGCGGCCGGCGCGTGCGGCATCGACTTCGCCTTGCTCGTGATCGCCGCCGACGATGGCGTGATGCCGCAAACGCGCGAGCATCTCGCGATACTGGCGTTGCTCGGCGTGACGCGAGGCGCGGTCGCGGTGACCAAGTGCGATCGCGTGGAGGCAGCGCGTGTGCGCGACGTGCATGCGCACATCGAAGCGCTGCTCGCAGACGGCCCGCTCTGCGATGCGCCCTTATTCGACACCGATGCGACGAAAGACGGCGATCCAGGCGTCGCCGCGCTCGACGCGTATCTTCGCGATGCCGCCACACACTGGCGCACGCGCCGCGACGACGGGTTTTTCCGGCTCGCGGTCGATCGCGTGTTCACCTTGACGGGGCAGGGCACGATCGCGACAGGCACGGCGTTCGCGGGCCGCGTGAACATCGGCGACATGCTGGCGCTCGCGCCGCGCGAAGCAGGTGATGCGCCGGTACGCGTGCGCAGCATTCGCGCGCAGAACCGCGCGACGCAGACGGGCTGCGCGGGCGAGCGTTGCGCGCTCAATCTCGCGGGCATCGAGAAGGATGCGCTCGCGCGCGGCGACTGGATCGTCGATACGCGGCTCGCGCGTGCATCCGAGCGGCTCGACGTAGAACTGACCTTGCTCGATGACGCGCAGCTCACGCTCACGCACTGGGCGCCCTTGCATGTGCATCTCGGCACGACGCATCGCGTCGCGCATGTCGCGCTGCTCGAAGCCGACACGCTCGAATCAGGGCACACCGCGCGCGCGCAGCTCGTCTTCGAGCAGCCCGTTTGCGCGCTGCCCGGCGACCGCTTCATCGTGCGCAATGCGCAGGCGAGCCGGACGGTGGGCGGCGGACGCGTGCTCGATCCGTTCGCGCCCGCCCGCAAGCGTCGCACGCCGCAACGCCGCGCGTGGCTCGATGCGCTCGTCGCCATGGTGGACACGGGCCGCGTCGACGCGCTCTTCGACGAGGCGCCGCATGGCTTGCCGCGCTCGCTGATCGAGCATCTCTGCGGACGATCGATCTCGCCGGAAGGCTTGCGCGCGGTATCCACGCACGACGACACGCTCTACATTGCATCGTGTCATTGGGACGCCATGACAACGCGCCTCTTCGACGCACTCGCCGCCTTTCACGAACGCTTCCCCGATGAACAGGGCCCCGATGCCGCGCGCCTGCGCCGCATGGCCGCGCCGCTCGCGCCCGATGCGCTATGGCGTGCGCTCGTCGACGACGCCGTGGCGGGCGGATCGATCGCGAGGAGCGGGCCGTGGCTGCATCTGCCATCGCACGCGGTGACGCTCGACGACAGGGAAGAAACGCTGGCGCGCGCGGTGCTCGCATCGCTCGAACAGGGGCGCTTCGAGCCGCCCTGGGTGCGCGACCTCGCCAGCGCCCACGGCATCGGCGAGGACGAGATGCGCAGGCTCCTCAAAAAGCTCGCACGCCGCGGCGACGTGTATCAGGTCGTGCGCGATCTGTTCTACGTCCGCGCGTCGATCGGCGCGCTGGCGCAACTCGTCGCGCAACAGGCTCAACTGCAGGGCGGCGCGGTGAACGCAGCTGCTTTCCGCGATGCGAGTGCGCTCGGCCGCAAACGCGCGATACAGATTTTGGAGTTCTTCGACCGGGTTGGGTACACTCGATTTCACCGCGACCTTCACCTGTTGCGCGGCGATAGCCGCTGGCAAGAGTCTCTCTGACGATTGCGCACTCGTGCGCTTTCGCCTGTCGATAACGATGGAGCATTCCTACTTCAAGCTGCTGCACCTGTTGTCGGGTCACCCCGAGTGGGCGCTCGCGGTCGTGCTGCTCGCGTCGTTCCTCGAATCGGTCGCGTTCATCGGCACCTTCGTGCCGGGCAGCACCGCGATGTTCATCGCGGGTGCGCTCGTCGGCGCCGGCGCGCTGAATCTCGGCTGGGTATTCGTCTGCGCGATCGTGGGCGCCATCGCCGGCGACGCCGCGAGCTTCTGGTTCGGCCAGCGCTATGCGGACCGGATCGCGCAGATGTGGCCGTTTCGCGCGCATCCGGGCGCGCTCGTCGCCGGCAGGAAGTATTTCGATGCGCACGGCGCGAAAAGCGTCGTGCTCGCACGCTTCGTCGCGCCGATGCGCGCGGTCGTGCCCGTCGTCGCGGGCGTGTCGGGCATGACGCCCGCGCGCTTTCTCGTCGTCAATATCCTGAGCGCGCTCGTCTGGGCGCCGACGCATATCCTGCCGGGCGTCGTGTTCGGCGCGTCGATCGAGCTGGCGGGCGCCGTGTCGATACGGCTCGTCGTGATCCTGATCATCGTCGCCGCGCTCGGCTGGATCGTGTTCAATCTCGCGCGCGTGATCGTTTCGCACGCGATGCGCTGGACCATCGCGTCGCGCGAGGCGCTGCTCGCCTGGGCGCAGAACGGCGACGGTCTGCCGGCGCGGCTCGTGTCGCGCGCGCTCGATCCCGGCAATCCGGCGACCGGCCTCATCGTGGTGATCTCGGTGCTGCTGCTCGCCTCGGCGATCCTCTTTTTCTCGGTGCTCGCGAATGTCGCGCGCGGCGCGTCGATCGTGCAGGTGGATGTGTCGATCTATCGGCTCTTGCAATCGTTCCGCTCGACCTGGACCGATTCGATTCTCGATGGCGCGGCGACGCTCGGCAGCACGCAAACGCTGCTCGCGCTCGGCGCGATGGTCATCGTATGGATGAGCTTCGAGCGGCGCTGGCGCACCGTCACGTACTGGGTCGTGGCGGTGGCGTTTTCGCAGTTGCTCGTCGCGGCGATCCGCTTCACCGCCCACGAGCCGGTCCTCGTGTCCTTCGCGCCGACGGAGCACAGCTTTCCGAGCAGCCATGTGGCGGCCACCGTCGTCATTTACGGCTTTCTCGCGTTCCTGCTGCTGCGGCGCGTGGGCTTGCTGACAGGCGTGTTCATCGCGACGGCGACCTCGGCCATCGTTACGGCCGTCGGCATCGCGGGGCTGTATTTCGGCCGCTTCACCATTTCCGATGCGCTCGGCAGCACGGCGCTCGCGGCCGCGTGGGTCTTTCTGATCGCGCTCACGGCCGTGTGGCGCAATCCCACCAAGCCGAAACCACGGCCGCTGATGCCGGTCGCCGTGCTCGCCGTGATCTGCGCGAGCGTCGCGCTGCAACTGAGCGATGAAACGGAGGCGCACAGCGCGGCGCCTTCGACCATAGTCATCACGCCGATTCAGTGGACCGATACCGTGTGGCGCACGTTTTCGTGTTACCGGGCGAGCATGGAGGGCGACCGTCGCGAGCCGATCTCCGTGCAATGGGCGGCGACGCCCGAGCAGATTCGCGCGCAATTGAGATCGCGCGGCTGGACGGAGGTGTCGCACGTCAGCTTGAAGAGCGTGATGTCGGTGGTGTTGCCGAACGCGCCCGCAATCGATCTGCCCGCGTTGCCGCGCCTGAACAACGGCGAGCCGTCCACGCTCGTGTTCGCGCGCTCGCCGCGCGGCGCCGACGAACGCGATGTGCTGCGCTTCTGGCCGACGCATTACGCGGTGCGCCAGGCCGAGGGCGCGCCGCCTGCGCCGATCTGGCTCGGTTCGGTCGTGCACGAGCGCTTGCGGCGTCCGTCGTGGCCGTTCAACGTGCTGAGACCGGACCGGCGCGTCGACCCGATGGCGTTCGATCATGGCGAGGGTTCGCCGTGGCGCGGCATCGAAATTGCGAGTAGTGCCGGATGTGGCAGCGTGCCGGTGATGCTGGTCGAGTCGAGGTCCGAATGATCTGTCGATTGATGCGTCGTAGCCCGCGATCGAGAGGTGCCGATTGATCCAGATTCCGCCGTCGGCGATCGTGCAGTGGGGCAGCGCGGCCGTGTTCGCGAACGTCCTCCTGACGCGTCTTGGCGTGCCGCTGCCGTCCGCGCCGTTGCTCGTGTTCGCGGGCTCGGCCGTGGCGAGCGGACGCTTGTCCTTCGCGCACGTGCTGTTCGCCGCGCTGTGCGGCGCGCTGCTCGGCGACAGCGTGTGGTTTTCCGCGGGGCGTATCTATGGCCGGCGGCTCGTGGCGGCGCTGTCGCGCAGGTCGTATGCGGTCGATAGCGGCATGCGCACGACGGGCGAATTGTTCGAGCGGCACGGTGCGCCGATCGTCGCGGTATCCAAGTTCGTGCCGGGGCTCGGGCTCGTCACGCCGCCGCTGATGGGCACGACGCAGATCGCCGCGCTTGCGTTCTTCTTCTGGGATACGGCCGGGATCGTCGCGTGGGCGTCGTTCTGGCTGTTGGGCGGCGCGCTTTTCGAGCGGCAATTGCATCTCGCGGTGCTCGCGCTCGAAGCGCATGGCGCGACGGTCGTGGATGTGCTCGTGGCCGCGGCGTTGCTGTATCTCGTGTATCGCCTGATGCGACGCAGACAGCCGCGTCCGCGTCCCGGCGATGGCAGTGGGTGAGGATGCGTCGTTATAATCGGACGCCCGGCCGCGTTCCTGCCGGACATGCTTCGTCGTGGGGCGAGGAAGGCATCCGTATCCGGTGGTGCGGCCGGGCTTCAAACCCGGTTGGGGGTGTCAGACGCTCCCAGGTCGGTTCGACTCCGGCTGCCTTCCGCCAGCAAAAGCTCTACGGCATACTGCCCAGCGCTGTGGAATTCATCCACCGTGAGCAGACTTTCAACGAGCGACGAACGCAAGCGACATGCCGCCCTTACCATGGGCCTGGTACGCGGAACGTCCCCATCGCGGCTGCCGCCTTGCTGCGGCACGCCTGGTGCTATTCTGTCTGAACGCCCTGGCGGCCGTGGGCGACGATTTCATCCTTTTCGTCCGGCGAAAGGCTAACAGCCGGCCAGGAGAAGCTCATGGTTGCTCGCTCGATTGCGTCGCTTTCTCTGTCCTTTGGACTGGTCTCTATTCCAGTTCGACTGTACTCCGCGACAGAAAGCTCGGCCGACATTCGGTTCAACCTGCTGGCGCCCGACGGCTCACGTGTAAAACAGCAGTACGTCTCGGAATCCACGGGGCAGGTCGTCGAACGGGCTTCCATGCAGAAGGGCTATCAGTTCGAGAAGGACCGATATGTCGTCTTCACCGGCGATGAGCTGAAGGCGCTTGAGGAAGGCGCGAGTCATGTCGTCGAGATAGTCTCGTTCGTTCCGGAAAAGTCAGTCGACCCCGTGTTTTACGACAAGGCGTATTTCATTGCGCCCGACAAGCGCGGCGGGAAGCCATACAGCCTCTTGCAACAGGCGCTCGCCGAGACCGGCCGGTGTGCTCTCGCAAAATGGTCATACAAAGGCAAGACACGAATCGTCCAGGTTCGTCCGACTCCAGACGGGATGGTCTTCCAGCAATTGCTTTTCGCAGATGAAGTCCGGTCTCTGAAGGACTTGAATATCGAACATGTCGCCGTTTCGGATTCGGAATTGAAGCTCGCGATTCAAATCATCGAGCAGGGCGCAGAAGACAACTACGACGCATCGGCGTACGAGGACGAAGAGAAGAAGCGTGTCCTGGCTGCCATCGACCGCAAGATTGAAGGCAAACAGATTGTTGCGCCCGAGAATGCCGAAGCTGCGCCAACTGGCGAAGTGATTGACTTGATGGAAGCGTTGCGCGCTAGTCTCGCCAAGAGCGGCGAGAAGACAAAGCCCACAGAGAAGCGGAAGGCTGTGTCGAAGGCTGTTGAAGAGCCGGTCGTTCCAAAAACTCGCAAACCCGCCGCACGAGCGCCAAAGGTTGCCGCCGAAACTCCGGCGAAGGCGCGCGCCCGAAAGTGAGCAAGCGCGACGTATCGCACTACGTGTCACTCGCCAAGCTTCAATCGATGCTTGGCGTGTCGCGCGGCGTCGTCGATGGCCTCATCGAGTTAGGTCTCGTGACGCCTACCCGAGGACCGCGCAACGCCTTGCGCTTCACGTTCCAGGATGTCGTCCTTTTGCGCACGGCATTGCAGTTGCGGACGGCGAAGACCACGCCGCGTAAGCTGCGAGAGGCGCTCGCCCGGCTCAAGCGCGACCTTCCTGACGAGCTTCCGTTGTCCGGCATCCGCATCGCTGCGGAGGGAGACGCGATTGTCGTCAAGACAGGACCGTCGCGCTGGGACGCGGTGACAGGTCAGATGCTGCTCGACTTCGAAGTGGCCAAGGTCGGAGGCGATGTTGTGCTCTTCGACGCGACGCCTGAGCGCAAAAACACAGCAGCTGTTCAGGCACAGGAACGATATGAATTGGCTGAACAGTTGCTGGCGGCTGACCCGGGCGCTGCCGAGCGGAACTACAGGCGCGCCATCGAGCTGTCTCCCGAGCCCTTTTACGCTGCGTACGTCGACCTTGGCGCCTTGCTGTGCGAGGACGAACATCAATGCGGTGAGGCGCTTCGCGTGTTCGACGAAGCGCTAGAGCATTTCCCAGACGATGCAGTGCTGCATTTCAATCGAGCCGTGGCGCTCGACACGATGGGGCGACTTGATGAGGCAAGGACGAGCTATGAGCAATGCCTGGCGCTAAATCCGGACTACGCCGACGCCCATCATAATCTTGCCATCCTGTTAGACAAGGGCGGCGACCGCCGCGGCCTTATTAGACATTTGAACGCCTATCGACGATTGAGCAATTAAGGCCGGCCGTGGCGTGTCTCCTCGTCAATCGGGTATCGGCGAGGGCGGCTACGAGAGCTTCGACGCACCGTCATTCGCGCAATTTCAATCTCTGCATCCAGAGACCGACCCGCGTCGTATTTGCATACACAGTGACCCACACATTGATGACCGGGTCACGTTCGCAAAATCGATTTGTCCGACAAATCGAACGCGGGTGGCTCAACATGTGATGCTGTGCATCGGGAGATTCGAAATGGTCAAGTTTATGAAGTATGTCCGGGCGGGCATTGTCGCCGTCGTCGGACAGACCGCTCGTAAGGCCGTCTTGCGCCTGGAAGCCCTTCTTTCGATGACGGTTGACTCTACAGAGGCCTTCTTCGCAGCCTTCTCCTTACACCGTCTGAAGGGACCGCGAAGCGTAGCGGTCTATAATCTCCAATCCCATTTCTTGGCCTCACTTCAATCGAAGTCCGACGACAATTCTCCGAACGTATGGCATATCAAAGTTTTGAAATCGCACAGCTTCGTGCCCGGCAGGAAGCATTAGACAAACAATTGGCTGAGATTAAAGAACGCGAGACGCGCCAAGCCCTGAATGAAATCGTGGCAAAGATGCGCGAGTATGGCATCTCCATCAACGAACTGATGGGCCGTAAGGCGGACTCTCCGTCTGATGAGCATTCAGCGAAGTATCGAGACCCGGTGACGGGGTCAACTTGGAGCGGACGGGGGCGCGCGCCCGGCTGGATTGCAGGCAAGGACCGTAACGAGTTCCTGGTCGATAAACAGGCAGCGACTCGAGCCAAAGTGCAAGCGGCGTTGTTTGCTCGGGAACGGTGAGTCACAGCCGCTTGCAAACCCGTGGTAAGGGTTTATACTGGTTTCGTCTCCTCCATGTCTCACCGACTTGGATTCAAGCCTGCGTTCGTGCAGGCTTTTCTTTTTTGGTTGTCTTTTTTCGAGGCCCTGACGTTGGCGGCAGCGTTGCATTTCCACGCTGCCATGGACGCTTCAATTTCGCCGTCAGGTTCGAAGCTTCGCGTTGGAGTTATGCTACGTGACGTCGCGGTCGCGGATGGCCAGCCTTGAATGCGAGGTACACATGGTCCGAACAGAGAAAGAGAAGATGCTGGCAGGCGAGTTGTACACGGCCAACGCGCCGGAGATACAGGCTGACCAGGCCGATGCACGAGCGTGGATGCAGCGATTTAACGCGAACATCGACATGCCGCTTGCCGAGCGATACCAGTTGTTGAAAGACCGCTTCGCCAGTGTCGGAGCGGACGCGATGGTTCGTCCGCCGTTCTTCTGTGATTACGGATATAACATCACGCTTGGGGCTGGCGTATTTCTGAATTACGGATGCACTATCCTGGACGTCGTCGCAGTGGAAATCGGCGACATGACGCAGATTGCCACCGGCGTGCAGATTTTGACCGCTGACCATCCGCGCGACCCGGCGGTTCGAGCAAACGGCTTGGAATTTGGCCGTCCCATTCGGATTGGGCGCAACGTTTGGATAGGCGCAGGCGCAATCATTCTTCCGGGAGTCACCATCGGTGACGACGCATTGATTGGTGCCGGCAGCGTCGTTACTCGCGACGTTCCTGCAGGGACGACGGCGGTGGGTAATCCGGCCCGCATTCGTATGCGCGAAGCACGATAAATCGCGAGTTGACGTCAGACGGACGAGACGTGACGCTCATCGAATGCGCGTATTCCCCGGCTTTGTTGGCGGAAGGCGAGCGGACCGGAAGCTATCGAGTCGGCGGAGAAAATCTTTTGATGGAGAGAGACAAGCCGGCGGGCATTTCGGTCGCCGACTTTGCTGTTGCCATCGTCGATGAGATTGAGAATCCGGAGCACAAGCGCGTGCGATTCACAGTCGCGCGTGTGACCTGAATCTCTGAAGTGTGAATTCGCAAGGTGCGCGCAGTACCTTGAGGTCCCCACGGAACGGGAAGTAAGCTGGTTCGACTACCAATAGCCGAAGTGCTTCGGGGATGCACTTTCTCGGCCACTGTCACGCTTGAGCAGCTTGATTGCTCCTACAGCGGCGTGTGCTTGCTTTGCAAGAATGGATCGTATCGGAAGCTCAATCAGGACGCGCGGCGAAGAAGGCTGGCGCTCAAAACCGGACGCACCCAACGGCAATCAGACCAGCCTTCTTCGGCTCAAGGATTATTTGCCGGCATCAGCCTCACACTTTTTCATGAACGACGTTTTGGCAGCACCCGCGAGCGGCTTTCCGTCTTTTCCGACCGCTTTGCTCGCACATGCAGTGGAGACATTGCTCTTGTTGCCAGCTTCGCACTTCTTGATGAAGGACGTCTTGGCTGCGCCGGCCAGCGCCTTTCCGTTCTTATCGATTGCCTGGGCCTCACAGCTCGACCCTGCCGCCGTCGGCGCGGGTTTAGCAGTCGCGGCAGAAGGCGCCGACGTTTGGGCACACGCGATTCCGACCGAGAAGTATGTTGCTACAGCGACTGCGATAATTTTGTTCATGACTATTCTCCGGGAGATATAAGGCTGTGCGCCCTGCCGGATTAACGTCCGAGAAGGTGCGGCGTTGACGCTGGACCATAGAAATCGTTTGTGCAGCGCCGTATCGGCCACGCTGTTGCCGTTCCCCGTGGAGGCTCAGCGCAACGCCAGGTCCGTGACGGGCGGTTCAACTATTCCTGAGAGATGAGTGAGGCGCCCCCTCGAAGGTGTCTCCCATGCATCTGGAACGACGTCGCAGACGTAGGGATAGAATCGTTCCACGTTCACTATGACAATCTTGGGGTTCAGACGGTGAGGCGCAACGCGTCCGGTACGGAGTGGGAGAAGATCATGGTTTCGGCAAACCGCTTGCTCATATCGATTTGTCTGTGCGCCTTCGTTTCTGCTTGCAGCGTCGCGCCCGTCGCGGCAACAAAGAAACCTACCGAAGGGACTGCAAAGGTCCGCGCAGCGATAGAGAGCGCAGTCGCGTCATCAGACTCGGAGTTAACAAAAGACAGTCCGACGTCGACTGGTCGCCGGCAGACTACTGTTCAATGCGACACGGTTGGCAGCATGTTCGTTTGCACCGAAGGTGAAGCAATATGCTGGTGGAATCGTCATACGGGCTACGGCTGCAACTGACCTTTCTTGCCGGCGGCGCGTGTCGCCGATATTCATCGTCGACGCCCGAACAAGCCGCTTGGGTTTCGCGGACGATGTCTGATTTCTTTTCCTTCTGACCGGGGCGACGATGGTTCGAGAGCCAGCCTTCGAGCTTCGCTTGCTTCCGATGAGGTCTCTAGTAACGTCCCGTTCTTCCACATCCAAAGAGGAAGAACGGTAACGACAGCCCTGTTGCCGGTGTCTTGCACGACGACGAAAAACCGGTCGTCCACTCGACTGTAGATGAGATTCAGGCACCGGGTCAGGGAAGATTCGCCGAGCCACACGCACCGACCTGTGTCTATCATCGCGCGGACAGCAGTTGCCGAAAGGGAGCATCGTTCGCTCACCCGCTCTTTCGCGTGCGGTGAAAGCCAGGACCCTCGTGCGTTCGACCGTCTCATCGAAAAATGCATCTTGTCCTCTGCACGTCGCTGTGGTCGCCCGGCAGCCTTCGTCGCCTCAGGGCGCGCTTCAGTTCGCTTTCTGCCGCACGAACGGGGCTTGTCGGAGTTTTTGTCCCGCACCTGCTTCGTTTCGTGGTCACATGGGTGCGACCAACGTCGCATTCATGTCGCGTAGTGGGGCGCGAAGCCCGGCGTCTCGTTTGCAACAGGAGTCCAGTTCACGTACCGCCTTTCGACCGGGCCGCATGAGCGCTACTGGCATCCGAGAGGCCGCCTGGCGTCCCATTCTAAGTCGGGGCGAATACGACTGCGCCACCGTCTGAGATGTAGGTAAAGCTTCGAAAAAAGCGATACGTCTGGTCGCCCACCGTTAGCCGATTCAAACCTACCTGGGTCAGTCCAAGCAGCTCCTCTGCTACGGCTGTCGAAATGGTCCCATGGCTGGATAATTTGCCGTCCTCGTCGGATGGGTCTCCGACATACACCGCGAAACAGTCGTCATCGCGGCGCATCATGACCACCTGCTTGCCCTTTTCGAGTGCAATTTCCAGATATGCGGCCAGTGTCAGTACCGAGTCGGGTGTATGCCTGTCGGAGCTGGAAGTTGATTCTAAAGCGGTGTTCATCTTGCCGTCTCCGTCCAAAGATATTAGCTCAGCACCGAAAGCTTACTCCCAAGGTTATGGGGACATCAGATTACGAGTGTTTTTGTGTGTAACGAGGCGGGTAATTCGAAACCACGCTTCTTCCAGCCCGACCCCCGAAGTCCAATCGGAAATATTCGGTTTCACAACTCACAGATGCAACGTCAACAAGCCGGTGACGGCGAGCGTTGAGGCAATGAACGGCACGAAGCCGTCTCATCGACTCGACGGGAGATAATCATGAAATCGCTCACTCAGCGGCTCGCAGCAATCGCCGCGCTGTCAATCGCTTTCGCAGGAACCGCATCGGCTGCGACGAACTGGGATGCATCGCATCCGCGCCGCGCCGAGGTCAATCAGCGGCTGGCCAATCAGGACCGCCGAATCCATCAGGAAGTCCGGGAAGGCGAGATGTCGCGTGGCGAGGCGATGCGGCTGCATCGCGATGACCATCAAGTGCGTCATGAGGAGCGTCTGATGGCGAGCCAAAACGGCGGTCATATCACCCGTCAAGAAGACCGGGCGCTCAACCAGCAGGAAAATCGGGTAAGCCGGCAGATCGGGCAGTGAATCTGATACTCGCAACGCCGAATCGAGGGTTCCTTTTCGGCGTTGCGGGCGCTCATGTACCTGGACGAGCAGCGGTTTAACGCTTGCGCAGTCGTTTCAACAAGGAATTGATGCTCGGGGCATAGGCAGCAACACCGGCTACATATGTCGCGACCGTCGCAACAAGATGAGTGAAGCAATGAAAAAGATGATGTTAGTCCTGTTGGGGAGTGCATTGCTTGTATCCGCTGGCGCTGCGAGTGCAGAAGGATGCTTGAAAGGCGCGGTTGTCGGCGGTGTCGCCGGTCACTATGCGGGTCATCATGCTGTGGTCGGCGCCGTCGGTGGCTGCGTCGTCGGCCGGCATCTCGCCAAAGAGAAGCGCAAGCAGGCTGCCGAGGCGCAATCACAGGAGCACGCGCAGACGCAGCCGACGGTCATGCGCTGAGCGACGAGGTCGGCAACTCCAAGCTGCAGCGGCAATTAAATCGGATGGAGGCGTGGGCATCGAGCGACGCGTCGGCGCAACTCGGGTACCAGCGAACACGCCACGCGAGTGCCTCCAAGAAGCGTCACTCAGGACGCTGTATTTTTGGTGGCCGTGTAGGGTGAGTTGCCTTCCAGAGCTACTGCATACTCTCCAGCGCCCTGGCGAGCCTCGTCACCGTGCCTTCGATGTCATGCAGTTTGTCCAGGCCGAACAACCCGATGCGGAAGGTCTTGAAATCGCTCGGCTCATCGCATTGGAGCGGCACGCCGGGCGCGATCTGCAAGCCGGCGTCGGCAAACTTCTTGCCGGATCGTATTCCGTCATCGTCCGTGTAGCACACCACGACGCCCGGCGCCTCGAAACCATCGGCCGCCACGCTTTTGAATCCTTTGTCAGCCAGGAGTGAGCGAACGCGCTTGCCGAGTTCGAGCTGCTCCGCTCGCACCTTGTCGAAGCCGTATGCCTCGGTTTCCTTCATGATGTCGCGCAGTATCGCGAGACTGTCCGTGGGCATCGTGGCGTGGTACGCGAACCCGTTGTTCTCGTAGGCCTCCATGATTTGCAGCCATTTGCCGAGATCGCACGCGAAACTGGTGCTGGTCGTTGCGTCGATGCGTTCGCGCGCGAGGGGGCTCAGCATGACCAGCGCGCAGCAGGGTGACGCGCTCCATCCCTTTTGCGGTGCGCTGATCAGGACATCGATGCCGCTCGCCTGCATGTCGACCCAGACCGTGCCGGAGGCGATGCAATCCAGTACGAACATGCCGCCGACCGCATGCACGGCGTCCGACACCGCGCGCAGGTAAGTATCGGGCAGCATCATGCCGGATGCGGTCTCGACATGCGGCGCGAAAACCAGATCCGGCTTGTTCTCCCTGATCGCAGCGACCACTTCTTCGACCGGAGGCGGTGCATAGGCGGCCTGCCTTCCTTGTGCGGCCGGACGCGCCTTCAACACCATCGATTCAGATGGAATGTCGCCCATGTCGAAAATCTGCGACCAGCGGAAACTGAACCAGCCATTGCGGATGACCAGGCACTTCCTGTTGGTCGCAAACTGCCGGGCAACGGCTTCCATGCCGAACGTCCCGCTGCCCGGCACGACAATGGCTGACTTCGCGTTGTAGACCTTTTTCAGGGAACCGGAAATGTCGCGCATGACGCCCTGAAAGAGCTGCGACATATGATTGATGGATCGGTCGCTGTACACGACTGAATATTCGAGGAGCCCCTCGCGGTCGACATCGGGAAGTAACCCTGGCACGCTCGCCTCCTGCAATAAACGAATAGACGAATAGAACGATCGAAAACAAATTCTACGCCTGGCGCTGCAGGACGACGTGCGTGGCTTTCTCCGATGCTACCGATTCGACGCATTCATATCCGAGAGCCCGCAAGTCGACCCCTTCGAACAGCCTTTCTCCCCGACCGAGCAGGACGGGTGCGATAGCAATGTGCAGTTCATCGATGAGGCCTTCGCGAAGATACTGCTGGATGGTGTTCGCTCCACCGCCTATGCGCACGTCCTTCCCGCCGGCCGCCTCGCGTGCCCTTTCGAGCGCCTCGCGAATGCCGCCCGTGACGAAATGGAACGTCGTGCCGCCTTCCATCTCGATGCTCGGACGTGCATGATGCGTCAGGATGAAGACCTGAACGTGATACGGCGGATTGTCTCCCCACCAGCCTTTCCAGTTCATGTCCGTCCAGGGCCCGCGAGACGGGCTGAACATGTTCCTTCCGAGAATCCAGGCCCCGACATTTTCAAAGCCGCGAGCGGCGAAGTCATCGTCGACGCCGGTCGTGCCGCCGTCGTTCCCGAACAGGACCCGCTGGAACGTGCGTGTTGGAAACACCCACTGGTGCAGTTCCGTCCCGCCGATGCCGAGCGGATTGTCGATGGCCTGATCCGGGCCTGCTCCGTATCCGTCGAGCGAGATGGTGAAGCTCTGAACGCGAACGCGTGTCATCGTGTGTCTCCGTCTGGACGTCTGGCTAGGTTGACTCATGATCTTATATGAGAGCCGGGCCGTCGTTCATCTTGCAGGATCGTTGTGGCTATCACGCCCACGCACGCGAGTGCCGACGCGACGATATAGACGCCCTGAAGCGACCCGGACCAGCTCGGTATACGCCCTCCGATGGCGTTGCCCAGTGTCGTGCCCAGTCCAAGAAAGACGTTGGCGACGGCGAACACCCTGGTTGCCGCGTGTGGCTCGACGGTCTTGCTGATATAGGCGGGAATCAGGCCGTAGATGGCGTAGAACGACCATCCGAAGCAAACGGCAGCCGCGCGCAAGAACCAGAGGTCTATTTGAAACGCGATCAGGAGGGCAGAACAGGCGAGCGTGACATAGGAAACGATGAGGGCGATCCGCACGCCGACCTTGTCGGCAAGCACGCCTGCCAGGAAACCGCTGAAAAGCCCGGTCACGCCGATGATCGACCAAAGCTGTCCGACTATTGCCAGTGAACGTCCCCGTTCTTCCGTCAGAAAGCTCGACAGATAGTTTTGCCACGGCCCGCAGGCCATTCCACCGAGCGCCAGCAGTATCCAGACGGTCAGATTGCGCGCCGTGACGATCCGGTAAGGCGCGCTGGATCCCCGATCATCGACTGCGCCCGGCGACACATCGCGGACAAACAGGTGAGAAGCGAGCAATCGGAGCGTCACGAATCCGAGCAGCATGACCGCGAGCGACACCACGCCCGTCACGAGCCAGATCGATCGCCAACCGTGGCCTGTCACAAGCCACGGAACGAGCATGCCGTTGGCCAGTTGCCCATAGGCCGTACCGCTGGATACCAGACCATTGACGCGGGATCGGTAGGCGAACGGCACGGCGCTCGCAATCGCGCCGACGGTCGGGACGATCATGAGGGCCGCCGCTGCGCCGAGACCAGCAAGAACGAGTCCGCTCTGCAGGACGCTTCGAACTCCCGCGAAGACCAGGAGCAACATGCCCGATGCGGCGACGGCGCTCACGATGACCCGTCCTCCGCCAAAGCGCCTGACAAGAAGCGGACAGAGCAGCGCCGCGACGAGATACGCAACCTGCGCGCCCCCGGTTGCGATTCCCATTGCGGCGTAGTCGAATTCGACGCTCGCCCGCATCGCGGTGACGACCAGGGCGAAGAGATAGACGCCGAAGCCGAACGCCACCGCAGTGAAGAGCGTGAATACGACGGCAATACCGATCGTTCTCGCGGTGCTGCCTGCTTCGGCGGAAGCAATTGCATCGGTGCTCATGGTCGGATATTCTATATTGAAGGTTATCAATATAGATATATTTCTATATTGGATGCGGGAACGTGTCAAGGAGGAAACGCCGACCTATGTCGAGATCGAGCAACGCACATGAGAAGCGGCTGCATGACGCCCTGAATGCACTTTCGAACCGTCACAGGTTCACGATCCTGATCTGGCTGACCGAGCCGGAGAAGCGTTTCCCGCCGCAGCAGGACGGCGATCTGCTGGAGGACGGGGTCTGCGTTGGAATCATCACGGAGAAGATCGGCCTGAGCCAGCCGACGGTGACCACGCACATGCAAACGCTGGCAAAGGCAGGGCTGGTCACCTCCAAAAAGATCAAGAACTGGGTGTACTACAAACTGGATGACGCTTCTGTCGAGCGCTTTCTCGGTGATCTTGGGCAGGTTCTGCGCCGGCCTCGATGACAAGAACAAATCCGGATTCCTTATCGATAAATCCGGATGCTCAGAGCTTCGATCCGCCATCGACGCGCAGCGTATCGCCCGTGATCCAGCTCGCCTGGTCGGAGGCAAGGAACGTGACGGCACCGGCGATATCGTCGGGCTGCGCAATGCGCTTCAGCGCCTGCATGCTCAGCGTGTAGTCGCGGCCTTCGTCGGTGGTTGCGAAGCTCGACATGTCGGTCGCGACGACGCCCGGCGCGACTGCGTTCACGCGCACGCCACGCTCGCCGAGCGCGGAGGCGAAGTGCCGCACGAGCGTATCGACCGCGCCTTTGGTCGCTGCGTACGCGGCCAGTTGGCCAACCGACGCGTGCGCCGCCAGCGACGAAAGCAGCACGACGCTGCTGCCGTGGGAGAGTATCGGCAGAAGCTGCTGGACGAGAAAGAACGGCGCGCGCACGTTGACGGCGAAAAGCGCGTCGAAGTCTTCGACAGTCGTGTCTTCGATGCTCGCGGCATTCGCGATGCCCGCGTTCGCGACCAGCACGTCGAGCCGTCCGCCGACCACGGCGCGCACCTGGCTGGCGAGCGCGTGCGGACCGTCGGCGTTTCGCAGATCGGCGGCGACCTTCTGCGCGTGCCCGCCGCCCGCGATGATGTCGGCGACGGTCGCGTCGGCGGCGGCCTCGTTGCTGGCGTAATGCACGAGCACGCGCGCACCGGCGCGGCCCAGCGCGAGCGCGACGGCGCGGCCGATGCCGCGGGATGCGCCCGTCACGAGCGCGGTTTTTCCGGCGAGGTTATTCATGGCTAGACTCCTTTTCCTTGATTGGCGGATGTACGGCGATAACATTCGCGTATGGCTCGAACGCCGCCTTGCTGGCTCGAAATGCGTCCGTTGCGTCTGCTGGTATGCAATCTAGGCTTCGCTTGCACAAAGAAAAAAGACTTTGTAGGCTGGCTGCCATGCCTCGGAAGCATGGCCCGCAAACGCAGCGTATGAGGAGGGAGCATGGAGCTACGCCATCTGCGCTATTTCGTTGCCGTCGCGGAAACGGGCAGCCTCACGGTCGCCGCCGAGCAACGGCTGTTCACGTCGCAGCCATCGCTCAGCCGGCAGATTCGCGATCTCGAGGATGAAGTGCGGGCCGAACTGTTCAGCCGCAGTGCGCGCGGCGTCGAGCTGACTGCATCCGGAAAGGCGTTTCTCGACCACGCGCGACTGGCGCTCGCCCAGGTCGACGCCGCCGTCGAGGCGGCGCGCCGCGCCGCGAGTCCCGCCAAGCAGGTTTTCGCACTCGGCTTTCTGACGGGCCAGGAAATGACGTGGCTGCCGCGCGCCATGCGGGTGCTGCGCGACGAGTTGCCGAACATCGACGTGACGGTATCGAGCGGCTACTCGCCCGATCTCGCCGACGCTGTGGCGCGCGGCAAGCTCGACCTTGCGTTCGTGCGCAGGGAGCCGGGGCTCGACCTCGATTACCACGTGGTCTATCGCGAGAAACTGATCGTGCTGATGCCGAGCGACCACAGGCTGACGGCGAAACCGGCGATCGGTCCGTCGGACCTGCGGGGCGAGACCTTCGTCATGGCGTCGAACAAGGCGCGCGTTCTGCACGATGTCGTCGCGGGATATCTGCGGGAGCACGGCATCGACCCGAAGCCCGTGCATGGCGTGGACAATCTCGCGATGGCCATGTCGCTCGTCGCCTCCACGCGCGGGCTCTCGCTGATGCCCGAGTACGCGAACAATCTGCTGCCGTGGTCGGTGGTGAGCCGGCCGCTGGAGGGCGAAGCGCCCACCGTCGATCTCGCGATCGGCTATAGCCGGTCCAATGCGTCGCCCGTGCTGAAGTTCTTTCTATCGAAAGTGGATGAATTGAGTGCCGCCAACTGACGCGGCCCTCAGGCGAGATCGGGCGGCGCGGCCCTGAGCACATCGACGTGCTTCGGTATGAGCCCGAGCTGGGTGAAGGTATCGGCGATCTGCTGCTGCTCGCCGATGATGCTTCGCGTAATGGCCTCGGTGCCGAATACCTGCCGGCTCACCGCGAGATCGACGACGGATTTGGGCAGGCCCCAAAGCCGCGCGAGTTCGCTCGCGAGTTCGTCGGGATGCTGTTTGCCCCACTGATCGACCGCCTTGATTTCCTCGATGACGATGCGGATCACATCGGGATTCTTCGCCACATAACCCTGCGACGAAAAGTAGTAAGCGCGATTGCCGACCACGCCGCTCGCGTCCGCCACGATGCGCGCGTTCAGCGACTTCTGCGCCGCGGCCAGGAACGGGTCCCAGATGACCCACGCATCGATGGAGCCGCGCTCGAAGGCGGCGCGCGCATCGGCGGGGGCGAGGAAGGCCAGTTCGACGTCGCCGTATTGAAGGCCATGCTGGTGCAGGAGTTTCACGAGAAAGTAGTGGACGTTGCTGCCCTTGTTCAGCGCGACCCGCTTGCCCTTCAGATCCGTCACGGTCCTGATGGACGATTGCGCCGGGACGAGCACGGCTTCGGATCGCGGCCGCGTGGGCGTCGCCGCGACATAGGCGAGCGGCGCGCCGGCGGCCTGCGCGAAGATGGGCGGCGCTTCGCCGACGTCGCCGAAATCGATCGAGCCGACGTTGAGCGCTTCCAGTTGCACGGGGCCGGCGGAGAACTCCGTCCAGCTCACGGAGACGTTGAGCGGAGCCAGCCGCTTTTCGAGCGTGGCGCGTCCCTTGAGCAGGTTCAGATAGCCTTTCTGGTTGCCGATTCGAAGCACGCGTGGCTGTCCCGACGCGCCCTGTTGCGCGAACGCAGCGGGCATCGCGGCGAATGCGGCTGCACTCGTCGCGGCGCGGACGGAGAAGGACAGGAAAGCGCGACGGTCAGCGATTGTTCTATTCTTGGACATGACGGGAATCGGAGGTGTTTCAGGAGCTCAGATGCTAGAGCGAAGACGCATGCGAACCAACGTAGTAATGGAGATAACGCTATCGCTGTCGGCTTCATATGCTTTTGCTTCGCGTTCGTGCTTCACGTCGCACCGATGATGTGCATGCCTTTCTGGTCGGCGACGCACAGACGGTGGCCGCACGCCTGCAGGAAGATGTGGAGGCGGGCGCGAATGGTTTCGTGCTGTCGGACTGTCGCATCTGCAGTCGTAACGGAGGGATCGGATGAAAATGGCACACCAGATCAGGTCGTCAACGGGCGGGCCCGGATGGGGACTCGCGTTCGGATTGATCATGACGGCGATCGGCGTGGCGCTGTGGTGTCACGGCGCGATTTCCTGGCACGACACGGTTGATCAGTCGCTCGGCGTCGCGGCCTTGCTCGTGGGTATCTTCATGTCCGTGTATGCGGGGCGCGAGATTTTCCACGGCAGACGTCGCGGGTAGCGGCGCTCACGCGCACCGATGCGGGCGGCTCAGCGTCCTTTCCACGGCACGAGCCGCCGCTCCAGCGCCCGCATGCCGAAGTCGAAGATCCATGCGATCGCGCCGATCAGCACGATGCCCATCACCACCACGTCGGTGCGCAGAAAACTCGATGCATTGAGCACCATCTGCCCGAGGCCCGCGCTGGCGGCGACCATCTCGGCGGCGACGAGCGTGGTCCAGCCGAAGCCCACGGCGATGCGCAGGCCCGTCAGTATCTCGGGCAGCGCGGCGGGCAGCACGACGTGCCGGACCACCTGCGTGAAGCGCGCACCGAGCGACCACGCCGCGTTCACCTGCTCGGCGGTCGCGCTCCTCGCGCCGGCGCGCGCGGCCATCGCGATGGGCGCGAAGCAGGCGAGCCAGATCACGACGATCTTCGCGGTCTCGTCGATCCCAAAGTAGATGACGACGAGCGGCAGATAGGCGAGCGGCGGCAGCGGCCGATAGAACTCCAGCGGCGGATCGAGCACGCCGCGCGCAATGCGGCTCACGCCCATCAGAATGCCGACCGGCACCGCCGTGACCACCGCCAGCGCGAACGCGCCGAACACGCGAATGGCGCTCCACAGCAGATGCTCGGAGAGCGGCAGGCCGCCCTGAAGCCGTCCATGCAACGCGTCGATGAATGCCTGCCAGACGGCTTCGGGCGAGGGCAGAAACAGCGGCGGCAGCCATTGGAAATGCGTGGCGGCCCACCAGAGCAGCGCGATCGTCGCGACGCTCAGCGCGCTGGGCAGCGCGGTCGGGCCCGCGCCCGGCATGCCGCGATAGCGTGCGCGCCGTTTCGGACGGGCAGCGGACCGGGTGGCGCGTGGCGTCGTTGCGGCGCGCGCCAGCGGGACGTCCTGAGCGGGCCGGGTCACACCACCTCCGTGTCGGTGCGATGCAGGCGGTGCGTCAGCCGCTCGCGCCATTCGATGAACGCGGGCGACGATTTCACGGCGCGGGCATCGCGGTTGCGGATGTACTCGCGCGAGAACGGCAACTCGTGCACTTCCTCGATGCGCCCCGGACCGGGCGTCATGAGGACGAGCCGCGTTGCCAGGAAGAGCGCTTCCTCCACGCTGTGCGTGATGAAGAACACCGTCTTGCCGGTACGCGCCCACACGTCGAGCACCAGCTCCTGCACGTTTTCGCGCGTGAGGGCGTCGAGCGCGCCCATCGGCTCGTCCATCAGCAGCACTTCGGGGTCGCTCGCGAGCGCGCGCGCAATCCCGACGCGCTGCTGCATGCCGCCCGAGAGCGCGTAGACCTTCGCGTGCTCATGCTGCGCGAGGCCGACGAGCGCCAGCGTGCGGCGCGCGATCTCGTAACGCGCGTCGCGCTTCACGCCGCGAAAGCGCAGGCCGAGCGCGACGTTGTCGATGACATTCAGCCACGGCATCAGCGCATGTTTCTGGAACACGACGCCGCGCTCCGCGCCGGGCCCGGCGATCGGCTCGCCGTTGAGCGAGGCCTCGCCTTCGCCTGGCTCCAGAAAGCCGGCGAGACAATTCAGCAGCGTGGTCTTGCCGCAGCCCGATGCGCCGAGCGCCACCACGAACTCGCCGCTGCCGATCTGCAAATCGACGCCCTTCAACGCAGGTGCGTTCGCGCCTTCGTAAGTGACGCCGAGATTGCGGATGGAAAGCGACGTCATTTCGCGGCCTGCTGCGCGAAGCGCGGATCGACACCCGTGGAGTAATCCGCGAGCACGTTCTGGATCGTGCCCTGCTGCTTGAGAAACTGCGCTGTGGCGGCGAGCGACTTTGCCGCGCCGGATTGCTGCCCGCCGCCGAGCCAGCTCGGCGACGCCTGCTCGCCCGCGCTCGGGAAGGCGTAGAGCGCGAGACTCGCGGGCACGTCGGCGGCATTCGCGCCGGATTCCTGCGCGACGGCCTGCACCTGTTTCGAGGCTGCGGTCCAGTCCGCCTTGTGATCGCGGTATTGCGCGTCGGTATCGGCGAGTACCTTGACGAGGCCGGCCAGGAAGGCGGGATTGTCCTGCGCGAACTTGCGCGATGCGACGATGCCGTCAAAGGTCGCCTTGCCCGATTCCTTCGCCACCTCGCCCGACGTGATGAGCACGCGGCCGCTCTGCTTGGCCTTGGCGAGCACCGGGTCCCAGATGTAAGTCGCGTCGATGTTGCCGCGCTCCCACGCCGCGGCCACTTCGGGCGGACGCAGATTCACGATCCTGACCGTCGACGGATCGACGCCCGCCTGCTGCAACGCGACGAGCGCATGGAAATGCGACGTCGACACATACGGCACGCCGAGCGTCTTGCCCTTCAGATCGCTGAGCCTGCTCACGCCCGAGCCGTTGCGCGCGACGAGCGCTTCAGCATCGTTGATGTTGTCGAGAATCCAGAACAGCGAGAGATCGACGCCCTGCGAGAGTCCCGCCGCGATCGGGCTGGATCCCGCTTCGCCCACTTGTATCGAGCCCGACGCGAGCGCGCGAATGACATCCGCGCCGCTGCCGAGCTTGCGATACGTGACCTTGTAACCCGTGGCCTTCTCGACGGCCCCGCTTGCCTGCGCATAGCGCCAGGGCACCACCATGTCCTGATAGCCGATGACCACCTCGCGTGTTTCGGCCTTCGCGTGAACGGGCGCGAAAACGAGGGCGGCAAGCATGAGGGAAGCGGCGCCGGCGACGAGCGTGCGGCGATGGATCGTATGTTTCATGGAGCGGACGCAAGTGATGGAGAAGCCTTCGACTATAGGCAGTTCGCGTGCCGCGGCTACGAATCATTTATGCGTAGCAAATGACGCGCAGCGCGCTACCTATATGCACGGCGCACCGCTCGCGCTCACGAATAAAACGAAGGCTTCGGAATCCGCCCGTTGAGCGCCCAGTCTCCCAACTCACGCACCTTGTAGTCGATCGGATCGTGCAGCGTATGCACACGCACGTTGCGCCAGAAGCGGTCGAGGCGCAATGCCGCGGTGGTCGAGCGCGCGCCCGTCGTCTCGAACATGCGATGCGCGACCTCCAGCCCCGCGCGCGCCGCCGCCACTTTCGATGCCGCCACCGCGACGGCCACTTCGCCGCGTTCCTGTTCGGTCAGGTCGAGTCCGCGCGACCAGGCGCGGTCGAACGCCTGCATCGCCCGTTCGACAAGGAGGCGTGCGCCTTCGAGCGCGACCCAGAAGTCGCCGTAATGCGCGAGCACGTAGGGATCATCGGCGGGACGCTCGGCGCTCGATGCAATCCACGGCCGCGTCTGCGCGAGCGTCGCATCGCGCGCGGCCTGCAGTGCGCCTTCGCCGATGCCCAGATAGATATGGCTCAGGATCGACTGCGCGAGCAGCGGCCGCAGCGTGGCGAACGGGCTGGAGAGCGGTCCGGGCTGCAACAGCAGTTCGTCCGCCGCGATGGGCACGCGCTCGAACAGCACCGTGCCGCTGTCCGTCTGACGCTGCCCCATATTGTCCCAGTCGTCGAGCACGGTGATGCCCGCGCGATTCGTCGGCGTCACGCCGATGAGCAGACGCCCGTCGGCGTCGAAGGCGGAAGCGAGCAACTGGTCCGAATCGCGCGCGCCGGAGCAGAAGCTCTTGCGGCCGTCGAAGACATGACCGCCGGCGCCATCGGGCAGGGCGCGCGTGTTCTTGTCGAGCGGATTGAGCGCGTTGCCCCAGAACCACCCCTGCGCGATGGTCTCACCGAGCCAGCGGCGAACCTGCGCGGCGCTGCCGAACAGACGGATGGTCGCCAGTTGCAGATGATGGAACGCGAACAGATGCGCGAGCGAGCTGTCGACCTGCGCCATGCGCCGCACGACATCGAGTGTCGTCGACCAGTGGGCGCCGTCGCCGCCGAATTCCACGGGCACCGAAAGCCTGAGCAGGCCGCTCTCGCGCAGAAGGCGGCGCTCGTGAAAGGCGGTGCCACCGGATTTGTCGCGCGCGGCGGCGGTCTTTGCCCATTCATGCAGGACCGCGTTCAGCGGTTCGAGCCAGGTGGCGTCTTCGGTGCGACTCATTGCGCTATCTCCTGATCGTGACGGTTTCGCCGGTGCGTTGTACGCTCGCCGCGCGTCATCAACGATAACTGCTTTGCGCCTCACTGGCGCGAAGCAACGAGCCAGCATGATCGATGGCTATATCGAAAGACAAAAAAGTCATTTCCGCCGCGCGGCAGAGGATTTCATACTGAAGCGTTACCCGCAGCGCACACAGGGGGAAAGCGATGAGCAACAGATCGATAGCCGGCGACGCCGTCGCGGCCGACGCCGCACCGTTGAGCGAGGCACGCAGGCCGTTCGGCTCGGAGGACTGGTGGGCGGTCGCCATCGGCCTCTTCGCGATCATCGTCGCGTATGCGCTGTTCGCCTCGGGCGGCAGCATCAAATGGCTGGCTGTCGCGCCGGCGAAATGGTCGGGCTTCGGCCAGCTCGCGGGCGATCTCGGCAGGCATGCGAGCAGTTATGTCGCGCTGTTCGTCGCGTTCGCGGCCGTGTTTTCGGTTGCCATCGCCGCGCTGGGCCTGCCTGTCGGGAAGTTTCTCGCGGGCTTTCTCGTCGTCTTCGTCGTTTCGGCGCTCATCTTCGCGGCGGGCGCATGGGCGCAGGCGAGCCGGTATAACCTCGAACCGCCGCTGATCGCGCTGGCGCTCGGGCTGATTGTGTCGAACCTGTTCGGCTTGCCCGCGTGGCTCGCGCCGGCGTTGCGCGTCGAGTTCTACATCAAGGTCGGCATCGTGCTGCTCGGCGCGACGCTGCCGCTCACGCTGATCGTGTGGGCGGGACCGGTCGCGATCGGACAGGCGACCATCGTGTCGCTCGTGACCTTCTTCGTGATCTATGGCGTGGCGCGCACGCTCGCCATCGACAAGCGCTTCGCCGCGGTGCTGGGCGTGGGCGGCGCGGTCTGCGGGGTGTCGGCGGCGATCGCAATCGCGGGCGCCGTGCGGGCGCGGCGCGAACAGGCGTCGGTGGCGATCACGCTGGTGGTCGTGTGGGCGATCGTCATGGTGTTCGCGCTGCCCGCCGTCTCGCGCGCGCTCGGCCTGCCAACGGGCGTCGCGGGCGCGTGGATCGGCACCTCCGAATTCGCCGATGCCGCCGGCATCGCCGCCGCGCAGGCGTACGGCGATTTCGCGCGGCATGCGCCCGGCGTCGTGGCCGGCGCGCCGGATGCATCGCTGCAGGCCTTCGTGTTGATGAAGGTCGTCGGGCGCGATATCTGGATCGGCATCTGGGCCTTCGTGCTGGCGATCATCGCGACCACGCGCTGGGACCGCGGCGCCGACGGTGTGCAGGCGAAGCCGAGCGCGCGCGAAATCTGGACGCGCTTTCCGAAATTCGTGATTGGCTTCGTCGTCGCTTCGGCGATCGTCACGTGGATCGCGTCGCACTACACGCTCGCGGACTATCGCAGCGTCGTGACGCCCGCGTTCGTCGCGCCGATCGTCGCGTTGCGCACCTGGGCCTTCACGTTCTGCTTCCTGAGCATCGGGCTGACGACGCGCTTCTCGACGCTCGCCGGAACGGGCGCGAGGCCGCTCGCGGCCTTCACGGCGGGCGTCGCGGTGAACGTCGTTATCGGCTATCTGCTGTCGGTGCATCTCTTCGCGCCGTACTGGTCGGCGCTCGGGCAATGAGTTCCGCGCCTCGCGCGGGCGAGCCCGAATGCGCACGATGCGCCCATTGGGCCGACGACCGGGCGCTGCTCGAAAAGCGCATCGGCGGGCTTGCATCGTTGGGCTCGGCGTACGGCGCGAGCGTGGGCGAAAGCCGGTTGTGCCTGCATCACGACCGGCTGACGATGCCGCGTGATCGCTGCATCGCGTTCGTCGCGCGAGCGACGCCCGATGCGCCGTCTCGCGTCTGACGAACGGTAGTCCCCTGAAGAAAAGCTTCGTTTTCCTAGCTTCTATTTACGTGGACAATGGCGGCCCCTTCCGTCACTTCCGGCGCAGCCGCACCAATGTCTCCGGCGTTTTTCGCGATGAAGTCCCTGGCTTTTTGCACGCTCTCTTCGATTCCTGCCCTGTCCTGACAAACGGTGACGGAGAATCCGCCATCGCCGCTATGCACGAGCGTGTACGAAACCAGGCCTTTGACTTGACCCATGAATGCTTCGACGTCCGCATTGCGCTCCTTGAGCAAGTCGAACAGTTCCCTGGCGCCTTTTCCGGAATATCTTCTTAGAACGGTTTGCATGATTGCGTCCTCCAGTTCCGCGAGACAGGTTTTCAATACCAACGGTGCGCGCGACGAGTGACCGCACTGTCTTTTCGTCTGGTGACTTCTCAGGAGGTTTGGGACTGCGGCAAGCCGATTCGTCGCCGCAACTATGAAGTGTAGTGGCAATGTCATGGATGTAAAGCGACGGTCAGACGTCCGGGCAAGCCGGCGATGGCTCGCTTTCCGTGCTGGAAAAATCCGTTGGCGAAACGTAAGATACGAGCGTTCTATTTTTTAAGAAATTGCCGAATAGTCCGCCGTGGCGGATGCCATCTCGCGCGCGCCTTTGCCTTTTCGACACAGCGAGGTTTTCTTTTTCGGTGACGGTTGCGCCGGAAAGGCGATAATGGCTTATCGAGCAAATACACGCTGAACAGGGAGCCAGGCTCCGCCGACCAGGAATTTCGTCGGCTACCGGTCCTTGTACGGTTCAACATGGGTCATCAATGTCCACCAGTCTTCCCGGTATTCAAGGCGATTTTCTGAACGCACTCAGGAAAGAGCGCAAACGCGTCGCGATCTTTCTGGTCAACGGAATCAAGCTGACCGGTCACATTCAGTCTTTCGACACCTACATGGTCTACCTCAATTCGAGCAGTGGATCGCAGGTGCTTTTCAAACACGCGATATCGACGATCTGCGAAGATCACGGCCCGGCCGGCCGGCCGAATTTCCGCGATTCATCGGGCACGCGTGACAACGCAACGCGTCCCGGCGCGGGCGGGCGAACCAGCCGGGGTCCGATGAAAAGCGGCCCGCACTAGTCCCGCTGCGGCAGGAGCGCCGCAAGCAGCCGCTGCAACTCCGTGCATTCTCGCGCCGTGAGTCGCGTCGTGAGGATACGCTCGACCTCTTCGACTCGCGGGCGCAAGGCGGCGAGCTGCGTCTTGCCGGCCGCGGTGAGGAACAGCACATAACTGCGCTTGTCGACAGGATCGTCGGACCGCTCGATCAGGCCGTTGCGCACCATTCGCGCGACGAGATCGGCGATCGTCGAACGGTCCACGTCGAGTTCGTCGCCGAGTTGTCTTTGATTGACGCCGGGCGTCTTTTGCAAAATCTCGAGCGCCGCGTACTGGACGCTCGTGATTTCCGCGGAGACTTCGCTGAGCCATACCGCTACGTGGCGTTGCTGGGCGCGGCGCACGAGGCTGCCCGTGAATATCGAGCGCACCTCGGGCTCGTCTTTTTTGATCGGCAATTTCGCAGTATCGGAGTGGGTTAGGGCATGCGCAGGATCGGCCGGAAGAACGCGGCCAGTTCCGCGTATGCATCCAGTGGCAGAACGTGGGCGACGTATTGATCCGGGCGCACGATCACGAGCGCGCCCCGTTCGCGATCGACGCCGCGCTCGTCGAAGATATCAGTCGCTGCATCGTTCGTAAATGCCTTCTCGTAGTCGATCAGACCGAAGCGTCCCTTGCGCGGAAGCAGGAGCGCAGGCAGGTCTTCGAGCCGCACTTCGCGATGAGGCTGCTGCAGCACCGCGCGAAAATCGAGCACGCTGTCGATATCGGCATCCGGGGGCGTGACGAGTCGCAAGACGGAAGCGGGCGACGTGGCGAGATGCTCGCACAGCGCCTGGAGCGCGACGCGCTTCGCATCCGAGAACGCATACAGACGCCAGCGGCCGTCCGCGCGTGCCGCGTGTCCGAGATGAGCGGGCTTGGCATCCGCGATGCGAACCACGGGCGATGAATGAAAGCGCGTCCCGATCGTAAAGCCCCGGGCAAGTGGTTGATGCGTCGTTTCACCCGTCAGCACGCCTGGCCGGTAATGGGTCGCGAGGCCGGCGGTATAGCGGCCCGCGCGCACGAAATACGCCTGAAGTTCCGCGGGATCGACGCCGCCAGCTTCCGGCCGGTTCGGATCCTTGGGCGGCGCGGCCATCATCGCCGACCATTCCTTGTCGAAATCGATCAACTCTTTCGCGATGGGCTGACGCTCATCCGAATACGTGCGCAACAGGCTTGCGTCGCTGCGTCCCTGCAGCACCGCGCCGAGTTTCCAGCCGAGATTGAAGCCGTCCTGCATGGACACGTTCATGCCCTGGCCGGCTTTCGCGCTATGCGTATGGCAGGCATCGCCGGCGATGAACACGCGAGGATCGCGCGATGTTCCGTCTGCAGTGCGCGCGTCGTCGAAGCGGTCGGTCAGGCGCTGTCCCACTTCGTAGACCGAGAACCACGCGACCTCTTTCACGTCGAGCGAATACGGATGCAGGATGTGCTGAGCCGTCTCGATGATGCGATCGACGGAAATCTGCTTGATGCCGTCGCGGTTCTCCGGCGTGACCTCGCCGAGATCGACGTAAAAGCGCACCAGATAGCCGCCCTCACGCGGAATGATGAGCAGATTGCCCTTGCTCGCCGACTGGATCGCCGCTTTGAGGCGAATGTCCGGAAAGTCGGTGACGGCGAGCGCATCCATCACGCCCCACGCATGATTGGCCGCATCGCCGCGCAGCGTTTGTCCGATGGCCGTGCGCACGCTGCTGCGGGCGCCGTCGCAGCCGACGACATAGCGCGCGCGCACGGTCACGTGCTCGTCGAGCCGCGCTGCATCGGTGCGGCGTAGCGTGACGCGCACCGGAAATTCGTGGGCGTCGTCGCGCTGAATGTCGACGGCTTCGAGATCGTAGTCCGGCTCGATGCGCTCGGCGGAGCGACGCATCACATCGAGCAGATAGTCCTGTACACGCGCCTGATTGACGATGACATGCGGAAACTCCGACATGCCTGTTTCGGTATCCTGAACACGACCCGTACGCTTGATGGCGTCGCGATCATTTGCATCGGGCCGCCAGAAGACCGTTTCATTGACCCAGTAGGCTTCGCGCAAAAGCCGATCGCTCAGCCCGAATGCATTGAACATCTCGACGGTGCGGCACGCGACACCGTCCGCCTGTCCCATGCGCAACGGACCGCTGCGGCGTTCGACGATGCGCGTTCTGATCTCCGGAAATTGCGAGAGTTGCGCCGCCAGTACGAGTCCCGCCGGTCCGCTTCCGACGATGAGCACGTCGACCGTATCGGGCATGTCGACCCGAGGCGCGCCCTCGGCCGCCGGTTCGATCATCGGATCGCCGGCACGGAAACCGTTCAGATGAAATTGCATGTTGTCTTCTCCATTCCTCAGCATGTCAGTGTGATTGGAAATATACTCCGTACACCAACTATTTGAAAGCGCTTCGGCGATGGTTGTTTACCCTGATCCTGTGAGGGGAGTTCGCGCCTGTCCGTGGCGTCAGGCGCTTTCTCTGTCGATGATCTGGAAGCCCGTATCGAGTCGCAAGACGGTGGTCGATGCCTGTTTTTGCTCGAGGCGGCGCAACAGCGCGTCGGCAGCCAGCCGGCCGATGGCGGCCCCGTCGATGCGGACCGTGGACAACGCCGGATGCACATGCGCCGCGGTGCTGAGGTCGCCGAAGCCCATCACCGCGACGTCCTGCGGAATGCGCATGCCGCGCTTCGCCGCTTCCGCGAGAATGCCTTGCGCAAGCGTGTCGGTGCTGCACACGATCACATCGGGCAATTCGCCTTCCAGAATGCGCACGAAGCCTTCGCGCCCGGTTTGCAGCGTGGCGGGCGCGGGAAGCACGTGCATCGGCACATCGTCCACGCCGTGCCGCTTCAACTCCTCGATGACGCTCCGGCTGCGGCGCAAGCCGCGTGGATCGTCGGCGGACAAGACGGCGAAGCGCCGATAGTCCTTCTCCAGCAGATGACGCGCAACCGCGCTGCCCACGGCTTCGTGCGAGAAACCGATCAGCATGTCGATAGGGTCGTCGGTCAGATCCCATATCTCCACGATCGGCACGTTCGTTTTCAGCAAGCGCTCGCGCGTGACCTGCGAATGATCGGTGCCGGTCAGCACGATCGCGTCGGGCCGGCGGCCGAGCAAGGTCTCGACGAGCTGTTCTTCGCGTTCACGCAGGTAGTCGGTCAGGCCGAGCAGCGTCTGATAGCCGGACGCGGCGAGCGTCGACATCATCGCTTGCACCATGTCCGTGAAGATGGACGTCGCGATCGTGGGCAGCAGCAGGGCGACGAGATGACTCTTGTTCGTCGCCAGCGCGCCCGCCAGCATGTTCGGCACATAGCCGGTCGCGCGCACGGCATCCAGCACGCGCTGCCGCGTCTCTTCGCGCACCAGCTCGGGCCGCTTCAGCGTGCGCGATACGGTCATCGCCGTGACGCCGGCGAGGCGTGCGACATCTTCGAGCGTCACGCTCTCGTTCGTCTGATTCGACCGGCTCGCGGGCGGCGTGTAGCGCTCATCCATTTCGACTCCATTTTGTGTCCATTTTATCGATACGGTCAGCAAGTCATAAGCGATGCAGTGATATATGACATCGTATCAATTCGTCGCGGGAAAACCCGAATTCACTGAATGTTTGCGCTAACATAAGCTGCGAAGCCATGGGACATCACACAACCACGGAGACGATGATGGAGAACGGCGTGCAGCGGGCCCGGGAGGCGATTGCTCAGAAGAATGGGCCTGGCAGCATGGCGGCGACGCCGGACGGCATCGCAGGCGGTTACGCGGGGCGCAGCCGGGCGCGGTTTCTCATCGTTTTCATGCTCTTTCTCGTGACGACGGTCAATTACGCCGACCGTGCGACGCTGTCCATCACCGGCTCATCGATCCAGCACTCGCTGGGCGTTTCACCGGTCGCGATGGGCTACATCTTCTCGTCGTTCGCGTGGGCGTATGTGATCGCGCAGATTCCGGGCGGCTGGCTGCTCGACCGCTTCGGCTCCAAGCGCGTCTATGCGTGCAGCATCTTCTTCTGGTCGGTGCTCACGGCGCTGCAGGGCTTCGTCGCCTCGCTGCCCGTGGGGATCGCGATCGTCACGCTCTTTGCGCTGCGCTTTCTGGTCGGCGCGGCCGAGGCGCCCGCGTTTCCCGGCAACTCGCGCCTGACCGCCACCTGGTTCCCGACGGCGGAACGCGGCACGGCATCGGCGATCTTCAACTCGTCGCAATATTTCGCCGCCGTGCTGTTCACGCCGATCATGGGCTGGATCACGCACGAATACGGCTGGCCCAACGTGTACTTCGCGATGGGTGCGCTCGGCGTGGTCATCACCGGCATCTGGCTCAAGACGATCTATGCGCCGCGCCAGCATCCGCTCGCCAACGACGCCGAAGTGCGCTATATCGCCGACAACGGCGCGATGGTCGATCTCGAAGACAAGCAGCTCGCGAAGGAACGGCGCGCGGCGCAGGCGCACGCGAAGGACACAAGCACCCACGGCCGCGCCGTCTTCGCGCAACTGCTCAAGAGCCGCATGATGCTCGGCGTGTTCATCGCGCAGTACTGCATCACGACGCTCACCTACTTCTTCCTGACGTGGTTCCCGATCTACCTCGTGCAGGAACGCCACATGTCGATTCTCAAGGCGGGGTTCGTCGCGTCGATTCCCGCGATCGCGGGTTTTCTCGGCGGCGTGCTCGGCGGCGTCGTGTCGGATCGCATGATGAAGCGTGGCTTCTCGACGTCGACCGCGCGCAAGGTGCCGATCGTCGTCGGCCTGTTGCTTTCCACCTGCATGATCGCGTGCAATTACGTCGATAACCAGTGGCTCGTCGTCGGCATCATGGCGGCGGCGTTCTTCGGCAAGGGCATCGGCGCGCTCGGCTGGGCGGTCGTATCGGATACCGCGCCGAAGGAAGCGAGCGGCCTGTGCGCGGCGCTCTTCAACACCTTCGGCAACACGGCGGGCATCACGACGCCGATCGTCATCGGCTATCTCGTGCAGGGCACGGGATCGTTCGCAGCGGCGCTCGTGTTCGTCAGCGCGAACGCGTTGATCGCGATCGTCTGTTATCTGTTCGTCGTCGGCAAGATTCAGCGCTTCGAACTCAAGAAGCGCGCTGCCTGACTTCAATGAACATGGCGAGCTCGCATTCGCTCTACGTCCCTCATCAACTCACAGGATCACGCTCATGTCCACGAAACCCGATTCCACCCCGAAAGTCACCGAACTGCGCGTCGTGCCGGTCGCCGGCCGCGACAGCATGCTCATGAATCTCTCCGGCGCGCATGGCCCGTTCTTCACTCGCAATATCGTGATCCTCACGGACAGCGCGGGCAACCGGGGCGTCGGCGAAGTGCCGGGCGGCGAGGCCATCCGCAAGACGATCGACGATGCGCGCGCGATCGTCGTCGGGCAATCGATCGGCAACATGCAGGCGGTGCTCAACAAGGTGCGCACGCGGTTCGCCGATCGCGACGCGGGCGGCCGCGGCCTGCAGACCTTCGATCTGCGCACGACCATTCACGCGGTGACGGCGCTCGAAGCCGCGCTGCTCGACCTGCTCGGCCAGCATCTGGGCGTGCCGGTCGCGGCGCTGCTCGGCGAAGGGCAGCAGCGCGATGAAGTGGAAATGCTCGGCTATCTGTTCTACGTGGGCGATCGCAACAAGACGGATCTGCAATACACGTCCGGCGCGGATGGCCGCGACGACTGGGAACGCCTGCGCACCGAAGTCGCGCTGACGCCCGAAGCGGTCGTGCGTCTCGCGGAAGCGGCGCAGGCGCGCTACGGCTTCAACGACTTCAAGCTGAAGGGCGGCGTGCTCGCCGGCGACGCGGAAATGGAAGCCGCGACCGCGCTCGCGGAACGCTTCCCCGAAGCGCGCGTGACGCTCGATCCGAACGGCGCGTGGTCGCTCGCCGAAGCGATCCGCCTGTGCCGCGACAAGCACGACGTACTCGCCTACGCGGAAGATCCGTGCGGCGCGGAAAACGGCTATTCGGGCCGCGAAGTGATGGCGGAATTCCGTCGCGCGACCGGCCTGCCGACGGCGACCAACATGATCGCGACCGACTGGCGTCAGATGGGCCACGCGATCCAGTTGCAATCGGTCGACATCCCGCTCGCCGATCCGCATTTCTGGACAATGCAGGGCTCGGTGCGCGTCGCGCAGATGTGCAACGACTGGGGCCTCACGTGGGGCTCGCACTCGAACAATCACTTCGATGTGTCGCTCGCGATGTTCACGCACGTCGCCGCCGCCGCGCCGGGCAAGATCACGGCGATCGACACGCACTGGATCTGGCAGGACGGCCAGCGTCTCACGCGCGATCCGCTGCAGATCGTCGGTGGCAAGGTGAAGGTGCCGGAAGTGCCGGGGCTGGGCGTCGAGCTGGATATGGACGAAGTGGAGAAGGCGCACGCGCTGTATCAGCAGCACGGCCTCGGCGCGCGCGATGACGGCGTCGCGATGCAGTATCTGATCCCGAACTGGAAGTTCGACAACAAGAAGCCTTGCCTCGTGCGTTGACTCTAACGCGGCGCGGCGCGGCGCTGCTCAGGCGCAGAGTGAATGAAGAAGCGGCCTGGCAATTCGCAAGTAGTCGGCCGAATCCAGAATCATCGACCTGTCGAGACGGCCGGCATTGAAGGCAATCTCTTCGAAGTTTTCGACGAGGTTCGGATCGACGATCAGCTTGATGGACGGCGAGAGCGAGAAGGGAGGAATCGCGCCAATGGCGCATCCCGTCTCGCGCTGCGCTTCATCGGGTGACGCGAGTGTCGCCTTCCTGATGCCCGCCGCCGCCGCGACTTTCCGGAAATCCAGCTTCTTGTCGCCGGGAAGGATGGCGAGGACGAGCGCCTGGTCGTCGGCTTTGCTCTTGCAGAGCATGGCCTTCGCGCCTTGTCCCGGCGCCGTTCCGCGCATGGCCGCGACCAGGTCGCACCGCCCCTCGGCGGGATGCTCGACGACGCGGTATCGGGCTCTTTCGCGTTCGAGCAACGCTGTCAGCGTTTCGAATACGGTCGGCATGATGTCTATGCCGCCGTCAGAGAACAGAACCGCGCCAGGTCGACATTGCCGCCACTGACGATGACACCGACGCGCTTCCCTTTGACAGACGCCTTCAGTTTGAGCGCGGCAGCCAGTCCGAGGCATCCCGTTGGTTCCACGATCATCTTCATGCGGGAGGCGAAAAACTTCATTGCATCCACCAGATCCGCATCTGAGGCAGTGAGGATGTCATCCACGTCGCGCCTGATGATGCCGAACGTGTAGTTGCCGAGATGCTGGGTCTGCGCGCCGTCCGCGATGGTCTTCGGCGTGTCGATATGCACGATTTCGCCGCGCTTGAATGACTGCTGCCCGTCGTTGCCCGCCTCTGGTTCGACACCGTACAGCACACACTGCGGCGCGAGCGCGCGAGTCGAGAGCGCGGTGCCGGACAGAAGGCCGCCTCCGCCCAGGGGCACGAACAGAAAATCCAGCGCGCCCACTTCCTCGAACAGTTCCTTCGCTGCGGTGCCCTGTCCGGACAGGATGTCGGGGTGATCGTACGGGGGAATCAACGTGAGCCCCTTCTCTTCGGCAAGCCGGCGGCCGATGGCTTCACGGTCTTCGGTGTAACGGTCGAACGAAACGACAGTCGCGCCATATCCCTTCGTTGCAGCGACCTTGGTTGCGGGGGCGTCGTGCGGCATCACGATGGTGGCGGGAATGCCGAGAATCTGCGCGGAAAGGGCAATCCCCTGAGCATGATTGCCGGACGAAAACGCGACCACGCCAGCCTTTCTCTGCGCGGGCGAAAACTTCGAGAGCGCATTGAATGCACCGCGAAACTTGAACGCGCCCATGCGCTGGAAGTTTTCACACTTGAAGAAAACTTCGGCGCCGGTCATGTCGTTCAGCGTTCGCGAGGTTTGTACCGGCGTACGATGCGCCACGCCCGCGATGCGGGAGGCGGCGGCTTCGACGTCGGCATAGGAAGGGAGTGTGTCCGGGTCGAGAGGAGGGCGCTGCGCATCTGCCGGCATGGTCGTGCTCCAGGGAGAAAATGGCCGAGTTTTTATGAAAGTATGTCTAGTTTTGTACAAAACGTCAAGATCGGGCCTGCGTGCACCACGCGCTGTACAATAACGCCAAATTTCGATGAATCGTCCAAGATGGCAAAACGGAAACACACCAGCGAGCAGCAGGCAATCCTCGAGCAGGTCAGGCAGATCGCAGCAGGGCTCGGCGAAACGCTGGCGCCTTTTACGGAAGTCGTGGTCCACGACCTTCGCACGCCGAAGAACGCCATTCTCGCGATTCACAACAATCTCTCGGGGCGCAGCGTCGGCGATCCGGCGACCGAACTCGGCCTCGCGCGCCTCGGGGACGACGACTATCCTCAAGTGCTCGCGAACTACGCGAATCGATTCGCGGATGGGCGTCAGGCCAAGAGCACTTCCATCGGGATCAAGGATTCGGAGGGGCACTATTTCGCCGCGCTCTGCCTGAATGTCGACGTGACGCTCTTTCGCAGCATCGCGACGTTGCTGGAGCAGTTCTCGATGTCAAAGGACGATGTCATCAAGGAGACGCTTGATCCGTCGAACGCAAAATCGCTTCGCGAGCGGATCGACAAATTTGCGATCAGCCTCGCGACCACGCCGCAGGCGCTCCGCACGGACCAGCGCAGAGCGCTGATGCAGGCGCTGAAAGAAGAAGGGTTTCTGGAATTGCGTCGCTCGATGGAGACGGTCGCGCAGCATTTGGGCGTGTCACGCGCGACGGTGTACAACGACGCCAGGTAGGCACTTCTTTCGCCGCCACGGACGCGGGTTCAGGTGCTTCTCTTTGCACTGCGCTTCCTCTTGTCGCGGACCTCGGCGCCCGCGTCGACCGGCGTGAATGGCGCCTGGAACCGGTTGACCAGGAAATCTATGAACGCACGGGCGCGGGCTGTCTGATTCCGCTGCCGAGGGTAATAGACGAACAGGTCCGCGGAAGGAAGCACGGTGTTCGGCAGCACGAGACTGAGCCGTCCACTCTGCAAATACTTCGCCAGGTCCCATTCGGAACGAATCAGAATCCCGTGGCCTTCGAGCGCCCAGCGAAGCACGATGTCGCCATCGTTGCTCGACAGCGCCCCTTTGACCTTGATGGCCTCGGTGTGATCGTTGACGATATAGCGCCACACACCGTACGCGTCGTCGTTCTGGCGATGAATGATGCACCGATGCTGAGCCAGATCCTCGACGCGCTCCGGCGTGCCGTATTTCTCGAGATACTTCGGTGACGCGCACAGGAAGCGGCGGTTGCTCATGATGCGCCGTGCGCTCAGGCGACTGTCCGGCAACTCGCCGAACCTGATCGCCATGTCGAACGCGCCCTCGACCAGGTCGACAGGGCGATCCGTCACTTCGAACTGAACCTCGACGCTCGGGAAACGCTTCGCGAACTCCGAGACCAGCGGCGCAATGGCCGTCCTGCCGAACCCGAGTGTCGCGTTGATGCGCAGAAGTCCTTGCGGGTCGCGCTTCGCGCCGGAAATCGCCTCTTCCATCTCACGCACCTGCCCGACGATCTGGGACGCGTATCGCAGGTACGTTTCACCCTCGGGCGTGAGGCTGACACTGCGCGTCGTCCGGTTGACGAGACGCGCGCCGAGCCGCCCCTCGATAACGCCGAGCCGCTTCGTCGCGGCAGGCGGAGACAGGTCGAGTGCGCGTGCCGCCCCGGAAAGGCTCTTCAGCTTCGCAAGGAGGATGAAAAACTCGAAATCGGAAGCGGACTCGGAATTCACTTTTAGTGAAAAATGAAATGAAAGTGAGTGCAGTGTAGCAGCGTCTTTTGCGGATAAGCTACATCCACATTGCAATGACACGCAGCAAGACCTTCTTTCAGAAAACTCAGGAGACAGTGCCGTGAGAATCGTTGAAATCCGCGAAAAGACCATTCCTATCAGTTCCCCGATCCGCAACGCCTATATCGACTTCAGCAAGATGACGCTGAGCCTCGTCGCGGTCGTGACCGACGTCATTCGGGATGGCAAGCCGGTCGTCGGTTATGGCTTCAACTCCAATGGCCGCTATGGGCAGGGCAAGCTGATGCGTGAGCGTTTCATTCCCCGCATCCTCGAAGCGGACCCGGCCGCACTGGTGGACGACACCGGCAACAATCTCGACCCGCACAAGATCTGGGCGACGATGTTCACGAACGAAAAGCCCGGCGGCCACGGCGAGCGCTCGGTCGCCATCGGCACGATCGACATGGCGGTGTGGGATGCCGTCGCCAAGATCGAAGGCAAGCCGTTGTTCCAGTTGCTCGCCGACCGTTACGGCGACGGCAATCCGAATCGCAAGATTTTCGTGTACGCAGCGGGTGGCTACTACTACCCCGGGCAAGATCACGAGAAACTGAAGGACGAAATGCGCAGCTACATCGACCGTGGTTATACGGTCGTGAAAAAGAAAATTGGCGGTGCGTCGCTCGACGAAGATCTTCGTCGCATCGATTCCATTCTGAGCGTGCTTCAGGACGGACAGAAGCTCGCCGTCGATGCGAACGGCCGTTTCGACCTGGATACGGCGATCAAATATGCGAAGGCGCTTTCGCAATACGACCTGTTCTGGTACGAGGAACCGGGCGACCCGCTCGACTTCGAGCTGCAGGCCACGCTGCGCAACTACTACGACAAGCCGATGGCGACGGGCGAAGACCTGTTCTCGATGCAGGACGCCCGCAACCTCATCCGTTACGGCGGCATGCGTCCCGATCGCGACTGGCTCCAGTTCGACTGCGCACTGAGCTACGGTCTGGTGGAGTATCTCCGTACGCTCGACATGCTGCGTCAGCATGGCTGGTCGCCGAGCCGCTGCATTCCGCACGGAGGCCACCAGATGTCGCTGAACATCGCTGCGGGTCTGGGGCTTGGCGGCAACGAATCGTATCCCGATCTGTTCCAGCCCTACGGTGGCTTCCCTGACGGCGTCAAGGTGGAGAATGGTCACATCACGATGCCGGACCTTCCGGGCATCGGCTTCGAAGGCAAGTCCGACCTTTTTGCCGAGATGAGATCACTCACCAGCGCGCTATGACGCGCACCGCTCGCCGATCTGCGCAATCGCGATACGCGCGGCCTTGCGCACTTCCGGATCGCCGTCACCGAGTGCCGCTTCGAGGACGGCAAGCGCATCGATATTGCCGAGTTCGCCGAGCGCGAGCGCCGCTTCCTTGCGCACGTTGCTGATCGGAAAGGTCAGCAATTCCGACACGGCATGCGTGCTTGCGGCATCGCGCAATCGCCCGAGCGCGCGCGCCGCCTGCAACGTGACTTGCCAGTAGTCGTCGGCGAGCGCGCTTTCGAGCGCGCTGCGCGCCGCAACGAGACGCAGCTTGCCGAGCGTCGCGGCAGCTTCTTCCCGTACGCGCCATTCTTCGTCCGACAGCGCGTGCGTCAACGTTGCGAGCACGCTGTCGTCCGTGGCGAAGCCGAGCGCGCCGACAGCGACGTGCCGCACATCGACCGATGTATCGGCGCGCGCGAGCTGCGTCAGGTGTTCGAGAGCATGCGTATGACGCAGCCATCCGAGGACGCCGACCGCTTCGCGCCTCACGACCGGCGATGCATCCGCCAGCGCCGTCAACGCGGGCCCGGCCGCTTCGGGCAAGCGCAACTCACGCAGTGCGCGCAGCAGCGCGGCGCGCGTGAACGCATCGGCGGTGGCGAAATGGGGCAGCAGGCGAGCGCCCGCAACGGGATCCTTCAACGCCGTGAGGCTTTCGGCGGCGGCTTCGCGCGTGCCCGTATCGCTGTCGGCGAGCGCGGCGCACAGCGCATCGACGGCTTCGTCCGTGTCCCACGCGCCGAGACGTTGCGCAGCCGTGCGACGCACATCCGCATCCGCGTCGTGACGCAGTGCATGGGCGAGAAAAGGCAGCCACGCTTCGTCTTCGAGATCGGCGGCTTCGATCACGGCAAGGCGCCGCACGGCGGCGTCGTCATCGATGAAGCGCGCGGCGAGCGCATTATCGTCAATGGCATCGAAAAGGGGATGGGTATGCGTCATGAAAAGACCGAGTGTGAGATGTCGATGCGCGCGGGCGCGTCGTTCGACGTGATGGACGTGCCCGCAAGCTGATGCCTGAGCAACGCGAGACAACGGCGCTTCAACGCGACGAACGCTGGCTCCATGACGAGCTCGCGTTCACGCGGACGCGCGAACGGCACGCGCAGTTCTTCGAGCACCGTGCCCGGACTACGGCTCATCACGAGAATGCGATCGGCGAGGAAGAGCGCTTCGTCGATATCGTGCGTGACGAACACGACGGTCGGCCGGCGTTCGCTCCACACGTCGAGCAGAAGCGATTGCATCATCGCGCGTGTCTGCGCGTCGAGCGCGCCGAAGGGCTCGTCCATCAACAGCACGCGTGGCTCGTTGAGCATCGCGCGCGCAATCTCCGCGCGTTGTTGCATGCCGCCCGACAGTTGCGCGGGATAACGATCCGCGAACGCACCGAGCCCGACACGATCCAGCAACGCGCGCGCACGGCGATGCCGCTCGCGCTTGCCCACACCGCGCATCTTCAGACCGAACGCGACGTTATCGAGCGTCTTGCGCCACGGCAGCAGCGTGTGCTGCTGAAACACCATGCCGCGCTCGGGATGCGGTCCGTCGATGGGTCGGCCATCGAGCGTCGCGCGCCCCGAGTTCGGCGTGACGTGTCCCGCCAGCGCGGCGAGCAAGGTCGACTTGCCGCATCCCGACGGCCCGAGAATGCAGACGAATTCGCCCGGTTCGATGACCGCGTTCACGTCGCGCACGGCGGTGAATGCGCTCGCGCCTTCGCCCAGCGTGATACCGAGTGCTTCGAGATCGATGCGGCCCGCGCTCATCGACGCCTCCCTGCCGCGAGCCACGGCGTGAGACGCGTGCCGGCGATGCGCACGAGCGCGCTGCTCCCCATGCCGAGAAGACCGATCAGCAACATGCCGACGACGACATCGGGATAGCGTTGCACCGTGTACGACTGCCACGTGTAGTAACCGATGCCGAATTGTCCCGAGATCATTTCGGCGGTCACGAGACAGAACCATGACGTGCCCATGCCGATGGCGAGACCGGTGACGATCGCGGGCGCCGCACCCGGCAGGATCACCTCACGCAGGATCACGCGACGGCCCGCGCCGAGACTGCGCGCCGACGATACGAGCCGCGGCTCGACGCCTTCGACGCCGTGAATCGTGCCGAGCAGGATCGGAAAGAACGCGCCGGTGAACGTGATGAAGATCATCGACATTTCGGAGGAAGGAAACATCAGGATCGCGAGCGGTATCCATGCAACGGCCGGTATCGGCCGCAAGACTTCGAGCGGCGTGAGCAGCGCAAGACGCGTCCATTGCGAGCGGCCGATTGCGAGTCCGAACGCGACGCCGCTCATCGCGGCCGCGAGATAGCCCGCCGCGATGCGTCTCACGCTGCTCGCGAGATCCGCAAGCAGCTTGGGCGAGTGCACGAGATCGACGATGGCCGCGAGCGTATCGGCGGGCGTCGGCACATTCTCGAACGTGACGATGCCGAGGTTCCAGTGATGCGTCGTCGCGAGATGCCAGAGCACGAGGCACGACGCGAGTGACGCCCACTGCACGCCGGCGCGCGCGACGCGTGATTGCAGCAGCGATGGCGTGGAGTATGCGAGCGTCGCCATGATCGCCTCAGCGGTTGGCGAGCGCGGTCGGCTGGCGCGCGGCGGCGAAATCGAGCACCTGTCCGCTGTGCGCGCTTGCCCAGGCTTGCGCGCGGTCCTTCAACAGGAACGCGTTCAACTGGCCGTCGCCGGTCCGTGCAAACCATGCCTGATTGCCGAGCAGCTTGATGCCGCTTTCGCGATCCTGCGCGTAGAACGCGCGCACCTGCCTGCCGTCGCGTTCGAGCGCGGCCAGTTCGCGCACGGCTTCTTCCGGCGACGCATAGCTGCGCACCGTTGCTTCGCCGCGCACCCAGATTTGCGCGACGCGATCCGTCTTCGCGATCGGCTTGCCGGTCAGCGCGTCGTTCGCGACGAGCGGCGTCGGCGCATAGTTTTTGAGCGCGGCCTCGTAGTCGAGATGTTCGGCCTTGAAGGCGGCGCGCAGGTAACTGTCGTCGATGAACGTGTTCGCGTTCAGATCGCCGTCCGCGCGTTTGAGCAGCTTGAGCGTGTCGAACGAAGTCTGCACGGCCTTGCGATATTCGGGCTTCCACGTCAGGTCGCGGGTCTGCAGGCCGAGCGGTCCATGAAACAGGTAATCGACTTCAGGCTCGATGCCGGTCACCTTCGCAATCAGCTCGCTGTACTTCTCGGGCTCGGCCGCGAGCAGGCGATTCGCTTCGATCGCCGCGCGCAGATAGGCGACGACGACCTCCGGATACTTCTGCGCATAGTCCTTCTCGACGAGCGTGCCGTGCAGCGTCGCCGATCCGGCCTGCGAGCCGTCGTAGATCTTTCGCGCGAAGCCGCGATACGGGAACAGTTCGGCGAAGGGCACGAAGTCGGCATGCGCGTCGATCTTGCGCGTCTGCAATGCGGGACCGGCCACTTCGGGTGCTTGCGTGACGATGTTCACGTCGCGCTCGGGATCCCATCCTTGCGCGGCGACGGCGCGCAGCAACATGCCGTGCGCCGTCGAGGCGAACGGGACCGAAATGGTCTTGCCCTTCAGATCGGCAATGGACTGCGCCGGTGAATCCGCCGGCACGACGATGCCGTTGCCGCTGCCGCGCACGCTGCCCGAGAGCACGCTGATGAAGATGCTGCTCTTGCCCGCCTTCTGGTTCGCGACGCCGTTCAGCACGCCGGGGAAATCCGCCATCGAACCGAAGTCGAGCTTGCCCGCGACCATTTCGTTCGTGATGGGCGCGCCGCTCGTGAAGTTCTTCCATTGGATGTCGTATTGCGCGTCCTTGTATTTGCCCTCGTGCGGCAAGTATTTGTCGAGCAGATGCAGTTCGCGGATCAAGGCGCCGCCTGCCGCGGTGTTGATCGTCGTGTCCTGTGTGCCGATGGCGATTCTGATCGTTTCCGCGTGCGCCGCACCCGCGAAGAGCGCGGCCATGAGCGCGAAAGATAGCGTTCTTTTCATGAGACGAGTCCTTGTCATCGAAGAAGATAGGGAATGTCGACATGCACGGCATTGGTCGGACAATCGCGCTCGCAGGGCATGCAGTACCAGCATTCGTCGAACTTCATGAAGGCCTTGCCGGTGTCGGGGTCGATCGCGAGCAGGTCCATCGGGCAGACGTCGATGCAGACCGTGCAGCCCTTGTCGGCGATGCACTTGTCTTCGTCGATCATCACGGGGAGGCTTGAGCGCAGTCGCGCTTCGCGGGGCACGAGGGCCATGTTCTTCTCTCCTATGCAGCGACCGGCTGCGATGTGCGAGCCACGCGCAGACGCGAATACGCGCCGCGCTCGGACTCGTCGACGGGAACCACGTACGGTTCCACGGGCTTCCTGAACGAGGTCATGCGCCCCGTGGCATCTTTCTTCAGATGGGCATGGCAGAACCATTCGTCGTCGTTGCGCTCGGGATAATCGACGCGATGGTGATAAAGACCCCAGCGGCTCTCGGTGCGAAAGAGCGATGCGCGCGCGGCCATCTCGGCGCAATCGAGAATCGCGGCGACTTCTGCGGCACGCATCAGCTCGTGCGGATCGGCGGCGGCGAGACGCTCGATGTCCTCGCGAATCTCCGCGAAGCGTTGCAGACCGATCTCCATGCGCCGCGTGACCTTGGGCGGCTGCAGATAGTCGTTGACGAAACGGCGCAGCTTGTATTCGACCTGCGCGGGCGGCAGGCCGTGTTCGCGCGACAGCGGCGCGAAAATGCGATCGCGTTCGCGCGCGACCTGCGCTGCATCGAGCGCCGGCAATGCGCGGCCCGCAACATGCGAGGCCGCATCGACACCTGCGAACCAGCCGTAGGTGAACGCGCCGAGCATGTAGTTATGCGGCACGGCGGCCATGTCGCCCGCTGCGTACAGGCCCTGCACGGAAGTGCGCGCGTGCTCGTCGACCCATACGCCCGATGCGCTGTGACCGCTGCAAAGACCGATCTCCGAAATATGCATCTCGATCATGCGCGTGCGATAGTCATTGCCGCGTCGTGCGTGAAAGCGTCCGCGGCTGGGCCGCTCGTTGGTATGCAGGATCGTTTCGATCGTCTGAATGGTTTCTTCCGCGAGATGATCGAGTTTCAGGAACACCGGGCCGTTGCCGCTCTGGAGTTCCTGATAGAACTCCCACATCATTTGCCCGCTCCAGTAATCGCATTCGATGAAGCGCTCGCCCTTGCCATTGGCGGTATAGCCGCCGAGCGGACCCGTCACATATGCGCACGCCGGACCGTTGTAATCCTTGATGAGCGGATTGATCTGGAAGCATTCGAGATTCGAGAGTTCCGCGCCCGCGTGATACGCCATCGCGTAGCCGTCGCCGGCGTTGGTCGGGTTCTCGTAGGTGCCCATGAGGTAACCCGATGCGGGCAATCCCAGTCGACCGGCGGCGCCGCAGCAGAGGATCACGGCTTTCGCACGAATCACATAGAAGTCGGCGCTGCGGCAATCGAAGCCCATCACGCCCGCGATTTCACCGTTCGGGCCGTTCAGCAGGCGCGTCGCGACGACGCGATTCGTGATTTCCACACGCGCTCGTTTCAACTGCCGGTACAGCACCTTCTTGACATCATGGCCTTCGGGCATCGGCAACACGTAGGCGCCCATGTGATGCACCTTGCGCACCGCATAGTCGCCGGTGTGATCCTTCTCGAACTTCACGCCCCAACGGTCGAGTTCCTCGATCGTCGTGAAGCTGTGGCGCGCGTACGCGTAAATCGTGGCCTGATTGACGATGCCGTCGTTCGCCACGGTGATTTCCTTCGTGTACTGCTCGGGCGTCGCGTGGCCGGGAATGATGGCGTTGTTCAGGCCGTCCATGCCCATCGAGATTGCGCCGCTGCGCTTCACGTGCGCCTTGTCGATGAGCAGCACGCGCAGGCTCGGGTCCTGCTGCTTTGCCTTGATGGCGGCCATCGGACCGGCCGTGCCGCCGCCGACGACGACGATGTCGTATTCGAGTTCGTGGGTCTGCATGATCTGGAATCTTTACTTGTTATGACAAGTTACGACCAGATTCTAGAAGCACGCGAAGCGCGCGGGAATCAATTGTTTTTGCTTTGCTTCTGCCTGTTTCGAATAACGCGCGGCGCGCCGGCGGCCGGGCGCTCGCGATCGATGCGCAGCCGATACTGAAATGTATCGCCGCGGAAATAGAGGTATTCGAAGTCGACGGGGTTGCCCTCGGCATCGTGCGTGAGGCGCTCGATGCGCAGGAGCGGCGCGCCTTTCTTCACATCGAGCGCATCCGCGATGTCCGGCGCGGCCGCGATGGCGTCGATCGCGAGATCCGCGTGACCGAGCGGCATGGCACAGTCGTTTTCCAGCATCAGGAAGATGTCGCGCGTCGCGAGTTCCGCGCGCTTCAGGCGTTTGCCGATTGCCTCGGGCAGAAACGTCACTTCGTACGAAACGGGCGAGCGATTGAGCAGACGCACACGATGAATCTCGACGACGCTCGCGCCTTCAGCGAGACCGAGCTGCGCCGCGACTTCCGCGGGCGCGGGCGCGATGTGAAATTGCACGACGCGGTTGATGATCTCGTGCCCGCTCTCCGACATCGCCTCCGCGAAACCCTGCAACGAGGTCACGTTCTGAAACGCCTTCGGCTGCGACACGAATGAGCCCTTGCCATGCACCTTGAAGATCAGCCCTTCCTTTTGCAGATCGCCGAGCGCCTGGCGGATCGTGATGCGGCTGACCTCATACATCGCCATCAGCTCGCTTTCGGAGGGCATGCGGCTCATCGGCGGATAGCCGCCATCGAGAATGCCTGTGCGCAACACGTCCTTGATTTGCGTGTAGAGCGGAACGTGTGAATCGAGCGAGACGGACGGGCGACGGGTAGGCATGAGAGAGGGCAGGAAGGAGGCGGTCGCTTCGAGTTGCGATTATAGCGGCGTGCCCCGGCGGCATCGCCATAAACAAATGACGAAATATTGGTTAGCCGCGCCGGCGCGCTGCCCGAGAATGGAGCCTGGCTAGTTCGGGTCGAGCGAGGATCGAAGATGAATGAGCGCAACGCGCGGGACGCAGGAACGTCGGGCTTTTCGTCTCTGCCGCCAGTCACGCTCGTGACCGTGCCCGGCCTGTACGGCAGCGAGGATGCGCACTGGCAGAGCTGGCTCGAACGCGAGATGCCCGGCGCGCGGCGCGTCGAGCAACGCGACTGGAATACGCCGAATCTCGCCATCTGGAGCGACGCCGTGCGCGACGTGCTCGCGGGCATCGAGGGGCCTGTCGTCATCGCGGCGCATAGCTTCGGATGTCTCGCGACGGCGCATGCGCTATCGCACGCGGGCGCTTTTCATGCGCATGCCGCGAACGTCAAGGGCGTGCTGTTCGTCGCGCCGGCGAGTCCCGCGAAGTTCCTCTTCGCGGGCGCATTCACCGCGCGCCGCCTCGATACGCTTTCGCTCGTCGTCGGCAGCCAGACTGATCCGTGGATGCCGCTCGACGACGCACGCACGCTCGCGCAGCGCTGGAACAGCGCGTTCGTGAATCTGGGCGATGCGGGGCATATCAATACATCGGCCGGATTCGGGCCGTGGCCGCTCGCGAAGCATTTCGTCGAGACGCTCGCGCGCCGTGCCGCGCCGGAATACGAAGAGGAGCAACGCCGCGCATACGGTTGAAGTCGCAGCGCGAGGATGTGTGAAGCAAGCATGGCCGCCTTTGGGCGGCCTTTGTTCGTTGTATGGTTCGAACCCTGTCTCTGGAGAAAAAATGGCGGTCCATAAAAAGCTGGTCATCACCGTTGCGCTCGGCATCGCGGCGAGCATCGCGCAGGCGGACACGACGCTGCTCAACGTGTCCTACGACGTGACGCGCGAACTCTACAAGGACATCGACGCGGCCTACGTCGCGGATTACAAGAAGAAGACCGGCGAGACGGTATCGGTGCGGCAGTCGCATGGCGCATCGAGCGCGCAGGCGTTGTCGGTGACACAGGGGCTGCAGGCGGATGTCGTGACGATGAATCAGCCCAACGACATCGACCTGCTCGCCGAGCGTGGCCAGCTCGTCCCCGCCAACTGGCGCAGCCGTCTGCCGGACGCCAGCGCGCCCTATACGACGACGATGGTGTTTCTCGTCCACAAGGGCAACCCGAAGAACATCCGGGACTGGAGCGACCTCGCGCGGCCCGGCGTGCAGGTGGTGATCGCGAACCCGAAGACATCGGGTAACGGGCGCTACGCGTATCTCGCGGCGTGGGGCTACAAGAAGCAGCAGGGCGCATCGGACGCGCAGGCGCAGGACTTCGAGAAGGCCGTCTTCAGGAACGTGCCCGTGCTCGATACGGGCGGACGCGGCGCGACGACGACCTTCACGCAGCGCGGCATCGGCGATGTGCTCGTGACGTTCGAGAATGAAGTCGGTCTGATGAGCGCAGGTCCGGGCGCGAAGGATTTCGAGGCGGTGTATCCGTCGGTGAGTCTGCTCGCGGAGCCGCCGGTGTCGATCGTGGACAAGGTGGTGGACAAGCGCGGCACGCGCAAGGAGGCACAGGCGTATCTCGACTTCCTGTTCACGCCCGCGGCGCAGGAGATCATCGCGCAGCATCATCTGCGGCCGCGCAACGCCGACGTGCTCGCGAAGCATGCGAGCGAATTCAGGCCGCTGAAGACATTCACCGTCGAGCAGATGTTCGGAAGCTGGCAAAAGGCGCAGCAGACGCATTTCGCCGATGGCGGAACGTTCGATCAGGTGGTGGCGGAGAAGAACTGACGCGCGGGCGGCGAGTGGGTGGGTCATCGCGCGAAATTCCGGCATCGAAACGAGCCCGTGCGTATCTATAATTCGATGCATCCTGCGATAGCGCGCGCGACCCAGCCGCGCTACGCCGTGCCTTTCCTTCAAGGTGAGCGCGATGCCGACATCGACACCAACCGCGAAGCTGATCGTCGTCACCGCGCTCGTCGGCCTGGGCGCGGGGCTCGGCGGCATGTCGCTGGCGCTCCTGCTGCACGCGATTCAGCACGTCGCGTTCGGCTACGACCTCGACGCGCTGACCGGCGGAGAAAGCTTCCTGAGCGGCATCTCGGCCACACCGCCGTTACGGCGCTTCATCGTGCTGGCGCTGTGCGGGGTGATCGCGGGCGTCGGCTGGTGGTGCGTGCATCGCTTCGGCAAACCGCTCGTGAGCGTGCGCGAAGCCGTAGATGGCGACGATCCGCGCATGCCGCCCGGCAGCACGATCGCGCATGCGCTGCTGCAGATCGTCACCGTGGCGATGGGCTCGCCGCTCGGGCGCGAAGTCGCGCCGCGCGAGATCGGCTCGTTGTGGGCGTGCTGGCTCGCGCACTACGCGGGACTCACGCCCGCGCAATCGCGCATCATGGTCGCGTGCGGGGCGGGCGCCGGTCTCGCCGCCGTCTACAACGTGCCGCTCGGCGGCGCGGTCTTTGTGCTCGAAGTGCTGCTCGGCACGTTCGACGGATCGATCGTCGCGGCGGCCTTCGCCACGTCGGCGATCGGCGCGAGCGTCGCGTGGATCGGGCTGGGCGATGCGCAGCAGTATCGTCTGCCTGCCTTCGCGCTCAATCCGCAGCTTATCGTGTGGGCGCTCGTCATGGGGCCGATATTCGGCGCCGCCGCGCGGCTCTTCGTGAAGCTCACGACCGCCGCGCGCAAGAACGCGGCGCGCGGCTACGCGCTGCCGCTACTGTCGATCCTGAACTTCGCGATGATCGGCGTATTGGTCATCTATTTCCCGCAGCTCGCGGGCAACGGCAAGGGTCCCGCCGGACTTTCGTTCGACGATTCCCTGAGCATCGCGCTCGCTGCCGTGCTGCTGGTCCTGAAGGTGACGATCGAAGTGAGCTCGCTGCGCGCGGGCGCGCAAGGCGGGTTGCTCACGCCGGGTCTGGCCAACGGCGCATTGCTCGCCGTGGTGCTCGGCGGTGTGTGGAACGGCTTCTGGCCAGGCACGCCGTCCGGCGCATTCGCGGTCGTCGGCGCGGCGGCGTTCCTCGGCGCGCAGATGCAGATGCCGCTGACCGCGCTCGTGCTGATGATCGAGTTCACGCGCTTCAGTCACGACTTCCTGATTCCGACGGCGCTTGCCATGACCGGCGCGACGCTCGCGTACCGCGCGCTCGCGCAGGCGCGCGGCAAGGAACCATCGGCCGCGCCTGAGCAAGCGCTGCGGGGACTTTCAGATTGAGCGCGTGAACATGTGAGCGATCACGGCGTTTCGCTCTCTTCAGCGCCTGCATCGGCGATTGCTTCGTGATTCATGGCGGCTGCGGCAAGCGTACTCGCCTCGCCCGGCCGTGCTTCCCTGCGTTCGCTATAGCGGCTCGTGAGGTAGTCGGACCGATCGCGCACGAGCAGCGTGAATTTGACGAGTTCCTCCATCACGTCGACGACCCGATCGTAATAGGGAGAGGGTTTCATCCGGCCGTTTTCGTCGAATTCCTGCCACGCTCGGGCGACGGAGGACTGATTGGGGATCGTCACCATGCGCATCCAGCGGCCGAGCACGCGAAGCGCATTCACCGCGTTGAAGGACTGCGACCCGCCGCACACCTGCATGACGGCAAGCGTGCGGCCCTGCGTCGGCCGAACGCCGGCGGATTCGAGCGGCAGCCAGTCGATCTGGTTCTTGAACACGGACGAGAGCGTGCCGTGACGCTCGGGGCTGCACCATACCTGTCCCTCCGACCACGCCGAGAGCGTGCGCAGTTCGGCCACCTTCGGATGATCGGCGGGCACGCTGTCGGCCATCGGCAAGCCGTGAGGATCGAACACGCGTGTTTCGGCGCCGAACAATTGCAACAGCCGCTCGGCTTCCAGCGTCAGAAAGCGGCTGTAGGAAGTCGGGCGCAACGAGCCATATAACAACAGGATCCGCGGTGCATGCGCGCGGGGCGGGCGCGGCTGGAGCTTTTCGCCGTCGGGAATGTCGATGTGCTCGGCATGCAAATTGGGGAGATTCGGAAGCATAGGCGTGGCGAACGGTCAGGCGTTTTCATACCAGTGTTGCGAGCGGTTGACGACGCCGACCACGAGCAGCATGACCGGCACTTCGATGAGCACGCCGACCACCGTCGCGAGCGCCGCACCCGAATGAAAGCCGAACAGGCTGATCGCGGTGGCGACGGCAAGCTCGAAGAAATTGCTCGCGCCGATCAGGCTCGACGGACCGGCGACGCAGTGCGCGACGCCCAGACGCCGATTCAGCAAGTATGCAAGGCCCGAATTGAAGAACACCTGGATCAGGATCGGCACCGCGAGCATCGCAATGACGAGCGGTTGTCGGACGATCGCTTCGCCCTGAAAGCCGAACAGCAGCACGAGGGTTGTGAGCAGCGCGGCGATCGACCACGGACCCAGGCGGGCGAGCGTGTGACTGAAGAAGGCTTCGCCGCGAGCCATCAGCCGCCTGCGCAGCCATTGGGCAAGCATGACAGGGATGATGATGTACAGGCCGACCGAGACGAGCAGCGTGTCCCACGGCACCGTGATCGAGGATAGTCCGAGCAGCAGCGCCACCAGCGGAGCGAACGCGACAATCATGATCGCGTCATTGAGCGCGACTTGCGAGAGCGTGAAGTACGGATCGCCCTTGCACAGTTGCGACCACACGAAGACCATCGCCGTACAGGGCGCGGCCGCGAGCAGAATCAGACCCGCGATGTAGCTGTCGAGCTGATCGGCAGGCAGCCAGCCGGCGAATGCGTGGCGCACGAAAATCCAGCCGAGCAGGGCCATCGAAAAGGGTTTGACGAGCCAGTTCACCAGCAAGGTCACGCCGATCCCGCGCCAGTGACGACCGACCTGCGCGAGTGCGGAGAAATCGATCCTGACCAGCATCGGAATGATCATCAGCCAGATCAGCACGCCCACGGGCAGGTTGACCTGCGCGATCTCCATGCTGCCGATCACATGAAAGAACCCGGCAAGAACGTGTCCCAGACCGATGCCGGTCACGATGCACAGCAGCACCCAGACCGTCAGATAACGTTCGAAGAAACCGATGGCCTTCGCGGCCTCATTGCGCGTGGCGTGCGTCGTGCTCATCGGCTTACTCGACGGGTCGCGCGCCGGCGCAACAATCAGACGGGCCGCTCGCCGCGCAGCAATTTTCCGTCAGGAAGCCGATGAGACCGGTCATGGCCTCGAAGTCGGCCGAGTAGTAGACAAAGCGGCCTTCTTGCCGCGCGCTCACGAGCCCGGCGTGCGAGAGGTCCTTGAGATGAAACGACAGGCTCGACGGCGCGAGCCCGACTTGCTGCGCGATCTCGCCAGCGGCCATGCCGTCGGGGCCGGCGACCACCAGGGTTCTGAAGATCGCGAGGCGCGATTCATGAGCGAGCGCACCGAGCGCGCGTACGACGAGGTTCGAGTCCATGGCCGCAACGATAGCCGATGAATTTCGATATTTCAACAAATATCGAAATAACTCGGGTTGCGGATAGTCGTGACGCTACTTGTGCGTCTCGTTTTCGGCTCGCGCGACGCTCGAACCCGGCGCAACGGGCGAACCCATCGCCTGAAACAGCGCGGCGGTGTCGCTCATGCGCGCGCTGCTCGCGCGGATCGTGGAAAGGCGCGCGTTGAGGTACTGCTGCTCGCTGCCGCGCGCGGCGCGCGGCGGGATCGCGCCGAGACGCACGCGTGCCGCCGCATCCGCCGATGCATCGCGTGCGGCGCTGCTTGCGCTGTCGGCGAAGGCGAGCGCTTCGCTGTCGGTTTCGAGCGACGCCAGCGTGTTTGCGACGTTCTGGAACGCCGACAGCACGGTCTGCTTGTACTGGGCGACGGCGGCGTCATAGGTGGCGATGGCCGCGCGGCGTTGCGCGAGCAGCGCACCGCCATGAAAGAGCGGCTGCGACAGCGATGCGCCCACGCTCCACAACGCGCCTGCGCCCGAAAGCGCCGTCGGCCAGTCGAAGCCGCCTTTGCCCATCGAAGCGGATATCGAAAGACTCGGGAACAACTGCGCCGTCGCCACGCCGACTTGCGCCGCGGCGGCTTTCAACGCGGAATCGGCGGCCTCGATGTCGGGACGCGTTTGCAGCAGTTCGGATGGCAGAACGACCGGCACATCCGGTGGCACCGTGAGACTCGCGAGATCGAGGTCGTCGGGCGCCCGATCCGGCGTGCGTCCGAGCAGCACCGCGAGCGCATGACGCGTCGCGAGCCATTGCGCGCGCAAGCCCGGCAATTGCGATGCGAGCGAGGCCGCGTTCTGCTGCGCGCCGAGCATGTCTGCGCGCGATGCGGAGCCGAGCGCATAGCGGCGTTCGGCATCGTGTGCATCGTCGTTGGCGAGCGCGACGAGGCGTTCGGTCACGTCGATCTGCGCATGCAAAGCCGCCGCGCCGATCGCGCCCGTCACGATGTTCGCCGCGAGCGCGCGACGCGCGGCATCGAGCTGAAACGCCTGTTGATCGACCTGCGCGGCGAGCGCTGCATTCGCGAAGCGCGCGGCGCCGAAGAGATCGAACGTGTATTGCGCCTGAATCTGGCCGACGAAAAGGTTGTAGAGCACGGTCGGCGGGCCGCCCTGGGGAATGCCGAAGCCGCGTTGCCGGGTCGCCTGGCCGCCCGCGTCGATCTGCGGGAACAGCGACGAACCCACTTGCGCGCGCAACTGCTCACGCGCGGCGACGAGGCTCTTGTCCGCCGCCGCGAGATTCGGGCTCGCGCGCAGACCTTCATCGACGAGCGCATTCAACGCATCCGAGCGATACAGCTTCCACCATTCGGGCACGGGCGCGGCGCCCGTGACGAAGCGCTGCGACGCGCCTTCGGCCGTGACGCTCGCGTCCGACTGCGGCTGTGCGCCGTAGTGCGCGGGCTGCGGCATCGCGGGCGGCTTGCCATCGGGGCCGAACGCGCATGCGCCGAGCGCGAGGCACGCCGCAGTCATCAAGAGCCGGCGATTCATGACGATGCTCCTTCGCGTTCGTCGAGCTTCACGCGAAACCACGCGGCATAGAGCGCGGGCAGAAAGAAGAGGGTGAGCACGGTCGCGCTCGTGATGCCGCCCATCAGCGCGGTCGCCATCGGGCCGAAGAAGTTGCTGCGCAGAAGCGGAATCAGCGCGAGCACGGCGGCGGCGGCAGTCAGCGTGATCGGCCGGAAACGCCGCACGGTCGCGCCGATGATCGCATCGAAACGCTTGTGCCCGGAGGCGATGTCCTGCTCGATCTGATCGACGAGAATCACCGAGTTGCGCATGATGATGCCGAACATCGCGATCACGCCGAGCATCGCGACGAAGCCGAACGGCTTGCCGAACGCGAGCAGCGTCACGACCACGCCGATCAGGCCGAGCGGCGCGGTGAGCACGACCATCATCACGCGCGAGAAGCTCTGCAACTGGATCATCAAAAGTGTGAGCACGACGATCACCATCACCGGAATCTGCGCGTTGATCGATGCCTGACCCTTGCCGCTTTCCTCGACCGGTCCGCCCACTTCGATGCGATAACCCACCGGCAGCGCACGGCGAATCTCGTCGAGCTTCTTGTCGATGGCCTGCGTCACGTCGATGCCTTGCGCGTCGCCCTTCACGTCGGATTGCACGGTGATGGTCGGCTGACGGTCGCGCTCCCAGATCACGCCGTATTCGAGCGTATCGACCACGCGTCCCAGCGCGCCAAGCGGAACCGGTCCGTGCGGCGTCGGCATCGCGAGCGTGGCGAGCCGCGCAGGATCGACGCGCTCGGCACGCGGCGCGCGCAAATCGACGCTGATCAGCTTGTCGCGCTCGCGATACTGCGTAACCGTGGTGCCGGTCAGCGTCATCGCGAGAAAGCTCGCCACGTCCTGCGACGAGACGCCCGCATCGCGCGCCTTCTGCTGATCGATCTCGAAGCGCACCGATCGCTCCGAAGGTTCGTCCCAGTCGAACTGCACGTTGGTCGTGCGCGAATCGGCGCGCATGTCGGCGGAGACCTGCTCGGCGATATGACGCACCGTGCCGATATCATCGCCGCTCACGCGGAACTGCACCGGATAACCCACGGGCGGACCGTTTTCCAGCCGCGAAAGACGCGTGCGCACGGCGGGGAAGCGCTCGCGCAACATCGGATCGAGCCAGCGTGCGAGCGCCTCGCGCGCTTCGACCGACTTCGCCGTGACGACGAACTGCGTGAAGTTCGGCGTCGGCAATTGCTGATCGAGCGGCAGATAGAAACGCGGCGCGCCGGTGCCGACGAAGCTCACCACATGATCGATTTCCTCGCGGCCCTTCAGCGCTTCTTCGAGCCGCTTCGCTTCGCGCAGGCTTGCTTCAAACGACGCGCCTTCCTGCAATCGGACGTCGATCAGCAGTTCGGGGCGGTCCGAACTCGGGAAGAACTGCTGCGGCACGAGCGTAAAACCGGCCATCGCGATGACGAACAGCACGACCGTGATCGCGAGCACGACGAAGCGCCGCTTCACGCACCAGCCGACCCAGCGGCGCAGGCGTCCGTAGAACTTCGTGTCGTAGATATCGTGCTCGTGATCGTCGGGCAGATGCGCTTCCTTCTTGCGTTCGGGCAGGAGCCTGTAGCCGAGCAACGGAATCAGCACGACCGCCGCGAGCCACGACGCGATCAGCGCGATCGCCGAGACTTCGAAGATCGAGCGCGTGTATTCGCCGGTGCTGGATTTCGCGAGCGCGATCGGCAAAAAGCCCGCAACGGTGACGAGCGTGCCGGTGAGCATGGGAAACGCGGTGCTCGTGTAGGCGAATGCTGCGGCGCGCGCGCGGCTCCAGCCTTGTTCGAGCTTCACGGCCATCATCTCGACGGCGATGATCGCGTCATCGACGAGCAGACCCAGCGCAAGAATCAGCGTACCGAGCGAGACCTTGTGCAGGCCGATATCGAACAGATACATGAAGAGCGCGGTGACGGCGAGCACGATCGGAATCGAGATCACGACCACCATGCCCGTGCGCACGCCGAGCGACACGAGACTCACGATCAGCACGATGAAGACCGCTTCGGCGACCGCTTCGAGAAAGTCATCGACGGAATGCGAGACCGCGTGCGGCATGCTGGAGACTTCGGTGAGCTTCAGTCCCGCCGGCAGTTGCGCGCGCAACTTGAGCATCGATTCGTCGAGCGACTTGCCGAGACGCACGACGTCCTCGCCCGGCTGCATCGTGACGCCGATGCCGAGCACGGGCGTGCCCGCCGAGCGCATCTGCGTGGCGGGTGGATCGATGTAGCCGCGCTTGATCGTCGCAATGTCGCCGAGCCGGAATGAGCGGCCGTTCACGTTGACGAGCGTATCGGCGAGCGCGTCGACGCTTCTGAACTGACCGCTCGGACGCACGAACACGCGATCGTTCGGCGTGGTCAGGACGCCCGCGGCCGAGACGGCGTTCTGTCCGTCGATGGCTTGCGCGATCTGCTGCGGCGAGATGTTCAGGCGCGTGAGCGTGGTATTGGGAATCTCGACATAGATGCGCTCTTCCTGATCGCCGAAGTAATCGACCTTCGCGACGCCCGGCACGCGCAGCAGAACCGTGCGCAATGCATCGGCGTAATCGTGCAGTTGCGCGGGCGAGAAGCCGTCGCCTTCGAGCGCGTAGATGTTCGTGTAGACGTCGCCGAATTCGTCGTTGAAGAACGGGCCCTGCACGCCGGGCGGCAAGGTCGCGGCGATATCGCCCACTTTCTTGCGGATCTGATACCACTCCTCGGGCACGTCCTTCGCAGGCGCCGAGTCCTTCATCTGAAAGAAGATGAGCGATTCACCGGGGCGCGAATAGCTGCGCATGAAGTCCGTGTACGGCGTTTCCTGGAGCTTGCGCGCGATGCGGTCGGTCACTTCCTCCTGCACCTGACGCGCGGTCGCGCCCGGCCAGAAAGTGCGAATGACCATCACGCGGAACGTGAAGGGCGGATCTTCGGATTGCGCGAGCCGCGTGTACGAGAGGATGCCGAAGATCGTCGCCATCGCGATGAGAAACACGACGAGTGCGCGATGCCGCAGCGCCCAGGCCGAGAGATTGAAGCGGCCTTCTTCGTGACGATGCGCGTTCTCGTCTTCGCGCGTGTCACTCATGACGCGAAGTCCTCCGGATGCAGCGGCGCGACGACGCGCACTTTCTCGCCCGCGGACACCGTATGCACGCCTTGCCACACGATGCGCTCGCCCGGTTCGATGCCGCCCGCGAGCGTCACCGTGCGCTCGCCATAGCGCACGACTTCGACGCGCCTCAGTTCGAGCGCGTCGCCCTGCTTCACGACCCACACGGCGGGCTGCCCGTTGTCGTGGAACAGCGCCGTCGATGGAATGGTGAACGCGCCCTTCGTGCCATTCGACGCGGCGAACGCGATATCCGCCGTCATGCCGAGGCGCACGTCCGGCGTCGGCGCTTCGAGCGTGAGCTTCGCGCGCCAGGTGCGGCTTTGCGTGTCGGCGGCGGGCGAGAGCTCGCGCACGCGCGCCTTGAAGGTCCGCCCCGGCAGAGCCGCGAGTTTCACGCTCGCTTCACGGCCCACGGCGAACGCGCCGAGCGCGGCTTCGGGCACGTCGCAGATCACGTCGATATCGCCGCTCCAGGCGAGCGTGTAGACAGCCTGGCCGGACGTAACGTTCTGGCCGGTGTCGGCCTGTTCGGCGGTGATGACGCCCGCGTGATCGGCCGTGAGTGTCGCGTAGCGCAGTTGATCGGCGGAGAGTCCCGCCTGCTGCTGCGCCTGATTGCGTTGCGCGAGCGCGGACGCGTAGGCGTTCTGCGTCTGTTCGAGCTGCGCCGGCGCGATGAGATTTTCCGCGGCTTGTGCGCGGTCGCGGTCGAGCTGCTGCTTCGCATAGACAAGCTGATGCTCGGCGGCGTCGAGCTGCGCGCGGGCGCTTGCGTTGTTCTTCTCGGCGTCGGCGGGATCGAGCCGGGCGACGATTTGCCCTGCCTTCACACTGTCGCCGAGGCGCGCGCGCCGCTCGAGAATCTTGCCGTTGATGCGAAAGGAAAGCGGCGTCGAATAGCGCGACTGGATCTGGCCGGGCAGGCTGGATGAGTTCGCGTGGCCATCGGCTTGCGCCGCGACGGCGACGACCGGGCGCGGCGCGGGAGCGGGCGCTTCATGCCGCTTGCAGGCGACGAGCGCCACACAGACGATCGGAACGAATGCCGCGCGCGCCACGACCGACGCGGGTGAGTGCAGGAGCTTCACAGGAACCTCGGCGTACGCAATGGCATGGTGCCGCGCGCCTCGAATCAGCGGCGCGCGGCGCATGGGCGAAGCACGGGAAAGGGCGATCCGGCGGGCAATTTCGAGAAACGAGCATAAGCGGGGCAGATCATGGCATTGACCTGAAAGCCCCGTCCGGCAAGGGTTTCGACGACCCGAACATGAATACGATCTGAATTCTAATACACACTTGTATTCGAATGCAAAGACGGATTTGTAAGCTGCGCGATGCTACACTGCGCGCATGAAACCTGTCCGTCTCACCCGCGAGCAGAGCCGTGACCAGACGCGTCAGCGTCTGCTCGACGCTGCGCAGGCGGTTTTCACGCAGAAGGGATTCGGCGCATCGAGCGTCGAGGATGTGGCGGCCGACGCGGGCTATACGCGCGGCGCGTTCTATTCGAATTTTTCGAGCAAGGCCGAGCTATTGCTCGAAGTGCTCAAGCGCGATCACGACACGATCATGCAGCGCCTTTCCACGCTCTTCGAAGATGGCGAGGCCTCGCGCGCCGACATGGAAGCGCGCGTTCTGCAGTACTACAGCGAGTGCTACCAGAACAACGCGTGCTTTTTGCTGTGGGTCGAAGCGAAGCTGCACGCGAGCCGCGACGCGAAATTCCGCGAGAGCTTCAATGCGCTGATGCGCGAACTGCGGCAAACCACGACCGATTACATCAGGGCATTTTCCGAGCGCGTCGGCACGCCGCTCACGATGCCGCCGGAACAGATGGCGCTCGGGCTCATCGCGCTGTGCGACGGCGTGCAGTTCTTCTATTCGTCCGACCCGCAATCGGTGCCGGCGCAATTCGCCGAGGATGTGCTCGCGCAGTTCTTCCGGCGTGTGGTGCTGAGCGGCGTCAATTGAAAATTGTTGCTGCGCGGGATGTTTCGCTTCGCTGCACAATCCGCGAATACGATTTGCGAATCGCTGTTGCTCTACGGCAACCACTGCCAGCCTTTATGCCGTCAAATGAATTAAAATGATTTAAGAACGCTGAGTTTCATCTCACCGTAGCGTTTTTCAGGCATTCGATGACACGCCATATCCAAAGATTTTGGGTCGCCGGCATCGTGGCTTTTCTTGTCGGCAGCTTCGCATCAGCCAGTGAACAAACTCGCATGAATCCCATTCAGCGAGTCGCGGCGAGTGTGCTGTTCTTTCCCTATCCGGCCATCATCTCGACCGCGGGCACTCATGCGGCCACGCCCCACCGTCCGCGATATCTGTTCAAAGGCACCGCGGACGCGCTCGATGCCATCACGCTGTCCAAATACGACAAGAGTGTGCATCCCGATCTGAGCCAGCTCGCGCGGGCCTATCCGCTGCCGCCGTCACCGAATTCGATCCCGGTTCCGGTGCGTCCGCGCGACGACATCACGAGCGACGATGACGATTGGCATTTTTATGCCAACCCGCAACTCGGCGTGAATCACGAGCATGAAAAAGCCATGAAATTCTCCGTGCGACACGACTTCTGAGCGTTTGCGTGCTTTGCGATCCCGCGCGAAATTTTGAGGTTGCCGGTTACCGATTCAGTCGCATAAAGTGGGTAAAGCAGACCGCGTCTTTCCCGACATCGATGGAGCCCTGGCAAATGAACAAGTTGCTTATGACCGGCGCGACGACGATGATCACGCTCGCCGGCGCGGCCCATGCGCAAAGCAGCGTCACGCTCTACGGGCTCATCGACGCGGGCATCACCTATTCGAACAATCAGATCGGCCCGACCGGCAGCGGACACAGTAATTGGGAGCTGAAAAGCGGTCCGGTGCAGTACAGCCGATGGGGCTTGCGCGGCGCAGAAGATCTGGGCGGCGGACTGAAAGCCATCTTCAATCTGGAAAGCGGCTTCAACCTGAACGATGGCCAGTACACATCGAGCAACCGCATTTTCAATCGACAGGCCTACGTCGGCCTGTCGAGCCGCGATTATGGCGTGCTCACCTTCGGCCGTCAGACCGACGACATGGTGGACTTCGTCGCGCCGCTTTCATTGACGGGCACGGAATATGGCGGCACGCATTTCGCCCATCCATTCGATATCGATAACCTCAACGATTCATTCCAGATCAATAACGCCGTGAAATACCAGAGCCCGGATTTCGCGGGATTCAAGCTCGGCGCGATGTATGGTTTTTCCAATCAGGCCGGCGGCTTTTCGAATAATCGCGCTTATAGCCTCGGCATTTCGTATCTGTGGGGGCCGCTCAACTTCGGCGCCGGATTCCTGCAGCTCAACAGTGACGCCGCGACGCCCGGACAACTCAACGCGAACGGCGCCGTCACCGATACGACGGGCTCCTCGCTGCAAGGCGTGCTCACGACGACGGCCGTGCCGCTGGGCGCGCTGTCGAGCCGTCAGCAGACGTGGGGCGCGGGCGTGAACTATGCATTCGGCCCGGCGGTGGCGGGCCTCGTCTACACGCAGACCAATCTCACGCAATTGTTCCAGACCGGGCTGAGCACGCACGTCCAGAACTTCGAGGGCAATCTGCGTTATGCGCTGACGCCGGCGGTCGAACTTTCCGCCGCGTACACGTATTCGCGCGCGGGCGGCCTCACGGGCGCCGGAAATCCGCACTGGAACCAGGTCAGCGCGATGGCCGGCTACAGCTTCTCGCGACGCACCGATGTCTATGTTCAAGGCGTGTGGCAAGGCGTGAGCGCGGGCAGCAACTCGCCGTTGGGCGTCGCATGGATCAACGGTCTCACGGCGCCTTCGTCCACGAGCAACCAGGTCGAAGCGACGGTCGGTTTGCGGCATCGATTCTGAGCGTCGCCCTTCAGCGCGCGCGTGCCTTGCGTGCTTCGCGCATGAGCCAGTCGCGGAAGGCGGCGAGCCGTGGCAGGTTCGCGCGCTCCGGGCGATAGACCACGTAATAAGCAAGCGACGAGTTGAACGAGATCGACGGAAGGAGCCGCACCAGCCGGCCCGCGGCGATATCGTCATGCGCCATCACGCTGCGCGCGAGCGCGATGCCTTGTCCGTCGATCGCGGCCTGCAGCACGGCCGCGGAGTTGTTGATCTTCATGCCGCGACTGGCCGCGGCCTTCTGCACGCCGGCATTCGCGAACCACGCGCTCCAGGACGCGAAGCCCGCCTGACTGTCGACGGAAAGATCGTGAATGAGCGTCTCCCGAGCGAGTTCGCGCGGCTCGCGCCATTTCGTCCGCTTCGATAGCCTGGGCGAACAGACGGGATAGATCTCCTCGTCCAGCAGTTTTTCAGCGGTAAGTCCCGGCCAGGTTCCCGCGCCATAGCGCACACCGATATCGATGCCCTGCGTAAGAAAGTCGAGCAGTTTCAGGCTCGTGTCGAGGCGCACATCGGTGTCCGGGCATGCCGTCTGAAAACGTTCGATACGCGGCAGCAGCCATTTGGCGGCGAACGCGGGACTGACCGTCACCGTGAGCACGCCGTTCGCCGATCCTTCCTTCAGGCGTTCGAGGCCGAGCGACAGGCGATCGAAGCCCGCGCGTATATCCGGCAGCGCACGCTCGGCGACTTCGGTCGGCACGAGCCGCGCGCGGCCACCCGTTCCGCGAACGAAGAGCGACGTGCCGAGCCAGTCTTCGAGACCGCGCACCAGTTGACCGACCGCCGCCGGCGTCACGCTCAGTTCATCCGCCGCGCCGGAAAAGCTCTGGTGCCGCGCGCTTGCTTCGAACGCGCGCATCGCGTTGAGATAGACAGGGGTTTTCATGTCGGAAAGTTTTTCTATCAGAGACACACAGATTATCTGATTTGTAGATGAAAGACGGTCTGAGCAAAATTACATGATTCAGGCGTACATCGTGTCGCCTGTCCATGATCAGGATCAGGGAAACAACCATGAGCCATAGTTTTTCTTCCAAGGTCGCGATCGTCACCGGAGGCGGATCGGGCATCGGTAAAGAGGTCGCGGCGCGTCTCGTCAAGGCGGGCGCAAGCGTCGTGATCGGCGGGCGTGATGAAGCGAAGCTGCGTCGGGCCGCGGCCGAAATCGATCCGACCGGCGCGCACGTGCGCCATCACGCGGGCGACATCGCGAAGCCCGCCACTGCCGCGGCGCTCGTCGATCTGGCGACGCAAGCCTTCAGCGGCGTCGATATTCTCATCAACAACGCCGGCGTCTTTCGGCCGAAAGCGTTCCTCGATGTGAATGAAGCGGAATACGACTGGTTCCTCGACACCATCCTCAAGGGCAAGTTCTTCATGGCGCAGGCAGCCGCGAAAGCGATGCAGCAACGCGGCGCGGGCGCGATCGTGCAGACCGGTTCGCTCTGGGCGCTGCAGGCGATCGGCGCGACGCCCTCGGCCGCGTATTCGGCGGCGAATGCGGGCGTGCACGCACTGACGCGCAATCTCGCGATCGAGCTGGCGGCATCGAACATTCGCATCAACACCGTCGCGCCGGCTGTCGTCGAGACGCCGGTCTACAACACGTTCATGTCCGACGATCAGGTGAAGGAGACCTTGCCCGCGTTCAATGCGTTTCATCCGCTCGGACGCAACGGCCAGCCCGCCGATGTGGCCGAAGCGATCCTGTTTCTGGCGTCGCCGCAAGCCGCGTGGATCACGGGGACGGTGCTTCCCGTCGATGGCGGCGTGATGGCCGGCCGTCACGCTTGAGCGCAGGCGAAGCGCTCGTGCATTCTTGCCACCTTTGCTATTAATCGAGCCCGAAATATCAATAGACATGTGAATATTGGGCGGGCCAAATTCCCCTCGCTGCCTCCACTTTCGCGCTGCGCGGCAGCACGGACGTGCGCTTCGGCTTCGATCGAACCCGATCGAAGCGGGGGCGCTTCATCAAGGTTCGAACAGGGAAATGGCCATGGCAGGAATAGGAGTCGATGTCGGCGGCACTTTCACCGATCTGGTTCTCGAAAAGACGGACAAGAACGATCGTGCAAGCGTGTTCGTCCACAAGGTCGCGAGCACGCCGCATGACCAGTCGGTGGGCGTGCTGCGCGGCGTGCTGGAAATCTGCGAGCTTGCGGGCGTGCGCCCCGCCGATGTCTCGATGATCGTGCATGGCACCACGGTCGCCACCAACATCACGATCGAGCACAACGGCGCAGAAGTCGGCATGCTGACGACGCGCGGCTTTCGCGACATTCTGCATATCGGCCGTCACAAGCGGCCGCACAACTTCTCGCTGCAATTCGACGTGCCCTGGCAGTCGCATCCGCTCGTGAAGCGCCGCAACCGTATCGCGATCACCGAGCGCGTCATGCCGCCGCACGGCGACGTCGCCGCCGAACTGAACGAACAGGAAGTGCTCGAAGCGGCGCATGTCTTCAAGGCGCGCGGTATCGGCTCGGTGATCGTGTGCTTCCTGTACTCGTTTCTCAACGACACGCACGAGCGCCGCGCGAAGGCGCTGATCCAGTCGGTGCTGCCCGATGCCTTCGTGTCGTGCTCGTCGGAAGTGGTCAACGTGATTCGCGAGTACGAGCGCTTTTCGACGACGGCGATGAACGCGTTCGTCGGTCCGAAGACCGCGCTCTATCTGAACAACCTCGAAGCCAAGCTGCGCGATGCGGGCATTCACGCGCATCTGCGCATCATGCAGTCGAACGGCGGCGTGTCGACGGTCGAGATGTGCGCGCAGCGGCCCGTGTCGATCCTCATGTCGGGCCTCGCGGGCGGCGTGATGGGCGGCCGCTGGGCCGGCGCGATGTCGGATGCGCGTGACGTGATCACGGTCGATATCGGCGGCACGTCGGCGGATTTCAGCACGATTCCCGATGGCCAGGTCAAGATCATGAATCCGCGCGATACCTACGTCGGCGCCTATCCGGTGCTCGCGCCGATGATCGACATGGCGACGATGGGCGCGGGCGGCGGCTCGATCGCGTATATCGACGAGGGCGGCGCGTTTCGCGTGGGACCGCGCTCGGCGGGCGCCGATCCGGGCCCCGCATGTTATGGACGCGGCGGCATGGAGCCGACCGTCACCGATGCGCAAGTGGTGCTCGGACGACTCGACCCCGACCAGTTTCTCGGCGGCGGCGTGAAGATCGATCCGGAACTCGCGCATCGCGCAATCGAGGAGAAGATCGCGCGGCCGCTCGGGATGAGCGTGAAAGAGGCGGCGCTCGGCATCATCCGCATTCTCAATTCCAACATGTCGCTCGCGATACGCGCGAACTCCGTGGCGAAGGGCTTCGATCCGCGCCGCTTCGCGTTACTGCCGTTCGGCGGCGCGGGGCCGCTGAACGGCGTCGCGCTCGCGGAAGCGGTCAGCGCGCGTGAAGTGATCGTGCCGCCTGCGCCGGGCATCACGGCCGCGATCGGCCTGCTCGTCACGGACATGCAGTACGAGTTCACGCGCTCGGTGCTGACCGTGCTCGATCATGTCACCGAAGCGGACATCGGGAAGATCAACGGCGTCATCGACGAACTGACGGCGCAATGCCGCGCGCGTCTCGAAGCGGATGGCGTGCCCGCTTACCGTCAGCAGTATGTGCGCGTCGCCGAATGCCGGTACCACGGACAGGGGTTCGAACTGCGCGCGGACATTCCCGACGGCGCGGTGAGTGTCGCGAACGTCGGGCGGATCGAGGCGAATTTTCACGCGCAGCATAAGCGCGACTACGGCTGGGCGTTCGACGATGTCGACGTGGAAATCGTCACGGTGCGCGTGATCGGCGTGGCGAAGACGCCCGCGCTGCAATGGCCGCCCTTGTCGACGGGATCGGTCAGGCCCGACGATCGCGCGCTCATGTTCGTGCGCCGCACGACCTTCGACGACGGCGAAACCTACGACACGCCGCGTTACGACCGCAGCCTTCTTCTCGCCGGCAATACGCTCGACGGTCCCGCGATCGTCGTGCAGCGCGATTCGACGACGCTCGTGCCGCCGGGTTATCGCGCACGGGTCGTCGCGAACGGCAACATCCATATCAACCGTCTGGCGGCGTAACAGGAGAGAGACCATGGAAAACGGACGCGTCGATCCCGTCACCTTGCAGGTGATCAGCGGGGCGCTGCATACGATCGCCGAAGAGATGGGGCATGTGCTGTACCGCATGTCGTTCTCGTCGATCATTCGCGAGTCGCAGGATATCGGAGCGGGGCTCTTCGATCTGAACTTCAACACGCTCACCGAATCGGAAGGCTCGCCGCTGCATATCGGTTCGATTCCCGCGTATCTGCGCGGCATTGCTCGCTGCCTGCAAGGTGGCACGTGGGAAGAGGGCGATGTGGTCATCCACAATCATCCGTACTACGGCGCGAGTCACAGTCCGGATCTGTGCATCGCGGTGCCGGTGTTCTGGCGCGGCGAGCTCGTGGGCTTCGCAGCCAATACGGCGCATCACGTCGATATCGGCGCGGCGACGCCGGGACTCATCATCGACATTCCCGACGTGTTCGCGGAAGGCATGCTGTTCGCCGGTGTGAAGCTCTACGAGCGCGGCAGGCGCAATGACGGGTTGTGGCAGTTCATCGGCTACAACAGCCGCACGGCGCGTCAGACGAAGGACGACATCGACGCGCAGATCGCGTCGGCGCAACTCGGCGCGCGGCGCATGCAGGAACTGCTCGACGAATACGGCCGCGAAACCGTGTTCGGCGCCGCCGATCAGCTGATGGACTACACCGAGACGATGATGCGCAATCGCATCGCCGAGATTCCCGACGGCGATTACGGCGCCGAAGGCTTTCTCGACGACGACGGACTCAATCGCGACAAGCGCCTGCCTGTGAAGGTCTGCGTGAAGGTGCGCGGCGATAGCGTGGAAGTCGATCTGACAGGCTCCGCGGATCAGGTGCCGACGGGCTTCAACGTGCCCTTCGAGGGATCGACGAAACCGGCGTGCTACTGCGCGTTTCGCGCGATTCTCACGGATACCGCGCTGATGGACGTGAAGCTGCCGCCGAACGAAGGCTCGTTCAGGCCGATCAGCGTGACGGCGCCCGAAGGCTCGATCTTTAATCCGATCTTCCCGGCCGCGGCAGAAGCGCGCTTCACGCAGTGCAACCGCATGATCGACCTGATCATCAAGGCGCTGTCGCCGGTATTGCCCGAGCGCACCACGGCGGGCAATTCGGCCACGCTGTCGTTCGCCGCGTACTCGGGCATTCGGCCCGTGGGCGATTACTGGGTGTTCCTCGAAGTGAACGAAGGCGCATACGGCGGGCGGCCCGCGTCGGATGGTCCCGATTGCATCGACAACCTGATGGCCAATACGCGCAACAATCCGATCGAGGATCTCGGCATGCATCTGCCGATGGTGTGCGACCGCTACGAGCTTCGCGACGACGTGCTGCCGGGCGCGGGGAAATATCGCGGCGGCATCGGTGTCGTCAAGACGCAGCGGCTGCTCGAAGGCGGCACGGTGACGCACGAATCGGAACGTCATGAAGACGTGCCCTGGGGCGCGTTCGGCGGTCATCAGGGGCAAGTGGGCAAGGTGGAGATCGTCGCGCGCGACGGCAATGTGAAGTCGATGCCCGCGAAGTTCTCCGGCGTCGCACTCGAAGCGGGCGAGGCGATGGCGTACTACGCGCCATGCGGCGGCGGCTACGGCGATCCGCTCGAAAGACCCGCGCAACAGGTGCTCGACGACGTGCTCGACGACTTTTGCACGATCGCCCACGCGCGCGACGCATACGGCGTCGTGATCACATCCGATCTCACGCTCGACCTGCCGGCGACGGAGGCGCTGCGCGCGAAGCTGCGCGACTGACGCATCGACGAACGCGAGCCGGGTTCTCCGGCTCGCATCCTTTCTTTCCAATTGATTAGACATGCGTATCGATGCGATGGCATCGATACCGGCGATGGCGCGCGTCAACGCGTCAGGAGAACGACCATGAAACGAGAAGAAGCCGTATCGAAGACATTCTGGGCGCCGCCGCCCGTCGATGCGCGCGACGTGAGCCGCGCGAGCTGGACGGCGTTTTTCGCGTGGGTCTTCGCGGTGTACGACTTCATCCTGTTCGGCACGCTGTTGCCCGAGATCGGTCTGCACTATCACTGGAGCGAGGCGCAGCAGGCGCAGATCGCGACGCTCGTCGCCATCGGTTCGGCGGTCGTCGCGTTTCTCGTCGGCCCGATCGTCGATCGCTTTGGACGGCGCGCGGGCATGATCACGACGGTCGCGGGCGCCGCGCTCTGCTCGGGGCTGACGGCGGCGGCCGGCAACGCGGGCCAGTCGGTGCTGGTGCTCGTGCGCTCGCTCGCGGGTCTGGGCTATGCCGAGCAGACCGTCAACGCGACCTATTTGAACGAAATGTACGCGGCGCTCGACGACCCGCGCATGGCGCGCCGCAAGGGGCTTTTCTTCAGCCTCGTGCAGGGCGGCTGGCCGATCGGCGCACTCGTGGCGGCGGGGCTCACCGCGGTGCTGCTGCCGTTCGTCGGCTGGCAGGGATGTTTCGTCTTCGCGGCGTTTCCGGCGATCGTGATTCTCTTCATGACGCGGCGTCTCAAGGAAAGCCCGCAGTTCCTGCTGCATCGGCGCATCGTCGAGATGGCGCGCGCGGGCGGCAAGGACGAGGCGCGCGACCTCGCCCATGCGCACGGCATCGACTATGAGAACGAGCGCGGCGGCATCGGCGCGGCGTTCCGTGGCGGCTCCTTGCGCACGACGCTCGTGCTCGGTCTCAGCTTCATGCTCAACTGGTCGACGATTCAGGTCTTCAGCGTGCTCGGCACGACGGTCATCACGAAGGTCCATGGGCTGTCGTTCCAGAGCTCGCTCGTCGTGCTCGTGCTGTCGAATGTCGTCGGATATGCGGGCTATGTTGCGCATGGCTTCATCGGCGACCGGCTCGGGCGGCGCAACACCATCGTCGCCGGATGGGCGCTCGGCGCGCTCGCGTTTCTCGCGATGCTCCAGGCACCGAGCGATTTCGCGGTCGTCGTCGCGCTCTACAGCGCGGGCCTTTTCTTTCTGATCGGGCCGTATGCCGCGGCGCTCTTCTTCATCGGCGAAAGTTATCCGACATCGATCCGCGCCACGGGCGGCGCGATCGTCACGGCGATGGGGCCGATCGGCGCCGTGATCGCGAGCGCGGGCGTGACCGCGCTGCTCGCGAACGGCGGCTCATGGAAAGAAGGCGCGCTCTATTTCGGCGCGCTGCCGTGCTTCGCATCCGCGCTGCTGATGCTGTTCGCGCGCAAGGGCGGCGAGGTGTCGGACAAATGAGGCGCGCGCGGACAATCACAAGAATCGCCGCCGCGCTCGTGATGGCGTGGCAGGCACAAACGACGCACGCGCAATCGTCGGTTCAGTTGTACGGGCTCGTCGATGCGTGGATGGGTTCGTCGAAGCCGCTCGGCAGCGGGCAGGCATGGACGGTGGGCGGGGGCGGCATGTCGACGTCCTACTGGGGCATGCGCGGCAACGAGGACCTGGGCGGCGGCTGGCGCGCGACCTTCACGCTGGAGGACTTCTTCCGGCCGCAGAACGGCCGCGCGGGCAGCTTCGACGGCGAGCCGTTCTTCGGCCGCAGCGCGTATGTCGGCATCGGCGGTCCTTACGGGACGGTGCATCTCGGACGCGTCGTCACGCCTTACTTCGTCACGGCCGTGCTGTTCAATCCGTTCGTCGATTCGTACACCTTCTCGCCGATGGTGCTGCATACCTATCTCGGCGTGAACGGGCAAGGGCTCGTCGGCGGTTATGCGTGGAACAACGCCGTGCTGTACCGCACGCCTGTCCTCGCGGGCTTCAACGCGGACGTGATGGTCGCGCTCGGCAATCAGGCGGGCGACGGCAACGCGCACAAATGGGGCGGTTCGGCATCGTATTCGGGCGGCCCGTTTTCCGTGAGCGTCGCGTTCCAGAGTCAGCCTTTCGATACGACGCCGGGCGACCTCGACACCATCGCGCCCGGCTACACACGGCAGACCGCCGTGCTGGCCGCGTTGTTGTGCGATCTGAACGTCGTGCGGCTCTACGGTCAGTATCAGCGCATATCGAACGACATCACCGGCGCGGACACGACGATCAACGGCGTGCAACTCGGGCTCGCCGTGCCGATCGGCGCGGGCAAGGCGCTCGCGTCGTACATGCATTCGAAGTCGTCGGGCGCGTCGCAGGCGAGCAGAAGCACGATTGCCGTCGGCTTCGACTACAACCTGTCGAGACGCACGGATGTGTACGCGGCGGTCCTCGCGGAACGGGCGAGCGCGCTTTCGTCGGCAGTGACATACGGCGTGGGCATCCGCAGCCGCTTCTGAATCGTGCGCTGCAAGGCAAGCGAACCTGCGCGCTCGGGCAAGCGCTGACGATGTCCATGGCGATATCGTTGTCTCACCCCGCAACACCCGCCCTCCGGCCGGAGCGGCGGAATTCAGGAGACGACGATGGACATCAAGCCGAAGGTTCGTGAGGAAGCCGTGCAACTCGACGACATCCCCTGGAAGGCGTTTCCCGATGCGCTTTCTCAGGGCGGCATCCGCTGGAAGATGCTGCATGCCTCGCCGGAAATGGGCGCATGGACGGCGATTTTCGATTGCCCCGCCGGGTCATCCTTCAATGCCCATTTTCATGTCGGTCCGGGCGAATACCTCCTGACGAAAGGGCGCATGGACGTCCGCGGCGGAACCGAGCAGGGCGGCGATACGGTCATCGCGCCGGCGTATGGCTACGAATCCGCCAACGCCCGCCATGACAAGACGTATTTCCCGGTGGACAGCGAGTTCTACATGACGTTTCTCGGCCCGCTCTCGTTCATCAAGCCCGACGGCTCGCCGATCGTCGTCGTCACGTGGGACGAAGCGCAACGCGCGTACGCGGGTTGACGCACGCGCCCGCGATCGTCGCGGGCGCATCACTCATCACGGGAGACATTCGCCATGAGCCATGCCGCAGCACAGGTCGATGACGCGACCCTGCAAGTGTTCGACCATCATCTCGGTGCGTTCGCCCTCGGGCTCGACGAACTGCTGAAAGACTACGACGACGCCTCCACGATCATCACGCCGGATGAGACCTATCGCGGTCAAATGGAGATTCGCGCCTTTTTCAAGGCGTTTCTGGATGGCGCCGATCCCGGTTTCTGGCCGGCGTTCCGGATCACGAGCAAGAGCACGGCCGGCGACGTGGCCTATCTCGCGTGGGAGGCGAAGCCGTGGGTAACGCTCGCCACCGATACGCTCGTCATCAGGAACGGCAAGATCGCCGTTCAGACCTTCACGTCCTTCGCGGCGTGAGGCGCGTGCGCTTGACACCGCGCTGGCGGATGCGCCGCCAGCCTCTCTACAAATGAGTTCGCCATGAACAGACTGAATGGAAAAGTAGCGATCGTGACCGGCGCGAGTTCGGGCTTCGGCCGCGGGATTGCGCTCGCGTACGCCGCCGAAGGTGCGAGCGTGGTCGTCAGCGATATTCACGAGACGCCGAATCAGGGCGGATTCGAGGCCGATCCGCAACTGCCCACGGCGGCCGCCATTCGTGAAGCCGGCGGCGATGGGCAATATGTTGCGTGCAATGTCACGAAGCAGGACGAGGTCGCACAACTCGTCCGGGAAACGGTGCGCCTGTATGGCCGCCTCGACGTGATGGTGAACAACGCCGGCATCTATCGCGCGGGCAAGCTCGCGCACGAGTTCGCGCTGGAGGATCTCGACGCGTGCTTCGACGTGAATGTGCGCGGAACCTGGTTCGGCTGTCAGGAAGCGATCAAGGTGTTTCTCAAACAGGGCACGGGCGGCAACATCGTCAACATCGTTTCGACGGCGGGGCTGCAGGGACATCCGAAACAGTCGGTGTACAACATCTCGAAGGGCGCCGCGGCGAATCTCACGCGTTGCCTTGCCATCGAGTACGGCCGCGACAGGATTCGCGTGAATGGCATCTGCCCGACCTATGCGAAAACCTCGCTCACGCGCGCGCTATTCGACGACAAGGACTTCGACAAGGCGTTCACGGACGTGATCCCGCTCAAGCGCTGGGGCGAAGTGGAGGACATTGCGAATCTGGCGGTGTTTCTCGCGTCCGACGAATCGAGCTACATTCACGGCGATCTGGTCCGCATCGACGGGGGCGAAACGCTTTGCCGCTTCTCCGTGTAGCCGTCAGCGCCTGCTAGGCATCGCCGGCGGCGTGCTGCGCTTCGCGCCGCGCGTCCGTCGGCGAGACGCCATAGCGCTCCTTGAAGGTCCGACAGAAGTGGCTCATCGAATTGAAGCCCCAGCGAAATGCGATCTCGGAGACCTGAAGTCTCCGGAAGGCGGGATCGATCAGCGCCTGCCTGCACGCGTGAAGCCGGCTGTTCAGGATATAGCCGGACACGGTCATGTCGCTACGCTGAAACAACATCTGCAGATAGCGAAGCGAGATTCTGTTCGCCTCGGCGATGCGCGTCGGGTTGAGATCTTCTTCGTGGAGATGCTGCAGGATGAAGTCCTGCACGCGCCGCAGCATCGCGGCGCTTGCATCGAATGTGGCGGAAGGTTGCTGACCCGATAGCGCGATGCCCAGAAGCTCCAGCGTGGACCGGCTCACGGAGCCTTGCACGCTCGCATCGAGGCTCTCGATCTGGTTCGACAGGGCGAGCAGGTGGACCGCGAGCAGCGAGCCGACGCCGCTTCGGCTTTCGATCTTGCCGCCCGATGGCGGCTGCCTGCGCTCCGGCATCCGCTCGCGCATCAGTGCCCAGGGAATCATGAGCGTGACCTTGTGCAGCCGTTCGAGCACTTCGAACTGCACGACCTGGTCGGTCGTCCACACAACGAGATCGCCGGAGCTCACCTCGATCCCCGAATCCCCGATCCGGAACCGCTCGCGGCCGCCGGTCGTCAGTTGCACGCCCACATACAGTTCGTCGTCGCGCCGCACCTGACCACGCGTGCGCTCGCCGGTGCACGGGTCGCAGATCGTCTCGACGATGCCGGCGCCGGCGAAGTCATGTTGCCGGACACGCGCATAGAACTGCGCCGGCAGCCGTTGCGGCACCTGCCACTCCCTGTAGCTATGGCTCAGCACATCCTGCCAGGCGTCGGTGCGATCGTTCGTCGGGACCTGATCGATCGTCCAGTCGGTGAAGGCATTGGGCAAGTCCGTCTCCTGTCTTCGGCCGCGTCGCCTTTCTGTGCAAGGCGGGTACGCGTTTCCGAGGCTACACCCGATGCCCGGCTGCGAACAGACGGTGTCACCCTGATCCGGCATCCCGTGGATGCGCCGCGCTTGCCTCACGGCGCACGGCGAGTTGACCGTGCGCGCACGCCTTCGAACCGGCATCGTTTGACCGCGAAAACTAATACCGAAGATGGTAATAAACAAGGCCAAACAGTAATTGGACTCGCAATAATGACGAACCTATAGTTTCCCTGCCGACACACATGGCACAAGCGTCCCAGAGAAACTTTCGGAGATTGAAGAAATGAACGCAGGATTGAACGAGATGTTGGCGCAAGCCTTTGCAGAAGCGACCGAGCTTTATCAGCAGCGCGGTTTTCAGCGGCGCGTGGGATTCGGCAAGAAGCCGGCGCTGGTCAACGTCGATCTCGCGAACGCATGGACCCGGCCGGGCAACCCGTTCACGTGCGAGCACATCGACGATCAGATCATTCCCGGCGTGCAGCGTCTGCTCGCCGCCTGCCGCGCGAACGGTCATCCGGTCATTCATGTGACGACCTGCTATCAGGTCACGGATCGCAAGAACCCGCACACGGACATGGGCCTCTGGCATAACAAGATTCCGGTGGATATCGTCGCGCAATCGGACGAGAACCTCTGGGCGATCGATTCGCGCATCGCGCCGATCGAAGGCGAGCAGGTGCTGATCAAGAAGCGCGCGAGCTCGTTTCACGGCACGTATCTCGCGGGCTTTCTGCGCGCGGCGGGCGTCGACACGATTCTCGTGACGGGCGTCACGGCCTCGGCCTGCGTGCGCACGACGCTCTGCGACGGCCTCGCGGAAGGCTTTCGCACGATCGCGGTGCGCGAGTGTATCGGCGACCGCGTGCCGGGTGCGGTCGAGTGGAATCTGTTCGATATCGACGCGAAGTTCGCGGATGTCGAATCGGTCGATCGCTGCGTCGACTATCTGCAGTCGGTCAAGGGCTGAACCGGACACGGGCGCACTGTTGCGCCCGTGCTTTTGAACAGTGACGATAGCTGCGTGCCGCCGCGGACATGCGTCGAGGCGGCGCGCATTGCCGAGGGGAGCGCGTGATGAACGAAGGCGCATTGCAAGGCGCAGTGATACCGGACGAGGCGAGCCCGCATTCGTCCGCGATGGTCAACGCCACGTATCGACGGATCACGTTGCGCCTGATTCCGTTTCTCTTCGTGTGCTATGTGGCGGCGTATCTGGACCGCATCAACATCGGTTTCGCGCAGATGCAGATGCGCAACGATCTCGGCTTCAGCGACGCCGTGTACGGGCTCGGCGCGGGCATCTTCTTCGCGGGCTATTTTCTGTTCGAGGTAACGTAGCGAATCCGATGTAAACTCTCTGTGTTCATCGGAAATAGCGAGGAACACTAAATGCCTAGATCAAGGAAAGCGCTGGCGACGGCAGCGCAAATCGGCGCGACCGCGCGCGTGTATAGCTATCTGCGCTTCAGCGACATTCGCCAGAAAGCCGGAACGAGCGTCGAGCGACAGGAAGAATATGCCGTCAAATGGGCGCGCGAGCATGCCATGGAGCTCGACACGAACCTCACGCTGCGCGATGAAGGTCTCTCCGCCTTTCACCAAAAACACGTCACGCAGGGCGCGCTTGGCGTCTTTCTCAAAGCCGTCAACGACGGCACGGTGCCGGCTGGTTCGGTGCTGATCGTCGAGTCGCTGGACCGCCTTTCGCGCGCCGATCCGATCATCGCGCAAAGCCAACTGAACAGCATTGTCATCGCCGGCGTCGAGGTCGTCACCGCGTCGGACGGGATGCGCTACAGCCTCAAAACAGTCAAAGAGAACTCGGGTATTCTGTTCATGGCACTCGGTGTCATGTTGCGTGCCAACGAGGAAAGCGCGACGAAAAGCAAACGCGTGCGTGCGGCCGCGCACAAGCGCTGCCAGAACTGGATCGATGGCAAGAGCCGTGAGCGCATCGCTGTCGGCAAAAATCCCGGCTGGGTCGAGTTCGATGAAAAGGCAAACGAGTTCCGGCTCGTGCCCGAGTTCGTCACGCCGTTGATGGCGTTGGTCGGCTACTTCCGGGCCGGCTATTCTCTGCGCCGCTGCTTCGATCAGTTGCACGCGGCGGGCATTCCGCTGCCACCGGAAAAGGCCGACAAGTATGGAAAGGTGAAGCACGGCGGAATGAGCAACACGACCCGCCTCTATGAGATCATCCAAAACCGCGCGCTGGTCGGCGAAAAGGTCGTCGAGATCGACGGTACGGAATACCCACTGCCCGACTACTATCCGCCCTTGATGACCGAAGCGGAGTTCGCTGAACTGCAGTATCTACGCAAGCAACGCGGCCGGGTCGTCGGCACCAAGTCTGAGATCGTCAGCTTCCTTACCGGGATGCGTCTGACGTACTGCACGAAATGCGGCCGCGCGATGGCGAACCAGAACATGATGAATCGATCGCGCCGCGATGACGGGCTGCCGCAGGACGGCCATCGGCGCCTCTACTGCACCGGCAGAACATTCTCCAACACGGACCGCTGCACGGCGCCCTCTGTCTCGATTGTGCCGGTCGAACGCGCGGTCATGGACTTCTGTAGCGACCAGATGAACCTCACGTCGCTTTTTGCAGAACAGCACGACAAGACCCGCAATCTCAACGGTCAGCTTGCGCTCGCGCGCGCACAGGTCGCAAAGACCGAAGCTGCCCTGAAGCGATTCTTCGAGATGATGGAAGTCGCAGGCGACGACACACCGACGATGCTGCTCTCGCAGATGCGCTCGCTGCAACGTCGGCTCGAGGGCGAAGAAACACGCGTCGCAAATGTCGAGTTCGAGCTTGCGGCGTTGCATCGTAACTCGACCCCTGCGATGGCCGAGATATGGGCGGCGCTTCGCGATGGCGTCGTACAGCTTGATCCGGCTGCGCGTATTAAAGCCCGTCAACTTGTCGCTGACACGTTCAAGAGTATCGAGATCGAGAAAGTCACGTGGCACGGCGACGAATTAATCTATCTTCGGCTGACGTCCAAGCGTGGTGTAATCCGTCAACTTCACGTCGATCGAAAAACTGGCGAGCGGCGCGATATCGTCGTCGAGACGGATCAGACGCTGAAGCCGCGCCGCAAGCCGGCCAAAACGCGCAACGCATCGGAGCCGGCCACGGCGGTTTAGTCCGGTTCTTTTTCCCCGAAAAATCCCTGCGGTGACGACACGACCCGCAGGGCCTTCTTTCCGATTAGATAGCGCCGATACGCCTCGACAGCCACGTCCCAAATTTCTTCCGCAAGATCGCGGCCACTCTCGATCACTTTGCCCGTCGCTGGATCGAAGACTGCAAGAATCGCTGGTCGGCCATCTTCGGTAGTAACTGTAAAGCCTTCTCCCTCTCGTCCTGTAATAACAGAATGCGTCAGCGTCCCATCGTCGAGACGTTCCTGTTCGCGGGTTACCATCTTGGCCTCTCTTTCACGGTGCCGTGTGAATCAAGTAGAGAATAGCCCATGCTCCGGCTGTGGTCGCGAGCAACAGCACGACGATCACGAGTGACGCGAGGAAACCGCTGATTAGCTGCCCAACGAGGGGCGTTCGCTGCTGGCGACGATCGAGCGAGCGCGCATCGAAAAACCGACGATGATCGTCATTCATCGTCAACCTCCCCGTCGGGCGACGCTTCGCTGGTATCGAGCGTGCCCTTTATCGTGTGCTTCAATACGGTCATGATCTTCGCCGCTTCGTCTTCGCTCGGATGAACTTGTAGGCGCCAGACGAGCCCGCATGTTCCGCCTTCGCGCGGCACAAGACGCAGCTTATTGAGCTTCCCGTCCGCGAGTCTTAATTCGTTTCTCTTCGTGCCGAGGTGCAGAACGAATCCGACCGGCGAGATGGAGCCGTTCCACGATAATGGCCCGAGTTGCGGGAAGCGCAGATGCGGCATATGCGCGGCATCCTTGCCAAGCAAGTCGCCGTCGCCGTTTGTGCGGAAAAGCGACGGACGCAAGTTGTCGTCGAGTTTGTCGAGACATGTATTCGGAAGGTCCATCTCAACGCGCAGGTCCATCGCGAGCCGTTCGTCGTCGCCGATGATTTCGCTGCGCACGGTGACGTGAATAATACGAAGCTCGGTTTGCTGGAAATCGATCATGACTTGTCCCCTTGCTGAGCGATCCATTGAAGTGCGGCTCGATGCACGATCGCGTACCGTCGTGTCGGATGACAGTCGTGATCGACGCCGTATCGATACGCGCGACCGATCCACGAGCGGATATTGTTCGGCAGCCTGTACCAATGCTCGCTGCACCCCCAATGACGAGCGGATACCTGCGCCGTGCATCCCGGCCACGCGCATGAGTGCAGCGCGTAACGTTCAGAACGCGCACTCATGGCCGGCCCCCGTCACACTGGCTGTGATCGATGAACTCCTGCAGCGCGCGGATCATGTCGCCGCGATGCGCGTTCGACAGATAGTTCATGTGACCGCTCGTCGTGTTGAAGTCGAACACGAGTAGCGCGAAGCCGCAGCCCTTGAACACTTCACTAAGGATCGTGCCGACCTCGTTCATGGACTTGCGATGCGATTCGTCGATTGGTCCATGCGTGTATAGATGTTCGGTCAAGACGCAGCCCCCGCATCAGTCTCCTGCAACTCATTCATGAAGCCCTCGAACATGGTGCGAAGTTCGATCTGCTGCTGCTCGTTGTCGACCTGGGCGATCAGATCCGCCGCAGCCGCGAGTGCATCGCTGTCGCGCCGACGCAGCGCGCCTTCCATCGAGCTCGCCACTTCAGCGAACGTGACGTTGAAGCCCTCAACGTTTGCCCGCTTCGGGGTGTTCTGTGCAAGCTGCTCGCCCACTTCGCCCAGCGTGCCTTTTGCGGACTTCGCGCGTTCGGCTTCGAGCTTCGTTTGGTAGTGCTGGCGCGCCTGCTCTTTCTCTTTCTCGTTGGGTAGCCGCTTCGCCATCTCGCCGGCCGCAATCAGCGCTTCGCCACTCGTCGATTCGTCGATGGCTTTGATGACCGCTGCAAGCGTGACGCGGGGATGGAGCTTCGCACGGATTGACTCGCCGCGCGATTGACTGCTGGGATGCTTGATCTCCTCGGCGCGACCCATGTCGCGCTCGCCTAGCGGGATCGTTTCGAGTTCGTCGCGTGTATAAACGCCCATGATGACCTCTGGCGTGTAAAGGCGGCCCCAGCGCTTTTCGGCGAGATAGGCAAGTTGTTGGCGAGGATCATCGGCCCACAGCGTCGAATTGCGCACGCGCGCCTGCGTCAGCAGCACTTCAAGCTCGCGCGGTTTGTCTTCGCCCTTCATCGTTGCCCAAACACGCACGCCGAGATCAACCTCGTCGTCGGGCGTCCATGCCGGCACCTGATAGGTTTGCGCTTCGCCATGTTCGTTTTTCCTCGTGCGACTGGTCTTCGTCTCGAAGCGACCAAGGATCTTCGACCACTCGCCGAACCATTCGAAATTCAAACGATCGCGCAACAGGCCCGAGTTGTTGATCGCAGCACCGATGACCTGGGCCTCATAGCCAAGCGTGGCACCGACCAAATGAGTTTTGCCGGCGAGCGCAAATGGGTCCATCCCCCACCCGTGAGCGCGCGCAGCGATCGCGAAGCAGTTTCCCGGTTTGCCGCGACAATGTTCGGGGACTGTGACGGTGGCCGATGCCATCATGCCCGCCATGCGTTCGAGCATCGAGAACAGATCGGGCGTCAAACCGAACACCTTTGGCGGTTCGATGGTCGTGATATCACTCGTCATTTGCGTCACCCTTGATGGACTTGAAACGGAAATCGATGTACGAAGTCGGCTCGACCGTGTAGCCGCGGCGCTGGACGACCTTGCGTCGATACTCGCCTCTGTTGCCGGGCAGCGTGCCAATCGCGGCTTCGCCAAGCAGCTCGAGCAGGTGCGCTTTGCAGCCGTCAACGACCGCTTCGTATTGCTTGACCTTGCGTGACGCTTCGGACAGAACTCCGTGCCAATGGAGCGCATCGGGCGGCAGCGCGACCGTCTCGCCGCTTGTGCCGGGAAAGAGCTTCCTGAGCAGCGGGATCGTGCTCTGATGGTCGTAATCAAACGGCGGCGGCTCTTCGCGGATGACCATCTCCCAGAACGAACGCTCACGTTCGACGATCTCTTCAATCAGCGGCTCGTCGCGCTCAATGTGATAGCGGCGAAGTTCGTTGCCCCCGATGCACGCGATCAGGTCCCACTCGTCGAAGCTCAATACTTCCATGTAGTGCTGGCATTGCAGGTAGTGACGCTCGGGAACGTCGCTCGAACCTTCGTCGCCCCATTCCTTCGAGCGCTGCACGATCAGGCGATCAACGTTCTTCAACTCGACGCCGCGTCGTTCACCGACCACAAGACGATCCACATTCGCGCGCATGAACTTGAAACTTCGATGAACGAGTGATTGATGGCGCATGCGCAAATGGAAGCCGTACTTCTCAGCGGCCCATGCCGCGATCGCTGGCTCGATGTGCCGGCCGGCGGCCATGCGCTCGGTGTCTTCAACCTCGGGCAGCCGCCCTAGCTTGCGCTCCCAAAGTTCGCGCTGCGTGATATATGGATCGAGCCCGAGCGCGGCCGCGCATTCGGATCCGCCGATTCCGCGTTGTCGCTCCGAGTGCCATACGGTCCGGTCCGTCTTATTCATCAGGGTCTATCTCCGATAGTGCCAGCCCGTGTTCGGCCAATGTGTGCTGAAGTTCGACTACCGACCTTTTGCCAAGGCCGGGAATGTGCATCAGCGTTCTAACGGACTCCTTGATAACATCATCAACACTGTGTAGTCCCGAGGCGACCAAAGTGTTCTGAAGGTGCTTGGACAGGCGCAACCTCTTGAGTGAGCGTGGACGCGGTCCGGTCTTCTTCAATTCGGGCGGATTCTCTCGAAGCGCGATCAGTTCGTTGACATACAGGCGCGCGCTCAACAGTTCGTCGAGCGTGCTGTCGACGCCGATGGTCAGGCTTGTCCGCATCCTCATTGAAGAGACCTCTCCAAAAGAATCACAATAGGAACGCTTGTTCCATCCGCGTATCCGAGGTCAAGATTTCGAGAGCATTTTTGACCTTCCGCTAATCGGGTCTTTTTCAGCTGGTCAGTGCCTAAATTTGGACTGCACGGGTATTCGCGCGGCGGAGAGAGAATGAGAGTGCAGGGTTCGAAAGTTAATCCTCTGCGCCTGAAAAAGAAAGGGGTCGTCTTAATAATTCTCGACGAGCGACTTATCGAATTCATAACTTCGCTGAGACAGCTTCCTGAGAAGTTACTTCAAGAACAAGGAGAGAACGTAAGGCTGTAATAGAGGAGCGTGATTTATTCGCAGCCACTAGGATGATCGGGAAACGAACTTTCTCGCGACGTCAAGGAACATCTTATAAGGATATGCACCTAGATCAGGCGCTGATGGTCGCTGTTTGGGCACGAATTATTCCATCCGAACGGTCCGTCACTGTTACACAATTTTTGCGCGCCATCTCAGGGCTTACCCCGATGACCATTCCGCAAACCCTTGTGGAATATAGGGAGACTGATGGCGAATGGAGCGTCAACATGCCCTGATGGTCCTCGTATGCAGGGACCTCAGGGTAAGCACGTAGAACGCTCATCTAAGGCGCGTGAAATGGCCTTCTTTCCTTTCAATAATGCTTGATGTTACGAACACTTAAATCCTAGAGTTAATCAACTTATCTCTAATGTGCGACCTTGAAAGCGCGTTTCGTGGGGATTAATCTTGGAGTCCGCATTTGCGACAGTAGAGTCGCAAATTACTGGATATCACACCATCGAGATAGTGGATCGACTCGGTCTGTCGACGAGAACGCTGCCTTATTTCGGGCCGGAAATCGAAGGAGCAAAAATCATGAACGAGGAACAGGAGCCGCGCGTCTTAACCCGTCAGCGAGCATGGAGAGAGGTGCACGAGCGCGACGAGCCAGCAACGAACGGGCGAGCTGTCGGGTTGTGGATCGCAATGCGCCTGCAAGGTCGCATCACTCACCCGAGCGAGTCAAGCCCGGGCGAAGAACCGCAAGCGTTCAACGGTGTGCCGGTCGCGCCGCTTCCCTTCGGTGGCAAGGAGTTACGCACCTTCGCCACCATACACGGCACGCCGCGCTCCTAGGTGGCAATTGATTGCAGGAGGCAGCCACCATCATGGCTCGAATCCGCACCGTGAAGCCCAGACTCTTTTCTCATGAAGGACTGTTCGACGCCGAGCAAGAGACGGGCTTGCCGCTACGTCTCGCCTTCATTGGGCTGTTCACCGAGGCCGATCGCGAAGGCCGCTTCCAATGGCGGCCGCGTACCCTAAAAGCCGCTGTTCTGCCGTTCGATGACGTGGATTTTTCACGCGTGCTCGACGCGTTAGCAACGCGCGGCTTTCTCGTGGAATACACGTCGCGCAGTGGTGAAAAGCTCGGTGTCCTTCCGACCTTTCGTCATCACCAAGCGATCAACAACAAGGAACCGCCGTCCGAACTCGATGCGCCTAGCGCTGACGATTTAGCGCGCTCTGGAACCCGCACTAGGCAAGGGAAAGCGGACGCGTTGAAAACGCGACGGCCACGCGTGAACGCCGCGTCTCCCGCCATGCTTAGGAAGTCACAAGCGGAAGGGAAGGGAAAGGAAGGAAGTAAACCTAAAACCTTAAAACCTATACCCGAGGGTTCTAATCCATCCCATCGGTCAAACTCGCGTGCGCGCGCAAGCGGCAGCCAGACGGGACCGGAGGAGATGCCGCTTGCTTTGCGAAAGATCGTCGAGCAACGCGGACTGCCGCTGACGCCGAAGGTCGAGGACGCCATCGACGCCGCCGTCGCAGAAGGCGTTCGCCCTTCGACATTTGGTCATGCGATCGACGATGCGCAGACGCGGCACGGCGTCAAGGACCTCGCGGCCTATGCGATCAAGACCGCCCGGCAATGGCATCGCGAAGGCAGCGAACCACCGACAACGTTCGCGGTGAACGGAAACTCGCGCAGCACTCGTCGCGAGCATGACAGCGCCTTCATCGCAGCGGTTACCGGTCGTACGTCAAGCGGCGTGGACGCGGGGGAGTTCATCGACGTTGAAGCATCGGAGGTGCGCTATGTGGCCGACCAACGCCGTCCCTGAGTCCGTCGTCAACATAATTTTCGATCGCATGACAACGATCTACGGCGCGCGTTTTGCGGACATGTGGCGCGATGCCGATGTGCATCAGCTTCGATCAACGTGGGGTCGAGCGCTCCACGGCGCGAAGCCCGACGACATTAAACGCGGCATCGCGGCTTTGTTTAGAACAAAGTATCCGCCCACACTGCCCGAGTTTTTGGAGCTATGCCGGCCTGCGCCACAGCGGTTCGACACGTATCAGTCGGTCAGCGATCATCGCACGCCCATCTCGCCTGAAGGCGAAGCGCAGCTTCATCGTATCAAGGATCTTTTGATGCGGAATCCTGCATTTCTGAAAAATAGCCCGCGGGCCGATGGTATCCAATGGGCGTACCAGCTTCTCGATCGCGCCGAGCGAGGCGAGGCGATTAACGCGATGCAGATCGCATTTGCCGAGGATGCGATTCGACACTGGAAGGCTTCGCATCACACAGCCGACATCAAAGCGAGTGACGGCCTCGACATGCCGGCACGTATAGCGAGCCCGCATATCTATGGCGAGGAAGAAATATCGCGCGAGCCCGGCAGCGATGACGAGATTGCAGCATGAGCCTGTTCGCCCAAATCGCCGCGAATCGCCTCCGCGATATGCCATATCCGCTGACCGGGCACGAGCGCCTACAGTTCACAACCTTGCTCGATGCCCTAAGTATTGATGTCGGACGCTGTCAAGGATGCTTGCAACAGATGGCGAAGATCATGGGCGGCGAGTTCGTCGCCGGCGCTGATCTGTCGATCGAACTGCCGGTGCGGCTGTATCGCATCGTCAATGGAGAAAACAATGACTGACCTCCTGTCGTATGAGACCGATCTGCGCTCGCGTGGCGAACGGCGCGTGCTCGCTTGTTTGCTTCGCCGCAATGAGTCGATCTGCCATTGCTCGTGGCTAATGCCACATCACTTTTCGAGCGATCAAGACGGAATGATCTTCGCCGCGATCCGTTCGCTGATGGCGCAAGGTCGTGTCGCCGATATCGAGACCGTGTTCGACTATCTGCACTCGACCTTTCCGCGGTATCACGCGAGTTCGGCCTATCTGCTCGCGCTTGATGACCTCGAAGTTCATACGTCACACTGCGGCCACTATGCGGCGGTCATGCGCGACGGAGAACGGTCATGATGGTCACGCTGGATCTTTCGGCAGGCGCGCGGCCTGTAGTGCTCGTGAACGGCGACGCGCTCGCAGGCGTCACGCGTGCGGAAATCGTTGTCACGCCCGATGACGTTCCAGTGCTGATGCTTCGCCTAGTTCATTTCAAGGTCGTCGGCGGTGTGTTGCCCTTCGGCACGGGCGCACATCGCAATGGCGAGCCGATCCGGACAACGTGAAATGGCCGGTCATCGCGCGCCTGATCTGCCGCCGCCGATCGCATTCGATCGGCCGCTGACGCTGACGCTTCCGTACCCGGTCAGCGCGAACCGATATTGGCGCTCGTATGTGGTGAACGGTCACGTCCAGACCGTGGTGTCGGCCGAAGCGAAGGCATACCGGCGCGAGGTCGCGTTCCTGCTGAAGCTTGCCAAGATTCGCGAACCGATTTTCGGTCGCGTCGCGCTGACTGTGAAGTTGCATCCGAAGATGCCACAGGATGCCCGGCTGCGCATGCGCAAGTTCGGCGACGAATGGGAAAACGGCGTGTCCTGCATCGACCTGGACAACAGCTTGAAGATCTTGCTCGACGCGCTCAACACTCGCGTGTTCTTCGATGACAGCTTCGTGTGGCGGCTGCTCGCCGAGCGCGGCGAACCGAAGCCAGAAGCGTGCGTCGAAGTGACGATCGCGCGCATCCCCTACGCCAAGCAGCAGCAGTCGCTGTTCGACTCTATGCCCGTGCAGCCCTGGATTGCAGACCCGTTTGAATCATGAACCGACAAGGACCTTTGATGACCGTGAGACTGGACGCGATTCGCCACCACCTTGTCAGCGACAACGACCGCTTGCGCGATGCGCTGCGCCTGATCGTCGAACTTGCCGAAAATGACGAGTCGATCGAGACGTTACGCAACTGCGCGCGCATCGCACGTACGGCACTAGTCGCCGCTGTGCCCGAGAACGAAGCATTGCGCAATCCCGCGCAACCCACGAAAGGAGAACCCGCATGACGACCGCACCGCAACAGCCGGGCCAGCAGCCGGCGCAGCAGCAGCCGGGCAGCCAGCCAGCGCAGCAACCCGACACACAGAAGCAGCAAGAGGACAACCAGCGCCAGCGCGACGACAACCAGCGTCAGCGTGACGACAACCAACGCGAGCGGGACGAACATCAACGCGAACGCGAACGCGAGGAAGGCGAAGCCGAGGACGGCGAAGGTAAGGACATCGCTTGAACTAAAGGAGCCCGACGATCGTGCGCGGTGAGCTTTTCCGGGACGTGAATGTGGCGCTTGCCACGAGCTATCGACTGGCGAATCTGCCTGCCATCGATGCCGGTGCGACTCGCCGCGCACTCGTGACCGTGGCGTGTCTGTCTCCAACGCGTAGTCGAATGCACGCCGATTGGGTCAAGCGCCTAATTGGCGAGCCCTCGCGCATGGTCGACTTCTCGGGCCTGTCGCGGCTCGAGACGCGCGCTCAATGCGCGCTCGTACGTCAAGCCGTGCTCGACCGACTGCCGCTTTCCCAAGCGTGCGCAGTCGTCGCGCGCTTTTCCCAAGCTCCCAGTGAAAAGCAAATCGGCGTGTCCGGTCTGGTCGCGCATTTTTCGGCCTACAGGCCAGACATTGTCCGCGCCGCGCTCGACTATGATCCGCTCGCCGATCCTCTCTGGGATTTGCTTTGGCGTCGATATCTTCCAGCGCATTACGGTGACGGCTTGTCGCTTCGCGAAATCGCGCGGCGCACCCGCATGAGCAAGTCCGCGCTCGCGCGTCAGGCGGCTCGCCTCGATAAAGCACTCGACGCAATTGAGCGCGAGGCTATCGTTGCGCTCGAGCACAGTTTTATTGGCGAGGGATTGTGCTCCCGGCTCGGAGGTGCCGTGTGATTCTTCGAGCATGCGAAACAGCAAGAATCTGGGCCGAAGCGGACGACGACATTTTGAAGGCGACACATGCTCGTTCCAATGTCCGCTGCCGGAGCTGCGCTCGACGTGCGGCTCGCGTATGCATCCGGCCGGCTTCATCGAGGGCTGCGTGCAGTGCGCGGTTGCTCCGAACCGGGTCGTAGGGTTTCCAATCCGCATGTTGGATGGTCGTTGCAACTTACCGACCAACTGCGCCTTAGAGTTCACGTCGTCGCGTCCTAAAGAAAAGCGAAGAGCCGCCGTTAACGAGTGGCGTGTGGGGCACGACAGAAATTTTTCAGCCGTTCGTGTTCCGACCATTTGGGGAATTTATGAAAAGATCAATCGCCACACTCGCGCTGTGCATTATTGCGGCGTGCATTCACGCGCACGCCCAAGACAACAAACATGAGTGGAACTGGGGCGACGTCATCGCGACACCGAGGGATGGCACTTGGTGGGAGGTTGATACGCGCACTCGCGGGTGTTCGCCAATGTCGACTGGTGCACTCCGAGATACAGAGCGCGCGCTGATCCAGGCTGGTATTGCAGTTAGTCATGGTATATCGGCAAGCGATGACGGCGGGAGGGGCGCGTCGTGGTCTTACATGAAGGGCGAAGCGTCGCAAGTGGCTTTCTCGCGGCGATTCGATTGCCAGTATCTGCAACAAGCGCTGGTTAAGGCTCAAAAGCAAAGCCCCTTCTGCGATCATATTGCGGGCATATTTGCGGCGACAGTGTCTCTACGAAGCAGAGGTCATAGTGAAGCAGAAGCCTATGCGCTTGTTCGCAAGTCTGGCGCAACGCGTGCAAATGCACGTGTCGACAACACTGTCATCAAGCAGGTATACGAATTCCCTGAATTCCAAGGTCTTTCTGACAGCGAGGTAGTGCAGAAGGGTCACGACCAATGCATGGCGATGGACTTCTAACGCGAAGCGGCGGCGCGTACATCCTCCAGCTTTACTCTCGCAGACGAGCGGACGCTTACTTCGGGATTGCGCTTTTTCCGTTCGGGGGCCGTCGTGTGCCGTGTGTCTCGACGACTTGACTCGCTCCCACTCGTGGCGCGCTTCCCGCCGGTCGACTGTCCCGCTCCGAGGCCAGCATTACAGAGAAGGTCGGCGACTGCGTGAGATTGCGCATCGTGTGCATCTGCGCTGGCGCGTTTTGCTGCGCGCTCGATGACCAACTCGACACGCTCGAACGCGACGCACTTGCCAGACTCGAATAAAGCTTTGTCGTTGACGGGCCCGTGCGCTGAGGGTTGTCCTATTGGTCCGGAAAGCTATCGCGAGCCGGGTGGTCCGGCTGGCCGGCGAATGCAGCGGATTGCGCTAACCACCGTCTTTCTAAGGCGCGCCGCCGAGTCGCTGGCCTCTGATCGTAATAGGAACAACTGTGCCCCGAAAGTAGGTCTTGCGCCGAAGCCTGCTGCATGCGGATCAGTCGGCTCTATTCATTGCTTCCACAATGCTCTGAACGAACGTATTCGCTGGTTGCTCATTGTCGCGAAGCCAGACTCGTGTCAATGCCGCCATCAATGCAGAATGCTCACAGCCAAGTGAAAGTGGTAATTGAGTGAACCAATCATGTGCGTCCATCCCGTCCACAGCGTCTAACGCAACCGCGACCGCCTCGCGCGTGCGATGCAACTCGGCTGCTAATATATCCTGTCCGTCTTCTTTCGATGTCAAGCTATCACGCAAGACGTGTTCGGGCGATATCTCGCCCGGCAAGAAAACGTGACGCCACTTGAAGTGGCGTGCGTCTACGCGCGCGCGCATGTCTCCGTCATAAACGCCAATCACATTCAGTGCACCCTGTTTCGATACTGGTAGCGCTGATAGGACAGAATCGATTTTACTGGCGTCGCCCGCCTGCAGCACTTCGACCTGTGCAAGAACGTCGACACGCACCGCTCCCAGCAACGCAATCGTGAACTGATGTGCCGCTTTATCCTCCACGAGAACGACAGCACGTTTGCGAGTCGTTTCGCCGAGTAGATCGTTCACCTGTGCCTTTGTCGGGCCGATGGACGCCGTGGTCCCGCGAGCACTCTTCGAGACCAAGATGATGTTTCTCTCCGGCAAGTTCGCGACGATCGCTGGCGAATGTGTGGTGAGAATTATCGAGAGCCCCTTTTCGTCACAAGCTTTCGCTAAGATATCCATTAGAGCGCGCTGGGAGCGCGGAGACACGTGCGCTTCAGGTTCCTCTAGGACCAAAACCGAGTTCCTCTCGATCGTCCGCAGCTTCCATAGCACGAAGAGGAGCGACAGCTCGCCGTAACCCATGCTTTCGCTGCCGTAGCGGTGTCCTCCGGCCTCTACTATGAAATACGGGAAAGGGTCAAGATCGCCGTACTCGGTGATTTCGTATATCGAGCAAGCATCTACCTTTTTGCCCAATAAGTACCATAGCGTCTCGAGTTCGTCGCCATCAAGCTTTGATGGGCTCAGTGGCTCTAACAGTTCAGAGAAGTCGGCGTCCTCGTTAACCTGCTTGTGGGTCAGATTGACCAGATACGACGGCTCGAGCCAATAGAATTCAGCTTCGAACTTGTCTGCACCAAGTGTCCGCACACCTTCTGCGTCCTCTTGAACCAAGATGTTCTTGCGGCCGACTTGATCTGTTGCGGTGCCCTCTAACTTACTGTTTCGCAGCCGCGCATGATGACCAACTCCGAGAGGCAACTCTGCATCAGCGAGCAGTTCTGAAACCGCCGCAAGCAAAGCGGATTTTCCGACACCATTCCCGCCAACAATGGCACATATGCCGGCCGGAATCGCAAGTTCGCCGTCTGTTAAGCAAAGGAGTCGCTCGAATTTCAGGATTTCTAGTCGCGACGGGTAGGCCCGAGCGAACGTGCGCCGCCAATGATCGTCGAACCGAGCTCTGCGCAGATTCATGCCAGACGTCCCCAGCCATTTTCTACCAAGTGTCGAGCTACCGTATCGTCTTCGAGCGGCTGACCGGTTGAAGCATCGTGGGTGAACGCCGAACGAAGGCAATTGATATCTAGAGGATCGATCGACCCATCTTGTACCGTAATGAAATCGTTGAACGTCAGCCATAAAGTTGCGTCACGTAGCAACACGGACGAGACGTCTGCGACTCGCGCTGTCGAGCGACTACTGTATACGTTGAACAACCATTCGGACGGCACCAGCGATGCGATCGGTTCAGATCCTAGGGGGCTAAGTAACCGAGCGGTCTCGAAGTAGTCCATGAATTTCCCAAGCAACTCAGCAGTCAACCAATCGTAATCACGCATCAAGCATCGCGCGGCAAACAATAGCCACGTTGAGAAGGTCGCCTTATTGAACTTCATCTCCATACCGCGATAAATTCGGCTATCGCTGAAGAGTTCCAACGCCTCGTGGATTAACCTTGTGGTCTCGGGCGAAAGCGAAGCCTCTGATCGATATAGCTCGATCAAGTCGGAGGACTTAACCTTTGCGTCCAAGGTACCTCGTTCCAAGGACAAGGCAACGCGCGATAGCACATCGTCGTAAGCCATTCTCGAGTTGGAGAAACCGAGAAACTCCTTTCCGAGCCCCAACGCGTCTAATGCCTCAACCAGTCCCTTTATCTGCGCACGGACAGGGCCGAAAAACGCATTTCGCTGTTCTGCACCGGTAAGGCTTGTGGGCTGGTTGAGCCTAAAAAACAACTCGCCAGGTTCGCCAGGACGGTAATCAACGATGCGAAAAAGACGGATCGTGAACTGGTTGAATCGCCGCTTCCAGACGTCTGGCATATCGCGATACTTTGAGCCGTGAAGAGCGAGCAAGTCTTCGTCGATCGGTTCAATTTCGCCGTCCAAGGCGAACTCGCCGTCGATGAAGTCACGGATTGCGACCAAGCGCTGTTGGCCATCGAGTACCTCCTGCTTGCGCGTTTGCACGTCCTCGATCACATGAATTGGAGGTACATGCCAGTCGCGAAGAACGCTGTCGACCAAGCGTTGCTTTTTGGTGCGAGACCACACCTCTCCACGTTGGAAGTCGGGCTGCAGATCGATATCGCCACTCTTTATACGCGAGACGATGGTTTCGATATCAGGGTCGGACGGTAGCAGGCGCATTTTCAGTCTCATATTGGCCGTTGCGTCGGAATTAGAGCCCCGTCGCAAGCCAGATTTCTCATGTTGTCTCGGGCGGCCTCGCGGTTGCTTCGAGATGGCGACAGATTTTGCCATATCAGCCGACCGAACTGCGGACGCCGCCACGAAGGCAATCGACGCATAAGGATTTCGCAGCAGCGCTATTCGAGGGGTGGTCGGAAAACGTCGACCGGCAAAAGATCGCTCCCGCCTGCCGATCCTGAACAGCTTTGACCGGGCCACGGCTGTTAAACCACCGCCGTGACTTGCGCGGTTGGGACAAAGTGTCTATCCTTTCGGCAAAGTAGGCGTCGTGCGCCTGCCTCGATAATCAGTCCGCTTCCCTTCTTTGGGGCAGCGGACTTTTTTTTGGAGTCGCGCATATGGTGCTCGGTCTGTGGTTGCTCAAGCTGCTCGGCTTCCCGTCCATCAGCGCCATCCAGATCACGAGCCTCCATCCTGGAGACTTGCTCGTGGTTCAGCTGCCCGAGAACGCGAGTACCGTGAACGCCCAGCAGATTCGCGAGCTGCTGAAAGATCGTCTGCCGTCGAACGTGAACTGCTGCGTAATGATAGGCGACGATATCCGCCTTAAGGTTGTTCGCGTCGTCAATCCCGCTGACCGTCCGCTTCAGCGGACGATCGGTGGCTAGGGAGTGAACATGCTTTCGATCGAGCAAGCGCGTGAAATGCGTCAAGGCGTGTCGCTAAAGGGTGACCGTAACCAGTGCGGTGAATGCGGCGAACTGTTCAACAGCGTGTACGCGTTCGATAAGCATCGGATCGGAACAGTCGGCGTCCACGAAGGTCCCGCCGCGCGTCGCTGCATGTCGCTCATCGAGATGCGGTTCTATGGCATGGCGAAGAACAACTTCGGATTCTGGGTAACGGATCGTATGTCGGTCGAGGATATCCAGCAGAAGAATTCGGTGATTGCAGCGAGGGACAGCACTCTAGAAACCACTGCTGGCCGGTGCCGGTAGTAGGACAGCCATAGCCATGTCAACGGCTCGTGGCATAGAGCCGGATCGTTCGATGTCCGACGATCAGCAGCGCCAGCAGGTACGCACGCGTGGCCGTGCGTGGCAACGCCTGCGCATGCGCCAGCTTCGAGCCCATCCGCTCTGTGCTGCGTGCCTCGATGCCGGTCTAGTCACGCAGGCCAACGAGGTCGATCACGTACTGCCCCTGTTCAAAGGCGGGACCGATCACCCGAGCAACCTGCAGTCGCTCTGCATGTCATGTCACGAGGCCAAGACCCGCGACGACCTCGGGCTGCGCGCCCTGGGCTGCGACCTGAACGGCGTTCCTGTCGCGCCCGCCGCGCCGAGCAAACGATGATCGCTCGCCGCCCGACTCCGGGGAGCCGACCCGGGGGGCGGTTTGTAACTTTTTTCGAAGCCTGCGGACACCTCGCGCGCTGGTTTATTTTTATGGCCGCTTTTCACGGCATAGGGGGTCGAATGACACCACGCATTGCGCAGCGCGCCGATAACGCGCAAGAAGTTGCGGCGGATCCGCGCGTAGACGCACCAGAATCGTCGCACACAGCTTCCTGGCCCGCAGCCGTCATCGAACGTCGTCCGCTCGCGCGGCTCGTCCCGTACGCGCGTAATGCGCGTCTGCATTCGGACGTACAAATCGCCCAGATCATGGCTTCGATGCGTGAGTGGGGATGGACACAGCCCATTCTCGTCAGCGAGACCAATACGATCATTGCCGGTCACGGCCGCGTCATGGCGGCGTTGCGGCTGGGTCTCGACGACGCGCCCGTGATCGTCGCGCGCGGCTGGTCCGATGCGAAGATCAGAACGTACGTGATCGCGGACAACCGCCTGGCCGAAAACGCATCATGGGATCGTGAGATGTTGGGCGCGGAACTTTCTGAACTGGGCGACGCGTTCGATCTTTCGCTGACCGGTTTCACGACCGGCGAAATCGATGCGATGACGATCAAGAACCTACCCGACTTGGGCGTCGAGTATGACGAGTCCGCAGCCGATCACGTCAAGTTCATCAAGTGCCCTGAGTGCGGACATGAGTTTCCGAGGTAAGACGCTATGGCCTATCCCGATCGATTGAACGAGGCATGGGCGGCGCACCTCGCACCGCGCGGGCCGAACGCGCCGACGGTCGTTTCGACGTTCGCCGGTTGTGGCGGTTCGTCGCTCGGCTATTCGATGGCCGGCTTTGAGGAAAGGCTGGCCGTCGAATGGAGCGAGAAACAGGCCGCGTCGTTCCGCGCGAACTTCCCGAACGTGCCGCTCTACCTGGGCGATATCGCGGCACTGACCGACGACGAAGCATTGCGCATGGCGAAGCTGGTACCGGGCCAACTGGACGTGTTCGACGGCTCGCCACCCTGCCAAGGTTTTTCGACGGCGGGTTCGCGCAAGTTCGATGACGGGCGCAATCAACTGTTCCTCGAATTTCTGCGACTGCTGCGCGCGTTCAAACCGAAAGCGTTCGTCATGGAGAACGTTCGCGGGATGGTCATCGGCAAGATGCGTGTGATCTTCGCGGACATCATGAAGCAGCTGAAAGACGCGGGCTATCGCGTGTCGGCGCGGATCCTGGTCGCGGGACACTACGGCGTGCCGCAGATGCGCCCGCGCATGATTCTGGTCGGGATCCGGAACGATCTGGCGCCCGTGGCGCAGCCGTCGCATCCGCTGCCGTTTGCGATCGCGCCGACCGTGCGCGAGGCGTGGCACGGGCTCGTCAACACGCCCGAAGAATGCGCGGTCGCGCGCTTCGGCGAAAACCGGATCGTGCATCGTCTGCTCTACCGCATGGCACCGGGCGAAAGCGGCGACAAGTACCACCCGAACAAGCAGCTTTATGGGCTGCATCGGCTCGATCCGGACAAGCCGAGCCCAACGCTACTGCGCAACGGCGGCGCAGGCGGCGCGTGCGAGGCTTGCCATCCGAGCGAACATCGGCGCATAACGATCGCAGAGGCCAAACGCCTCGCGTCGTTTCCTGATGCGTTCGTGCTGCGTGGAAGTTTCGAGGAACGATGGGCGGCGATCGGCAACTGTGTCCCGCCGATGTTCATGCGGGCGATCGCGTCGCACGTTCGACGTCTGATCGAACAGGCGACGTCACACGCCGAGGAAGATCATGCCGCAACCACGTAAGCCGACAGCCCTGCGCATCATCGAGGGCAACCGCGAAAAGCGGCCGCTACCGAAGAACGAACCGAAGCCGCGGCGCGGCATCCCGAAACCGCCGCCGCATCTGATCGGTTACGCGCTCGAGGAATGGGAGCGCATCACGCCGGAACTCCACGTCTCGGGCATCTTGACGACGATCGACGGCGCGGTCCTGGCGGCCTATTGCCAAGCCTATGCGCGCTGGCGCGAGGCCGAGGAAGCGCTCGCGCGCATGAAGGCGCGCGACAAGCTGACGGCCGCGCTGATGATCAAGACGAAGAACGGCAACGCAATCCAGAACCCGCTGGTCGGCGTTGCCAATCGTTCGATGATGCTGATGCAGCGTTTCGCGAACGAGTTCGGCATGACGCCCGCGGGCCGCGCGCGTCTGGAAGTCGATCCGCATGACGACGGGCCACACAACAAAGCCGACACGTACTTCTGATCCGGTGCGCGCGTATGCGCGCGCGGTGTTGTCGGGTAAGTCGGTCGCGGGCCCGCACGTGCGCGACGCGTGCCGACGCTTCATTGGCGATCTGAAGTTTGGCCGAGCGCGAGGACTACGTTGGGACCTGAAGGCGGCGCAGCGTGCGATCGACTTCTTTCACGACGTCCTGCATCTGAACGGCGGCGAATTCGAGGGCAAGCCGTTTGCGCTGCTGCCGTGGCAACAGTTCGTCGTCGGTTCGATCTTCGGCTGGAAGCGCGACGACGATACGCGACGTTTTCGCGAGGTCTACATCGAGGCCGGCAAGGGTTCTGGAAAATCGCCGCTCGCCGCAGGCATTGGGCTTTATATGCTGGTCGCCGACGGCGAGGCGCGCGCCGAAGTCTATGCGGCCGCCACCCGCCGCGATCAGGCGATGGTGCTTTTCCGCGATGCCGTCGCGATGGTGCAGCTGTCGCCCGCGCTCGCATCCCGCACGACGCTATCCGGGCGCGACGACCGTGTATGGAATATCGCGTACATCAAGTCCGGTTCGTTCTTCCGGCCGATCGCGTCGGACGACAGCGGCCAGAGCGGACCGCGCCCGCACTGCGGACTGATCGACGAGGTTCACGAGCACAAAAGTCCGACCGTGATCAACATCATGCGAGCCGGCAAGAAGGGACGCCGCCAGCCGCTAATTTTGATGATTACCAACAGCGGCTTCGATCGAACATCGGTTTGCTATGAACAGCACGAGTATGGTTCGCGCGTCGCGTCGGGCATGGTCGATGACGACGCGTACTTCGCTTATGTCTGCGCCCTGGACGAAGGCGAGGAACCGTTCGATGACGAGGCGTGCTGGATCAAGGCGAATCCGTCGCTCGGCTCGACCATCGAAAACAACTATCTGCGCGAGCAGGTTCGGCAGGCGCGCGGCATGCCGTCGCTCGAATCGACCGTGCGCCGGCTGAACTTCTGTCAGTGGGTCGATGCGGCCGATCCTTGGATAAGCGCAGATCTGTGGTGCAAGTGCGAAGTCGGCGCTCCGCCGATCGCGCAGCCCGCGAGCGTGGACGGAGCGGATGGAGAATCCAAGTGGGCGCGGGTCGTCGAGGACGCGCAGCGCGAACGCGACGCGCTGTTCGAACGCATGAAAGGCCGGCGCACTGCAGGCGGTCTCGATCTGTCGGGTACGCGCGACTTGACCGCGCTTGCGATCGCGTGCGAGCAGGACGATGGCAGTGTCGATGCGCTCGTCGAGTTCTGGACGCCGAAAGACACGCTGCGCGATCGCGCCCAGCATGACCGTGTGCCATATGAAGCGTGGGTGAAAGCGAATTTTCTGCACGCAAGCAAGGGGCGCGCGGTCGATTACGGAGACGTCGTGCGCCGACTCGCCACGCTCGATGCAGAATTCGCGATCGGCGGGATCGCGTTCGACCCATATCGCATCAAGTACTTCGAGCGCGACCTCGACGACGAGAGCTTGTCCATCAAACTGATCCCGCATGGACAGGGGTTTTTCAGGGCGGCCGAGTCGGGGCTGTGGATGCCGCGCTCGATCGAACAGATGGAACAGCTTGTGTTCGAACGCAAGCTGCGCGTCGCCTTCAACCCGTGCCTGAGATGGAACGTGTTGTCGACGGTCACGGAGACGGACGCGAAGAACAACCGCATCTTCAACAAGCGGAAAGCCACGGGCCGGATTGACGGACTCGTGGCGCTGACTATGGCTGTCGCCTTGCTGCTCGAAGGAAAGAACGAGCGCGAGCCCGAATATCAAATCTTTTTTGTCGGCTAACGGAGGTCGATATGAAGCTCGAACGCGCTTACACGCTGCTCGAAGTGCGCGGCATTGATGACGACGATCGGCACATCGAAGGCATCGCCAGCACGCCCACGCCCGACCGTTACGAAGACGTGGTCGAACCGCTCGGCGCGAAATACGCGCTGCCGATGCCGCTGCTCTGGCAGCACCGCAGCGATGCGCCGGTCGGACACGTCGAGTTCGCCAAGCCGGGAAAAGACGGCATCCCGTTCAAGGCGCGCATTCTGAAGCTCGACGAACCGGGCTCGCTCAAAGACCGCCTGGACGAAGCATGGCAGTCGGTCAAGCTCGGTCTGATCCGCGCCGTCTCGATCGGCTTCCGGCCGCTCGAATATTCGATGATCGACGGCGGCGGCTTGCGCTTCCTCTCGTGGGAGTGGCTGGAACTGTCGCTCGTCACGATCCCCGCCAACGGCGAGGCAACCATCAACGTAGTGAGAAGCATCGACGCCACGGAACGGGCCGCGTCTGGTCACGGTTCCTCGACGATCGAACGCCCCGCGTCTCATATCGTGCGGCTGCACGATGACCCCACTTCGCGCGCTCGCGAACCCTTCGTTATTCAAACCATTCACCGGAGCGTGAAATGAAATTCTCGATTCAGGAACAGATCGCGGCCTACGAAGCGCGCCGCGCCACCGCGAGCGCGCGCATGGTGGAAATCATGGAAGCATCGGCCGAGGCCGGCGCGACGCTCGACATCGCCCAGCAGGAAGAATTCGACGGGCTGCAAGACGATCTGCAAGCGATCGACGGCCATATCACGCGGCTGAAATCGATCGAGGCGCAGGCGGTTCGTACCGCGTCGCCGATCATCGTCACCGACACGTCGAGCGCATCGACCGTGCGCGGCGGCGTTCCGGTCGGTCCCGCGCGCAGCGTAACCGTGCAGCGCAACTTGCCGAAAGGCACAGCGTTCACGCGCTACGCGATCGCGCTGATGCGCTCGCAAGGCAACCTCATGCAGGCGGTCGAGGTCGCGCGCCACTGGCACGACAGCACACCGGAGGTCGAACACGTGCTGCGCGCAGCCGTCGCCGCGGGCACGACGACCGATCCCGCCTGGGCTGCGCCGCTCGTCGATTATCAGAACATGACCGGCGAGTTCATCGAACTGCTGCGCCCCGAAACGATCATGGGCCAGATTCAAGGATTCCGGCGCGTACCCTTCAATATCAAGATGCCCGCGCAGGTTAGCGGATCGTCGGCGAACTGGGTCGGCGAAGGTGCGCCGAAGCCGGTCAGTGCGCTGTCGTTCAATACCGTCACGCTGGGTTTCAGCAAAGCGGCCGGCATCGTGGTCATGACCGATGAACTCGTGCGCTTCTCGAACCCGTCTGCGGAAGCGATCGTCCAGCGCGACATGATCGCGACTATCGCGCAGTTCCTTGATATACAGTTCATCGATCCGGCTGTAGCGGCCGTTGCGAACGTTCATCCGGCGTCGATCACGAACGGCGCACCGAACATTCCGGCCAGTGGCGTGACTGCCGACGATCTGCGGCAGGATATCGGCACGCTGTTCGCGATGTTCGTACAGGCGAACATGTCGATCCGCGGCGCGTACTGGATCATGGACCCGATCATGGCGCTGTCGATCGGCATGCTATCGAACGCGCTCGGTCAAGCCGAGTTCCCCGGCATCAACATGAACGGCGGCATTTTCTTCGGCCTCCCGGTAGTTGTTTCCTCGAACGTCCCGCATCACACAAGCACGGGCGAAAGCGATCCGGCCACGACCATGATCGTGCTGTGCCTGCCGAGCGAAATCCTGCTGGCGGACGATGGCGGCGTCGCGCTCGATGCGTCGCGCGAAGCAAGTCTGCAACTCGACAGCGCCCCTGTCGCCGGCGCGACGCAACTCGTCAGCCTCTGGCAGAACAACATGATCGCGTTGCGTGCGGAACGCTTCATCAACTGGCAACGCCGGCGCGCGCAGGCCGTCGCCTATATCTCGGGCGCGCGCTATGGCGGTAACTTCATCATCCCGAAGCCGCCCGTGACTGACGGCGAGGAAGGCACGAACGGCGAACCCGTCGCCGCTCGCGATACGGCCAACGTCACGACGTCGCGCAGCTGATCGAACGACAGACGCGGGTTTAGGACATCGGCGGAAAGTCCCGCGCCGATGTCTTTTTTTTCGATGGAGATGAGGCGATGAATGTCAAAGCGAAGATCCGTTTCAACTACGGGAAAAAGCAATACATGCCCGGCGACGAAATCGAGATGGACGACAAGGATGCGAAGCTGCTCGCGGCGGCCGGTCGGATCACGCTCGACGACGACGTGACGACGAACCCAAAAACGAACCAGAAACGCACTGGAGACGCCCGCGCACCGGCGAAGCGAACCGTAGCGGCCGAGCGGCCGGAAAATGCTGGCGGCGCCAGACAGCCGGTTCCTGAGCGCTCCGCGCCGGCCGACGACGACGCGAAAGGCGGAAAAAAATCGCGCAGCGGATACAAACGGCGCGACATGCGCGCGACTGACACGCGCGAGGACTCGGGTGAAACCGGGGATGAATGATGCGACTCCTGGGCTTCGATATCACGTTCTCGCGAGCGTCGCGCCCGAAAGCGCCCGCGCCGATGGACGGTCACGCCGTGGGAAGCGGCGTGCTCGGTCCGTTCGGCTCGGGCGGCTGGTGGCCGCTGATCGTGCGCGAGTCGTTTTCGGGCGCATGGCAACGAAACATCGAAGTGCGACCCGAAACGATCCTTGCGTATCACGCGGTCTATGCCTGCATCACGCTTATCAGCGCAGACGTGGGCAAGCTCGCGGTGAGGCTGATGAAAGAAGACGGCGAAATCTGGCTCCCGACCCAATCGCCGGCGTTCTCGCCCGTGCTGCGCAAACCCAATCGCTACCAGAACCATATCCAGTTCATCGAGAACTGGATCATGTCGAAACTGACACGCGGCAATACCTACGTGCTGAAGGAGCGCGACCAGCGCGGCATTGTCGTCGCGCTCTACGTGCTCGACCCGTCACGCGTGCGTCCGCTCGTGACCGAGGACGGCGGCGTCTATTACCAACTCGACATCGATCAGCTTGCGGGCGTTGTGCCCGATCGCGACGGCCAGACGATCGTCCCGGCAAGCGAAATCATTCATGACCGGATGAACTGTCTTTTCCATCCGCTGGTCGGCACTTCGCCGCTGTTCGCGTGCGCGCTCGCCGTCCGTCAGGGGCTCGCAATCCTCAACGACTCGGCCGCGTTTTTCGAGAACGGCGCGGAACCGGGCGGGATTCTGGTCGCACCGGGCGCAATCAGCGACGAGACCGCCAAACGCCTGAAAGACCGCTGGGAAGAAAACTACGGGGGATCAAATCGCGGCCGCATCGCCGTCTTGGGCGACAACCTGAAATACGAACCGCTGACGATGACTGCCGTCGATGCGCAACTGATCGAGCAGCTTCGCATGACGAGCGAAATCGTCTGTTCGGTGTTCCACGTCCCCGGCTACATGATCGGCGTCGGCACAGCTCCAACTTACAACAACATCGAATCGCTTTCGCAGAACTACTACTCGCAGTGCCTGCAATCGCTGATCGAGTCGTTTGAACTCTGCATGGATGAAGGGCTTTCGCTGCCCGACAACTACCGGACGGAACTCGACCTCGACGGCCTGTTGCGCATGGATACCGCGACAATGGTCAAGACACTGACCGAAGCCGTCGGCGGAGGCATCGTGGCCCCGAACGAGGCGCGCAAGAAACTGAACCTGCGGCCGATGAAAGGCGGCGACACGCCCTACATGCAGCAGCAGAACTACTCGCTCGCCGCGCTTGACGAACGCGATCGCGACAAACCATTCGCCAAGCCGAAACCGGGCGCCGGCGCGCCCGCGGGCGGTCAACCCGCAGGTACGACCGAGTCTACCGCCGACGACGAGGACGGCCGCGACACCAATCAGGAACGCGCCGCGCGCTGGCTCGACAAGCTGCTGGCGGGATTGACCGGAGATAACGACCATGCGTGACGTGACCCGGATCCCCGATGAATTGCTGAGCGTAATCGCGCGCGCGATCCGACTGCACGTCCAAAGCTATTGTGCGTCCTTCGCCGCGCGCATCGATGCGCTCGAAAGGGCCGAAGCGCGTGAACCTGTGGTGAACGTGACGAGCTTTCCTGTCAAGGACCATACCGAATCCATCGATAATCTGCGCCGCACGCAGGAAGTACAAGACCGGCAGGCGTCCGAGGACCGCCGAGCCCTAGATCGTTTGCTTAGCAGCTTCGAGGGCATCAACGACCGCGTCAAGACGCTTGAGACTCGGGAACCTGTCGGGAACTCGCGGATTTCCCCAGTCAAGGACCATACCGAGTCGATCGACAATCTGCGGCGCACGCAGGAGACACAAGGCCGGCAGGCGTCGGAGGACCGCCGAACGCTCGATCGATTACTTAGCAGCTTCGACGGCATAGGCGAGCGGGTGAAAGCACTTGAGACTAAAGAATCCGTCCTGAACGCGACAAGTTTTGCTGTTAAGGAGCTTACAGAGTCCATCGATAGTCTACGGCGCACGCAAGAGACACACGACCGAAAGGCATCCGAAGACCGTCGCACGGTTGATCGTTTGCTTAATAGCGTAGATGGCATGAGGGAGCGCTTCAAAACTCTAGAGACTCGCGAACCCGTCGTGACAACGACTAGCGCTCCTGTCAAAGACCATACCGAGGCGATAGACAGCCTGCGCCGCGCGCACGAAGAATACGTTCGACAGGCCGTCGAAGATCGGCGTTCGATCGACCGGCTGCAGGGCGGGATCGATGCACTGGGCGAACGCTTTGCCGAGCGCATCAAGGCGCTGGAAATCCGTCCGGTCTTAATCCCGAGAGACGGCGAGCCCGGGCGCGACGCGTTCGAAATCGACGTGCTGCCTGTGATCGACTTCGCGCGCGACTATCCGCGCGGCGCGCTCGCGCAGCATCAGGGCGGCATCTGGCGCGCGCACGCGAACACGCACGGCGAACACGGCTGGTCATGCGTGGTCGATGGCATCGCGAAAACGTTCGTCTCGATGGACAGCGAGCGCAGCTTTACCGTGCATATCGAGCGCGCGAGCGGCGCGCACGAGACGGCATCGTTCGCGCTGCCCGTCATGATCTATCGCGGCGTGTATCACGCCGGCGAGACGTATCGATGCGGCGACGTGGTGACGTGGGCGGGCTCGCTCTGGCATTGCAACGCGACGACCGACACCAAGCCCGACGCGGGCGGCGACGCGTGGACGCTGGCGGCCAAGCGCGGGCGCGACGGTAAAGATGCGCCGATGCGCGTCGTTGGGGGGACCGCAGCATGAACGGCGACCTTGTGACGATCGACGAAGCGCGCGCGGCGCTCAGGCTCGATGACGACTTTCCCGATCTGACGATCCAGCTTGCGGTCACGAACGCGAGCGATTCGGTCGTTCAGTATCTGAAGCTGAAAGAGCCCTACACCGACGAGAACCCGCCGCCGCCCAACGTCAAGCAGGCGACGCTGCTGCTCGCGGGCATCTTTATGCGCGATCCCGATGGCGTCGAAGCGCAGACGTGGGAACAAGGCTATCTGCCCTGGACGGTTTGCAATCTGCTGCATCAGCGGCGCGATCCGGCGATGGAATAGCGATGGCGACTAAGACAACCGGGATGGCGGGCGGCCCGCTTCGTCATCGCGTGCAGCTTCAGGCGCCGGTCGTGCAGATCGACGACGAAACGGGCGAACCCGTCATCACGGACTGGATCGACAAGGGCACGCCTGTATGGGCCGCAGTCGAGCCCGTCAGCGGACGTGAATGGCTTCTATCAGCGGAGTTCCGCGAAGGCGTGACGACGCGCATCCGCATCCGCTGGCGCGACGATATCGATTCGACGTGGCGCGTCATCCACGCGCGCAAGACCGGCCAGACGATCTACAACATCGATGCGGTTCTGCCGCGCTACGAGGGCATGTCTGAACTGCAACTGATGTGCAACAGCGGCATCGCAACCCAAGGGGGCCAGCCATGATGTCAATCAGCGAAGTCAAGGGACTGAAGGAACTCGATGCGTTCCTCGCGACCTTGCCCGAAGAAATGCAGCGCTCGATGCTCGCGGGGAGTCTGCGCGACGCGGCGAAGCCCGTCATGGATCAGGCGGCGCTTAATGTGCTGATGCTGTTCGGCGGCAAGCCGCGATCGAGCGGCGTGCTGTTCTCGCATATCACGCGCAGCAAGTACAAACGCACCGGCTATGCCGCGCGTGTGAACGTCACGATTAAGCGGCCGCGCGGCGCGGCAGCGAAAGCCCCGCAGACAATCAACGGCGTACGCAAGCCCTACGGACAGGACGCGTTCTATGGGCGCTTCCTCGAGTTCGGCACGTCCAGGATGCAGGCGCGTTCGTGGCTGCGCCCGGCTGCGATCGCGAAGCAGGACGAATCCGGCCGCACGTTCAATCGCGCCTTGCAGAAACGCATGCTTGCGTGGTGCAAGAAAAACGGCGTGGTCTACAAGCCCGGACTTTGATGCCATGACCGAAGACGAACTGTTCGTCGCGCTCGATAGCGCGATGCCTGGGCGCGTATTTACGCCGATCGCGCCCGCGCATGCCGTCGAGCCTTTCATCATCTATCAGGACGTGACCGCGCAGATGCAACACACGCTGTGCGGCTTTGCGTGTCTCGCCCAAGTGTTCTGGCAGGTCGACAGCTACGCGCGCACGCGTCGCGAAGCGAAGTCAAATATACAGCGCGTCATGGCTGCGCTTTGCGCGTGCGACCCTCAACCAACGTTCGACAACCCTCAGAGCCTGTACGAAATCGAAACGCGGCTTAACCGTCGCATGGTTCAAGTCATCACTTGGGACGACTCATTCGGAGAGACACCGTGAAAAAAGCTATTTCCGCACAAGGGACTCGCATGTATCTGGAAGACCTTGAAAGCGCCGCCTATGCAACAGGTCAGATCGTGTCCGCGAGCGCCAGCGAACCGGTCTATGTCGTCCTCGATGACGTCAGCACGGTGAAGAACGGCGAACCGATTCATATCACGGGTAGCGGCTGGATGTCGATCGACAATCAGGCATTCGTGATTCAAGACCTCGATACCGATGCGAAAACGGCCGCTCTCTATGGTAGCGACGCGAGCGGCGAGACGGTCGACTTCGCCGACCTCGCGATGTGGTCACTCAGCACGTTCGTCGATCTGTGCGCGCGTACCTACTCGATCCAGCAGACGCCCGCAACGAGCATCGACACGACGACACTATGCGACGACGAAAAAACCTCGCTCGTGGGCTTTCGTGATCCGGGCTCGTTCACCTTCGATTTTTTCATCGATCCGACCGACTCCAACTATCTCGCACTTCTGAACGCATACGACGATGGCGAGGAACGCATGCTCGAAATCGTGTATCGCAACAAGGCGGTTCGCACCTTGCCCGTGATCGTTCAGAGCGTCAGCGAAACAGGCGGCGTCGATCAGGCCGTGGCGGGTTCATGCACGATGAAGATCACTGGCGCGCCAGTGCTGACGCAACCGCCCGACAGCAGCCAGCCGGTCGAGCAGTACAACCTAAGCGTTGCGGTCACGCCCGCGAGCGGCGATTCGCCTTTGCACGTCGATATGCAACTGACCGAAACCGGCGGGGCCGCGGCGAAATACGCGATCGACTGGAAAGATGGCAGCGCGCTCGAAACGCTGGTCGGCTCCAAGACGACAACGCATGTCTACAACGCCGAAGGCAGCTATACCGCGTCCGTCTCCGCGACCGTGGCGGGCAAAACCCAGCCGGCCGTCAATGCCAATCCTGTCACCGTCGCGCCGGGCGCATAGGGAGCCAAGCCGATGAACGATCTAAGTCAAGAACCGCCGCCGCCGTTCCACTTCGATAACCAGGACGAAGTCGTACCTACACGCTATTTGGGGCGGCTCACGCTGCACGACGTTGGCTTCGAGCGCGTCGAGGCGATTCTCTACGAGGAAGGCCGGCGCAACGAAACAGACGACGACGCAGCCAAGCGAGCGATGATGGATCGCGCGATCAAGCGGTTAATCGTCGAGACCGTCACAGGCGAAAACGGCGAGCGCTTCACCGGCGACGAGAAGCTACCGGGCCGACTCATGATGGACATGATGAAGCTGCGCCGCGCGATCGTGCATTTGTACGGGCTCGATCAAGACGAAGTAAAAAACGAATGACCGCGCCCGCCACGCGCATCGTCTTTGCAGTCGCATCGCATCTGCATATGACGGCGGGCGCGGTTCGTCGAAGTATGAGCAGCTACGAACTCATGTGCTGGTGGTATCTGCTCAACGAAGCGCGCGCACCAGCAGCACCGGCCCAAGCCGACGACGCGCCGCTCGTGCTCAGCGTCGAAGCTGAAATAGCGGCGTGGCCGTCCTAGCAAGGTAAACTCAGGGGAACCGATATGGCATCAGCAGGCAGTATCGTTTTCGAACTGGCCGCGGACGTCTCACGGCTGCGCACCGATCTAGGCAAAGCCGCGAAGGAAATGACGAGCGCGCTGGACGCGATCAAAAAATCGACGGCGGCCACGGCGGTCATGACCGGCGCCGAGTACGCGATGAACTTCGCGAAGGGCTTCGCCGATAAGATCACGGCCGCGATCGATCAGGCCGACGCAATGGGAAAGCTCGCGCAGCGCATCGGCACCAGCACCGAAGCGATAAGCGGGCTGAATTATGCGGCGGGCTTCGCGGGCGTCAGTCTCGACGATCTGACCACCAGCTTTAAAGGGCTCAATAAAGCGCTGCTCGATTCGCGCGATCCGGCCAGCGACGCGGCCGCTGCGTTCAAGGCGCTGGGTCTGAACGCGGCGCAGCTGCGCGCGATGGACCCAAGCGAAGCGTTCAACAAGATCGCAACCTCAATGTCGGGGTTCAAGGATGGCGCGGAGAAAGCAGCCGTCGCCACCGCGCTATTTGGCAAGCAGGGCCAAGCGCTGATCCCGCTACTGAATCAGGGTGCGGAAGGCATCGCCAAAGCGACCGAAGAAGCCCGCAAGATGGGGTTGATCGTCAGCGACGAGACCGCCGCGGCGATGGGGGATCTGAACGACGATATCGAACGCTTTCACAAGCAGAGCGAAGGCGCGGCCGCGATACTCGCGCGCGAACTTCAGCCCGCGTTCCACGAAGTCATCGAGGCGATGAAAGAGGCGCAGACCGAAGGGACAACGTGGAACACGGTATTGACCGGCATCGCGATCGTTGCTAAAGCCGTGATCGGCACGCTGGTTGGCATCGCCGGCACGGTCACGGCGCTGGGCCAACTCATCATGGGTTTTGCGCGCGCGCTCAATCAGCCGATCAGTGCCGAGGGCTTTAAAAACGCCGGCAAAGCGATCGCGGATTCGCAGACCGCCGCGCAGAAAACTATCGCGGGCACGGAAGAACGCATAGCGAAAATCGTGCATATCCAGACCGCCGCCGAGAAAGAAGCGGCCGCGCTATCGAACGCCTGGGGCATCGTCGCCAAGCGCGCCGAGGCGAGCGGTAAAGCTACGCTCAACTATTCGGGCGAACTCGACAAGAACGCGGCCATGCATAAGAAGGCAAAAAAGGAAGTCGACGAGTACGCGAACATGCTCGAAAAGCTGCAAGAGGAATATCGCAAGACCGCCGCCGAGGGCGACGCGATGAAAGAGCTTGTGACCGATCCGAAGTATCAGGCGATGACCGAAGATCAACAGGCCAATCTGCGCGCATGGATCACGGCCAATATCGATCTGAAAAACGCGATCGCGGCGCGTGCCGAAGTTCAGGAGAACGCCGCGAACGACGACGCGCGGCAGGCCGAGGACGCGGCCGCACGCTGGCGCGCCGAGGAAGATCACGCCAAATCGGTATGGGATTGGGCCGAGCAGCAGCGGCGCGCCGTCGATCCGATGATCGAATATAACGAGCAAGTCGATCTGCTCAACGAGGCATTGAAGGAAGGCGCGATACCCACGACCGAAGAATATCTCGCCATCCTGCAGAAGATCAACGACACCTACGACCAGTCTGTCGACAAGACCGATCCGTACCTGCAAAAGATGGAAGAACTCGAAAAGGCGATCGAGGGCTTCGGCAAGAAATCGAGCGATGCGTTCGTTGACTTCATCTTTGCGACGAAAGACGCGAGCGTATCGTTCGGCGAGATGGTCACGTCCATCCTAAAAGACATGGCGAAAATGCTGGTCTATCAGAACGTGTTCAAGCCGATCTTTTCCGGCATCAGCAAGGGCGCGACCGACCTCGATTGGGGCAGTCTGTTCCGGCAAAGCGGCGGGCCCGTCTCGAAAGGCGAGGTCTATCGCATCAACGAAATCCCTGGGCGCGCCGAGTACTTTATCCCGAACGTGCCCGGCAAGATCGTGACCGATGCGAACGCGGGCATCGGCGGCGGTGCGAACGTCACGGTCAACGTGCATATGTCGAAAGACGATCGCGCCACGCAGGACACGACCGCGAGCGACCGGCAGGCGGCCGAACTCGGCAATCGCATCGCGACGGTCGTGCGCTCGGTCATCTCTCAAGAGAAGCGCACGGGCGGGCTGCTCGCGTCGCCCCGATAGGAATCCCATCATGACTATTCCCGCCACGGTCACGCCGTTGACCGGGATCATGCGCGACCGTCTGAAGCTGATCCGCACCGATCCGCAGCTGATCGCGCCGCTCGATGCGTCGGGGCTCGTGTTCAAGTGGTGCGTGACCGAAGCGAACTACGACCTCGAACCCAAGATCGTCAAAGCGCAGTTTGGCGATGGCTACGCGCAGCGCAGACCGGCCGGCATCAATACGCAAGCCTGCATGTGGGCGCTGACGATGAAGAACCTCGACGCGGCCACGACCGGCGACGTGGTCACGTTTCTGTCGGCGCGCAATGGCGTCGAGATTTTCAACTGGACCCCGCCGCGTCAGATCGTCGAAACGCCGGTCGTACAGAACGTCATCTGTCCATCGTGGAACCTCGCTTACGGCCAGATGATCGCGGACGGTTCGCTGCTCTATAACCTGTCGTTCCGCTTTGAGCAGGTGTTTCTATGAGCGTCAAGGGCGATGTTCAGGGGCTGCATCCAACTGCCGTGATCGAGCTATACGTGCTCGATCTGACGCGCTACACGCCGCAGACGCTGCACTTTCACGCCGGCACGAACAAGCTCGGCGGCGATGTGATCTGGCAGGGCCTGACCTACGTTCGCTATCCCGTGCGCGCGACCGGCTTCGAGTGGAAAGGTCAAGGCACGCTGCCGCGTCCGCGCTTCGCCGTCGCCAACGTAACCGGCATCGTCTCGGCGATGTGCCACCAGTACAGCGATCTGGTCGGGTGTCCCGTCACGCGCAAACGCACGCTCGCGCGCTATCTCGATGCGGCCAACTTCCCGAACGGCAATCCGTTCGCGAATCCCGACGACGCGTTCGCCGACGACATATTCGCGATCAACCAGAAAGTCCGCGAGTCGGTCGATGTGATCGAGTTCGAGTTGGCGACGCCGCTCGACGTTGAGGGCGTGCAGATGCCGCGCCGGCAGGTTATCGCCAACGCCTGTCCGTGGCGCTATCGCGGCGACGGCTGCGGCTATGCGGGTCCGCCCGTGGCCGATATCAACGACAACCCGACGAGCGACCCGGCCAGCGACCAGTGCGGCAAGCGGCTGAAGTCGTGCCGGCTGCGCTTCGGTAACGGCTGGCTGCCGTTCGGCGGCTTTCCCGGTGCAGGTCAATATCGGACGTGAGGCTATGAAAGACGAAACGCTGGCGCGCGTGGTCCCGTACGTCATCATCCACGCGAACGCCGAAGCGCCGCGCGAGTGCTGCGGCGTGGTCGTTCTGAAAGACGCCGATCTGGTCTATGTCGCATGCCGCAACATCGCGACCGATCATGAACATTTTCTGATCGCGGGCGGCGACTATGCGCGCGCCGAGGATACCGGCCGCGTCATGGCGATCGCGCATTCGCATCCGTACATCGCGCCCGAACCCTCGCTCGCGGATCGTATCGGCATCGAGCGGACCCGCCTGCCGTGGCTGATCGTGAATATCCCGGTGGGCTCGTTCACGATCACGCGGCCGAGCGGCTACAAAGCGCCGCTGCTCGGCCGCCCGTTCGTGCATGGCGTCCATGACTGTTACGCGATCGTGCGCGACTGGTACGCGCAGCACGGCATCGATCTGCGCGACTATCCGCGCGCGTTCGGCTGGTGGGACGATCCGTATGGCCCCGATCTGTACCGCGATAACTTCGCGAAGGAAGGCTTCGTCGAGGTCGATCGCGATCATCTGCAAGCGGGCGATCTGCTGTTGATGAATATCCGCGCGCGTCGCGACAATCACATGGCCGTGTACCTGGGCAACGGCGTGATCCTTCATCATCTGATCGGACAGGTATCGCGGCGCGAGACGTATCAGGAGTTCTATCAGCGACGCACGACCGCCGCGCTGCGCCACAAGGTATTCATGCAGGGAGCCTCGCCATGCTGACCATAAAGCTCTACGGCGAGTTGGGCGCGCGATACGGCAGAACCTATAGGCTCGACGTGCGCAACCCAGCAGAGGCCGTCCACGCGCTCTGTACGCAGCTTCGCGGACTGCGGCAGTACTTCATCGAGCACGGCGCGCAGAAGTTCCGCGTGCGCGGCGTGCAGGACTATGACGAAGCGAACCTGCATCATCCGCAGAGCGCGGGCGTGCTGAAGATCGTCCCGTACATCGAAGGCGCCGGCGCGTGGGGCAAGATCATCGGCGGCGCTGCGCTCGCGGTCGCGGGTCTGTTTATGCCGGGCGTCGGCGGCATGGTCACGAGCATGGGGATCGCGCTCGCCCTGGGCGGCGTTGCGCAGATGCTCGCGCCGCGAGCGAAAGCGACGGCCACGCCCGAGAAGGAGGAAAACCAGCCGTCGCTCGCGTTCGATGGCTCGGTCAATACGATGGGTCAAGGCGGGCCGGTGCCGCTCGGCTATGGCCGTCTGCTCGTCGGTTCGCAGATCATCAGCGTGGGCTTCTCGACCAATAACGAGGTCGTGATTCGATGATGCATATCTCTCTACTCGAACCGCCGATCGCGGGCGCTGGTGGCGGCGGTGGCAAGGGCGGCGGTAGCGGCGGATCGACCGCGCCCGTGGAAGCGCCCGATAGTCTGCGCTCGATCCAGTATGCGCGCGTCATCAACCTGATCTGTGAGGGCGAAGTCGAAGGCATCGTCGGCGATGCGCAAGGCATCTATTGCGACGACACGCCCTCGCAGAACAAGGACGGCACTTGGAACTTTTCGGGCGCGGCCGTCGAGTGGCGAAGCGGCACGGCATCGCAGCAGCCGATCACGGGATTCTCCGCGACCGAAAGCGAAAGCTCTGTCGGCGTGCAGGTGACCGCCGCGGCCCCGGTCGTGCGCTCGGTCACGAACCCGAACATGACCGCGTTTCGGATCACGCTCGGCTTTCCCACGCTGACCACGCTCGATCCCGCGACCGGCAATCTCGACGGCGCGAGCGTGACGATCGGCATCGATGCGCAGCGCAACGGCGGCGGCTTCCAACGTCTGTACACAGACACGGTCGCGGGTAAGACGACCAGCCGCTATCAGCGTTCGTATCGGATCGATCTGCAGTCGCGCTTCGGCGCGATCGGCGGCACGTTCGATTTTCGTGTGGTACGTGTCACGCCCGACGCGACGACGACTTACGTCACGGACAAATTCCAGTGGGAGACGATGACCGAAATCGTCGACAACATGCTGATGTATCCGTACTCGGCATTGTGCGGCGTGCAGATCGATGCATCGACGTTCAAGGCGATCCCGAAACTCGCCTTCGATATCAAGATGCGGCGCATACAAGTGCCGAGCAATTACGATCCGGTTTCGCGGCTTTATACGGGCGTATGGGACGGCACGTTCAAAATCGCTTGGACCGACAATCCGGCGTGGATCGTGTACGACCTCGCGGTTACGCAACGCTTCGGGCTGGGCGGCTATCTGTCGGCGAACCTGATCGACAAATGGACGCTCTACACCATCGCGGAATATTGCGATGGGCTCGTGCCCGATGGCTTCGGCGGCAACGAGCCGCGCTATACCTGCAACGTGTACGTCCAGACCCGCACCGAAGCGATCAGCCTGCTTCAGCAGTTCGCGAGCATTTTTAACGGCGTGCTGTTCTGGACGGGCGGGACGCTATCGTTCGCCGCCGATATGCCGGGCGATGTGACGGTCAACTACAACCGCTCGAACGTGCTCGATGGCGTGTTTAACTACGTTGGCACGCCGCTTAATCAACGGCACACGACCGCGCTCGTCACGTGGAACGATCCGGCCAACATGTGTCAGCAGACCATCGAGTATGTCGAGGGCGATCAGGCGGGCATCAACCTATGGGGAATCCGCCCGCTCGAAGTACAGGCGCTCGGCTGCATCTCGCGCGGACAGGCGCATCGCATCGGCAATTGGGCGCTGCTGTCTGAACGGCTCCTGGGCGAGACGGTCACGTTCAAGACCGGCATCAACGCGGCGTGGTCCCGTCCCGGCGATATCTTTTCGACCACCGACGAAACGCGCGCGGGCCTGCGCATGGGCGGGCGCGTCCTCGAGGCGACCACGACGACGATCCGCATCGATGCGCCGATCACGGTCGGCATCGCGCAATTTTCCGTCATGCTGCCGAATGGAAAATTCGAGACGCGCACGACGACGAACGCCTACGGCGCGACCGATCGCGTGACCGTCGATCCGCCGTTCTCGGTCGCGCCGACACCGGGTAGCGTGTGGAGCTATCAAAGCTCGGACCTCGTCAACGAGCAGTGGCGATGCATCAGCGTCGCCGAAGACGACGACGGCAACATCGAGATATCGGGCGTTGCCTATCGAGGCGACAAGTTCGCCGCGATCGAGCAGGGTCTACAGCTGCAACCGCTGCCGACTTCGATCATCGATCCGTTTCATGTCGGGCCGTGTACCGAACTCAAAGTCACAGAGTCGAAGTACGCGATCAGTCCCGTGGTCGTCGGCGCGCGCGCGACGTTTTCGTGGCTCGCGCCCCTGGGCGCGGTGCGCTTCATCGTCGTTTATCAGAACGGCACCGACGCGCCCGTGACGATCGAAAGCGGCATGTCGAGCGTGGATATCCAGCCGACCGAGCAAGGGCCGTGGACGTTTACCGTGATCGCGCTGAACGCCATCGGCGTGCGCAGCCCGCCGGCGACGATACAGGTTCAGCTACGCGCGCTCAACCAGCCGCCCGGCGACGTGCAGGGATTCCAGCTTGATATCTATAACGACAGCGGACAGCTTTCGTGGCGCGCCGCGACCGACCTCGACGTGCAAGTCGGCGGCACGGTGCAGATCCGCTATTCGACGCGGCTGACGACCGCCGTGACGTGGGAGGAAGCGAGCCCGATCGCGCAGTTCGCGGGCTCGCAAACGAGCGGCTTCGCGCCGTTGATGAAAGGCACGTACCTCGCGAAGTTCGTCAACTCGTCGGGCGCGTATTCGACCAACGCCGCCTATGTCATCAGCACGACCGGCCCCTTGCGCGATTACAACCTCGTTGTCGACATGGCGCAGCAGTCGACGTTCGCGGGCCAGAAAGTCAATTGCGAGGTTCGAACCGGCGTGCTCTATCTGAGCCAGAACGCGGACCGCACGGCGGTCGCGACGCACGCGGAATACTACTTCACGCCGACCTCGATTGATCTGGCGAAGGTCTACACGATACGCTGCTCGGCCTATCTAGAAGGCGCGGTTTATGGGCTGCTCGATGACGTGGATTCGTGGCCGGACTTCGATGCGCGCCTGGACGTGGACGGCTCGAAGATCGACGAAGGCGGCGCGATGGTGATGGTCAGCCTGACCAACAAAGACCCGGCCACGGCGACGGCCGCCGACTGGAGTCCATATAAGCGGCTGGTTGTCTCCGATCTGACGTTCCGCGCTGCGCGCTTCATGCTGCAAGAGGTCGTCCCTGATCTGACCACCGGCATGGGGATTATCACGCTCGGCGTGAAAGTCGATGTGCCCGATCGGATCGAGTCGCGCAATAACGTTGCGATCGCGGCGGCCGGGACCGCGATCAAGTTCACAGTCCCGTTCAAGGATGCGCCCGCAATCTCGATCATTGCGCAAGGTCTCGCGTCGGGCGACAAGTGGACGATCACGAATCAGAGCGCAACCGGCTTTACGATCGCGTTCCAGAATTCCAGCGGGACCGGCATCGCCAAGACATGCGACTGGATCGCGCGCGGCTATGGATACGAGCACGTCGCGCTGGCCGGGATCGGCTATTACGATCTGCTCAATGCGGACCTCGATGTACTGATGGCGCAGCGTGCCGCAATCGGCCCCGTGATGCTGCGCGCCGACCAATGACGAAGGAGTAACGAACATGGCCCAAGTCCCGAGCTATCAGGTTCCCGCGCATCCGTCCGGGCTCGACATGCGAACGCAGCTGAACGCGATCGTGCTCGCGCTCGTCGGCGACAACAGCGGACCGACCGCGCCGACCGTAACGTATCCCGGCATGATGTGGGGCGACACAACTGCCATGCGCCTGAAGCGACGCACGAACGCCAACGATGCATGGATCGACCTGGGCCCGATCGACAATTTTCTGGCAGACGTCACGACGAGTGTTGCCGCGAAGGTAAACCGGGTCGGCGACACGATGACCGGCCCGCTTACCTTGTCGAGCACGGGCGCGATATCGATGCAACTGTTCATGAAGGCCGGCAGCTACGCGCCGCACTTCAGAAGCAATAGCACGTTACCCGGCTTCGAATGGGTCAACAACGCGAACAACGCCGTGCCAATGTACGTCACGGACGCGGGCGCGCTGACCGTCGCGACCAAGGTCAACGTGACCAGCGGCGACATTCAGACGAACGGTTACGGGCAGTTCGTCGCCGCGGGCGCGGCGGGTAACGCGCGCTGGCGTGCCGATGCCGCGATGGGTAACGGATACGGCGGCAGCGCCATAGGGAGCGGCTTCATCAACAGCGCGGGTAACGCGTGGAATCTGATGCTGCCCGACAACGGCAACTTTGGCTTTCGCGGGTTCTCGTTCAATGACATATCGCGCGTCGGCAACAACGGCGACTCGAACGGTTATCGAACCGTATTCGGCGCGGGCTGGGTTAAGCAGAACGAATATAACTACGGGGCCTATCACGACTTCATGCGGGTCGCGAGCGAAGACTACGCTTGGCGCATCCACTACAACTTTACGAACGCCTATCTCGAATTTCTGCGCAACGGGCAAGGCAATATCCAGTTTTCACCGGACGGCAATCTGTACTGTTCGAGCTTCGGCTGGATATCCGGCAAAGCGAACGCGGGCGCGCGCGTGCAATGGGATTCAGGCATCAACGAATGGGGGCCGATCAACGGACCGACGACGCTCGATATGGGCGCGCCGTGGGTCATGGAAGGCTGGCGCACGAACTCGAACGGTAACTGGGTCTCGGGCGCGCAGTGGATTCGTGGTGTATGTGTTCGGAATCAATAGCCATGACGAACGAAGAACTGTTTTACCTGTTGCAGAAGTTCTGGCCCAACACGATCAACGGCACGCATTACTTGACCGGGCATCGGCTCGATACCGAGGGCAAGCAGTTGGGCGAAGCGTTCCTGCAGTTCTGGCGCCTGTCTGATCCGCAGCCGTCGAAGGGGCAGCTGCTCGACTGGTGGACTCAGCACGGCGACGAGATTCGGGCGACGATCGCGGGCGTGCATCATCGCTGGGAGCGCGCTGAACGTCTGCTGCGCGCCGATGCGCTGGTCTATCGCGCCGAGGACGCCGGCGACGAAGCAGCCGCGAGCGCCGCGCGCAAGTATCGGCAGGCGCTGCGCGACGTGCCGCAACAGAAAGGCTTTCCGTTCACGTTCGATTGGCCCGTGCCGCCCGACGATAGCGAGGCCGAGAACGTCGCGCGACGCGATGCGGTTCTCGCGCACCTGGACAAAGCCGTCGCGCAGCCCGTACCGATCGCGGCCATGTCCGACGATCTGCTACCGCCCGTCACGCTGCTTAGCGTGAACGAGGACAACACGACCGGCCCCGCGCTCGAAGCGCCGCCGCCGCCAACGTATCAATACGGCAATCTTGAATCGAACCAACCCATGAAGCCGCCCGAACTGCGCAAGCCGATCGTGCCGCGGCTCGGCCCCGATGGCGTAGCGGCGGCCGATGACGGCGACGACGACGGCGAAGAACTGCCGCACGCGCCGGGCTACGAAGAATCGATTCCGCCCAATCACGGCGCATCCGATAGCACGATCCCGATCGAAGAAACGGCGCCGTTCCAGCCGAGCCCGCAACCGGCGCTCGATGCACCTGGACAACCGGACGTGCAAGCTGCGATCGCGCTCGCCGACGACCCGGCCGTAAAGCTGCGCGCGTTCCTGTCCGCGAATCCAGACGTTGTCACGTACATCGAAGAAAGCACGCCGATCGAACCGCAGCCCGACCCTAAGGCGGACGATACGGGCGGGACGACGCCATGACTCCGCACGTCAAGCGGATGCTGCGCGGCATCCTTGAGGCGGCCGCCGTGCTGATCGTGATGGGCGTGGGCGTGTACTTCGTCGTCACGGTTCTGAACGGATGCGTGGCCCAGCCGCCCGGCACGATGGCCGGCCATAACACGACCTTGCCGGCGCAGCCCGCCTGCCTGCTGTTCTGCTTCGCGGAAGTCAGATCGAGCATCGACTCGCCCATCCCGAACGGACCGACGCCCGACAAGAAGGGCAAGCCGACTCAGCCGTCTGTCGTCGTCCCGCCGTCTGTCATCAACTCTGCGCCGGCGACGACGACGCCGGCCGCGCCGCCGCCGATCAGTCCGCGACCATGAATCCGTCCGGATGCGCGGGCGATCGTTGCCACGTCCGCGCAGGCGGGAAAGAACCGGCCGACCCGGAGCCGGTGGATGTAATCCGGGGAATTTTTCACTTCGCGGCGCGGCGCGAACCGCGATCCGGGACGACCCCAGATGCCTAGAACGCGCCCATATCGGCGTGCCGCGTTCGTATTCGCGCGATCACGCGGGACGCTTCTGGCGCGTTCTGGCGCGACTCGCGTCAGAACGTGCTTTCTGCTCGGCGACGAGCTTTCTCAAGGGGGATGACGATGAAGGTCAAGATTGAAAATCAGGGTGACGACGCGATCCGCGTTATTGCAGATCACGACAACATCAACGATACGACGCTTGACGCGGGCGCGACGGAAGTCTTCAGGTCCGAGGACGAAGGCGTGATTGAGCTACGGGAGTTGGGAGATGACGCGGAAGGCGTCGGGGACGACTAGAAGCGCCGTAGGCGCGATGGAGCGCTCGGCCGCGCCGGTTCGCAAGGGCCGGCGCAGTCCGAGCGGTTGTAGAGCGTTTTGGTTCCGCCCGCGTCGGATCACGCGGCTTCGAACGCAGCATCGTGCAGCGCGCGTACGACGGCAATAATGCGTCGGTAGGTATGCGGCGCACGCGCCCAATGTGGGTTACCGTACTTGCCGAGCTTCAGTAGGTACACTTCGCCCGCCTGCAGTCGATAGTCCCGACCCTCGAAGCGGACGATTGCATCGTCAGATACAAGCGTTTCAGCTTTCATCGCCTCCCTCGCTGCTCCGTTGCGCGGACATAATCGCATCCGTCGCGGCGCGATAGGCTAACTGATAGGTCTCGTCACTGATCCAATGCAGACCGCCGACGCCGAGGATCGAATATCCCAATTGTTGCGCGACCTGCTCGCGATCCGCAAGCGGAAAGTCCTTCGTCAGAATCTGATCCCATCGGATCGAGCCGTGCAGCAGCAGATATTCGACGATCGCATTCTTGCGAAATCGCGGCTCGCCGTGTTCGTCGACATAGATATGCTGCATCGGGTGCTTCTGTTCGTTCGTCATCTCGCTCATCATCGAATCGTTCCAATCAACAAGACCGCAATCCCTATTGCACCGGCCGCCGCCATCGCCGCGCCGACCCATATCAAAAGCTTCATCTGTTTCATCAGCCGCTTCTCAATCGATTGCGGCCAGAATCGCGCTGCCTTCGGCGTGCTCGATCGCGAACGCGCGCAGCTGGTGATAGTGTTCGCCGAACTTTTCGCGCAGCGCTTCGTCGTCGATAAACGCCAGCGCGCCATACACGAACATCGTTACGATGATCCCAAACGCGTCAGCGCTAACATCGCCCTCATAGCCGTTGCCATCGACCGATACATCGAAGCGCTCGGCGCAGGTCGGCGCGAGATAAAAGCTGCCGTTCGACAGCGTGTAGAACTCCCAATACCCGCCGCTGTACTGCCTCGATAGCAGCGACGCTTGATGGTAGGTCAACCCTTCGGCGCGCATCATCATGAGCGGCGTGAACGCTGCGGGCATGAAGGCGAGTCGGCGCGACTCGGGCACTTGTGTTGCGATGATAGTCATGCTTGCTACTTCCTCAAAGGTGCGCGCGTCGCCGCGCGCGGATTCGTTAGGCTGCTTTGCGCGTGCCTTTCTTCGCGGCGGGCGCTTTGTTCGCGGCCGGGTTCGTCGGTACGGCTTTCTTCGCGGCTGGCGCTTTCTTCGCGGCCGGTGCGGTCTGCTTCGTCGTCGCTTTCTTCGCGGCGGGCTTCTTCGCGGATGCGCTGATCGCGTTCTGAATCGTCGCGCCAATCGCGCCAATCACTTCGCCCTTGCCATCGACGAGCATCGTTTGTGTCGGCGGCAGTTCCTTAGGCGTTGCGATGAAACCGGGCGTTTGGCCGCTGAACTGCTTCGCTTTTGGCGACGCGAGAACATCGCCGCGGACATACAGGCTGCGAAGACCGACCTTAACCGGCAGAATCGGGAACGCGATAGGCGTCATCTTTTTCGACGCCATCGAACGCAGCGACGGCACGCCGTAACCCGTGACTGCGGCAACTTCCTCGAGGGTCATGTATTGCGCAGCTTCTTCGGCAGTCAACCCGACGCGAGCCTTCGGGCGGGCGGCTTTCGCGGCCGCCTGTTCTTCGGCATAGCGGCGAATCTCTTCAGCGACGACCGAGCGGATAGCGTCTAGCGAAATTTCAGTTTTCATGATGTATTCCTAAATGTTGATTAAGTTGTTTGTTTCGCAACGGTCATCGCCGCTGACAAGTTCATATTGCTGTGACTACGTTGTTCCGTACACGTATTTGCTCAGTGCAAACACTCTAGATTCAGCGTGCAACGCGGGGCGCGACATTGTCGGTGAACGACCAGATCAGCGCGACCAGCCAGCCGATGCACGTCCATCCGAGCAGCATATTGACGAGGAAGATCGGCGCGGCGTTGCGATGCTTGCGGCACATCGCGACGATCATCGGAACGAAAAACAGAACCAACAAAACGATAGTCATGATCTACTCCAACTATTCAGTAACAGGCTTTTCGTCGACCCAAAAGCGGCCGTAGTAGGCGGACATCGACCTGCCTGCTTGATAACGCTTGCCGCCATTCGCGAAAACGTGTGCGTCGATCAGAAAGTACGGATTTGCGTCGTCCGCGACGATTTGGTCGAACTTCGGATATTTCCCTTTCAGATCCGTGATCGTTACTCGCTTCATGCTCAACTCCAATTCAGTTTGATTCGATGCATCCCGCAACCTTCGACGATGTTGACGAACGCTTGCTTGCGTTCGTCCGGCACATCGACTGTGACTTCCGTATCGCTCGTCAGCGCGCTGTCGTAGCCGTGGTTCTCGCACAGAATGTCGATCATCTGCGCTCGAATCAGCGACTTTGTTTTGATCGTCGCGTTGAGCAGCTTGCATCTATCGTTCATGGTTCAATCTCGCTTCGGTTCGTAGCGGTCATCGCCGCCGACACAACGAATATTGTCGAGATCGTAGGGAGAAGCACATGCCCTTGCTCAGTGCGAACACTCTAGAAATCGCGGACAAAAAAAAGCCCCGCTCGAAAGCGGGGCGGGGTTCCAGAAACGAATGCGTCTTAGGCCTGAAGTCCGGGTGGCATAACGGACGGGGCGATCTGCTGAAGCTGAAAAGCCGCCAACTATCTCGACTCAATGAAGTTCGATATTCGGCGTATTCGCGCTGCAGTCCGCTTGCGCAATACTCGGCTACGCCTTCGGTGCGACGGATGCTCCAGCAATACCATGTCTTAGCAGAGACTCCGACACAAAACCAGACGCTTTCACTTCCTCTACGAATGCGCGAAGAACGACCGCAGCAGCGTCGCCGCGACTATTTGGGACACCCACGGCTTGCTGAATCACCATAAAGCGCTGGTCGAGTAGTCTAAGTCCGTGAGTCCGCGCGGCGTCAGCCTCCAGTTGTTGTTTGACGCCTGCGGCCACTTCGAGTCCCTGTTCCAAGAATGTTTGAACGACAGTTGGTGATGTTCGGGCGTGAACGATATGTGCGCGTTTAAGCGCCCGCGATAGGAAAAGATCGTATGCGCTACCTTTTCCCACGGCAACACGATTGACATCCGTGTCGACATCCGCGTTGGAACGGATCGCTGAGCTTTCTCTGACCAGATAGAAACCCTCGATCAATACATACGGCGCGGTGAACGCGATTTTTTCGGCGCGCAAGGGGTCTACGGCGAAGAATCCAACGTCCGCACGCTCCTCGCTGACAGCCTCGACAGACCGCGCTGCGGTGTCGAAAACGACCAGTTCGACGTCGACCGCCAGACTTTTCCCAAATTCACGTGCGAGGTCGATGGAAACGCCGAAAGGTTCACCGGTCTCTGGATCCTTGTTGGCCAATATCGGGTTCCCGAGATTAATTGACGCGCGCAGCTTCCCTGAGGGCGCGAACGCGGTAACGACAGCTCGATCAATATTCATTTCGCGTTCTGATTATCTGATGTATGGTTCGGTTTCGACAGTCGCGTTGGGCTCCGCGAATCCCGGTGATTTGCAAGGTCGCAGAGCGTGATCGCAGGTGCTCGCGCAATGCGTTAGGCGCTTTTCCGCTACGCGACTACGCCAACGGTTCAATGCAAGCGGGAAAGCACGAGCAAGGTCACGGTAACGGTGAGTGCTCCGCCGATGCGAGTGGCGATCTGAGCGAAAGGCATCAGGCTCATGCGATTAGAAGCAGTAAGAATCGCAACATCGCCCGTACCGCCCTGGCCGCTGTGGCAGGCGTTCACGATGGCGGCGTCGATGGGATACATTTTGAGCCATTTCGCAACAAAGAAGCCTGTTCCCATCAACGTGGCGACCGTACAAACGATGGTGACCACGTTCGGGAGATTGATCGCGGCAACCAATTTGTCCCATGGTGTCATCGCAGTACCAATTGCGAAGAGCAGGGGGTAGGTCACCGCAGTCGAGAAAAACTGGTAGACAATGCGGGCGCCGCCTTGCAGATTGGGTGAAACGAAGCGCCCAATCTTGATAAATACGGCGACGAACAACATGGCAACAGGCGCTGGCAAGCCCAGAAGTCGGTGACACAGGAGGCCCACGAGGTAGAGTGAAATTGCCGTGATTGCGGCGGCCGCGACTGTATTAACGTCCGGCGTACTGGGAATCTCTTCCTTCATCGCAATGATTTCGTCGTCCTTCGCCGGCTCGAGCATCCCGTTCCCGGTCAGATGTGGCTTTTTCTCGCCCAGCCAGCTGAGCAGGCCCGAGAACAGAATAGCTGACAGGCTTCCGATCATGACGGACGGCAATACCTGCGCGAACACGGGGCCTTGGGCCACGTTCATAATCTCCGAGTAACCCACGGACAGAGGAATGGCGCCCTCACCGACGCCCCCTGCCATGATCGGGATGACGACGTACAGCAGTGTGTGCTCCATCCCAAGTCCCAGGGCCGTTCCCACCGCCGTGCCGACGATGCCTGCCATGAGTGACCCGACGGCGAGCGGGATAAATATCTTCAAAAAGCCCCGAACGAGTACGTGCCGGTCCATGCTGAAGATGCTGCCGACAATGATTGACGCGATGAAGAGGTACATGAAATTGCTGACGTTGGTGAATTCAGTCACCATGGAGAGCATCTTCGCCGGCAGCAGATGATGGAAGGCGAGAAACGACGGAAGGAAAGTCGCTACGATCGCCCCTGCGCCAATCTTTCGAAAGAACGGCAACCGCTTGCCGATTTCTGCGCAGGTAAAGCCACAGACGACCAGTACGGCGATGGCCATCGAGATTTCGCCGGGTACCTTTCCGGTAAGGACGAACCCGATGATCAGTCCGATGAGCAGTACGTAGATAGGAAGCGGAATGATGCCGACCCGCAACTCAACTATTGCCCACCACCCGTTCGGCCAAAACGGCGTACGCTCACGCTTTTCCGCGTCGACCGACAACTCACCGGTATGTTCCATTTTTTGTCTCTGTAGTAGTGCCACGGAAAGCCGGTCTTGGTTGCCGGCTTTTTTACCACGTAGCTAGATCGTTGGAAGACTAGCTGCATCGCGACATCATTCGCTCCGCAGCATCCGCGATGCGGTGCGTCCTCTCAACGTTGATCGTTATGGCCGAGTTAGGCTTGGCCTGGGTCGAGGGATGAGGGTACAAACACATACCCTTCCATCAGGCGACGCGCACTCCGACTCATGATTGCTTTGGTGACGACCCATGTGCCGTCTCGCTGCTCCGCTTCGGCGCCCACAGCCATCACGCCCGACGGATGCCCAAACCGTAGCTGGTCCGGCTTTTTCTCTGCCACGAGCTGATTGACGATCGTGCCTGGAATCGACCCGGCGACGGCGACAGCGACGGCACCCGTACCGGTCATGGCATGGTGAAGCTTGCCCATCGAAAGAATGCGCGCGTTGATGTCGACACTGTTCGGATCGATGCGTTTTCCGCTTGAGGCCACGTATCCGGCCGGCATCGACACGAATGCGAGCTTTGGCGTATGGGGTCGCAGCGCGGTGACCTCTTCGGCGGTTGCGGCCAAACCCATTCGAACAGCGGCGTGCGAGCGGATCGCCTCGCATTTCTCGAGCAAGGCGACGTTGCCGTTCACGTCGGATTGCATTTCGTTGCCGCGCAGGCCGAGGTCCTCCGCATTGATGAAGATCGCCGGATTGCCCGCGTTGATCATCGTGACTTGAAACGTGCCGTAGCCGGGAACGTCAAGCGCGTCGACTGGATTGCCGGTTGGAAACATGCCACCCTGTGACTCCTCGCCATCCTCGGCACCGCCTGGATCGAGGAACTCGATCTTGATCTCGGCCGCCGGAAACGTCACGCCGTCTAATTCGAAGTCGCCTTCTTCGACGACTTCACCGTTCTTCACGGGTACGTGGGAGATGATTATCGCGTTGATATTGGCTTGCCAAATGCGCACGGTCGCAACGCCATCCTTTGGTGCCTTCACGAACCCTTGTGCGATCGCGAACGGCCCGACTGCGGAGGTTAGATTGCCGCAGTTGCCTGACCAGTCGATGACGGGGTTTTCGATGGACGCGGCGCCGAAAAGGTAATCGACGTCGCAGTCAGGCCGCGACGACGGTCCGACGAGCACCAGCTTGCTCGTGCTCGACGTAGCCCCGCCCATTCCATCGATTTGCTTCTCATACGGGTCCGGGCTGCCGATCACGCGCAACAGGATCTTGTCTCGAAGCGTCGGGTCCGTCGGCAGGTCGTCAGCGCGGAAGAAAACACCTTTGCTCGTACCGCCGCGCATGTACACGGCAGGAATTTTGTATTGAGCCACGTGGTACTCCTATCGAGTTTTGAATGTGATGCACACCGGGCTTCCCGTCGAAACCACACGACCCGTGGGCGTGGGAACACCGGTGGCGCCATCAAGTGAATATTGAACGATTGAGTCAGACAGCTCGTTTGCTGCATAGAGCATTACGCCATCGTGACTCAAGCAGATGAATCGAGGGCACGCGCCGTGCGCGGCAGTCCACTGTGTATCGCATGGCAGCCCGGTAGCTTCGTCGAGTTGGACGGTACAGATGCTGTCGTGGCCGCGATTCGATACGTAGAGCGCGCTGCCATCCGGTCGGATGGCAATGCCGGCGGCCCGGGACACTGCATGTTGAGTGCGTGGCAGGACGGACACTGTGTCGAGCGCTTCCAGCGAACCTGAGCTCGGATCGAACGACCAGACCGTGAGGGTGGAGTCCAGCTCGTTCGCCACGTAAATGAGCGATAGCGTAGGATGGAACGCGGCATGCCGGGGACCGGCACCCTCGCGGCTTCGGCCTGACGTTACTATCGGGTCGTCTCCGACATCGGTCCACTTGATTGCGAAGACTGTATCTAAACCCTTGTCGGGAATGATGTGCCAGTCGGTATCGTGACGTCGTGTGACGTAGCGCGCAATGTAATGAGGATGCGAAGAGCCCTGTTCGATTCGATGCGGTCCTGGCTCCCCTAGGAGTTGTACCGTGCCCGACACCGCTTTCAGAGATCCGTCGGCTCCAATCGGGAGCCGGACTGCGGCTCCGGTTGCGTAATTCGCGACGGCGATCGACGTGTTATCGCGAGACAGCGCGAGATGCACGGGATTTCGACCTTCGCATGACTGGCGACTCAGAAAGGCAAGCCGTCCCGTAGTCGCGTCGATGGTATAGCTGCTCACCTCGGACCCGTCACCGTGCACGGCATACAACACATCCTGAGCTTCGTTGAGCGTGAGAAAGCTCGGATTCTCGAGCGGCTCGTATGCGTGGACGGGCTCCCACGTGCCCGACGCGTCGTCAACTGCATAAACACTAATGCCTCGGCCACGCGCGTTTCTCTCACGCGTGGTTCGGCATCCAACGTAGGCGTAGACGAGAGCCATTTCACGCTGCCTCGAACATTTCAGTTGAAATGCGCGGCAGCAATCCGCCGGCGTTGAAGATCTCGGCTTCCTCTTCGGTGTCGATACGGCATTTGACCGGTACCGTCACCACGTCGCCGTTTTTGCGCTTGATTTCGAGTTCAAGCGGCATTCTCGGTTCAACCTTACCGCTCACGCCCTTTACGGCGTAGACCTCTGATCCGTCGAGTTCAAGCGTAAGGCGATCGTCGCCTTCGGCAAACTCCAACGGCAGAACCCCCATTCCCACCAGATTCGAACGGTGGATACGTTCGAAGTTTTCGCAGACAACAGCACGTACGCCGATCAACCGAACGCCTTTCGCGGCCCAGTCGCGCGAAGACCCCGAACCATAATTCTTGCCGGCAACAACAATCAATTCCTGACCGCGGGAAACATAGCGTTCTGCGGCATCGAACAGCCGCATGATCGATCCCTCCGGCTCGATACGCGTCAGCGATCCTTCCTGGCCGCCCGCCATTTCATTATGCAGGCGGTTGTTTGCGAACGTGGCACGGATCGCGACATGGTGATCGCCCCGGCGCGTGCCATACGAATTGAAATCGGCAGGCTGAACGCCGTGAGCAATCAAATATTCACCCGCTGCACTTTCCGGCAAGATTGCACCGGAAGGAGAAAGGTCGTCTGTGGTGACATTGTCCCCGAACACGCCGATTGCGCGCATCTCGTCGAACCTTGCCGCATTCGTGAGATCGGCTTGCCAGTAAGGCGGTCGCCGAATGTAGTTGCTATCTTCACGCCACGGAAATTGTGCGGGAATGGCGTTTTCGCCCTCCAACAACTCGCTCTTGCGGAACATTTCCGTGTAAATCTCGAGGAATTGCTCCCCACGCACGCTAGCTTTGAGCAACGCGTCGATTTCCTCGTCCGACGGCCACAGGTCTTTTAAGTAGACCGGCGCACCCGTCTTGTCCGTGCCGAGAATGCCGGCCTCGATGTCGACGTGGATGGTGCCAGCGATTGCGTAGGCCACGACCAGCGGCGGCGAGGCAAGAAACGCTTCCTTTACCCGAGGATGGATCCGCCCGTTGAAATTTCGATTGCCGGACAGCACTGCCACCGCATGCACGTTGCGACTGACGATGTCTGTTTCAATGTCCTCAGGCAGCGGCCCGGACATACCGTTGCACGACGTGCAGCCGAAACCAATGATGCCAAAACCAAGCGCTTCAAGAGGTTCCATAAGATTGGCCGCGCGCAGGTAACTTTCGACCGGTTTCGACCCGGGGGCGAGCGAGGTCTTCACCCAAGGCTTGCGTTCTAGGCCGAGTTCGACTGCCTTACGCGCGACCAATCCCGCCGCAATCATATTGCGTGGGTTGGAAGTGTTGGTGCAGCTTGTGATTGCCGCGATCACAACAGCGCCGTCGTCAAGCTTAATCGAACCTGTTAAGTCGGCCTTGGGCGGCGCGGCTGTGGATGGGCGAGCAATGCCTTTGGAAATCAAACTCGAGAGCGGAACGCGATCGTGGGGATTGGCTGGGCCAGCCAGCGCGCGTCTCACGGTGGAGAGGTCAAACGACAGGACGCGGTCGTACTCGGCATCGGCGAGACTATCGGCCCACAGTCCCTGTTCTTTCGCATACGCTTCGGTGAGTGCGATCTGTTCTTCCGTTCGACCGGTCAAGCGCAAAAAATCGAGGGTTTTTTGGTCGATCGAGAAAAGCGCGGCTGTCGCTCCAAACTCCGGGGCCATGTTCGAGATGGTTGCCCTATCGCTCAACGTCATCGCGCGAGCGCCTTCCCCGTAAAACTCGATAATCGTACCAACCACTTGTTGCTTGCGCAGAAACTCGGTAATCGCGAGAACAAGATCCGTTGCTGTGATTCCTGGCTGACGAAAGCCCTTGAGTTCCACGCCAACGATTGTCGGCAAGCGCAGCCAGATTGCGCGTCCCAGCATCACCGATTCCGCTTCGATCCCCCCGACGCCCCATCCCAACACGCCAAGCGCGTTGATCATCGTCGTATGACTATCCGTGCCCACCAGCGTATCGGGGAATGCGACGCCATCATTTACTTGGATTACAGGCGAAAGGTGCTCGATGTTGACCTGATGGAGAATGCCGTTCCCCGGCATTAGCACATCAAGGTTGGTGAAGGCCTGCTTGCACCAGGCGAGGAATTCAAAGCGCTCGGCGTTCTTGCTCTTTTCGATCGCCATGTTCTTGGCCATCGCCCCTGAGTCGGTTCCGGCCACCTCGACGTTCAGCGAGTGATCGACGACCAAATGGGTCGGAACGACCGGATTGATAGCGGTCGGATCGCCACCGGCTTCTGCGACGGCGTCCCGCATTCCAGCGAGATCTACCAGCGCCGGCGTGCCAAGCAAATCCTGCAACACGACCCGGGCGGGGTAATACGGAAAGTCGACATCGTGACGGCGCTCACTCAGCGCCTGCAGATAGGCCTTCGCCTCTGCCGCAGGCTGTTTGCGGACAACGTTCTCGGCAAAGACGCGAACGGAATACGGCATACGTGAAAATTTCGCGGCGTCAACAGATCCGACCGCGTCGAACACGCTCAAGAAGTCGACGGGTTGGCTGGGCAGATTGCGGGACATTGAGTTTCTCCGAGTCGATGCGGTCGGTATTGCCGCGTTGGTGGATGCATTCTATGAGCATAAAACGCAATACGCAAACTCATCTTTGATAGGTGATTACCCGGAAATAGCGCCTCGTCAGAGCACGCATGTACAGAAAATAGGGGTTTTCACGAGTCGATACAAGGGTTTCTTGCATTCAAGCTTAGTGCGTTCTATGATCAATAAACGCACTCGACGGCTGATCTACACTTGGTTGAGTCGCAGGGTGTCAGCAAGGCGACCCCCAGGCGCAACGGCAGTTAAAAACTCGGACTGGAGCAGCAATGGCAAAATCGCAGACAAACGCATCACACGAGCCGCCGCCCATGGCGGTCGTGATCGATCTCCGACTGCCCAACCGTCCTATGTCAACTTTCGAACATTCGTCTGGCGCTCTAACCCCATTGCAGACTCGCGTGACGCGCGAAATCTTGGCATTCGCGAGACGCGAAGACCTTTCCTACGGCGACAGATTGGCGGAGTCGGTGCTTGCCGAGAAAATTGGAACGTCTCGGACTCCGGTGAACACGGCTCTCCACCATCTGGTGTCTTTGGGTGTGGTCGTCTACGACGCGAACCGAGGCTTCTTTATGGCGAAGTCGGCCCGCGATCTCACGGACATCGCATCGCAGTTCTTCGACGAGCCTGAGGAGCCGCTTTATCTTAAGATTGCAGAAGACCGGCTCGCGCGCCGTCTACCTGATGTCATTTCCGAAGCCGACTTGATGCGCCACTACGACGTTTCGCGCAGCGCTTTGCGACGTGTCCTGTCGCTTATGCAGGAGGAAGGTTGGCTCGAGCGACAGGTTGGCCACGGCTGGCAGTTCATGCCGATGATCGACTCGGTCGAAGCGTACGAAGAAAGCTATCTGTTCCGTGCGGCAATCGAGCCCACTGGCGTGTTATCACCGACTTTCAGCGCTGATCGGGCTGAGCTCAACGAGCTCACGCGCCGACAACAATACATTGTCGACGGCGGGTATTTGTCGATGAACTCCATCGAGCTCTTCGAGGAGAACAGCGCATTCCACGAAACCATCGCAAAGTGGTCCGGCAACCGGTTCATTGCACAGTCGGTTCGGCGGATGGACCGACTGCGCCGGCTGGTCGAGTATCGTCAAGCGAAAGCGCGCAAGCCTCGAAAGGAGCAGGCAGTTGAGCATTTGGCGATTCTTGACGCGATTGCGCAACATGATTTACTACGTGCGGCGGCACTGCTTCGCGATCACATTGAAGGCGCGCGGCGTGCGAAAGTTCATGCGAAGGAGGTTTTTCTCTCTGAATAAGAGGCGAACTCGCCTGTTGCGGCTCACGCCGCATTTTTTTACTTCAAATTGCGTTTAGTGATCATGAAACGCTATATGGATAAAGAAATTGAAATAGAACCTACTGTAAATGGTTGAAAAATATAGATAAATAGAAAGTTATGTTTTTGTAAAATAGAAATTATGCTTTTTCAATCAACTTAGTACATTTAACGCGGTGTCTGCATGCGCTCTTTCCAGCGCGCCAGACCATAAGGAGACGACCATGTCATACCGAAGAGGCTGGATAGCGCTTTTCCTGTTTTCGCTGTCGATGATCAATTATATGGACCGCATTGCGCTGTCCATCGCGGCTACGCCAATTGCGCGTGAGTTCCAGTTGTCTGCGGTTGGCATGGGTTACCTCTTCTCATCATTCATCTGGAGCTATGCGCTCTTTTTGATCCCGATGGGCATTCTCATCGATCGCTTCGGCACGAAGCGGATGGCAGGGGTTGGTATTTTCGTGTGGTCCGCAGCGACGGCCCTAACCGGTGCTGCAAACAGTTTTGGGAGCCTTTTGCTGGCGAGACTCGTGATGGGTGCAGGTGAATCGGTTAGCAACCCGGTGGGCGCGAAAGTTATTCGCCAGTGGATTCCGGCGACCGAGCGGGGCATGGTCACGTCGATGTTCAACAGCGGCTCTTACGCTGGGCCGGCAATCTGCTCGGTGATCCTTGGCGCACTTGTCGCGCTCTACGGATGGCGTATGTCGTTCGTGATCGCTGGTGGCATCGGGTTTGTCTGGCTCGCGGCGTGGCTGCTCTTCTTCAACTCGCCTGAAAAAGCGAAATGGCTCAAGGCCGATGAACGGGACAAGATCCTCCGCGAGCGCGACTCGAAAAGCTCGGCTTCTAGCACGGCGAGTTCCGAGTCTTCAGGTCTGCTCTCGTTGATGCGCACACCGACGTTGTGGGGTCTCGCGCTTACGCAGGGGTGCAACGTCTACACCCAATATTTGTTTCTGACGTGGCTGCCGAGCTATCTTCAGGCAAGCCGTCATCTCAGCATCTCGCATACGGGTCTGTTCTCGGCGGTTCCCTACGCTGCTGCCGTCGTGCTTTGTATCGTGGTCGGCCGCCTGAGCGACCAATATCTCAAGCGTAGCGGGGTCGGCACCGGTCGACGCCGTAACGCGGTCGCGCTTTCGATGCTCTCCGGTGCGGCCATCCTCGCAGTGCCGTTCACCTCGAACCTTTCGGTGCTGCTGCTTGTGTTTTCCGTCACGTTGACCGGAATCGCATCGACCACCTCACTCAATTTTGCGTTGCTGAATGACTTGCTTCCGAACTCTCGCGACGTAGCAAAGGCAATGGCCTTCGTCGTGGTGGGCGGAAACCTTTTTGGGATGATCGCTCCGATCGCTACCGGATACGTTATCGCTGCCACGGGCAGCTATGACTGGGCATTCGGCATCGCCGGATTGCTGTTGCTTGCGGGTGCAACCATTGTCCTCACGATGACCCGGTCACCGATGATCGCTCAGGCGAAATCGAGCAGCAATCAAGCAGCCGCATAGTTCCAAGTAGCGCTTTCGTCGACGGAATGCACTCCTTTGAATTAGCAGAGAATCGCAACGTCATGACGCCCATCGTTACGTACGGGCCTTGACCAGACGACCACAACGTCAACCAAGTCGCCTTCATTCAGCATCCGAGAAATAGGGAAACAATCGTGAAAGCATCAGACCTGTTCGTCAAAGCCCTCGAAAACGAGGGTGTTGATCGCATCTTCGCCGTACCTGGTGAAGAAAATCTTGACGTCGTCGAGTCCTTACGCCGTTCAAGCATTGAGCTTGTCCTAACGCGCCATGAACAGTCGGCTGCCTTCATGGCTGCGACTCACGGACGGCTCACCGGCAAGCCGGGCGTCTGCATGGCCACGCTCGGACCCGGCGCGTTAAATCTCGTCACCGGCGCGGCCTATGCGCACCTCGGTGCCATGCCAATGATCTTGATTACCGGGCAGAAGCCGATCAAAACGGCCCGGCAGGCGCGCTTCCAAATCGTCGATATCGTTGCCACGATGAAGCCTCTGACGAAGGCCTCGCGCCAAATCATCAGCGGCGCGAGCATTCCCACTGTGGTGCGCGAAGCCTTCCGTCTCGCACAAGACGAGCGTCCTGGGCCGGTGCATCTCGAACTGCCTGAAGATGTGGCAGGCGAAGACGTGAGCGACGAATTGACAGTCATTCCGCTGCACCCTGTTGAGTTGCCGGTCGCCCAGTTTGCCGCCGTTGAGCGTGCTGCAGCTCTGCTGAAAGCGGCGGAGCGGCCCCTCGTCATGTTTGGGGCGGCGAGCAACCGCCCGAGACTGGTCGGTCAGTTGACGGATTTCATTCGCCGCACGGGAATCCCGTTTTTCAACACGCAAATGGGTAAGGGCACCGTCTCAGCTATCGGCAACGATGAAGCCACCCAGTTGTGGATGGGCACTGCCGCTCTTAGCGAGCGCGACTATTTGCACGAGGCGATCGATCGCGCCGACGTCATCCTTTCGATTGGCCACGATACCGTCGAGAAACCGCCGTTCATCATGGGACCCAAGGGGCCGAAGGTTATTCACGTCGGCTACACCTCAGCGAACGTCGAACAGGTGTTCTTCCCCAATGCGGAGGTAGTGGGCGATTTGGGCTTGAGCCTGACGCGTCTTGCCGATCTTGTTGAAGGCCAACTCCCCAACGCAGGCACATTGGCCTCGTTGCGGGAAGGCATTCTCAAGCGGACCATGGACCGAGCCACTGAGTCGCGTTTTCCCTTGACGCCCCAGCGCATCGTCCACGACGTGCGCGCAGTCATGCCGGCCGACGGCATCGTGGCGCTTGACAACGGCATGTACAAGATCTGGTTTGCACGATGCTATCGCACGCGCAGCGCAAACACGTTGTTGCTCGATAACGCCTTGGCCACGATGGGCGCTGGTTTGCCGTCGGCGATGATGGCCTCACTTCTCTACCCCAATCGCCGCGTGATGTCCGTGTGTGGCGACGGCGGCTTCATGATGAATTCGCAGGAACTGGAGACTGCAGTTCGCCTCAAGCTCAACCTCGTCGTGTTGATCATTCAAGATGACGCGTACGGCATGATCCGTTGGAAACAAGCTGTCGATGATTTCGCTGACTGGGGCCTGAGCTTTGGCAATCCGGACTTCGTGAAATATGCAGAGGCTTACGGCGCCAAGGGACGCCGCGTTGAGTCGGCAGAAGGGCTGGTTCCGACGCTTGAGGCAGCGTTCGAGGAAGGCGGTGTACAGCTCGTCGTTGTGCCCGTCGACTACACAGAGAACAGCCGCGTGCTCGTCGATGAACTCAAGAATCGCGTGAAAGAGGTGTCGCAATGAAGATCAGAGCTGCTGTTCTTCAGGCGATGGGCGCGACCTCGCCTTACGCCGACTCTCGCCCATTACGCGTCGAAGAAGTTGACCTGGCTCCGCCCGGTCCCGGCGAAGTGCTGATCAAGATTGCGGCGGCAGGGCTCTGCCACTCCGATCTGTCGGTCATCAACGGTGACCGGCCGCGTCCGATGCCGATGGCGCTTGGGCACGAAGCTGCCGGCGTCGTACAGGAACTTGGAACGGGCGTGACTGACCTTCAGGTGGGCGACCACGTTGTCGTCGTGTTCGTGCCGAGTTGCGGACACTGTGCACCTTGTGCTGAGGGTCGCCCCGCCCTCTGCGAGCCTGGTGCAGCGGCCAACGGCGCAGGCACCTTGCTCTCTGGTGAGCGTCGTCTGACTCGGGATGGTGAAGTCATCAATCATCATCTCGGATGTTCCGTGTTCGCAGAATACGCGACCGTATCGCGTCGCTCCGTCGTCAAGATCGACTCGAGCGTCCCGCTCGACGAGGCGGCGCTGTTTGGATGTGCGGTGCTCACGGGCGTGGGCGCTGTTGTTAATACGGCAAAGGTTCAAGTCGGTGCGTCTGTGGCGGTCATCGGCCTTGGCGGGGTCGGATTGGCGGCTCTGATTGGCGCGCATGCGGCAGGTGCTCGACAGATCATTGCGGTCGATCTCTCGGACGAAAAACTGGAGCAGGCCAAGACCCTTGGCGCTACGCACACAGTCAACGCCGGGCGCGACGATGCACTTGAGCACATCCGCAAGTTGAGTTCAGGCGGTGTCGAATTCGCTTTTGAGTTTGCCGGATCAATTCGCGCGTTGGACCTTGCATACAACATCACGCGTCGCGGTGGCTCGACCGTCACCGCTGGGTTGCCTCCCTCGACGGCGCGCTGGCCGATGTCTGCGGTCAGTCTCGTGGCTGAGGAGCGCACCGTGAAGGGCAGCTACATTGGCACGTGCGTCCCGTCGCGAGACATCCCGCGGTTTATCGACTTGTACAAGCAAGGTCGTTTGCCCGTTGACAAGTTGCTGACGGGACGGCTGAAGCTCGACGAGATCAACCGTGGCTTTGACCTTTTGCACGATGGCAAAGCTATTCGTCAAGTGGTGGTTTTCGAATGAGCCACTCTAACGAAAATTGGGCTGACGGTTGGGTCGCGATGCAGCAAGCGTTCCTTAAGTCGATGCCACGCGCCCCGGCCGCTTACGGCGTCGATTTGGAGGAAGCGAAGCCGCCCATGCAAGAACAGTTCGCCGACCTGCAGGAAACGTGGAAGGAATCGATTGAGAAATGGACCGCGTTCGTACAGGACGGCGCGCGCCCGGATGCCTGGACACCGAAGGCCTTAAGCGAAATGTTTTCGCCCGCTCGATGGAGCGGCAGTGGCGCAGGCGCGTTCGACGCGAGTCTGCAGCATGTGATCGAAGGGCCGAAGTACGCGAACCTGTGGGACTTGGACCGCAAGGTGGCAGAGCTGCAACATCTGTCGATCAAGCGCGATAAAGCAGTGCTTGCCTTTCAGGCGATCGTGCAACGCGCGTGGAACATCGCACTCACGCGTTTCATGAAAACCTTGTCATCTGACAAAGCGGACGCGCCAATTACGTGGCGCGGTTTAACCGACCGTTGGCTTAAGGTAGCAAACGAGACCCTGATTGAGGTACATCGATCGGAGGAGTTCGTCGAAGCGCAGACAACGATGTTGCGAGCGGCGTCCGACTATCGGCTCCGAGAACGCGTGTTTGCTGAAGCCTGGTGCGAGGCTTACCACGTTCCAACTCGGACCGAAGTTGATGAGATTCAGCGCACGGTAGCCGAAATGCGGCGGCAGATCCGACTTTTGCAGCGACAGATCGCGCCGCTGTCGGACACCCGCGACATACCCGCTCGCACTCAGACCCGCGTCGCTTCCTCGAAGCCTTCCCGTCCCGTTCACTCCTGAGAGAACCGTATGGCTGCCGCCAAGAAATCGACCGCCGCGCAGGCGCTCGCAGAATTTAGCGACTTTAATTTGAAGCTCGCCCGTGGACAGCAAATGCTCGACCGTATAAAGGATGAGCACGTGGAGATCGCCACTGCCGACAAGGAAGTGGTTTTCCGCGAAGACAAGACAACGCTTTACCGTTACAAGCCCACCGCAGAACGATCGCTTGGCATACCTGTTCTCGTGGCGTACGGGCAGATCGGCCGCTACACCATGACCGATCTGCAAGAGGACCGCTCGATGCTCCGCAACCTGCTTGCGCCCGGCGTTGACGTTTATGCAGTGGATTGGGGAAGTCCCACTCGCAGCGATCGTTGGCTCACGTTCGAGGACTACGTCGATGTTTATCTGAATGACTGTGTCGAGTTCATTTGTCGTGAACACGGACTGTCAGCGATCAATCTGCTCGGTATCTGCGAAGGCGGCGTCTTCTCGTTGTGCTACGCCGCGCTCTACCCGGAACGCGTCAAGAACCTGATTCTGACCATCACGCCGGTGGACTTCCATCAGGATCAGGCCGAAGGCCGCCTCAATCATGGGTTCCTCAACCTCTGGACGCGCGGGTTGAGCGAGGACGACATCAACCAGTTGATCGAAGCGAACGGCAACTTGCCGGGCGAACTAATGAGTTATGTCTTCGCCCAGATGACGCCGGGCGCAACCTTGTCGAAGTACAACGTGGGTCTGCTCGACACCTTCGATGATGAAAAGAAGCTCCTGAATTTTTTGCGCATGGAAAAGTGGCTGGCTGACCGGCCGCATCATCCGGGCGAAGCCGCCAAACAGTTGTTGATCAACCTCTACAAAAACAACGAGTTGATTCGAGGCGAGTTCCACCTCGGTGGTCGCACTGTCCATCTCGCCGATATTTGCATGCCGGTGCTGAACATCTATGCAAAGGACGATCACATCATCCCCCCGAAAACGACTCAAGCTTTGAGAGGCGCTGTCGGAAGCGACGACTATCAGGAGATCGGTCTCGATGGCGGCCATGTTGGGGTCTTCGTAAGCGGCAAGTCACAAGGGGTGCTCGGCAAAGGCATCGTCGAATGGCTGCACGAGCGCGATGATGCGACAACCTGAGCGCGGCCAAGACGCGATGCAACCTGAACTGAAGCAGGTCTCCGTCATTGGTCGAGGTGGCTTTCACAAGCTCGCCTATGCCGAGTGGGGCCCGCCGAAAGCGGAGCGGACGATCGTCTGTGTTCACGGCGTGTCACGCACCGGCCACGACTTCGACATGCTGGCGGCGACCCTCGCCGCGAAGGGTGTGCGCGTGATCGTGCCCGATCTGCCCGGCCGTGGACGCAGCGAGTGGCTGGCTTCCCCCGCGCACTACACGGACCGCGCCTATGTCCGTGCGATGTCGACGTTGATTGCTCGGCTCGACGTCGAACATGTGGACTGGGTGGGCACGTCTCTTGGTGGCCATGTCGGCATGTTGATGGCATCCGAGCCCGGCACTCCAATACGACGGCTTGTGCTCAATGACTTCGGCGCGCGCGTGTCAGCTGCAGCGTTGCGCAGGATCGGTGGCTATCTGACGCGCCAATGGCACTTTGCTTCCGCCGACGAAGTTGAAACGCATCTGCGCGAAGTACATGCACCGTTTGGCAAGCTTAGCGACGCTCAGTGGCGTCATCTTGCTCAGCACAGTGCCGTCCCGGACGGCAGGGGTGGCTTCCGTTTTCATTTCGACCCGGGCATCGGGATGCGATTTTCCATCCCAATCCTGCTCGACGTGATTTTGTGGAATGTGTGGGACAAGATCGAATGTCCTGTGCTCATCTTGCGCGGCGAAGATTCCGATCTGTTGTTGCGAAGTACGGTGGAAGCGATGCTCAAACGCGGCTTAGCAGCTAGCAACGGTCGGGTTACGGCGTTCGAATTTCCTGATTGCGGACATGCGCCAGCGCTGATGGACGAAGCGCAGATTGCTGTCATCGAGAACTACCTCTTAACCGACTAGCTGACGCTCAAAGAGCAAACCTGAGGCTGCCATGATTCGAGATAAGGTCGTCACCGCCGACGAGGCCATCGCATTGATACGCGACGGAGATGTGGTGAGTTGCTCGGGATTTGTCGGCATCGGCACGCCCGAAGAGTTGATTACGGCACTCGAGCGACGCTTCGTCGAGACCGATGGGCCGCGCGACCTCACACTCGTGTTCGCAGCTGCGCCCGGTGACGGCAAGGAACGAGGACTAAACCGTCTGGCCCATGAGGGGTTGGTTCAGCGTGCGATCGGCGGCCACTGGTCGCTCGTGCCCAAACTCGGAAAACTGGCAACCGACAATCGGATTCAGGCCTACAACTTGCCGCTTGGCACGATCTCGCACCTGTATCGGGATAGCGCGGCGCACCGTGCCGGCACGCTGACCAAGGTGGGACTCGGCACGTTCGTCGACCCGAGGCAGAACGGCGGGAAAATCAACGCGCGAACGACAGAAGACCTAGTGCGCGTAATGGAGATCGACGGTGAGGAGTGGCTTTTCTATAAGGCGTTTCCGGTCAACGTCGCGTTGATTCGCGGTACTACCGCCGATGCCGAAGGCAACATTACGATGGAGCGCGAGGCGTTGATGCTTGACGCCCAGGCTGCTGCCATGGCTGCGAGAAATGCCAATGGGCTGGTCATCGCTCAGGTTGAGCGCATCGCATCGAGCGGGTCTCTCGACGCTCGCAAAGTGGTGGTTCCCGGCGTGCTGGTGGACTGCGTGGTCGTCGCCCCGCAAGGCGCCCATGGGCAAACCTACGCGACGGACTACAACGCGGCGTACTCAGGCGAGATCCGCATTCCCGTCAACAAGATTCCGGCGTTGCCGCTCGACGAGAGAAAGCTGATCGCGAGGCGTTGCGCCTTCGAGCTGCCGCTGGGCGGGGTGATCAACCTGGGAATCGGCGTGCCCGAAGCGGTGGCGGCTGTCGCTGCCGAAGAGCGAGTACTGGACCATCTGACCTTGACGGCCGAGCCCGGCGTGATCGGTGGCATGCCGCAAGGTGGTCTTAATTTCGGCGCAGGTATCAATACACAGGCGCTGTTGCACCAGAACCAGCAGTTCGACTTTTACGATGGGGGCGGACTGGATCTCGCGTGCCTGGGGATGGCAGAAATCGACCGCTTAGGCAACGTCAACGTCAGCCGATTCGGATCGCGACTCGCGGGCTCGGGCGGCTTCATCAACATCAGCCAGAACGCCCGCCGGCTCGTGTTCGCCGGGACATTTACAGCTGGCGGACTTACCACGTCCGTTGAAGGTGGCGAGATGCGCATCGTGGCGGAAGGAAAAATCCGCAAATTTGTCGAATCGGTCGAGCAAATCACCTTCAGCGGCCCACTCGCGGCGGCAAAAAAGCAGTCGGTGCTATATGTCACCGAGCGATGCGTCTTCAGGTTGCAGCCGGACGGTCTGCAACTGATCGAGGTTGCCCCTGGCATTGACGTCGAGCGCGATGTGCTTGCACACATGTCGTTCCGTCCCATCATCGGTGAAGTGACGCCGATGGACCCGCGTATATACCGGTTCAAACCGATGGGACTGGCCGCCGTGCTGGAAGATCTGCAACTGGCCGATCGTCTGAGCTATGACGAGGACCGCAATATCCTTTTTGCAAACTTCGAGGGGATGGCAATCCGGAGTTTAGATGACATCGAATGTGTGCGGCGCGTGTTCGATGCTCTTTGCACGAAAGTGGGACGGCGAGTGGCCCTCATCGTGAACTACGATGGGTTTCGGCTCGACGAGTCCATGGATGACGCCTATTTCGAAATGGTCGCGGATCTCCAGGCCAAGCATTACACGACAACTACGCGATACACAACGAGCGCCTTCATGCGCATGAAGTTGGGGGCGGCTTTGTTCTCTCGCCACGCTGCAGCACATGTGTTCGAAACCCATGCTGAAGCTTCCGAATTCCTCCGCGCGCGATAAAACGCTGCTGGTCTTTCTTGCGGAGAAATTTCTTACGCAATACTCAATGGAGATTCTTATATGAGTCACACGACCAACCCGCATGAGGCAGCGATCTCGTTAAATCCGGCGACGGGCGAGGAAATCCACCGCTACGCTCTTGAAAACGACGTCGATCTCGATCGATCGCTTCACCGGATGGAAGCAGGCTTTGTGCAGTGGGCTGCCAGCTCGCCGGACGCTCGCGCGCATGTCTTGTCGCAGATGGCGGCTACGATCCGGCGCAATCTCGAGCCGCTCGCATTGATGGCGACCCGCGAAATGGGCAAACCCATCGGCCAGTCGCGAGCGGAAGTCGAGAAGTGCGCAGCCGTTTGTGATTGGTATGCTGAGCATGGCCCGGCGATGCTCATCGATGAACGGACATCGATTGCGAATGACAAGGCCTACGTCTCCTACCTTCCGATCGGTGGTGTGCTCGCTGTAATGCCTTGGAATTTTCCATATTGGCAGGTCATGCGAGGAGCGATACCCATCATTCTTGCTGGCAATGCGTACGTGCTGAAGCACGCGCCGAACGTGATGGGCTGTGCGTATCTACTCAAGGATATGTGGGCAGACGCTGGTCTACCCGACGGCGTATTTTCAATAGTGAACGTGTCGAACGAGCTCGTTTCGAAGGCGATTCTCGATCGACGGATCGCGGCTGTCACCGTTACTGGCAGCGTTCGTGCGGGCTCGGCGATCGCTGCGCAAGCTGGTGCGGCGCTCAAGAAATCGGTTCTTGAGTTGGGTGGATCCGATCCGTTTATCGTTTTAGCAGACGCGGATCTGGAAGGCGCTGTTCAAGCTGCGGTGGTTGGTCGCTTTCAAAATACGGGCCAAGTATGCATCGCGGCCAAACGCATTATCGTGGAACAGCCGATTCATCAAGAATTCACCGAGCGCTTTCTGGCCAAAGTGCAAGAACTGAAGGTCGGCGACCCGGAGGAGGAAGAGAACTACTTCGGACCAATGGCACGGTATGACCTACGGGATGAACTCGATAGTCAGGTTCAGGCCACGATCGAACAAGGTGCAAATGTTTTGATGGGTGGCGCAAAACTCGATAAGCCCGGGAATTTTTATGCACCCACTGTCTTGTCAGCTGTCACGCCGGGCATGGTTGCGTTCGATCAGGAGATCTTTGGGCCCGTCGCCTCCTTGATCTCTGCTGACAATGCGACTCACGCTATCGCGCTCGCGAACGCAAGTGAATTTGGCCTGAGCGGCGCTATCTGGACTAGCAATGAAGGCAATGCGAGAGCCTTTGCTCGACAGATTCAGACCGGTGGCGTTTTCGTGAATGGATTTTCTGCGTCTGACCCACGAGTCCCCATAGGTGGCGTTAAGAAAAGTGGCTATGGGCGAGAGCTCTCGCATTTTGGCGTGCGTGAGTTCATGAACGCTCAAACCGTGTGGTTCGGTCGAGTCTAAGGTGTCGCGCAGACCTCAATCCTATACGTCAATGTTTCGATCTAATTCAGGTCAAGAAATGAAAACTCCCAGTTTTGTAATCACCGACAAGGTCGTCGTCAACTTCAACGCGCCTTCACCACGCGTTGTCAAGATTGTGAAGTCGGTTCGTCCTGTAAGTACCTATGCCACCTTGCTGCAAGGTCCGATCGGCATGCTTGCCGGCCATGCGTTGGACCGTCCAGACGTGCAATCGGTTGCCGTCCTTGGCTATAACTGAACAACAACCATAGATAGATTCGGCACAGTAACCTTCTAGTGGCGATACGTTGCTCCCATCATTCAGCAAGAGGTAAAGCATGTTCACGATCGAAGCAATGCAGCGCGAAAGTCGCTTATATCCGCCTTCGAAGAGCGCGTCCGCCGGTGCCGTAATCTCCGGCATGAACGCCTACAAGGCGCTTGTGGCTGAGGCAGAGAGCGACTATGAAGGCTTCTGGGCAAGGCTCGCGCGCGAAACGCTCTCCTGGCACAAGCCGTTCACCAAGGTGCTGGACGAATCGAAGGCGCCGTTCTATACGTGGTTTGAAGACGGTGAGCTGAACGCGTCCTACACCTGCCTCGACCGTCACGTCGAAGCGGGGCGCGGCAGCGACAACGCGATCATCTTCGAAGCCGACGACCGCACAGTCACCCACGTCACCTATCAGGATCTGCTCGAACGCGTGTGCCGTCTCGCCAACGCGCTGAGAAGGCGCGGCGTTCGGCGCGGCGATCGTGTCGTGATCTATCTGCCGATGTCGGTGGAAGGCGTAATCGCGATGCAGGCATGCGCGCGCATCGGCGCGACCCATTCGGTCGTGTTCGGCGGCTTCTCGTCGAAGTCGCTCAACGAGCGTCTCGTCGATGTTGGCGCGGTCGCGCTGATCACCGCCGACGAACAGATGCGCGGCGGCAAGGCATTGCCACTGAAGAACATCGCCGATGAAGCGCTCGCCGCGGGCGGCTGCGAGAAGGTGAAGGACGTGATCGTCTATCGCCGCACGGGCGGCAAGGTCGAGTGGACCGAAGGCCGCGATGTCTGGCTCCATGAGATCGTCGAGAATGAATCGGCGCAGTGCGAGCCGGAATGGGTGAGCGCGGAACATCCGCTCTTCATCCTGTACACGTCGGGCTCCACGGGCAAACCGAAGGGCGTGCAGCACAGCACAGCGGGCATCCTCCTGTGGGCCGCGCAAACCATGAAGTGGACCTTCGACATGAAGCCGGGCGATGTCTTCTGGTGCACGGCGGACATCGGCTGGATAACGGGGCACAGCTATATCGCGTATGGACCGCTTGCGATCGGCGCGACTCAGGTCATGTTCGAAGGCGTGCCCACCTATCCGCACGCGGGACGTTTCTGGGAGATGATCGATCGCCACAAGGTCACGATCTTCTACACCGCGCCCACGGCCATCCGCTCGCTGATCAAGGTGTCGGAAGCGGACGCGAAGGTGCATCCGAAGAGCTACGACCTGTCGACGCTGCGCATTCTCGGCACCGTCGGCGAGCCGATCAATCCGGAGGCGTGGATGTGGTATCACGAGAATGTTGGCCGCGGTCAGTGTCCGATCGTCGATACGTGGTGGCAGACCGAAACCGGCGGCCACATGATCACGCCGCTGCCGGGCGCCACGCCGCTGGTGCCGGGGTCGTGCACGCTGCCGTTGCCGGGCATCATGGCAGCGGTCGTCGATGAAACCGGTCAGGACGTGCCGAACGGTCAGGGCGGCATTCTGGTCGTGAAACGTCCGTGGCCGTCGATGCTGCGCAACGTGTGGGGCGACCCCAAGCGTTATCAGACAAGCTACTTCCCCGAGGAGCTCGGCGGCAAGCTCTATCTCGCCGGCGACGGCGCGGTGCGCGACAAGGAGACCGGCTACTTCACGATCATGGGCCGGATCGACGACGTGCTGAATGTTTCCGGTCACCGTCTGGGCACGATGGAGATCGAGTCGGCGCTGGTCGCGAACCCGATGGTCGCGGAAGCGGCGGTGGTCGGCCGTCCGGACGATACGACGGGTGAAGCCGTGGTCGCGTTCGTCGTGCTGAAGCGTACGCGTCCGGAAGGCGACGAAGCGAAACAGATCGCGACCGAACTGCGCAACTGGGTCGGCAAGGAAATCGGCCCGATCGCGAAGCCGAAGGACATCCGCTTCGGCGAGAACCTGCCGAAGACCCGCTCGGGAAAGATCATGCGCCGACTGTTGCGCTCGCTCGCGAAGGGTGAGGAGATCACGCAGGACGTCTCAACGCTGGAGAACCCCGCGATTCTCGACCAACTCGGCGAAGCGCAGTAGGCCCATCGCGCGAGTCAACGTTGCCAATACGCTTGAACAAACGCCTTTATTTTTCCGGCATCGGTTAAGAACAGCCAACGACTTCGGGCGTACACCTGTCCGGATAATTTACCGCGAGACGGCTCACTTTCGACTCGTTTTGTCTGGCAAACCATGAGGTAACTTCCTAGAGTACAGGAGATTCAACCCTAGCTCGTGGAGACGGAATGGCTAAACCGCAAACATCTGAAGATATCGAGCCGACTCCTTCGCTTCTTTTCAGTCGACCAGAGTTCGCGGCGGATAGTATGCCCGAGTTGCTAGCGTATCTCGAAAGCCTTCCAGTAGCCAAAGACACCGTCTATTGCTACAGGGGACAGACAAGGGATTATCCCGGACCGGTAATTCCGTCCGGATACCGAGCATATCTTGACGATCGCCTTCCCGCACCTCTTGCGGAACCCGACTCCGTTCCGTCTTGGGTTCAGTTTGCTCGTGTTTTTCGCCCGCTGTCAGAGGAAGCGCAGATTGCAATATATGTGCGAAAAAACTTCGGTCATGTGCTTGTTGACTTTCCGGAGTTGAAAATCTTCGATGTGTCGAACGTCTACGCGATCGAGCCAGCTGATTTATCACTCGCAAGCGCATTGATCGACTTTGTAGATGGAGGTTCAGTAAATGACTCCGTGTTGGACTTTGCCGAGCGCTTGGGCGACGGCGTCCAAACGATCCTCTCATTTATTGACAAGGTCCGAATAAGAAATTATTTGAGGGCAGCTCTGCGCACAACCGCCGGCGAGTTGCTCTCGCAGCAGTATGGATTTAGTTCAGGCTTTCTCGACGCTTCCTATTCGTTGCGCGTTGCCGCATTTTTCGCGACACATAAGTCGCCAGAATTCCTCGTCCCTCTTATTTCATCCGAGGAAGTTGGCGTCATTTTCCGGTTCAAGACTGCGAGAAACGGAGAGATTCGACGAGGGTGGAGCGAATTGAAGAAGCAACAAACTGTCGACTACTTCGACTGCTATTTCGAACTCGATAAAGCTTACGCTCATCATATCCGTGCGGAGTGGGTTCCCGCAGATGACCAGTTCGCGCCAGATTTTCTTTCGGCAACCATCGGCAACGTAGACCTTCAGGGATCCCGGGTTGGTCGGCAAGAAAGCGTCATGATTGTTCCTCATCTCACATCGAATGGAGCGGTAATCTCAGGTGTCGAAAATCTACGACATCGAGAAGGCACCTCGGCGTTTTACTTCAAACACTCGCCCGAATCTGCATCGATGGATCGCCTTTCTCGAAACTATCTTTGGCCCACGTTCGGCGACGATTTCAAAACTGCTATTACACGCGTTCTTGCCAACGATGTTTTGATGCAGGTATCGTCACCTGAGGACCTCGGCAATGGCTACCTCAGAGTCAGCCGAAGCTATTTTCTACCACACAGGCCGGAGCGCGTGGATCCGGGCTACACATTAACAGAGGACGAGGACTCATCAAGCGGCATATGTTGTCTCGGATCAGGTCTTGCTTATGAAGGAACATCGTGTCCCACGCTCGCATCGCTGACCGATCTCAGTAATCTCATGAGACAGACTGTCCTTGGTTCGGGCTTAAACAAAGATCAATTCCGTGAGTTGTTGAATACGGACATCAGGAGACTTGTGTCGATTTGCAAGTCCGACCTGCAGAATTATCCGCTGAAGATTTTCTGCTTCCATGCCCTTTCGCTCAACCGACTTGCAAGCTTCCGTCTTTTCTTTCCAGACGACGATTGGTTTTTCAAGACGGCATTAGACGACGTTTTGACGGCTGGCATCTGTGCGGAACTGCACGACAGTCTTGAGTTAGGATTGCTTTTTGCCTCTGATGTTGTTTGCGCTTGCGCTTACTTATGCGTGTCATTCGATAACTCCATGACTACCGACCAGCGACGTCGTTGGCTTTATCGTTTAGCTAAGTTGCACGAAGAGCTTTGCGATGTGCGGGAAAGAAAGAATTTCGATTCTCATGATATGAACCAGTTTCTTTTTTCCTCGTCGCAACTCATAAATTTTGGGCTTTCTGCAATGAAAGCAGAATCGTAGCGCAACGAAAGAATTACCTTCCTTCACCGGGAATGATGACACTGGAAACCACAAGCGCATTCACGATTGCAAAAATCTCGGTTTACATTTGATTCGTTTTGTCGTACCGAGCAACCTCATTCTCGAGCGCATCGGCGCGCGCAAGACGCTGATCCGGATCATGCTGCTGTGGGGACTCACATCGGCCGGGATGATGTTCGTGAAGTCGCCCGCCGCGTTCTACATCATGCGCTTCATGCTGGGCGTCTTCGAAGCGGGCTTCTTTCCCGGCATGATTTTCTATCTCACCTGCTGGTATCCCGCCGAGCGGCGCGGCCGCGTGATGGCGCTCTTCCTCACCGCCGTGGCGATGGCGGGCGTGCTGGGCGGACCGGTATCGGGCTGGGCGCTGAATCGTCTCGACGGCCTGCACGGCCTGCATGGCTGGCAGTGGCTCTTTCTCGTGGAAGGCCTGCCGTCGTGCCTGCTCGGCGTCGCCGCATTCTTCTATCTCGACGACAGCCCGCGCGATGCGCACTGGCTCTCCGACGCGCAAAAGGCCGTCGTGCGTCATCAGCTCGACCGCGAGCGCGATGCCTCGTCGCACTTCGAGCGCCACGGCTTCGGCGGCGCGCTGAGAAGCGGCCGGATCTATGCACTCGCGTTCGTCTGGTTCACGTTCATCTGCGGCGTGTATGCGATCAGCTTCTGGCTGCCTGCGCTGATTCGCGGCGCGGGCGTGACCGATGCGTATTCCATCGGCATGTTGTCGGCGATTCCCTACGGCGTCGCGGCGCTCACGATGGTGCTCGTCAGCCGTCACTCGGACCGCACGCGCGAGCGGCGCTGGCATACGGCAGGCTGCGCGGTGATCGGCGCGGCCGCGTTGTCGGCCATCGCGGGCACGGGCTCGGATCTGACGCTCGCGCTCGCGTGCCTCAGCGTGGCGACGGCGAGCATCTTCACCTTGCAGCCGCTCTTCTGGGCGATTGCCACCGACCTCCTCGGCGGCACGCGCGCGGCGGCGGGCACGATCGCGCTCATCAACAGCCTCGGTCTGCTCGGCGGTTTCGCGAGCCCGAGCATGCTCGGATTCGTCAAGACGATGACGGGCAGCCTGAACAACGGACTCTACGTGGTCTCCGCCTTGCTCGTGACCGGCGCGCTGATCACGCTGCGTTCGGCGCGCCGGCCGGTAAGATAGGGGACTTGTTCCGATAGAGACCACGACGCGACATGCGCATCGACGTTCATCATATCCGCGCCTTTCTGGCGGTCGCCGACGCGCTGCAGTTCAGCGTCGCGGCCGAGCGTCTGCACATGACGCAGCCCGCGCTGAGCCGGATCATCAAGGCGCTGGAAGAGTCCGTGGGCGCGGCGCTTTTCGCGCGCACGACGCGCCGCGTCGAGCTCACCAACGCGGGGCGCGTGTTCGCCGAGCATTGCCAGCTCGCGCTCACGCATATCGATCAGGCGGTCGCGCTCGCGCGGCGCGCGGAAGCGGGCAATATCGGGCATCTGCGCATCGCGTACATGGACTTTGCGATCAACGGCGCGTTGCCCGCCATAGTCGAGGCTTTCGGCAAGAAGTTTCCGTCGATCAACATCGATCTCGTGCACATGCCGAGCACGGTGCAGAAGGAAGCGATGCTCGATTCGACCATCGACGTCGGCTTCATGATCGGGCCTTTCACGGCGCCGGGCGTCGAGACCCGCGTCTTCGGCCGTGAGCCGATGGTCGCGCTCCTGCCCGCGGCGCATCCGCTCACGAAGAAACGCACCCTGCATCTCGCCGATCTCGCCGGCGAGCGTTTCGTGCTCGGCACGCCGCACTCGTGGGAAGCGTTTCGCCATCACTTCTTTTCGATCTGCCATCGCGTGGGATTTTCGCCGGCCATCGCGCAGGAAGCATCGACGAGCGATGGCATCATCGGCCTCGTGGCGGCGAACACGGGCGTGAGCATCTATCCGGAATGCATCCGCAATATCCAGCGCAGCGGACTCGTCGTGCGTCCGCTCGCCGACAAGGACACCGCCATCGAAATGGTCGTCTGCTGGCGCGCCGATACGCGCAATCCGTCGGTTGAAACCTTCGTGAGCGAGCTGAAGTCGCCAGGGACGCGCCGTTCGCGCGAATGAGCACTGCGTGTGCGTGACGTCATCACCGCTATCATGCCGCGGGTCGCGTGCCCGCAAGGGCCTCGTATGCGCGGGGAATAGCTTCTGCATCCGGTGCCGGTGCGCGTTCGACCCGGGCGTCTTGCCGATGCCTATATTTGCGGCCCCATTCCGTCACGGGCGAGGCGCGCTCATCGGTGCAGAAGTTTTCGAACTCGCGCCACGTCTGCTCATAATCGCCTTCGCGTGCGAGTTCGAACTGATTCCCGCCGGTCGCGCACGATGCGAGATTCATGAACCGCTTCAATATCGGCCGGCATGCGTGGCTGATGTAAGGGTCGGCTTCCTCTCTTGGCCACTCGTTCGCGGCGATGAGCATCTGACGCCACGCGAGGATGGTCTCGCTGCAGGCATTGCATCGCGCGTCGCCCTGAATGAGTGCGCTCGCTTCAAGCACGGCGGTAGCGTGCTCTTCGAATTTCGGAAGCTTGATCCATGCCGCGCTGGCAAGGGAATCGGCTTTGCCGTCGGTGTAGTCGATGAGCACGCTGCTGATATCCGGTGGCGGCTCCGACTTCATGACAATGCCTTCTTCGTGCAGCATCACGCGCACGCTGAAATCGGCGACGAGCATCGCGAGACGGCATCCCCAGCGCATGCTCATGTCGTGGAGCCACGCTTCATCGGAGGTTCGAAGCGCCGCGGCGATTTCCTCGCGCGCATCGGCGAGCCATCGGCTTTGCACGACTGCGTCTGTTCGCTTCATGACGTCATCTCGATGCGAGCGGAAGTGGATAGCGCCTAGCTTAACTCGCCCGATTGAAGCGCGCTCGACACCGACCGCTGGCCAAGATGCACTGCATTTTCGCCAGCCCGCGCGCGATTCGTGCAAAGGCGCGCCGCCGTGCCCGATCATCCGGTCAATCGCAACCTGAACGACGAGGGAACATGAAGACGCGAGCAGCCATCGCATGGGAAGCCGGCAAGCCGTTGACGATCGAGGAAGTCGATCTCGAAGGTCCGCGCGCGGGTGAAGTGCTGATCGAAGTAAAGGCGACGGGCATCTGTCACACCGATTACTACACGCTGTCGGGCGCGGACCCCGAAGGCATTTTTCCGGCGATTCTCGGGCATGAAGGCGCGGGCGTCGTCGTGGATGTCGGGCCGGGCGTCGGGACGTTGAGAAAGGGCGATCACGTCATTCCGCTGTACACGCCGGAATGCCGCCAGTGCAAGTTCTGTCTGTCGCGCAAGACGAATCTCTGTCAGGCGATCCGCTCGACACAAGGCAAGGGCCTGATGCCCGATGCGACTTCACGCTTCTCGCTCGACGGCAAGCCGCTCTTTCACTATATGGGCACGTCGACGTTTTCGAACTACATCGTCGTGCCGGAGATCGCCGTGGCGAAAGTGCGCGAAGACGCGCCGTTCGACAAGATCTGCTATATCGGCTGCGGCGTGACGACGGGCGTCGGCGCGGTCGTGTATTCGGCGAAGGTCGAGGCGGGCGCGAATGTCGTGGTGTTCGGTCTCGGCGGCATCGGGCTGAACGTGATTCAGGGCGCGAAGATGGTGGGCGCGGACAAGATTATCGGCGTCGATATCAATCCGGGTCGCGTGGAACTGGCGAAGAAGTTCGGCATGACGCACTTCACCAACCCGAAGGAAGTCGAGAACGTCGTCGATCACATCGTGCAGTTGACCGATGGCGGCGCGGACTATTCGTTCGAATGCGTCGGCAATGTGAAGCTCATGCGACAGGCGCTCGAATGCACGCACAAGGGCTGGGGCCAGTCGTTCATCATCGGCGTGGCGGCGGCGGGCGAAGAGATCAGCACGCGTCCGTTTCAGCTCGTCACGGGCCGCGAGTGGAAGGGCTCGGCGTTCGGCGGCGCGCGTGGGCGCACGGACGTGCCGAAGATCGTCGACTGGTACATGGAAGGCAAGATCAATATCGACGATCTCATCACGCACCATCTCAAGCTTGAGCAGATCAACGACGGCTTCGACCTGATGAAAAAGGGCGAGTCGATCCGCTCGGTCGTCATCTATTGATGCGCGACGAGGAAGGCAGTCAGGCGTTCATTCGCGACCCACGCCGAAGCGTTCGCGATACGTCAGCGGCGTAATGCCGAGCGCGTGCTGGAACGCCTTCCTCATCGCTTCATAGGTCCTGAAACCGCTGTTCGCGGCGACGGTTTTCGCGGGCAGATTGCCTTCCTCGAGCATCCTGCGCGCCGCTTCGATGCGCGCGCGCGTGACGAATGTCGAAGGCGTCGTGCCGGTTTCGCGCTTGAACGAGCGATTGAAATTGCGCACGCTCATCGACAGGCGCTCCGCCATATCCGCCGGTGAAATCTCGCGTTCGAGATTGGCGAGAATCCAGTCCTGCACGTCGCGGATGCCGGGATTGTGGGTCGCCTGACTCACGAGATGCGAGCTGAACTGCGACTGTCCGCCCGGACGCTTGAGGTAGACGACGAGATCGCGCGCGACATCGAGCGCGAGGTCCAGCCCGAAATCCTCTTCGACGAGCGCGAGCGCCAGATCGATGCCGGCCGTCACCCCCGCCGACGTCCACAGATTGCCTTCGCGAATGAAGATGCAATCGGCATCCACGCGGATGGCCGGATACTTCGCCTTCAACGCATCGGCGACGGCCCAGTGTGTCGTCGCGCGTTTGCCGTCGAGCAGACCCGCGGCCGCGAGAAAGAACGCGCCGGAGCAGAGCGCGGCCGTGCGTTGCATGCGGTTCGCGGCGGCTTCGACCCATTGCACGATTTCCGGCGCCTGGCCTACCGCCTGCTCGATCTGCCACGCGCCCACGATGATCGCGGTATGCGGCAGCGCGAGCGTATCGATGCGTTTGGCCGCGGTGAGCGACACGCCGGTGTCGGACACGATGTCGCCGCGTTTGATCGACGCGAGCTTCACGTCGTAGCGGCCCGCAAGACCACGTCGCTCCAGATGAAAGTTCGCGTAAGTGAATACGCTCAGTGAACCGATCGCTTCGAGCGCCTTGAAGCCGTTATAGATGACGATGTCGACGGTCAAACGCTTGCGGTCGAAGCTGTCGGGTTGGGAGGGCATGTCGTTTTCTCGAAGATCGGGAGATTTTTGCATAAGCGAGCAAAATTACGCGTTTTCTTTCGACTCGGACCTGCCCAACGCGCCGGCCATTTCATCATGACGAGCAAGGCTGCTATCTTTGTCGATCAAGCGGCATTTCATCGACGAGACAGGGAAGCGACATTGGCCGGCCGACATCTCGATAGCCACCCACGCGCGCACGCCGTCGCGTCGCAGGCGAGTCCGTGCGACGAACTCGTCATTCGCGCGCAGCCCGTCGCGATCGCGAAGCCGTGCCGGCGCAAGCGCCTCGCCTTGTCGGCGACGATTCTCGGGTCGAGCATGGCGTTCATCGACGGCTCGGTGGTGAACGTCGCGCTGCCGTCGATCCAGAGCGAACTCGGCGCGAGCATTGCGGCGATGCAATGGGTCGTCAACGCGTATCTGCTGTTCCTGGGCGCGCTCGTGCTGGTCGGCGGTGCGATGGGCGACAAGCTCGGCCGGCGCAAGGTGTTCATCGCGGGCATCGCGATTTTCACGGTCGCGTCGGCCGCGTGCGGGTTTGCGCCGGGCATGAGCTGGCTCATCGCGGCGCGCGCGTGGCAGGGCGTCGGCGCGGCGCTGCTCGTGCCGGGCAGCCTCGCGATCATCGGCGCAGTGTTCGAGGGCGAAGAACGCGGACGCGCGATCGGCACGTGGGCCGGTGTCGGCGCGATCACGTCGTCGCTCGGGCCGGCGGCGGGCGGCTGGCTCGTCGATGCATTTTCGTGGCGCGCCATCTTCTTTCTCAATCTGCCGCTCGCGGCCGCGACGATCGCGCTGGCCGTCGCGTCCGTGCCCGACAGCCGGAACGCCGCTGCGCCGCAGACGCTCGACTGGCCCGGCGCCGCGTGCACGGCGGCGGGACTCGCGGCGCTGACCTTCGGTCTCACCGAGGCGCCGTCGCGCGGTTTCGCCGATCCGCTCGTGCTCGGCATGATCGGCGCCGGCGTGGCGCTGCTCGCCGCGTTCGTCGCGATCGAAGCGAAATCCCGTGATCCGATGGTCCCGCTCGACATCTTCCGCTCGCGCGATTTCAGCGGCGCCAATCTCGTCACGCTGCTGCTGTACTTCGGGCTCGGCGGCGTGCTGTTCTTCCTGCCCTTCACGTTGATTCGCGCGTATGGCTTCAGCGCGACCCAGGCGGGCGCGGCGGTGTTGCCGATGCCGCTCATCATCGGCTTGTTGTCGCGCTTCACGGGCGGTTTGACGAGCCGCTTCGGTGCGCGGGCGCTGCTGATCGTCGGACCGTGCGTCGCGGGTCTCGGTTTCGCGATGCTCGCGCTGCCGTTCGTCGCGGGCAGCTATTGGGCGGGTTTTCTGCCTGCGCTCGTCGTGCTCGGGCTCGGCATGACGATCACCGTCGCGCCGCTGACGACGACCGTGATGGCGTCGGTGGGAAGCGAACGCGCGGGCATCGCGTCGGGCATCAACAATGCGGTCGCGCGCGTGGCGAGTCTGCTGGCGATCGCGGTGCTGGGCATCGTGTTCGTGTGGTCGCACGATGCGGCGTTGTCGGCGCGGCTCGATCGCCTGCACTTGCCGCAGCAGAGCATGCGCGTGCTCGATGCCGATGCCACGTCCGCCGCGCCATCGACGCCGCTCGCCCGCGCGCAGGCCGATGCCATCGCCGATGCCTTGCGCGCCGTCGCCGCGCTGTCCGCCGTGTGCGCATGGGCCGCCGCGGGCATCGCGGCCGCGACGATCCGTCGAAAAGAATAAAAAATCCCGATGTCGGCATGCGCCGGTCATCGGGATTCGCAAGTACCGCTTCGATGCGCTCGTTAGTGGCCCACGTGAGCCGGTTGTTGTTCTATCGACTTGGCGCGCTTCTGCAATTCTTCGGTGGTCTGCCCTTCGCCGTTCGGCAGCCAGCCCGGAGGACGCAGCAGGAAGCCGACCGCATCCGACACGCTCTTCGCGTTGAACATGTCCTTCACGAGGCTGACCCAGTGCTCCAACTCGACGACGATCGGGTTATGCGACGTCACCGGCGTCGTCAGACCGTAGCGGCAGGGCTCGTCGGCGCGTTCTTCCACGTAGGTGCCGAACAGACGGTCGAAGATGACCAGCACGCCGCCGAAGTTCGCATCGAGATAGATCGAGTTCGACGCATGGTGCACGCGGTGCGCCGAGGGCGTGTTGAACACATATTCGAGCCAGCCGAGCTTCGGAATCCACGTCGCATGCAGCCAGAACTGATAGAGCAGGTTGATGGACACGACCGCGAGCACCACATCCGGCTTCACGCCGAACCACACGAGCGGCGTGAAAAAGATGGCCGAGCCGGCGATCTTGGTGGTCCAGCCGAGACGGTACGCGGACGACAGCGTCAACTGGTTCGGCGAGTGATGGACCGCGTGATTCGCCCAGAAGAAGCGGATCGTGTGCGACGCGCGGTGATACCAGTAGTAGCAGAACTCCTGTCCGATGAAGAGCAGGAAGAGCGTCAGCGCGGTGTTCGTCGTGACCGTGTGGATGCGATGCTCCCACGCGAAGTTGAAGACGGGCGTCGCGAGCGAGAGCGGCAGAAACGCGAGCAGCTTGCGGCCGACGAGATCGACGAGCGAGATCCAGGTCTCGTGCCAGTCGAAGGCCTTGTCGGTGCCTTTGTACTTGAAGTGCAGGACGACAGCTTCGATCATCGACGCGGTGAGAACGATGCCCATCGCGTACAGCGAGATTTTTCCGAGCAGTTCCAGTTCCATGATGGTTCGCCTTGGTGGGTGGTTGCGAATGAACCCATTTTGGCGATCGGCCCGGTTAAAAACCACGCACAAACTATTTCATGAAATGTCATGGGCCGCCCGCAAAGCCTTGTGGCATAAGGGGCGGGCGTTCTGCGCGAGTTATTTCAAAGTATGTCGGGCGGAGTGAGCGCCTTTCGGCGGCTCAACGCTGACCACGAGTAAACGGCTTGTGCGCACGATCGGACATCGATACAATTGCGAACAATTCCCATTTACACCGCATCAAAACGATGATTGCCGTTGTGCACGACTATCGCTCCGAGGATTCGCGGGCATGAGACCGGTTCTGGTTCGCCTGCATCGCTGGCTCGGCGTCGCGACCGCGCTCTTTCTGTTCGTTTCGGGTCTCACCGGCGCGATCATCGCGTGGGATCATGAAATCGATGCGCTCCTCAATCCGTCCTTCTTCCAGGCCCGCACCGAGGGTCCCGCGCTGCCGCCGCTCGAACTCGCGCGGCGCGTGGAAGCCGCCGATCCGCGCGTCGAAGTGACATACCTGCCGCTCGGCTTCGAGCCCGGACACACCGCGCAGATGATGGTGATGCCGCGCACGAACCCGGCGACGAACGCGCCGTACGACGTGCCGTACAACCAGATCGCTGTCGATCCCGCGACCGGCCAGGTGCAGGCACAGCGCATGTGGGGCGCGGTGTCGCTCGCGCGCATCGACCTGATGCCGTTTCTCTACAAGCTGCACTACACGCTGCATCTGCCGGTCGTCGGGGGCTTCGATATCGGCACGTGGCTGATCGGCATCGTCGGGATCCTGTGGTTCCTCGACAGCGGCATTGCGCTGATTCTGTCGTTCCCGAGCGTGAAGGCGTGGCGCAAGTCGTTCGCCTTTCGCGTGAAGCGCGGCGGCTATGCGCTCACGTTCGACCTGCATCGCTCCGGTGGCGTGTGGATCTGGGGCTTGCTCCTCGTGATGGCGCTCACGTCGATTTCGATGAATCTCGCCGAGCCCGTGATGCGCCCGGTCGTGTCGCTGTTCTCGACGCTCTCGCCGTCGTTCCTCGACAACCCGGAACTCGTGCGCGCCGGCCCGGCGGGCACGCCGCTCGCCACGCGCGAGCAGATTCTGGCGATGGCCGCGCGCGACGCGAAACGCGACAAGCTGACCGAGCCGATGGGCGCGCTCTACTACGCGCCGATGTTCAAGGCCTACGGCGTCGGCTTCTTCGCGCCCGGTCACGATCACGGCGACGTGGGTCTCGGCAACGCCTGGCTCTACTACAACGCTCAGACGGGCGCGCTCGCGGGCTCGTCGATTCCGGGCCGAGGCTCGGCCGGCGACATCTTCATGCAGGTCCAGTTTCCGTTGCACTCGGGGCGGATTATCGGCTTCGGCGGGCGCGTCCTCGTGAGCGCGGTGGGCGTTGCGGTCGCGATGCTGAGCGCGACGGGCCTCATCATCTGGTTCAGGAAGCGATCGGCTCGCCGACATTCGGCGGCGATCGCGAGCGCGCGGGCGGCTCGCGGCTCGCTGACGTCCTGACGACATCGGCCGCAATATCTCGAATAAAGCTCGATAAGAATCCCCGCGACGGGTTGGATGTTGCGTTCACGCAAATCCAATGATTCTTGAATGATAACGAATCTTATTTACTCTATAATCCGCGCACAATTCAGTCTCGCCCGTCACGCGCTCGCCGCGACCGGTCTTCGACTCAGAACAACGCCGCCCGGATTCCATTCGCGCCCCGGGACGGAAGACCGACCAACACCGTAGTTTTCGTATTCATGTTCGTTTCCCGTACTTTCAACTCGCAGGCCGCGCCTGCGCAGGCGCGGACGCATCGCGCCGCCATCGTCGCAGCCGTCGCGATGGTCTTTTCCCTCTCGGCTCACGCGCAATCCGCCGATACCGCCAGCGGCAACGCCTCAGCGCCGCAGGAAAGCGCGCTGCCCGCGGTCAAGGTGCAGGCGTCGAAAGAGCAGTTGCCGGGCGATCTCGCGCCGACCTTCGCGGGCGGACAGGTCGCGCGCGGCGCCGATTTCGGCGTGCTCGGCCAGCAAAAGATGCTCGATGTGCCGTTCAGCATGACGACCTACACATCGAAGCTGATCGAAGACCAGCAGGCGCGCACCATCGCCGATGTGCTCGCGAATGACCCGTCCGTTCGGACTGCGTATGCTTTCGGCAACTTCGCGGAGACTTACGTCATCCGGGGCTTCCAGTTGCAGGGCGACGACGTCTCGCTCAATGGCCTGTACGGCATCACGCCGCGCCAGCTCGTCGCGACCGATGCGATCGAGCGCGTCGATCTGTTCAAGGGCGCGAATGCGTTTCTGAACGGCGCGTCGCCGACCGGCTCGGCGGTGGGCGGCGGCCTGAACCTTCAACTGAAGCGCGCCGACGACAAGCCGCTCACGCGCGTGACGCTGGAAGGCTCGGCATCGGGCGAGATCGGCGCGCATGTCGATATCGGCCGGCGTTTCGGCAGCGAAGGGCAGTTCGGCATCCGCGTGAACCAGGCGAATCACGACGGCGAAACGAGCATCGACGGCGAGCACCGCCGCGACAACACGACGGCCGTCTCGCTCGACTGGCGCGGCGACAAGCTGCGTCTCTACGGCGATTTCCTGTACCAGCGCCAGCGCATCAACGGCGCCCGCCCGACCGTCAACGACTTCGCGAACTTCATTCCGGAGCCGCCGTCGGCGACCTATAACTACGCGCAGACGTGGAGCTTCAGCTCCATCGAAGATACCGTCGGCATCCTGCGCGCCGAGTACGACTTCCTGCCGGGCTGGACGGCCTACATCACGGGCGGCGCGCGCCATACCGACGAGCACGGCGAATATTCGTCGCCGAGCATCCAGGCGGACGGCACGACCACCGCGACGCGCCTCGGCGTGCCGCACAAGGAAGACGGCACGTCTGCCGAGGCCGGTGTGCGCGGCCACTTCAACACCGGGCCGGTGTCGCACTTCGTGACGGTGGGCGCGTCGATCGTGCGTGTCGATTCGAAGTCGGCGTTCACGTTCAGCAGCTCGTTCCCGACGAGTATCTACGACACGCCGCAAGTGCCGTATCCGGCGACCGTCCTCTCGGGCGGCAACCTGTCCGATCCGCAGACGGTGACGCTCAACCTGATGCGCAGCGTGTCGGTCTCGGACACGCTCGGCTTCCTGAACGATCGCGTGCTGTTCACGATCGGCGCCCGTCATCAGGAACTGCTGACGAACGGCTACAGCTATACCGGCGTTCAGACGCAGGCGTACAACGATTCGATCACGACGCCGGTTTTCGGCCTGGTCGTCAAGCCGATGCAGAACGTCGCGCTTTTCGCCAACCACAGCGAAGCGCTGACCATCGGCGATACGGCGCCCAACACCGCGGCGAACTTCGGCGAACAGCTTCCGCCCGCGAAGTCGAAGCAATGGGAAGTGGGCGCGAAGTATGACAACGGCCAGTACGGCGCGTCGTTCGCGGCGTTCCAGATCGAGAAGCCGCTGACTTTCGTGAACAGCTCGAACGTTTTCGTCGCGGACGGCACGCAGCGGCATCGCGGGCTGGAAGCGTCGATCTACGGCGAGCCGGTGCACGGCGTGCGCCTGATCGCGGGCGCGACCTACATTCACGCGACGCAGTACGACACGGGCACGAGTTCGACCGACGGCAACAAGCCGATTGGCGTGCCGACGATGATGTTCAACGTCAACGCGGAATACGACGTGCCGGTGTTGAGCGGCCTCACGCTGACCGCGCGCTGGATCCACACGGGCTCGCAGTACCTGAACGTGACGAACACGCTGTCGATTCCCGCGTGGGACCGCTTCGATCTCGGCGCGCGATACGCGACTGTACTCTTCGGGAAGCCGACGACGTTCCGCGCGAGCGTGCTCAATGTGGCGAACAAGTCGTATTGGGCGTCGACGATCGGTGGGTATCTGACGCAGGGCGCGCCGCGGACGGTGTTGCTGTCGATGACGACGGATTTCTGATTGCGAAGGTTTCGCTGGATCCCGTTTTCGCGGTGGTCTATTAGCGTTGCCCCTGTGCGGGGCGGCACCTACTTTCTTTGCTGCTGCAAAGAAAGTAGGCAAAGAAACAGCTTGTCCCATCCAAAGTGCTTCACACCGGCCGCGGCACAGGCGATTGACCTAATGGCCCGGCAGTAGCGAGTGCCCACACAAGCAGAACCGGGATTGGATCGCGCACGGTCTGACAAGCTAGTACCCCAAAGGCGCTGGTTC
>LRBF01000228.1 GCA_001580565.1 Caballeronia megalochromosomata | reverse complement strand
AATTCAAGCCGCAGTTCCATGGTGTTTTTGCTATCCCAAGACATGATCGACTCCGGACGAACCATTCGTCCGAAGTGTTACCCATGTCCTGGAACACGTGTTACCCATGTCTCCGGTCTATACACAGCAGCAAAGAAAGTGACTGCCGCCCCGCACAGGGGCAGTGCCAATAGACCGACACGAAATCAAGTTCCCCGAACGAACGAACGAACGAAAAAAATCAAATCGCCCGAGCAATCAACGACAACAAAACCGACAACAACAAAGTCGACATAAACGGAAACGAGTACTCACGCCCAAAGATCCGCAACGTGAAATCCCCCGGCAACCGCCCGATACCAATCTTCTTCAGCCACGGCAGCGAGCCGGAAAGAATCGCGAGCGCGATGAAAGTGGTAAGCAGCCAGCGAATCATGATCGCGCACTCATAGCGTGTGAGAACGATCGCCCGCCGCGAAGGCGTCGAGCGTGCCGGGAATGCCGCGCGAAAACGCGATCACCTTGAAGAGTTCACCCATCTCCGCTTCCGACAACAGCTTCTGCACCGCATTCGCAGCGGGCAAAAAGCGCCTGACAACGGCGGGATCGAGATCGCTGAGCACATCCGTGATACCGGCGTTCATCAGGAAACGCGCCTGCGACGTGAAGCCGAGCAAATCGGCGCCAGTCTCGACGCCCGCTTCCGCGATGCCCGTAAACTCCACATGCGCGGTGATGTCCTGCAATCCCGGATACAGAAACGGATCCGCGTGCGCCCGATGCCGGTAGTGGCACATCAACGTGCCCGTCGCGCGCTGCGCGTGGTAGAACTCGCGTCGCGGAAATCCATAGTCGATAAAAAACGCCGCGCCGCGCGTAAGCATCGTGCAGACGGTCTTCGTGAACGCGAGCGCAGCTTCGTGCGTTTCGGTGACGTACTCGGCGAACGGCTCATCATTGGCTTCGTCGATGGCGGCATCGATCAGTTCGACCTGCGCGTCCGGCTTGATCGGCCGGTCGTCGAAGGCAAAGCGATCGTTCAGCACGACCACGCCGCGCTCGTGCCACGCGCCGAGCTTGCGCACCACGAGGCGCACGGGCATCGCGTCGAGCACCTCGTTGCCGATCACGACGCCGTCGAACTGGTCGGGCAGCGCGTCGAGCCATTTCACTTTCGCGGCGAGCGCGGGCGCCTGTTTTTCGATGGTCTCGCGCTGGCGTTCGCGCAACTCGCCGGACAGATCGACGATCGCGTAGCTGTCGAAGGGCGCATCGAGATCGGCGAGCGCGGTCAGCAAACCCGCCGCGAGCTTGCCGGTGCCCGCGCCGAATTCCATCAGTTGCCGCGTGCCGCTCTGCTGCAAAGCCTGCGCGACGGGGCGCGCGAGGGTCGTCGCAAAAAGCGGGGACAGTTCGGGTGCGGTGACGAAATCGCTGCCGTCTTCCGCGCGGCGGCCGAATTTCATCGCGCCGCCGCTGTAATAGCCCAGACCGGGCGCGTACAGCGCGAGGTCCATATAGCGGTCGAACGGCAGCCAGCCGCCCGCCGCGGCAATGCGTCCGCGCAGCAGGTCGGTCAGCGCTTCGGACTGCGCGAGCGCGTCGGCGCCCGGAGCAGGTAAACTATCGGTTTGTCTGGCATTCGGATTCATCCCAGTATTGTAAATGAGCGCTTCCACGCCGTTTTCTTCCGTCAACACGCCTTCTTCCGGTTCCGTCGCCCGTTCCCGCGCCGTGCTCGTGACCGGCGCGGCGAAACGTATCGGGCGCGGCGTCGCGCTGGAATTCGCGCGGCAAGGCTGGGACGTGGCCGTGCACTACGGCGGCTCGGAGCGTGAAGCGCGGGAAACCGTCGCGGATATCGAAGCGCTCGGGCGGCGCGCGGTCGCGTTGAAGGCGGATCTGGGCGACGAGGCCGAAGTCGGGCGGCTCGTGCCCGCGTGCGTCGAGGCGTTCGGCGGGCTGAACTGCGTCGTGAACTGCGCGTCGCGTTTCGACGAGGACACGGCAGCCGATTTCAGCTACGCGAAGCTGCTCGAAATGACCGCCGTCAATGTCGCCGCGCCGCTCACGCTCGCGCGCATGCTGCACGAGATCACGCCCGATGCCGCCGCCGTCGATGACGCGCAACGCGGCGTTGTCATCAACGTGCTGGACCAGAAGCTGTACAACATGAATCCTGATTACCTGTCGTACACGCTGACGAAGGCGGCGCTCGAAAACGCCACCGTCGCGCTGGCGCAGGCGCTCGGGCCGAAGCTGCGCGTCGTCGGCCTCGCGCCGGGACTGACGCTGATTTCCGCCGGGCAGACGCCCGCTTCGTTCGAGTCGGCGCATCGCGTGACGCCGCTGAACCGCGCATCGACGGTCGACGACGTGGCGCAGGCCGCGTGCTATCTCGCGAACGCGCACGGCGTGACGGGCACGACGCTCGTCGTCGATGGCGGCCAGCATCTCGTGCCGAGCCCGCGCGATGTGATGTACCTGATCGGCGCGCAAAAGCCTTGAAACGCGCCTACTGAATATTGGAACCCATATGCTTGCCGCACTTTCGCATCCCCGGCTGACCGATTGCCGGCGCCTTTTTCTGCGCAACTACGAAGTGCGCATCAACATCGGCGTGCATGAGTTCGAGAAGCGCGGCGAGCAACGCGTCGTGATCAACGTCGAGCTGTATGTGCCGCTCGCGCTGTCGACGCCCGTCGCGGACAAATTGTCCGAAGTCGTCGATTACGACTTCATGCGCTCGACCATCGCCGCGCGCGTGAAGCAGGGCCACATCCACTTGCAGGAAACGCTGTGCGACGACGTCGCCGCCGCCCTGCTCGCGCATCCGAATGTGCGCGCGGTGGCCGTGTCGACGGAAAAGCCCGACGTCTACCCCGACTGCGACGCGGTGGGCGTCGAAGTCTTTCGCATCAAAGAGGAACGAGCATGAACGCGCGTGACACGATCGAAGCCGCCGAGGCCCCGAAGCCCGCGCGCGAGGCGTTGACGAAGCGCCAGCAGAAGGAAGCGTACGAGAACAACAAGCTCTACAAGCGCATCGTGCGCCAGGTCGGCGAGGCGATCGGCGACTTCAACATGATCGAGGCAGGCGACAAGGTGATGGTGTGCCTGTCGGGCGGCAAGGACAGTTACGCGATGCTCGAGATCCTGATGCGCCTGCGCGAGCGCGCGCCGATCAACTTCGAGATCGTCGCCGTCAATCTCGATCAGAAGCAGCCGGGCTTTCCGGAACACGTGTTGCCGGAGTACCTGAGCAAGCTCGATATTCCGTTCCACATCGAGAATCAGGACACGTACAGCATCGTCAAGCGCCTCGTGCCGGAAGGCAAGACAACGTGTTCGCTCTGCTCGCGGCTGCGTCGCGGCATTCTGTATCGCGTCGCGGGTGAGCTCGGCGCAACCAAGATCGCGCTCGGCCATCATCGCGACGACATCCTGCAAACCTTGCTGCTCAACATGTTCTACGGCGGCAAGCTGAAGGGCATGCCGCCCAAGCTGCAGTCCGACGACGGCAAGAACGTCGTGATCCGTCCGCTCGCCTACGTGAAGGAAGTCGATCTCGAGAAGTACGCCGAATTGCGCGAATTCCCGATCATCCCGTGCAATCTTTGCGGCAGCCAGCCGAACCTGAAGCGCGCTGAAATGAAGGCGCTGGTCCGCGACTGGGACAAGCGTTTTCCGGGGCGCGTGGACAACATGTTCAACGCGCTGTCGAACGTGGTGCCGTCGCATCTGATGGACAGCAAGCTTTTCCCGTTCGCGGGACTGCGCGCGACGGGCGAGGCCGATCCGCAAGGCGATATCGCGTTCGACGAAGAACCGTGTGCAAGCGAACCGTCAGGATCGTCCGGCGCGGTTTCAATTGTGCAGTTCGACGACCTGTAACCATTGTCAGATAAGGCGCAGCGTGGGTTTCGCCGCATTGCGCCATGGAGCCGGGTGATATATTGGCGGCTCGTCATACCAAGCAAGGCTTTCTGCGATGAACATCGTGATTCTGGCTGCCGGCATGGGCAAGCGCATGCGCTCCGCCTTGCCGAAAGTACTCCATTCATTGGCGGGCAAGCCTTTGCTCGCACACGTGATCGACACAGCCAGGACGCTGTCGCCGACGCGGCTCGTCGTCGTCGTCGGGCACGGCGCGGATAAGGTCCGCGAAGCCGTCGGCGCGCCGGACGTCCAGTTCGCCCTGCAGGACAAGCAGCTCGGCACGGGACACGCCGTGCAGCAGGCGTTGCCGCTGCTCGACCCTTCGGTTCCCACGCTCGTGCTGTACGGCGACGTGCCGCTCACGCGCGCGAGCACGCTCGAGCGCCTGATCGACGCGGCGGGCGCCGAGCGCTACGGCGTACTGACGGTGAACGTGGGCGATCCGGCCGGCTACGGGCGCATCGTGCGCGACGCGGCGGGCAAGGTGAAGAAGATCGTCGAGCAGAAGGATGCGAGCGAAGCGGAGCGGCGCATCGCGGAAATCAACACCGGCATCGTGATCACGCCGACGCGCACGCTCGAAACATGGCTCGCGTCGCTGAAGAACAACAATGCGCAGGGCGAGTTCTATTTGACCGACGTGGTCGAGCGCGCCATCGACGCAGGCGTCGAAGTGGTCACCGCGCAGCCGGACGCCGAATGGGAAACGCTCGGCGTGAACAGCAAGATTCAGCTCGCGGAACTGGAGCGCATCCATCAGCGCAACGTGGCGCATGCGCTGCTCGACGCGGGCGTGACGCTGATGGACCCCGCGCGCATCGACGTGCGCGGCACGCTCGAATGCGGGGCGGATGTGTCGATCGACGTGAACTGCGTGTTCGAAGGGCGCGTGACGCTCGCCGACAACGTGACGATCGGCCCGAATTGCGTGATCCGCGATGCCACCATCGGCGCGGGCACGCGCGTGGATGCGTACACGCACATCGAAGGCGGCACGACCGGCGCGAACGTCGTGCTCGGTCCGTACGCGCGGCTGCGTCCGGGCGCGAAGCTCGGCGATGAAGCGCATGTCGGCAACTTCGTCGAGGTGAAGAACGCGGTGTTTGGGCAAGGCTCGAAGGCGAACCATCTCACCTACATCGGCGATACGGATATAGGCGCGCGCGTGAACATCGGCGCGGGCACGATCACGTGCAATTACGACGGCGCGAACAAGCATCGCACGGTGATCGAGGACGACGTGTTCGTCGGCTCGGACACGCAACTGGTCGCGCCGGTGCGCGTGGGCCGCGGCGTGACGATCGCGGCGGGCACGACGGTGTGGAAGGATGTCGGTGAAGGCGAGCTGGTGCTCAACGAGAAGACGCAGGTGAGCAAGACGGGCTACAAGCGCCCGGTGAAAAAGAAGTCGTAAGGCTGTCGAGAGACTCAGCCCAACGCGCGCGGCGCTTCGTGCACCGCGCTTTCGAATGCAAGTTTCAAAGGATGAACGTCCATGTGCGGAATTGTCGGCGCGGTAGCGCAACGTAACATCGTCTCGGTGCTGGTGGAAGGTTTGCGCCGGCTCGAGTATCGCGGCTACGACTCGTGCGGCGTGGCCGTGCTGAGTCACGGCGAGCCGCGCCGCGCGCGCAGCGTCGCGCGCGTGGCCGATCTCGACGCGCAGGTGCGCGATTCGAATTTCGGCGGCATGACCGGCATCGCCCACACGCGCTGGGCCACGCACGGCGCACCCGTCACCGACAACGCGCACCCGATCTTCTCGCGCGATACCGTCGCGCTCGTGCATAACGGCATCATCGAGAATTACGAGTCCCTGCGCGAGATGCTCAAGGGCAAGGGCTACGAATTCGTCTCGCAGACGGATACGGAAGTCATCGCGCATCTGATTCACAGCATGTATCGCGGCGACCTGTTCCAGACCGTGCGCGAAGCGGTGAAGCAACTGCACGGCGCGTATGCCATCGCCGTGATGCACAAGGATCAGCCGCATACGGTCGTGGGCGCGCGCCAGGGCTCGCCGCTCGTCGTCGGTGTGGGTCAGGGCGAGAACTTCCTCGCATCGGACGCGCTCGCGCTCGCCGGCAGCACGGACCGCTTCGCGTTCCTGGAAGAAGGCGATGTCGTGGAGATCGGGCTCGACGGCGTGAAGATCGTCGATCGTGAAGGCCTGCCCGCCGAGCGCGAAGTGCGAGTGGTGACGGCATATGGCGGCGCGGTGGAGCTCGGGCCGTATCGCCACTTCATGCAGAAGGAAATCTTCGAGCAGCCGCGCGCGATCACCGACACCATCCCGCAAGCCGATCAGTTCGACCCGAACCTCTTCGGCGACGGCGCGCGCGACGCGTTCGCCGGTGTCGACAGCCTGCTGATTCTCGCGTGCGGCACGAGTTACTACTCGGGCCTGACGGCGAAGTACTGGCTCGAATCGATCGCGAAGATTCCGACGCAGGTCGAGATCGCGAGCGAGTATCGCTATCGCGAGTCGGTGCCCAATCCGAAGGCGCTGGTCGTCACGATCTCGCAATCGGGCGAAACCGCCGACACGCTCGCCGCGCTCAAGCACGCGCAATCGCTCGGCCACAAGCACACGCTCGCGGTGTGCAACGTCGCCACGAGCGCGATGGTGCGCCAGACCGAGTTCGCGTTCCTGACGCACGCGGGCACGGAGATCGGCGTGGCATCGACGAAGGCGTTCACGACGCAGCTCGTCGGCCTGTTCGTGCTCGCGGTGACGCTCGCGAAGATGCGCGGTCATGTGAATGCGAAGCAGGAAGCCGCGTATTTCACGCAGTTGCGGCACTTGCCGGCGGCGTTGAACAGCGTGCTCGCGCTGGAGCCGCAGATCATCGCGTGGTCGGAGGAGTTCGCGCGCAAGGAGAATGCGCTGTTCCTCGGACGCGGCCTGCATTATCCGATCGCGCTCGAAGGCGCGTTGAAGCTGAAGGAAATCTCGTACATCCACGCGGAAGCGTATCCGGCGGGTGAACTGAAGCACGGGCCGCTCGCGCTCGTGACCGAAGCGATGCCGGTGGTGACCGTCGCGCCGAACGACACGTTGCTCGAAAAGCTGAAGTCGAACATGCAGGAAGTGCGTGCGCGTGGCGGCGAGCTGTATGTGTTCGCGGATGCGGACACGCGCATCGTCAGCGAGGACGGCATTCACGTGATCCGCATGCCGGAGCATTACGGGGCGCTCTCGCCGATCCTGCACGTCGTGCCGTTGCAGTTGCTCGCGTATCACACGGCGTGCGCGCGTGGGACGGATGTCGATAAGCCGCGGAATCTGGCGAAGTCGGTGACGGTGGAGTAAGGGTCGCGATTTTTGCGCGGAACACACAACGATGTACAGGAAAAAGCGCCTTTTCGAAGGCGCTTTTTTCTTTTTGGCTGGCGCTTTTTTGCGGCGAAAGACCCGGTACGTAACCGGCATGAAATTGCCGACTAAACGCCATTGTGTTGCTTAACCGGCGCAAAAACGACGGTAATTGATCTCGAAAAAATGAGGCTGTCTTGAGCCGGCGACGCTAGTTTCTGCGAACCAATCGCGAATGACCTAACAGTCCCCTGTGGACAACCTTGTTGGCACATCACCGCGTTTACTGTTGGCGGTTTCTGGACAACTCACCGCGCATCGGCGTGAGCCGAAAGTTGTCCTGTGTTCAATCCGAAACCGGATGCGCTATACCGGACTTGTTTACTTCGTAAACCTCTGAGGTAAAACGCGCATTAGTAGTTATCCACTGAAAAGTGGGCAGCTTGTTAACTACTACCACGTATACATACGAACTCTTTTGTTTACTTAAGCAACGTGGCGGCACTGCTCAAATCCGCGGCGAAGCTTCAAGCGACAGCCGCAGCATGCACCTGCCTCAACCGCTCCCGGCTGTTGCTCAGGTGCATGCGCATCGCCGCGCGGGCATCATCGGGATCCTGCCGCACGATCGCCTGATAGATGGCCTTGTGCTCGTCGAGCACGTGGCGCAGGCGCTCGATCTGATCCAGCTCAGCGATCTCCGCCCGGCCAAGCCGCGTGCGCGGACTGACGCCGCGTCCCATCTGGCTCAGCACGTCGTAGAAATAGCGGTTGCCGCTCGCCCGAGCGATCTGCAAGTGAAACTCGACATCGTGTTGCAGCACATCCGTGCTCCCGCTCGCCAGTTGCGCCTCGAAGCGGTCCAGAGTGACGGCAATCTGCCTGAGATGCGCATCCGTGCGCCGACCCGCGGCGAGCGCAGCGGCCGCGCCCTCCAGATCGATGCGAAATTCGATGATCGCCATGATGTCGAGCAGGCTGGACAGATCCGCATCCGGCAGACGCACTGCTTCGCGATCCTCCAGCGCCCGAATGAACGTGCCGACGCCGTGGCGCGTCTCGACCACATTCGCCGCCTGCAGACGCGATACGGCCTCGCGCACGACCGAGCGGCTCACCGATAGCTGTTTCATCAGCGCGACTTCGGTGGGAATCTTGTCGCCGGGACGGAGAACGCCGCGTTCGATATCCTCGAACAAGCTCGCGACGACTTTTTCGGTAAGGCTGGCCATGGTGTTGAGTAGGATTCTGTAGAGGGACGACATTCGTTTCGTTGTCGGACGTCTTCGCTTCGCCTACGATCAAAGGCGAACGGACGCGACGCGGCAGACATTTACGGATGTCCGACAACACATCTTCCCGCCAGCGCAAGTTTTCGTCAAATCGGCTGACGCTTCGACATGGATCGGAGTTTGATATAAGACATCGTATAAGTTTGAGTCCGGCGATGATGGCAGAAGTGGCTGAAATCCAAGGAAATGAGGGTTTACGCCGCTGTCGTTTGACCCTAAACTGGCTGTACTCTGTGTTAAGACGTCTGATGACATAAACCTCTCGGACGTGCCGCTTTCCAATCAGATCGCTGTCGCCACAGGGAGGCATCATGCCGTCTTCGTCACCGTATCAACCGCTGCCCAACTCATTCCGAACGTCGCTGCGTGAACGCAAGAAGCTGATCGGCTGCTGGATGTCGCTTGCGAGTCCTATCGTCACCGAACTTGTCGGCGTGGTCGGTTTCGACTGGATGCTGCTCGACGCGGAGCACGCCCCGAACGACGCGCTCACGCTCATCCCGCAATTGATGGCGCTGAAAGACAGCCCGAGCGCGCCCGTCGTGCGCCCGCAGGCGAACGATCCGATCGCGATCAAGAAACTGCTCGACGCGGGCTTCGTGAATTTCCTGATTCCGTTCGTCGACAACGCCGCCCAGGCCGAGCGCGCCGTCGCTGCGACGCGTTATCCTCCTCAGGGCATCCGCGGCGTGTCGGTCGGGCATCGCGGCAATCGCTACGGCACGGTGCCGGACTACTTCAAGGTCGCGAACGACAACATCAGCGTCGCGGTGCAGATCGAAAGCCGCGCGGCGGTCGAAGCGATCGACGAGATCATCGCGGTCGAAGGCGTCGATGCGCTGTTCGTCGGCCCGTCGGATCTCGCGGCGGCGTACGGACACCTCGGTAACGCGAATCATCCGGACGTGCAGGCGGCCATCGCCCATGTGTTCGAGCGCGCGCACGCGGCCGGCAAACCGAGCGGCATTCTCGCGCCCGTGCAGGAAGACGCCGAGCGCTATCTCGCGCTGGGCAGCACGCTCGTCGCCGTATGCGCGGATCTCGGCATGCTCAGGAACGCGGCACAGGCCGTCAGGAAACACTTCATCCCGGCGTGAGCGCGACAAGCGCTATGCTCGACCGGACCGACACCGAAAATCGACATCAAGGAGCGATACATGCAAAAGGCAGGCTTTATCGGACTGGGCATCATGGGCAATCCCATGGCGGCCAATCTTCTCAAGAACGGCGTCGAGCTCGCGGCGTTCACGCGTAGCGGCGTTTCCGCCGATCTCACGGGCGCGGGCGCCACGGCATGCGACTCGCCCGCCGCCGTCGCCGAAAAGGCCGATGTGATCTTCATCATGGTGCCCGACACGCCGGACGTCGAACGCGTGCTGTTCGGCGAGAACGGCGTCGCGAGCAAGCTGAAGAGCGGTCAGATCGTCGTCGACATGAGCTCGATCTCGCCGATCGCCACGCGCGAGTTCGCGGCGAAAGTGCGCGAGAAGGGCGCCGATTATCTCGACGCGCCCGTGTCCGGCGGCGAAGTCGGCGCGAAGGCCGCGTCGCTCACGATCATGGTCGGCGGCGCGCAGGCCACGTTCGACAAGGTCAAGCCGCTCTTCGACATGATGGGCAAGAACATCTCGCTGATCGGCGAAGTCGGCGCGGGCCAGGTGTGCAAGGTCGCGAATCAGGTGATCGTCGCGGCGACCATCGAGGCGGTCGGTGAAGCGTTGCTGCTCGCGTCGAAGGCGGGCGTGGACGCCGAGAAGGTCCGCACCGCGCTGATGGGCGGCTTCGCATCGTCACGCATTCTCGAAGTGCACGGCGAGCGCATGACGAAGCGCACGTTCAATCCGGGCTTTCGGATCGAGCTGCATCAGAAGGATTTGAATCTGGCGCTCGCGACCGCGCAGGCGCTGGGCGTCGCGCTGCCGAACACGTCGACCTGCATGCAGTTGTTCAACGCGTGCGCGGCGAACGGCGGCAAGGCGTGGGATCACTCGGGCATGGTGCGCGCGCTCGAAATCATGGCCAATCACGAGATCGGCCAGAAAGCGAAGTAACTTTCGACGACTCAACCCCGCCGGCCGCGCGCCGGCGGCGTTGCCTCAACGCTTCTTCTGCGCGCGCTCCCCGATTCGCGCGAAATGCGCGATCGCGAAGCGCCGCACGTTCTCCACGGCGGGATTCGTCTGCTCCTCGCTCCATGCGAGATCGATATCCGCGTACGCGTCTTGCGTCCATAGCGGCCGGAACACCACGTCCCCGAAGCACAATTCCCGCGCCGACGCCGGCACGATCGCCACGCCGATGCCCGCGCGCACCAGTGCGACGATCGTATGCGTCTGGTCGATGTATTGCACGTAGTCCGCCTGCACGCCGCTCGCCGCGAACAGTCCCGCGATGCGATCGTGGAAGTACTTGCCGCCGTCGGGCGAGTACATGACGAAGGGCAGGCCGTCGAGATCCCGCGCCGCGATCGCACGACGCTTCGCGAGCGGATGCCCGTCCGGAATCGCGAGCTGCAACGGCTCGCGCGCGATGCGCTGAAACCCGATGCCGTGCATGAAGAACTGCGCCCGCATGACGCCGAGATCGATCTCGCGTGATTCCAGCGCCTTCACCTGCTGCAACGACACCATCTCCTTGAGCACGAGCCTGATGCCCGGCAATTCGTCGCGCACCGCCGCGATGAAGCCCGGCACGAGGTGATAACCCGACACGGCGGTGAAGCCCATCGTGACCTGGCCGGCGTCGCCGCGCGCGACGCGTCGTGCCGAGTCCGCCGCCTGAGTCGAGAGCCGCAGGATGCGCACCGCGTCCTCGTAATACGCGCAGCCCGCCGCGGTGAGTTTCACGCTGCGGCTGTTGCGCTCGAAGAGCACGACATCGAGCGCCTGTTCGAGCAACTGGATCTGCCGCGATAGCGGCGGCTGCGTGATGAAGAGCCGCGCGGCGGCGCGCCCGAAATGCAATTCCTCCGCCACGGCCACGAAACAGCGCAGATGATTCAGCTCGATGATCATGTCAATTTGGGTATTGATCGATGCGGAATATAGCTTAGACCTCAATCGATCGCCTGAATATACTCATTTCCGAGATAAGCCGACCTGCAAGGATTTCGAATGTTCGACGTGCTACTGATCAATCCCGTGTTGCCGTCGCTGGACCGCGAACTGAGCGCGCGCTACACCGTGCATCGCTATTACGAGCACGCCGACAAGGCCGGCTTCCTGCGCGAAGTCGCGCACGGCATCGGCGGCGTGGTGACGGGTGGCGCCACCGGCATCAGCAATGCATTGATGGATGCGCTGCCCGCGCTGCGCATCGTCGCGATCAACGGCATCGGCACCGATGCGGTCGATCTGGCGCATGCCCGCGCGCGCGGCATCCACGTTTCGACGACGCCCGGTGTGCTCACCGACGACGTCGCGGATCTCGCCATCGGCCTGCTGATTTCGGCGTGCCGCGGGCTGTGCGTCGGCGATGCCTACGTGCGGGACGGCGAATGGGGCAAGCGCGGCTTGCCGCTCGCGCGCAAGTTCAGCGGCATGAAAGTGGGCATCGTCGGGCTGGGCCGTGTCGGGCGCGCGATCGCGTTGCGCGCGGCGGCGTTCGGCTGCCCGATCGCGTACACCGATCTGCGCGAAATCGCCGATGTGCGCTATCGCTTCGTCGCCGATCTGCGCGAGCTCGCGCGTGACAGCGACGCGCTGATTCTCGCGGCATCGGCGGACGAGGCGGAAGGCATCGTCGATGCCGCCGTGCTCGATGCGCTCGGCCCCGATGGTTTTCTCATCAACGTCGCGCGCGGCAAGCTCGTAAATGAAGCGGACCTCGTGCACGCGCTCGAAGCGAAGCGCATCGCGGGCGCGGGCCTCGACGTGTTCGTCGACGAACCGAACGTGCCCGCCGCGCTGTACGCGCTGAAGAACGTCGTGCTGCAGCCGCATCGCGCGAGCGCGACCGTAGAAACGCGCGCCGCGATGGGCGACATCGTCCTCGCGAGCCTCGCGTCCAGCTTCGCGGGCGAGCGGCCCGAAACGAGCGTCACGCCCTGACACGCGGCATCGCCCGAACCCGAAACGTAACCATCCCGACGAGACACGGGAGGAGACACCACGTGAAGAACCTCGATATCGCCACGTCCGCAGCGAGCGCCAGCATGGCGAAGGTCGGACACTTCCGCTACGCCATCCTCGCGCTGATTTTCTTCGTCACGGTGCTGAACTACGCGGACCGCGCGACGCTGTCGATCGCGGGCACGTTCGTGTCGAAAGATCTGGGTTTGTCGGCGTCCGCGCTCGGCATCGTGTTCTCCGCCTTCGGCTGGGCGTACGCGATCGGCCAGATTCCCGGCGGCTGGCTGCTCGACCGGTACGGCGCGAAACGCGTGTACGGCGCGAGCATCGCGTTGTGGTCGATCTTCACGCTCAGTCAGGGCGCGGTGTCGGTGTTCGGCACGGCGGCATCGGCGACGGCCGCGCTCTTCGTGATGCGCTTCATGCTCGGCCTCGTCGAATCGCCCGCGTTTCCGGCGAATGCGCGCGTCGTCGCCACGTGGTTTCCCACCAACGAACGCGGCACCGCGAGCGCGCTCTTCAACTCGGCGCAGTATCTGGCGGTCGTGCTCTTCACGCCGCTGATGGCGTGGCTCACGCACGCGATCGGCTGGCATCACGTGTTCTTCTTCATGGGCGGGCTCGGCATCGTCGTCGCGGTCGTGTGGTTCGCCGTGATGGACGATCCGAAGTCGCACAAGCGCATGAGCCGCGCCGAGTACGACTACATCGCGGGCAACGGCGCGCTCGTGAGCCTCGATGCCGGCGTCGCGACGACCCGCCGCCGCTTCACGCGCCAGGAGCTCTCGACGCTCTTCACGAGCCGCATGCTCTGGGCGATCTACATCGGCCAGTACTGCATCACGGCGCTCACGTACTTTTTCATCACCTGGTTCCCGATCTATCTGATCAAGGAACGCGGCATGAACGTGATGACCGTGGGTCTCGTCGCCGCGCTGCCCGCGATTTGCGGATTCTCCGGCGGCATTCTCGGCGGATTGCTGTCCGATTTCCTGATCCGGCGCGGCGTGCCGGTGTCGCTCGCACGCAAGACGCCGTTCATGATCGGCATGCTGCTCGCGACCGCGATCATGGCCGCGCCGCTCGCGTCGACCAATACGGCGATCGTCGTCATCATGTCGCTCGCGTTCTTCGGCAAGGGGCTCGCCGCGATCGGCTGGGCGGTGCTCTCGGACGTCGCGCCGCGCGAGATGACGGGGCTGTCGGGGGGCGTGTTCAACGGTATCGGCAATACGGCGGGCATCGTGACGCCGATCGTCATCGGCTATGTGGTCGCGAGCACCGGCTCGTTCGACCGCGCGTTGTGGTTCGTCGGGGCGCACGGCATCGCGGCGATGCTCGCGTATGGGCTGCTGGCCGGGTCCTTCAGGCGGATTCGGTTGAAGAACTGATTTTCGAAAGCCACAACGTTAGAAGCCGGCGCGAGCCGGCTTTGTTGCTTCTGTCTAGTCATCAGACGTCTTAGTTCGAAAATATCCGGCCCGACCAAGAATGCGGATGATCGGCGCCAAGCATTGCTGTAGAAGGCAGTGAGCAGCAAAGGGTAAACACGCTTGGCACCGGAAGAAGGTCGTCATACAATGTCATCAGACAACGTATCACATTCATTCAGGATCACGCTCATGTCCACGAAACCCGATTCCACCCCGAAAGTCACCGAACTGCGTGTCGTGCCGGTCGCCGGCCGCGACAGCATGCTCATGAATCTCTCCGGCGCGCACGGCCCGTTCTTCACACGCAATATCGTGATCCTCACGGACAGCGCGGGCAACCAGGGCGTCGGCGAAGTGCCGGGCGGCGAGGCTATCCGCAAGACCATCGACGATGCGCGCGCGATCGTCGTCGGGCAATCGATCGGCAACATGCAGGCGGTGCTCAACAAGGTGCGCACGCAGTTCGCCGATCGCGACGCGGGCGGCCGCGGCCTGCAGACCTTCGATCTGCGCACGACCATTCACGCCGTGACAGCGCTCGAAGCCGCGCTGCTCGATCTGCTCGGCCAGCATCTGGGCGTGCCGGTCGCCGCGTTGCTCGGCGAAGGGCAGCAGCGCGATGAAGTGGAGATGCTCGGCTATCTGTTCTACGTCGGCGATCGCAACAAGACGGATCTGCAATACGCATCCGGCGCGGATGGCCGTGACGATTGGGAACGCCTGCGCACCGAAGTCGCGCTGACGCCCGAAGCGGTCGTGCGTCTCGCGGAAGCCGCGCAGGCGCGCTACGGCTTCAACGACTTCAAGCTGAAGGGCGGCGTGCTCGCCGGCGACGCGGAAATGGAAGCGGCCACCGCGCTTGCCGAGCGTTTCCCCGAAGCGCGCGTGACGCTCGACCCGAACGGCGCGTGGTCGCTCGCCGAAGCGATCCGCCTGTGCCGCGACAAACACGACGTGCTCGCCTACGCGGAAGACCCGTGCGGCGCGGAAAACGGCTATTCGGGCCGCGAAGTGATGGCGGAATTCCGTCGCGCGACCGGCCTGCCGACGGCGACCAACATGATCGCGACCGACTGGCGTCAGATGGGCCACGCGATCCAGTTGCAATCGGTCGACATTCCGCTCGCCGATCCGCATTTCTGGACGATGCAGGGCTCGGTGCGCGTCGCGCAGATGTGCAACGACTGGGGTCTCACGTGGGGCTCGCACTCGAACAATCACTTCGACGTGTCGCTCGCGATGTTCACCCATGTGGCCGCCGCCGCGCCGGGCAAGATCACGGCGATCGACACGCACTGGATCTGGCAGGACGGCCAGCGTCTCACGCGCGATCCGCTGCAGATCGTCGGCGGCAAGGTGAAGGTGCCGGAGGTGCCGGGGCTGGGCGTCGAGCTGGATATGGACGAAGTGGAGAAGGCGCACGCGCTGTATCAGCAGCACGGCCTCGGCGCGCGCGATGACGGCGTCGCGATGCAGTATCTGATCCCGAACTGGAAGTTCGACAACAAGAAGCCTTGCCTCGTGCGTTGAGGCCGATGCGTTTCTAGCCTTTCAATCGTTCGATGAGCGCGATCGCCGCGGCGGGATTGCGCTCCTTGAAGCCGCTGATGACGTAGAGAAACACATCGCGCGATGCGGCCTTCGGCGCCGCCTTGCCGCAGGTTTGCAGGTCATCCGGCGAGCCGCCCTCAGCCCACGTTTTCGCGCGCGCGGCCCATCGATCGAGCGCCGCTTTCGCATAGCCCTTCGCCTGCTTGTCCGTCGTGCCCATGATGCGCGCATAGACGAACGGCGCGGTCACATCCGCGATCTGCGGATACTTCGAATCCCCCGCGATCACCACCGCGACGCGATACTTCCGCGCCAGCGCGACGAAGGCCGGATCGCAGAAACTCTCGTGGCGGACTTCGACCGCGTGACGAATCGCGCGTCCTTCCGCCTTCGCGGGCAGCAGTTCCAGAAAGCGCTCGAAATCGTCGGGATCGAATTTCTTGGTCGCCGCGAATTGCCAGTTGATCGGACCGAGCTTGTCCTTCAGTTCCAGCACGCCGCTACCGAAAAAGCGCTCGATCGTGTCGCCCGCTTCGGCGAGCACACGGCGATTCATCGCGTAGCGCGGCGCCTTGAGCGAAAACACGAAATCGTCGGGTGTTTCGTCGCGCCACTTGATGAAGGTCGCGGGCTTCTGCGACCCATAAAACGTGCCGTTCACCTCGATGCTCGTGAGCGCGCGGCTCGCGTATTCGAGTTCACGCTTCTGCGCGAGGTCTTCGGGATAAAACGTGCCGCGCCACGGCTCGAACGTCCATCCGCCGATGCCGACGACGATACGCGCGGTCTTGCGCCTGGAGGTCGCCATCGAAGGTTACTTCCGGCCGACGAGATAGCTCACGCCGTCCGGCCCGTACTGCTCCGCATGCTCGATATTCGTCGCGAGATGAAAGACATCGCCCGGGCGATAGGTGTTCTCGTTCCCGCCGATGCGGATCGTGAGATCGCCTTCGAGAATCAGCGCCTTGGCTTCGAACGGATGTGCGTGGACATCGAGTGAACCGTTCGGCTCTCGCGTCACCGAAACGACCTCGTCGAAGCCTTCGCTGGAAAGAAGTGCGAGAAATTCATCGCGGTGCATGATGGCCGTTCCGTGTAAACAAGGGATAGCGCGCCGCTCGTTACGAGCGGACGCGCGTGGGTCATGCACTTATGCTAACGCAGTCGGACCGGTCTGGTTGCCGTTCAGTTGCCGAAGAAGATATTGCATTGCGGCCCGCGCGTGCAGGGCTTCGATGCGGCGCTGTCCATCGTGCCCATCGTGGTCGCGCCCGCTTCGCCGCGCGTCATCGCCGAGCCGCCATAGGACATATCGGTCGACTGGGCTTGCATCGCGCTTTGCTGGGGCGCGCCGGGATCGGTCCAGGTATCGGCGGTGGCCTGTCCGGGCACCTGCGCGGTGCGATAGTAGGTCTGCTGGGCCGAGGCGAGTCCGGCAGCGGCGAATAACGAGGCGGCGAGCGCCACCATGGCGATACGTGATTTCATGTCGACTCCTTGATCGGAAGGTGCGCTCGCGTGAACACCGCGTAACGCTGTTCGCTGGTTCGGATCGTTGTTCCGCACGGAGCGTGCCATGCGTGGCGCGGCGGCCGGACGGAAATCGGCGCCGGTTGCCGGCGTGGCTGCGTGTGCCGTGGCCGGTTTCCCGAACTTGTTCGTATGCGATTCACGCACGGCATCTCGCCGATGCGATGCAGACGGAGCGCCGGTGCGCTTGCCGGCGAATGGGACCCGCGGGTCCGCAGAAGACGCATGCCGCGCTGCACACTTCGTTATAGGCCGTGGATGTCCGAATGAACAGCACAATTGATCTTGCCTCACGGATACCGTCGCGCGCGTGGCGCGAGCCTGTCGGTCGCGTCATCGCGGCTTCGGTTCTAGAATGCGAGGCGTGCCATCACGCTCACTCACGTACGCAGGGACATTGCGACATATGACCGTCACCATCTACCACAATCCGCAGTGCGGAACCTCGCGCAATACGCTCGCACTGATCCGCAACGCGGGCATCGAACCGGTTGTGATCGAGTATCTGACGCATCCGCCCAGCCGCGAAACGCTGGTTGCGCTGATCGCGCGCGCGGGGCTTTCCGTGCGCGAGGCACTGCGCGAAAAAGGCACGCCGTACGCCGAGCTCGGCCTCGACGACACGAGCCTTACCGACGATCAACTCGTCGACGCGATGCTCGCGCATCCGATCCTCATCAACCGACCGTTCGTCGAGACGCCGAAGGGCGCGCGGCTGTGCCGTCCGTCGGAGCTCGTGCTCGATATCCTGCCCGAGGCGCAGAAAGGACCGTTCACGAAAGAGGACGGCGAAGTCGTCATCGATGCTTCCGGCAAACGCGTGCGCTAGGGCACATTCGTTTTACCTGACCGTTACCTGACGTTACCTTTCTGGCAAACCCGTTGCACCTGTATCCGGCATCGCTTCTTAGACTGCACTGACTCACAGAGCACTCGGTGCAAGGAGAAAGCGACATGAAGAAGAAACTTCTTGGAACGGCGATCGGGTTGGCGGGGCTCGCAGCGCTTGCAATCTCGGCGTCGGCGAATGCGCATGTCGATGTTGCCGTGGGCGTCGGCGTGCCGGTGTATGCGCAGCCCGCGGTGCCGGTCGGCTATTACGGATATGGCGACGGTTACGGTTATCGCCGGGACCAGTGGCGTGAGCGCGAATGGCGCCGTCACGAATGGCGCGAGCGCCGCTGGCATCATGAGATGCGCCGCGAGGAACGCTGGCGCGAGCGTCACGAGTGGTAAGACGCGGGGAATCGCGCAATCGAACGCGGCGGGCCGAAAGGCTGCGCCGCGTTTTTTATGCGCGGCGCGTTCGTTCACGCGCGCAATTTTGGCGCGCTAACGTGCCGGTTCGGAACAGACGAAAGCAAAACGAGGAGACGAAGTGAGCCAACTGCCCAAATTCACGATGGTCGACGCCGCGCCGACGCCCGTCGGCCCTTTCTCGCACGCGGCCGAAGCCGACGGCTGGGTATTCCTCACCGGCCAAATGCCGACCGATCCGAACGACGACAACGCGCCACTGCCCGAAGGCGTCGCCGCGCAGACGCGTCGCGTGATGGACAACCTGATTCTCGTGCTCAATGGCGTGGGACTGACGCTGGACAACGTGGTCAGCGTGCGCATTTTCCTGACCGAATTCAAGCGCGACTATGACGCGATGAACGCGGTGTATCGCTCGTACTTTCTGCCTAAGCCGTTGCCGGCGCGCACGTGCGTCGGCGTTACTGGGCTCGCGCGCGATGCGCTCGTGGAGATCGATTTCGTCGCCCGGCGTACGTAGGCGAGTTCATTTGCGCTTCGACGCATCGACCCAGCGGAAAGTCAGATTGATGCGCTCGCCGCGCGCGCCCGGCTCCTTCGGCACGCGATGTACCCATTCCTGTTGCGTGCGCCCGCGCATCACGAGCAGGCTGCCGTGCGTCAGCGCGAGCGTGTGCGTGGTTTGGGTGCGCGCGTGACGGAACTCGAAGGTGCGCGTCGCGCCCAGACTCACCGATGCGATCAGCGGCTCAGGCCCGAGTTCGCGTTCCTTGTCCGCATGCCAGCCCATGCTGTCGAGGCCGCCGCGATAGCGGTTCAAGAGCACGCTGTTGAAGCGCGCGCCGCACGCGTCTTCGGCGCGCTCGCGCAAATGCGCGACTGCGGGCGTCCACGGCTGCGGCACGTTGCGGATGCCCGAATAGACGTAGACCGCGTCCGGCTCGCCCTGCCACGCGGTCAGGCGCGGCAGCGGCACGCGGCCGCCGGGCGTGGTCATCGTGTCCTGCTGCCAGCCGACTTCCGCGATCAGCGCGCCCATCAGGTCGGAGCCTTCGTCGGCATCGATCCAGTCCGGATGCCACTCGATGTCGGGCTTGGGAATGTCGTCGAAAAGATCGAACATGGCGGCGGTGCGGCAACGGCGGCGGATGAAGCATTCACGATAGCAGAGCGGCCGTGCATCGTGATTGCGGGTTCATTTTCTGACGTAACAGCACGCTGTGCTACATTTCCCGAATCATCTCAATAAAGTCGTGCGAGGGCCGGAACACCGGTTGCGCGCGGCGACGAATCACGGGGAATTGCATGAACACCACCGCCGGAGCAAGCGGCGGCGCGGCGCAGAGCCGCCGCATTCTGCTCGTCGACGACAGCGCCGATGCGGCGCTCGCCATGTCGATGCTGCTCGAAGCGCTCGGCCATGAAGTGCGCACAGAGCATGACGGTCCGCGCGCGCTCGCATCGATCGATGATTTCAAACCCGATGTGGTCGTGCTCGATATCGGCTTGCCGGGCATGAGCGGCTTCGATGTCGCGCGCGAAATGAGAAAGCGCGAGGCGACGCGAAGCGTGTTGCTGCTCGCATTGACCGGCTGGGGCAGCGACGCCGACCGTCAGAGCGCGCGCGACGCCGGCTTCGATCATCATCTGACGAAGCCTGTCACCCTCACTGATCTGGAAGCGCTGCTCGCGGGGCCGCGAGCGTAAGCGCGCTTTCAATCCACGCGCAGCCGCGCCATGTACGGCAGGTGATCCGACAGCCACGCGGTGTCCTGCGTCGGCACGAGCCATTCGACCGGCCTCAGGCCGCGCACGAACATCTTGTCGAGCGCGAGCGCGGGCGAGAACGCCGGGAAAGTGCGGCCCGATTCGCCGAGCATCGTTGCGACTTCGCTCATGCCGAGCTCAGCGAAGAGCGGCACGGAGTCGTTGCGCCAGTCGTTGAAATCGCCCGCGAGCACGAGCGGGCCTTCCGGCGCCTCCTTCGCAATCCAGTGCGCGATCCAGTTCATCTGCCGCAGCCGCGCCTGACGCGTCAGCGCGAGGTGCGCGCATAGCAGCGTGACCGACTGACCGGCGAACGTCGCGCGCGCGACCAGCAGCCCGCGTTTCTCGAAACGATGCGCGGAGATATCCCAGCGCCCGGAAAGATCGAGCGGATGCGGCGAGAGAATCGCGTTGCCGTGGCGCCACGATGGCTTGAACACGTTCGGCCCGAGCGCGATCTGCAGTTCGAGCGCGGTGGCGATCTCGGTCGCCTGGCAATGCCAGACGTCGTCGAGCGGCGCGTTGAGCGGCTTGCCGAATCCGCTCGCGAGCACGGGCTGCGGCATGCGCCGCGCCATGGCTTCCTGAAGAAAATAGACGTCCGCGTTGGTGGTCTGAACCCACCGCTGCATCGCGGTCCACGCGCGCAAGCCGAGGGGCGAACGGCCCTTGTGCAGATTCCAGCTCACCGCCGTGAAATCCGGCGTGGCCGAATGAGCGGAGGGGCCTGGCGGAAGATGTTCTGGGTTTCGCATGCGTTCTTTGGAGTCTATGTCACCGCGATTGTCATTGCGCCGCCGTCGACGAGCCCAGGCTCGCGCGCACCCGATAGATGAGCGACGGGTTGCTGTCGATGATCTGCCATTGCCCCCATTCGCCCGGCTTGAGCACGAGCCCCGGATGCGAGCCGCTCACCTGGCGCGGCACCGGCGGCAGCTTGCAGCCGGACGGCGATGCGCGCGTGCTGTCTTCCTGCAAGGTTTCCTGCGCATCGATGGCGAGCGTGATGTCGTCGGCGCTCGCGTGCGTCGGCGAGATGGTGATCGTGCGTTGCAGGTCGATGTCGCCCGCGGGCTGATCCGCGCAGCCGACGCTGTTTCGCACCTTGTTGTGATGCGTGTCGGTGCGCGCCTGGCCGACGTTCGTCGTGCCGGAGAACGAGTCGATCTGTTGCCCGTCGCGCATGACCTGCAATTCCCAGTTCACCGGCTGCGCCGGCGTGGTCTGCGCGTGCGCGCCGGGCGCGACAAGACTGGCGAGCGTCACGAGCGCGGTATTCAGAAAGACGGTGCGTAGCGTTTTATGCATTGAAGGCGACTCCTGCGCGCGGACTGTTCGGATGGCGGCGCGCTTTGACGAGCGCGCCACGGGATCGGCGTTCCCGGCGACTTCCCTGTGACACGGCGGCGCGGGTCGGGTTCATCGCGCTCGCCTAAATAGACCATTGCGGACGCAGCAGATTTCGAACCCGCCCGCCACGTCGATCCCGACGATGATACTAGCGCGCGCCCACCACGGCTTTATCGATTGAAACGGGCGTCCCAATTAGCAGCACACGTGTGCGACTGCTCGCTTGCACGCGGTTTTGGCGTCGATACACTGAACTCGTCGACCATAAATACATGACGGGGTGTGACATGACGACGGCCGTGGTGAAACAGGAACTGGCGGTGGCATCGTTCAGCAAGGTCTACAGTCTCGACGACGTGGAATCCGCGCTCAACGACCTGCCCGAAGGCGCGAGCGACGCCTTGCGCGCCACTTACGAAAAGATGCTGAAGGTGGGCAACCTGCGCTTTTGCGTGAAGCCGAACCGCATGCCGTCCGTCGACGATCTCGCCGCCGATCTGCCGAACTTCGAGGAACCGCTCGCCGATATCCGCAAGCAGATCGCGCTGTGTCTCGAAACCGAGGATCGCCTCGAACTCATGCCGATGCTGCTGCTCGGCGAGCCGGGCATCGGCAAGACGCATTTCGCGAAACAGCTCGCGCGGCTGCTCGGCACGTCCTGTCATTACGTGGCGATGAGCTCGCTCACGGCGGGCTGGATTCTGTCGGGCGCGTCGTCGCAGTGGCGCAACGCGAAGCCCGGCAAGGTCTTCGACGCGCTCGTCAACGGCAGCTACGCGAATCCCGTGATGACGGTCGATGAAATCGACAAGGCCACCGGCGACGCGCAATACGATCCGCTCGGCGCGCTTTACGCGCTGCTCGAACACGACACGGCGCAGACTTTCATCGATGAATTCGCCGAAGTGCCGATCAACGCGGGCAATGTCGTGTGGATCGCCACGGCCAACGACGCGCGCGCGATTCCGGAGCCGCTCCTGAACCGCATGAACGTCTACGAGGTTCCGCCGCCGGATCGCGACGGCGCGCGGCGCATCGCACAGTCGATTTACGCCGAAATCCGCAATGCTCACGCGTGGGGCGCGCGCTTCCCGGAAACACTCGGCGATGCGCCGCTCGACGCGCTCACACAGGCGTCGCCGCGTGGCATGCGGCGTGCGGTGCTTAATGCGTTCGGTAACGCGCGGATCGACCAGAGGCATCACATCGAGGCGCGCGATATCCAGCTGGAGCGCAATTCGCGCAGGAAAGCGATCGGTTTCTAAAAAGCCGTTTTTGAGAAATTGCCAAAAAGGCCGCCAAAACCTGTCATTTTTGACATCTGGCGGCCAGATTCTTGCCTTTTTCTGAATTGCACCGGAAAACGATTCAATCAATGTGCGTTTGTTGTGTAACGCGCAATAGTCCCGAACGTAAAATAGTTGGGACAAATCTGCGGTGGAAAAGGACATGGAGCGGATCGAGTGCGTAGTGATCGGAGCGGGCGTCGTCGGACTGGCGATCGCTCGCGCCCTGGCGATGCGCGGACGCGAAGTCATCGTGCTGGAATCGGGCGAGGCCATCGGCGTCGGCACGAGCTCGCGCAACAGCGAGGTGATTCACGCGGGCATCTACTATCCGCGCGGTTCGCTGAAGGCCGAGTTGTGCCTGCGCGGGCGCGACATGCTCTACGAGTTCTGCCGGGCGCATGGCGTGCCGCACCGGCAATGCGGCAAGCTGCTCGTCGCCACCGCGCGCAATCAGGTGCCGCAACTGGCGGCGCTCCAGCAGAAGGGCATCGAAAATCGCGTCAAGGGGCTGGAACGCATCAGCGGCGCGCAGGCGGCGGAGATGGAGCCGCAACTGCAATGCGTCGAGGCGGTGTGGTCGCCGCTGACGGGCATCGTCGACAGTCATCAGTACATGCTCGCGCTCCAGGGCGAGGCGGAGAGCCATGGCGCGAACATCGTGTTCCATACGCCGGTGGCATCCATCGATGCACGCGAGGGCTGCTTCATCGTCGAGACGGGCGGCGAGGCGCCCGCGCGCTTCCGGGCGTCGTATCTGATCAACAGCGCGGGACTTCAGGCGAACGCGATCGCGCGCAGCATTCGCGGCCTCGACGACCGCCACGTGCCGCCGCTCTACTTCGCCAAGGGTAATTACTTCAGCGTGAGCGGACGCGCGCCGTTCGAGCGGCTGATCTATCCGATGCCCAACGAAGCGGGCCTCGGCGTGCATCTGACGATCGATCTCGGCGGCCAGGCGAAGTTCGGCCCGGACGTCGAATGGGTGCAGGCGCTCAACTACGACGTCGATCCGCGTCGCGCGGAATCGTTCTACGCCGCGATCCGCGCGTACTGGCCGAGCCTGCCCGACGACGCATTGCAGCCCGCCTACGCGGGCATCCGGCCGAAGTTGTCCGGTCCGGGTCAGGCGGCGGCGGATTTCGTGATTCAGGGCAAGTCGGCGCACGGCGTGCCGGGGCTCGTGAACCTGTTCGGGATCGAATCGCCGGGATTGACGGCCTCGCTCGCGATCGCGGAACGCGCGGCCGACATGGCGCGCTAGCTTACGTGCGACTTTCCGCCGTCCCTTATCTCTAACATTTGACGTCGTCGGCTTGCTTCCAGGTTGTTATGCTCGGGTATCGCCGTCGCCAAGAACGGCGCTTTCCCCCCAATACAACATGGAGTGAGTCACCATGAAGACATCACGTCGCGCGTTTCTCATCACAAGCGTGGGCGTCGCATCGACGGTCGCGCTCGGTTCGCGGGCAGCGCTTGCCGCCGATGCGCCGAAAGTCGCTGAAAGCGATCCGACCGCGCAGGCACTCGGCTACAAGGAAGACGCGAGCAAGGTCGACAAGGCCAAGTTCGCGAAATACGCCGCCGGGCAGGACTGCGGCAACTGTCAATTCTATCAGGGCAAGCCGACGGACGCCTTCGCGCCGTGCCCGATGTTCGCGGGCAAGCAGGTCGCATCGAAGGGCTGGTGCAGCGCGTACGCGAAGAAGGCGTAAGCGCGATCGAGGTCATACGAAAAGCGCGCCCGGCCGAAAGGCCCGGCGCGCTTTTCTTCGTCTGCATTTCGCTTGATCGGGAGAAAAACCGTCTTTACACTCGCCAAGGCAAAAAGAGCCGCGCGTGCGCATCTTTAGAATGACGCGAACAGAGCGCGGACAGGCCAACGCCGATCGATGCACACACAGGGGATCGCATGCCAGGAAGACGACTGAACGCGCGCGCCGTGACAGCGGCGGTCATCGGCAACGCGCTGGAGTGGTACGACTTCACCGTGTTCGGCTTCATGACGGTCGTCATCGCCCGTCTGTTCTTTCCGGGCGACAGCGACTACTCGTCGATTCTTCTGACGACCGCGACCTTCGGCGTCGCGTTCGTGATGCGGCCGGTCGGCGGCATCGTCCTCGGGCTGTATGCCGATCGCGCGGGGCGCAAGGCGGCGCTGACGCTCGTCATCGGACTGATGACGCTCGGCATTCTTCTGCTCGCGATAGCGCCGCCGTATTCGGCGATCGGCATCGGCGCGCCGATCGTCATCGTGTTCGCGCGGCTGTTGCAGGGATTCTCCGCGGGCGGCGAGTTCGGCAGCTCGACCGCGCTCCTGATCGAAGCGGCGCCGTTTTCCAAGCGCGGCTTCTACGGCAGTTTCCAGATGGCGAGCCAGGCGGCGTCGCTGCTGCTTGGCGCGATCGTCGGCGCGGCGATCTCGCGCGGCCTTTCGCCTGAGGCGCTCGATTCATGGGGATGGCGCGTGCCGTTCTTCCTCGGTCTCGTGATCGGGCCGGTCGGTCTGTACATCCGCCGCAACATGGCCGATACCGAAGCGTTCCTGCACGCGAAGAAGACCGCGCGCCGCGCGACGCTCGGGGAAGTGTTCAGCACGCATAGCCGCGAAGTGCTGTGCGGGCTCGGCTCGGTGATCGCGCTGACGGTGAGCGTGTATGTGCTGATCGCCTATCTGCCGACGTTTGCCGTCAAGCAACTGAAGCTGCCGTTCGGGCAGTCGTTCACGGCGCTGATCGTCGGCAATCTGCTGTTGATGGTGCTTTCGCCGGTCGCGGGCGCGTGGTCGGACCGCATCGGGCGCAAAGGGCTGTCGCTGTGGTCGCTCGCGATCACGCTCGTCATCATCTATCCGCTGTTCGCGTGGCTCGCGGGCGAGCCGAGCGTGATGCGGCTCGTCATCGTGCAGGCGCTGCTGTCGATCGCGCTCTCGGGCTACTATGGACCGTTCGGCGCGCTCATCGCCGAGCTGTTTCCGGCGCACGTGCGCTCGACGGGGCTTTCCCTCGCGTACAACATCGCGGTCATGATCTTCGGCGGCTTCGGGCAGTTCATCGTCACGTGGCTCATTCGCGTCACGGAGTCGCAACTCGCGCCCACCTTCTATGTGATGGGCGGGATCGTGCTCTCGTTGATCGCGGTGGCGTGCATTCCGGCGACGCGTCACGCGGACGTCGATGAAGCGCGCGATTTCACCCGTTAGGCGGCAATCCAATGAAAGTCATCGAAAGTGGCAAGTTCACCGCCGAGCGTGCATGGGGCGCGCTCGATATCTGCGTGATGAACGGCACGTCGTGCCGCCTGCACTGGACGGACAAGCCGTACAAATGGCATGTGAACGACGGGGAGGAGGTGTTCGCCGTGATGCAGGGCGAAGTGCGGATGCATGTACGCGGCGCGGACGGCGAACGCACGCTGACGCTGCGCGCGGGCGATATCTTTCATGCGCAAGCCGGCGATGAGCATTTCGCCGAACCTGTCGGCGAGGCGCGCATTCTGGTGATCGAGAAGGAAGGGAGCGTGTGAAGGCGATTCTTCCTAAACCATTTGGACAGGTGGTGCGACGGCCGCGCCGTCCCTGATAATGTGCCCATCGCTGTGTATGAACGAGGGTGGGAAATGGTTAGGATGGTTGAATTAATCGAGCGTGAGTATGATGAGGCGCGGGCAGCCGAGCGGTTAGGCGAATGGGGTGAAATGCCGCTGCTCGAATCGGAGGATCTCGTCGCAATTTCCAGGGAAGCGCTGGCACGGATGGCGGCGCGTCTGGAAGAAGCAGAGCGGGAGCTGGATAAGCGACTGTTCGAGGAATCGCTCGCCCATTTCAGGTCGATGGGTTACACGGCAGACAAGCTTCTTTCGCCTGAGGATCTCGTGGACGAAATGGACGACGCGCCTGCCGTCCATGTGCCGCGCAAGCCCGTCGGCCAGGTCGCAAACCAGGCGCGAAGAACATCGTTTCTCGATGTCTTCGGCGGTCTGTTCGCAAAGAGAACGAAGCAGGTTGGATGATGGCGCGGGCCGTTCAGTTCTCGGTGCCGAGCTGGTACCACTATCACTTGTGGCACGGTTCCGACTCGAAGATATTCAGGAAAGTGACGGGCCTGATCAACGAGTGCTGTCGCAATCCGTTCAAGGGAACGGGCAAGCCGGAGCCGCTCAAGTACGAGAAGGCCTGGTCGCGCCGCATAGACGAGAAAAATCGCTTCGTGTACAGCGTCACGGACGGGTTACTTCTCATCATCAGTTGCCGCGGCCACTACGGCGACAAATAACGCCGCACCCAGGCATAGAACTTACCGCTCCAGTCCCGCCTTCACCAGCAACTCCGCCAGCACTTCCGTGATCCCGCCTTCGTGCGCTTCGGCGCGCTCCTTCAGTTGCTTCACGAGCTTTTCATCGAGCTTGCACGCGAACGGCACGAGGCCCTTCGCCTGATCGAGCTTGCGCTGCTCGCGGCGATCGGTCTTTTGCGCATCCGCGCTGCCCGCGCGTGCGCGGCCGCCTTGCTTCAGGTCGTTGGCGAGCTTGAATGCCTTGGTCTGTTCCAGTTGAAATTTGTTCACGCGATGCTCCAGGGCGAGGATTGATGTCAGGGACCGTATTGTACGGAACGCGACGAGCGCCCTAGCGGCCCGCTTCCGCGAGCGCGTCGATCCGTGCGCGCATGCGCCGCCAGTGCGAGCCTTCCCAGAACACGCGATGACACACGTCGCAGGTGACGAAGCGCGTATGGCGCTCGCGCACGCCGTCGGGCACGCGGCCATCGATGTCGCCGGGTCCGGCCCGACGCAACGGCGCATTGCACATTAGGCACAGACGAAACGCGCGCACGTGCGGCGTGAGATCGAAGCGCTCCGAGACCTCGCGGAACTGGTCGTCGGCCTGCAGCGTGCGCACATAGCAGCCGCGCAACACGGCGCGGCGCTTGAGCAATTCGCGATCGCGCGTGAGCACGATGCGCGACTCGTCCTGCGCGAGCTGCTCGATTTCATCGTCGGGGAAGTTGTTGTCGTAGCGCGTGTCGAAGCCCGCGAGCCGCAGCAGTTGCGCGAGCCCGCCCAGGTGCGCGTCGGCGATGAAGCTCAGGTCCGCCGCGCGCAACGGCGGCCGAAGCAGCGCCGCGCCGTGCGCCGCGCTCGTGCTTGCGGGCGCGCGATGCGCGGGATAGACCTCGATCACGTCGTCGGCCTCGATCTGCGCGTCGAAGCCGACCGCGTGGCCGTTCCTCACGATCAGATCGACTTCCGTGTGCGGCACGCCGAGCGCCTCGATCATGTGCTTGGTCGATGAAGCTTTCGCGCACGCGCAGGCAAACGCGTGCCCGCGCAACGGTCGAGCAAGGAAATCGTTCAGTTCGCGATGGAAGTGAAAGCGCGCCTTGACCATGCAGGCAGTATCGCATTGCGCGCCCCTGCGCGCTTCGCGTCGATATGCTTTACTGGCGCTCGGGCCGCGCGGCTTCCGGCGCGCGGCGAGCGAACAAGGCAAAGGAGCACGCGAGCATGGACATCGGATTCATTGGACTGGGCGAAATGGGCGGCGCGATGGCGAGCAACGCGCTCAAGGCGGGACACACGGTACGCGTCTGGAACCGCTCGCGCGACAAGACGCGCGCGCTCGCGGACGAGGGCGCATCGGTGGTCGATACGCCCGAGCAGGCCTTCGCCGGCGACGCCGCGTTCTCCATGCTCGCCGACGACAACGCGCTGCGCTCGGTGCTCGTCGACGGCGGTTTGCTCAAGCACGCGCCGAAGGGCTTCGTGCACGTCAACATGGCGACCATTTCGGCGGCGCTGGCCGTCGAACTCGCCGAACTGCATGCGCAGCACGGCGTCGCGTACGTCGCCGCGCCGGTGCTCGGGCGGCCGGACGTCGCGGCGGCGGGCAAGCTGAACATTCTGGCCGCGGGCGCGAGCGACGCAATCGACCGCGTGCAGCCCGTGCTCGATGCGCTCGGCCAGAAAACCTGGCGCGTCGGCAGCGAGCCGCAGCACGCGAACGTGATCAAGCTCGCGGCGAATTTCATGCTGGCATCGGCGATCGAAACCTTCGGCGAGGCGGCCGCGCTCGTGAGCGGCCACGGCATCGAATCGCAGACGCTGCTCGACGTCATCACGAATTCGCTGTTTCCGGGGCCGGTGTATCAGGGTTACGGGAAGATGATCGCCGAGCGCCGCTACGAGCCCGCGCTCTTCAAGGCGCGGCTCGGGCTGAAGGACGTGCGCCTCGCGATCGCCGCGGGCGATGCCGTGAACGTGCCGCTGCCCGTGGCGAGCGTCGTGCGCGACAACCTCGTCGATGCACTCGCGCACGGCGACGGCGAGAAGGACTTCGCCGTGCTCGGTCAGGTGGCGGTGCGGCGCGCGGGCGGCTGATTCCATTCCCGATGTGTGGCGAAGGCGGCGATGTGCACGAATCGGCACGGCCAGACGGCATAATGCGAATCCCGCTTTCTTCCCCGCCATGCCGCAATGAGCCTGCATCTCTGGTGGCTGTTCGTAGCCACTGTTTTCGTCGTTTCCGCGATTCCCGGTCCCAACATGCTGCTCGTGATGACGCACGGCGCGCGTCATGGCCTCAAACGCTCGACGGCCACCATGGCCGGCTGTCTCACGGCGCTCGTCATCATGTTGTCGGTTTCGGCGGCGGGGCTGGGCGTGTTTCTCGAAGCGTGGCCGCGCCTCTTCGACACGCTGCGTCTGACCGGCGCGGCCTATCTCGTCTGGCTCGGCGTGAAGAGCTGGCGCGCGAAGGCGAGCGCCGTCGACATCCGCGATGAAAGCGGCGCCGCGCATGCTTCCCGACGCTTCACGCTGTTTCGCAACGGTTTTCTTGTCGCGGGCAGCAATCCGAAGGCGATCCTCTTCGCGGCCGCGCTGTTGCCGCAGTTCATCGATGCGAGTCGCCCGGTGCTGCCGCAGTTCGCGGTGCTCGTGTCGACGTTCGCCGTGATCGAAGTGAGCTGGTACGCCGTGTACGCGGGTCTCGGCGCGCGCATCGGCGACAAGCTGAAAAGCGCGAGCGTCGCGCAGGCGTTCAATCGGCTGACGGGCGGTGTGTTCGTCGGCTTCGGCGCGATGATGGAGCTCGTGCGCCACTGACGCCAACTGTCTGCAAGAACGGGTGCATGACTTGCTCCGGTTGCGGTGCTTCATTCGCTTTCGAACATACATGCACGGCCGTCAGGCGCATAGTCGCGTTCGTCCCGGTTCGTGGCGAAACCAGAAGAACAACTCGAAAGGAGGCGCCTCATGCATCTGACTGGCCGACGCGCCGCTTTGGCCGCATTCCTGCCGATATGTTTCGGCGTCCTCGCGACGACGTGCGCGCGCGCCGACGACACGCCGAGCCCCTGCGATGCGCTCAAGCGCATCGTGGCCGCCGCGCCGAATTTCTCGTCGCTTTCCGCCATCAACGGCCGCGCCGTCGCGCTGCCCTATGGCGATGACGCGAAGTGCGTCGCATCGCAGACGAACTATCGATGCACCTGGACGCCGCACGGGGGTTCCGGCGCCGATGCGCTGCAGGGTGTCGCGGCAGACATCGCATCGTGTCTGCCCGACGCGACGCACGACCAGAACTCGCCCGCGCGCCAGCATTTCTATCTGGGCGCTCGCGGCGCGCGCACGGAGATCACGGCGGCCCAGGCGGGCTCGAACAAACTGAAACTCGAGATTTCCGGTTCCCGGTGAGGCCATCGTGAGCAAGCGCATCCTCATAGCCGATGACGACGACGATGCGCTCTCCGGCCTCGCGAACCTGCTGACCGGCATGGGCCACGAAGTGGCGCTCGCGGCGAACGGCGCGCAAGCCGTCGAGGTCGCCGCGCAGTTCGATCCCGAAGTCGTGATTCTCGACCTCGGCATGCCGCTCGTCGACGGCCTCGCGGCGGCGCGCGCGTTGCGCGATCTGCCGGCCGGCCGCGCGATGATGCTCGTCGCGCTGACGGGCTGGGGACAGCCGCAGCATCGGGAAATGACGCTCGATGCCGGTTTCGACGTGCATCTCGTCAAACCGATTTCAGCGGATCAACTCCAGTTCATCCTGTCGATGATGCAGCCCTGATTTACGCGCTTCACGCATGTGTCAGCCTGCCGCAACACGCAATGTTGCGACGCACCAATATTCTTGGTATATTTACTCCTGTCTCCTCCATGTCTCCACTGATATGGATTCAGCCCGCCAGCTTTGGCGGGCTTTTTTTCGTCCCTACGTTACGATGCTGCGCCGCATCGACGGGCGCAAAAAAAAGGCCGATCCGCGGTCAAGCGAATCGGCCTTCCGGTTTCCTGCGGAGCGTGATCAGCGGGCGAGACCTGCTTCCTCATCCGCGCCGATCGCCAGATTCATGCACTGGATCGCAGCGCCCGACGCGCCCTTGCCCAGATTGTCCAGACGCGCGACCGTCACGAAGCGCTCGTCGTTGCCGAACACGAAAATATCGACGCGATTCGTGTCATTGCAGGCCTGCACGTCGAAAAAGCCGGCGTCGAGGTTACCTTCGGCGTCGAACGGCATCACGCGCACGAACGGTTCGTTGTTGTAGTACTCGGCGAGCATGTCGCGCACGTCCTGCGGCCTGGCCGCGCGCGTGAGCTGGTCCGGCGAGAAATACGTCGTCACCGCGAGACCCTTCAGGAACGCGCCGACGATCGGCGTGAAGATCGGCGCGCGTTTCAGGCCCGTGCGCACCGACATTTCCGGCAGATGCTTGTGCGTGAGGCCGAGCGCGTACGGGCGCGGGCTCATGAGCCGCTCGTTGCCGCCCGCTTCGTACTCCGCGATCATTTTCTTGCCGCCGCCGCTGTAGCCGGTGATCGAATAGGCGTGCGCGTCGAAATCGGCGGGAACGAGGCCACCCGCGACGAGCGGCTGCACAGACAGCACGAACGCCGATGCGTGGCAGCCCGGCACCGCGATGCGCTTCGACGTGCGCAGACGCTCGCGCTGCGCGCGCGCGAGTTCGGGCAGGCCATACGCCCAGTCGTCCTCCGTCCGAAACGCGGTGCTGGCGTCGATCATCACGGTGCGCGTGTTGTCGCGATCGACGAGCGAAACCGATTCGCGCGACGCGACATCCGGCAGGCACAGGAACGTCACGTCCGACGCGTTGATGAGCCGGCGGCGCTCCTCGATGTCCTTGCGCTTCGCGTCCTCGATACGCAGCACTTCGATGTCACGGCGCTGCGACAGATATTCAAAAATCTTCAGGCCGGTGGTGCCTTCCTGTCCGTCGACAAATACTTTCGTGGTCATCTCGATCTCGCTGGTTCGTGCGGGCGCTCGCCGCAAAACCGACATTTTAGTGCGATTCCGAGGCGGGTTCATGTCCGCCGTTTTCGCCGCCAGCCGGATTGCCGATCCAGCGCGCCGTCACGTCGGCAATGCGCGCGCCGAAAACCTTCGCCGTTTCGAGATCGCCGGGCGGCGGCGCTTCGTCCGGCGAGGCGTCCGCGGGCGACTGCGTGAGCAGTCCCGTGAAGCCGCCGACGAAGTTCAGGTCGTTGCGCGTGGCCGCCTTCGTGTTCGACGGCATCATGCCCGTGCCGATCCAGATCATGCCGTGCTGCATCGCCAGCGTGACGAAATACGAGATGGTCAGGAATTTGTCGCCGTTCATGTGCGCGGAGTTGGTGAAGCCGGCCGCGATCTTGTCCTTCCATTTCTGCGAGAACCACGGCTTCGAACTCGCGTCGGCGAACTTCTTGAAGTCGGCGGACGGCCCGCCCATGTAGGTCGGCGCGCCGAAGACGATGGCGTCGGCGGCGTCCAGTTCGGCCCAGCCGGCGTCGTCGAGTTCGCCGACGGCGATGAGCTTCACGTTCGCGCCGGCTTCGGTGGCGCCGCCGAGCACGGCTTCCGCGACCTTCTTGGTGTGGCCGTAGCCGCTGTGATAAACGATGATGATGTTCGGCATGGTTTCCCCGAGTGATGCCCTTCGCCTGGCGGTCCGGACCAGTCTAGCAAAGACATTTTTTTACCGAGCGGCGCGACCGTACGCTTCCCGACGTCAGGTTAGCGGCCGTACGTGAAGGTGAGTTGCGCGCTGGCGATCGTCATCGTGCGGATTTCGTGCTCGAACATGAGCGCGGGCGTGCCCTGGCGCAGCCGCAGGTCGGCGCTGTCGAGCGCGTACACGGTCACGATATAGCGATGCGGTTTGCCGGGCGGCGGGCAGGGGCCGCCGTAGCCGTCCGTGTCCCAGTCGTTGCGCGCCTCGATGGCTCCCAGCTTGCGCAGCACGCCTGACGCGCTCGCGTTGTTCGGCAGATGATCCGTGCCGACCGGGATGCCGGCGACCGCCCAGTGCCACCAGCCGCGCCCGGGCGCGTCGGGATCGAAAATCGTCACGGCGAAGCTGCGCGTGTTGGCGGGCGCGCCGCGCCAGGAAATCTGCGGCGAGCGGTTGCCGCCCTTGCACTCGGACTGATCGAAGAGCAGATCGCGCCCGATGGTCTTGCCGGGCGCGAGATCCGTGCTCGACACGGTAAAAGCGGGATCGGCTGCGGCCTCGCGCGAATTGGAGAAAACCGCCGCCGCGAAGGCGATGAAGAGTACGGATGCGACATGGCCAGTCGAACTCACGCTTCGGCCGGTGAGGCGCATGGGCTGAACTCCTGTCAGTATCGTCGCGCGTTATAGCAGCGTTTCGCTGGCTGCAACGATGTTTTTTGTCTCAGTGATGCGCTTCGTCCCAGCTTGCAGTTTAACATTGCAACAAAGCATAAAAGCCTTGAATCCTTGAGACTTAACCGATGGCGCATGACGTGACCATCGGCTTGGACGTAGCGCGCCCCGCCTTCACGGCGATGACTTCTGATTCTATTGAACGTAGAAATGAGTAATTCGACGCAGATTCGCGCGGCAACTGATCGACCGATATACAGGAGAAGTTAAAATGAGCCAGCGAATAAATGTCATCATCGCAGATGATCACCCCGTAATTCTGTTTGGCGCGACCCAGGCGCTGAGCAAGTTTCCGGAGGTTGACGTCATCGGTCAGGCGCGGCAGTCGACCGAACTCATCCAGTTGCTACAGAAGGAAGCGTGCGACGTGCTCGTCACCGATCTCGCCATGCCCGGTGGCTCCTACGGCGACGGCATGCCTTTGCTCGGCTATATCGGCAGGCAGTTTCCGCGGGTGAAACTCGTCGTGCTGACGATGCTCGAAAATCCGGCCTTGCTCAAACGTTTGCGCGAAGTGGGCGTCATGTCGATCATCAACAAGGCCGACGACATGAACCACATCGGCTGGGCGATCCAGCATGTCATGCGCGGGCAGGAGTATCTTGGCCCGTCCGTGAAGGCGGCGCTCGACAGCATGGGGCTCGGCGCGAACGGGCAGCAGCGCAGCGTGATCCTGTCCAAACGCGAACTCGAAGTGGTGCGCCTGTTCGTCTCCGGCATGACGATCACGGAGATCGCGGGTCAATTGCGGCGCAGCATCAAGACGATCAGCACGCAAAAGAACACCGCGATGCGAAAGCTCGGCATCGAGCGCGATTCCGAATTGTTTCAATATGCGCAAAGCAACGGGTTAATGAATCTCTCCGCCTATTCCGGCGACGGCTCGCTCGACGATTCATCCCTTTCGAATCCGAATTCGCTGTAAGCCATTTCCCTTGCGAAATAAAAAAGCCGCTGATTGAAATCAGCGGCTCGTCGGATTTTAATCGCTTCGAAAGCAATATTTATTGCGGGGCAGCAGTTGCACCGCCATGCGCGGCCGACCATTCCGCCGGCGCGTGCAGGAATTTCTCGACTTCATCGAGCGTCTTCGTTTCGAAGTACCCTTGCTCCTTCGCGACGCGCAGCACGTCCCACCAAGTGGCGAGCGCGTGCAGATCGACGTCGATGTCTTTCAGCACCGACACGCTTTCCTTGAAGATGTTGTAGTGGAAGAGCACGAAGCAGTGGTTCACCGTCGCGCCCGCCGTGCGCAGCGCGTTGATGAAGTTGATCTTGCTGCGGCTGTCGGTGGTCAGGTCTTCGACCAGCAGCACGCGCTGGCCTTCGGTCAGCAAACCTTCGATCTGCGCGTTGCGGCCGAAACCCTTCGGCTTCTTGCGGACGTACTGCATCGGCACCATCAGGCGGTCGGCGATCCAGGCGGCGAACGGGATGCCCGCGGTCTCGCCACCGGCGACGGCGTCGATCTGCTCGTAGCCGACATCGCGCAGGATGGTCGCTTCGGCCATCTCCATCAGGCCGCGGCGCACGCGCGGATAGGAGATCAGCTTGCGGCAGTCGATATACACCGGGCTCGCCCAGCCGGACGTGAAGATGTACGGTTTTTCCGCGTTGAAGTGCACCGCCTGCACTTCGAGCAGCATCTTGGCGGTGGTGTCGGAGATCGTCTGGCGATCGAAGCCTGTCATGGGCGAATCCTTGGACTTGTGTGGCGCTTGAAAAAGCGGAGGCGGCCGCGAGGGCCTTGGCGCATGGAACTGACGCGAAAAGAGCCGTCTTGCGACGGGCTTTTAGACGTTTCCTGCGCGCGTAGCCCGCCATTTTACCTGAGGGAACGTGCCGGGGCGAATTGTTTGCAGGTTGTGAAGGCGCGGCGCTCGCACGTACACTCGCGGCGCTGCGCGAACCCTTCTTTTCCCCGATGACATCCGTTTCCACCAACAACGATTCCCCCGCCGCGCCCACTCGCCACGCGCTGCAGGCGCTCGTCGCGTCCATGCTCGGCTACGCGATGGACGGCTTCGATCTGCTGATCCTCGGCTTCATGCTGCCCGCGATCGCCGCCGATCTGCATCTCACGCCCGCGCAGTCCGGCGCGCTCGTCACGTGGACGCTCGCCGGCGCGGTCGCGGGCGGCGTCGTGTTCGGCATGCTTTCCGATTACTTCGGCCGCGTTCGCATGCTGACCTGGACGATTCTCGTGTTCGCCGTCTTCACCGGCATGTGCGCGCTCGCGCAGGGCTACGGCGACCTGCTGATCTATCGCACGATCGCCGGGATCGGTCTGGGCGGGGAGTTCGGCATCGGCATGGCGCTTGTCGCCGAGGCGTGGCCCGCGCGGCTGCGGGCGCGCGTGTCGTCGTATGTGGGGATCGGCTGGCAACTGGGCGTGCTCGCCGCCGCACTCATCACGCCGATGCTCCTGCCGGTGATCGGCTGGCGCGGCATGTTCGCGGTCGGGTTGCTGCCGGCGCTCGTGTCGTTCTTCGTGCGGCGGCACGTGGAAGAACCCGCGCTGTTCACCGAACGCCGCGCGGCCGCGAAAACGGACGCCGCCCGCAAGCTGCCGCTCCGACGCCTTTTCGACGACGCCCGCACCGCGCGCGCGAGCCTCGGCGTGATCATCCTGTGCTCGGTGCAGAACTTCGGTTACTACGGGCTGATGATATGGCTGCCGAGCTATCTCTCGAAGACCTTCGGCTACTCACTGACGAAATCCGGACTCTGGACTGCCGCCACCGTGCTCGGCATGGCGCTGGGCATCTGGCTGTTCGGCCTCGCGGCGGACCGCTTCGGGCGCAAGCCGGCGTTTCTCGCCTATCAGATCGGCGCGGTCGCGATGGTGTTCGTCTATTCGAATCTGACGAGCCCGGCCGCGCTTCTGATCGGCGGCGCGGTAATGGGCGTGTTCGTAAACGGCATGCTCGGCGGCTATGGCGCGCTGATCTCGGAAATCTATCCGACCGAAGCGCGCGCGACCGCGCAGAACGTGCTGTTCAATATCGGGCGCGCGGTGGGCGGGCTCGGGCCGGTCGCGGTCGGCGCGCTCGCGGCGCGCTATTCGTTCGCGGTGGCGCTCGCATTCCTCGCGTCGATCTATCTGCTCGATGTCGCCGCGACGCTATTTCTCATCCCCGAAAAGCGCGGCGCGGAACTCGAGTGACGTCGCGCGAGTTCATCCGATGAAACCCGTGTCGATGCGCTGAAACGTTGCATCGCGTCATTGCGGGCGCGCGGTGTACACTGATTGTCCCAAAAAAACCAAAGGCTCCGTCCGCTCGTTCCATCCTTGCGAGCGGCACGCTGCGTCTATCCGACGCGCCGGGCACACGAAACTTGGTCCATAGATTCACATTCCCGCATTCATGCAACACGGTCGACGGCAGTGTGAACCCTGTTCAAATAATTCCCAAACGTCTCAGGTCAAATCATGGACGAACAACTGAAGCAAAGCGCCCTCGCGTATCACCAGAATCCCCGTCCCGGCAAGATTTCGGTTACCCCGACCAAGCCGCTTTCCAACCAGCTCGACCTGTCGCTCGCGTATTCGCCGGGCGTCGCGGCCGCGTGCATGGCGATCTATGACGAACCGCTTGACGCGCAGAAGTACACGTCGCGCGCGAACCTCGTCGGCGTCGTGACGAATGGCACGGCCGTGCTGGGCCTCGGCAATATCGGCCCGCTCGCGGCCAAGCCGGTGATGGAAGGCAAGGGGTGTCTCTTCAAGAAGTTCGCGGGCATCGACGTGTTCGATATCGAGTTGGCGGAAACCGATCCGGACAAGCTCGTCGATGCGATCGCGATGCTCGAGCCCACGCTGGGCGGCATCAACCTCGAAGACATCAAGGCGCCGGAATGCTTCTACATCGAAAAAAAGCTGCGCGAGCGCATGAAGATTCCCGTTTTCCATGACGATCAGCACGGTACGGCGATCATCGCGTCGGCGGCGATTCTCAACGGCCTGAAAGTGGTCGGCAAGAAGCTCGACGAAGTGAAACTGGTGTGCTCCGGCGCGGGCGCGGCGGCGATCGCGTGTCTGGACCTGCTCGTCCACCTCGGCCTGAAGAAGTCGAACACGATCGTGGTCGATTCGAAGGGCGTGATCTACGAAGGCCGCGGCAATCTGGATGCCTCGAAGGAACGCTATCAGGCGAGCACCGACGCTCGCTCGCTCGGCGACGCCATGCACGGCTGCGACGTGTTCCTCGGCTGTTCGAGCGCGGGCGTGCTCAAAGCCGAAATGGTCGAGACGATGGCCGACAAGCCGCTGATTCTCGCGCTGGCCAATCCCGAGCCGGAAATCCGTCCGGAAGAAGCGAAGCGCGTGCGTCCGGACTGCATCGTCGCGACGGGCCGTTCGGACTATCCGAACCAGGTCAACAACGTGCTGTGCTTCCCGTTCATCTTCCGCGGCGCGCTCGACGTGGGCGCGACGACGATCACGGAAGAGATGAAGCTCGCGTGCGTCAAGGCGATCGCGGAACTCGCGGAAGAGACCGATCAGGGCGATGAAGTCGCGAAAGCCTACGAAGGCCATTCGCTCGAATTCGGTCCGGAGTATCTGATTCCGAAGCCGTTCGATCCGCGTCTGATCATCAAGATCGCGCCGGCTGTCGCGCAAGCCGCGATGGACTCGGGCGTCGCGACCCGTCCGATCAAGGACATGGACGCGTATCGCGAGACGCTCGGCGCGACCGTGTACCGCACCGGCATGGTGATGCGCCCGGTGTTCGTCGCGGCGAAGGCCGCGCCCGCGCGCATCGCGTTCGCGGAAGGCGAGGACGAGCGCGTGCTGCGTGCCGCGCAGTTCGTGCTGCTGGAGAAGATCGCGAAGCCGATCATCATCGGCCGTCCGGCGGTCGTCGAAATGCGTTTGCAGAAGATGGGCTCGAAGCTGAAACCGGGCGTCGATTTCGAGATCGTGAATCCGGAAGACGATCCGCGTTATCAGAAGAGCTGGCAGGCGTATCACGAGATCGCCGCGCGTCAGGGCGTGACGCCGGAAAGCGCGAAGGCGGCGCTGCGCAAGTTCAACACGCTGATCGGCGCGATCCTGGTTCACACCGGCGATGCGGACGGGATGATCTGCGGTCTCATCGACACGTATCAGGATCATCTGAAGTTCATCGATCAGGTGCTCGGCAAGTCGCCCGATGCGCAGAACTTCGCGGCGATGAATCTGCTGATGCTGCAGGGCCGGAATCTGTTCATCAGCGATACCTACGTCAACGAAACGCCGACGCCCGAGCAGCTCGCCGACATGACGATTCTCGCGGCGCGTGAAATCGAACGGTTCGGGATTCAGCCGAAGGTCGCGCTGGTGTCGAATTCGAATTTCGGCAGCGTGCAGAGCGCGTCGAGCAAGCGCATGGCGGAAGCGCGCAAGCTGATCGCGGAACGTGCGCCGGATCTGGAGATCGACGGTGAAATGCACGGCGATGCGGCGCTTTCCGAAACCGTGCGCAAGGCGTCGTTCCCGGGGACCACGTTGCATGGTGAAGCGAATCTGCTGATCATGCCGAACGTCGAAGCGGCGAACATCACGTACAACCTGCTCAAGATGGTGAGCGGCGAGGGCGTGACGGTCGGGCCGTTCCTGCTCGGCGCTTCGAAGCCCGTGCATATTCTGACGCCGGCGGCGACCGTGCGCCGGATCATCAATATGACGGCGGTGGCGAGCGCGAACGCGCGCGTGGCGAAGTAAGGCGCGACTGTTGAAAGAGAAACGGCGATCCGGGAGACCGGATCGCCGTTTTTTATCGGCGCTCGCCTGATGATTCGAATCAGGCGACCTGCCGCGATTGGTCTCCTTCGTTACTCCGCCACCGCGCCAGCAAGGCGTTCCACTTGATCTTCGCCGCCTTCACATTGTTTTCCTTGACGTGACCGTAGCCGCGCATGGAATCGGGAAGACTGGCCAGTTCAACCGCAAGCTGCAACTTCTGCGCCGTGAGTCCGCCGATCAGCTCACGCACCAGCGCTTCGTACTCGTCGATCAACGCCCGCTCCATCTTCCGCTCATGCGTGCGGCCGAACGGATCTAGCGCCGACCCACGCAGGAACTTGAACTTCGCGAGCACGCGCATGGCCGACATCATCCACGGACCGTACTGCTTTTTCACCAGATGACCATGCGCATCCTTTTTCGAAAGACTCGGCGGCGCGAGATGAACCTTGATCTTCCAGTCGCCTTCGAAGCTGTTCTTCACTTTGTCGAGGAACACCGGATCGGCATACAGGCGCGCGACTTCGTACTCGTCCTTGTACGCCATCAGCTTGTGCAGATTCTTCGCGACGGCCTCGGTCAACGGATACTGCCCGTCGCCTGAGCCCAGCCCGGCTTCCTTCGCGCGCACTTCCGCAACCAGCCGTCCGTAGCGCGCGGCATAGGCCGTGTTCTGATACTTCGCGAGATAGTCGAGACGCTTGTCGATGAGCGTATCGAGCGCCTTCGGCGTATGCAGCGCGATGACCTTGCCCGGCGCTTCCTGCCCGCCATGCTGCGCATTCGCAAGACGGCGCACGGCTTCGGGATCATGCGCCGCGCGACGGCCCCATTCGAACGCCGCGAGATTCTTTTCGACCTGCACCGCATTCAGCTCGATCGCGCGTACCAGCGACTCATGCCGAAGCGGCACCCAACCCTTCTGCCACGCGAAACCGAGCACGAACGGATTCGTGTAGATCGCGTCGCCCATCAGCGCGACGGCGAAGCGGTTCGCATCGACGAGCGCGACATGCTCGCCCGCCGCCGCGCGGATGTCCGCCTCCGCGCTCGCGCCCGGAAAACTCCAGTTCGGGTTCTTGATGAACTCGGCGGTCGGCGTCTGCGCGCTGTTCACGACGACGCGCGTGTGATCCGGCTGCATCCGCGAGCCGCATTCGTTGCTCGCGGTGACGATCGCATCGCAGCCGATGACGAGATCCGCCTCGCCCATCGCGATACGCGTCGCGTGGATATCGGCCGGGCGGTTGGCGATCTGCACGTGGCTCATCACGGCGCCGCCCTTTTGCGCGAGGCCGGTGACGTCGAGCACGGTGACGCCTTTCTGCTCCAGATGCGCCGCCATGCCCAGCAGCGCGCCGATCGTCACGACGCCCGTGCCGCCGACACCCGTGACCAGCACGCCATACGGCCGCGCGATCTCGGGAAGCTCGGGCGTGGGCACCGGTAGCATCGCATCGTCCGCGACGCTCGTCGCCTTCGGCTTCTTCAACTGGCCGCCTTCCACCGTCACGAAGCTCGGGCAGAAACCGTTCAGACACGAGTAGTCCTTGTTGCACGTCGACTGATTGATCTGGCGCTTCGTGCCGTATTCGGTATCGAGCGGCTCGACCGACAGGCAGTTCGACTTCACCGAGCAATCGCCACAGCCTTCGCACACCGCTTCGTTGATGACGACGCGCTTCGCCGGATCGGGGAATGCGCCGCGCTTGCGGCGACGGCGCTTCTCGGTGGCGCAGGTCTGGTCGTAGATCAGAATCGACGTGCCCGCCACTTCGCGCAGTTGACGCTGGATTTCGTCCAGTTTGTCGCGATGATGCACGTCGATGCCCGGCGCAAGTCCGACGCTCGCCGTGTACTTCTCCGGCTCATCCGTGACGATGACGATCCTCGCCGCGCCTTCCGCCGCAAGCTGATGCGTGATTTGCGGCACGGTCAGCACGCCGTCGACGGGCTGGCCACCCGTCATCGCAACTGCATCGTTGTAGAGAATCTTGTAGGTGATGTTCACCTTCGCCGCGATCGCCGCGCGGATCGCGAGCAGGCCCGAATGGAAATACGTGCCGTCGCCGAGATTGGCAAAAACGTGCTTGTCGTTCGAGAACGGCGACTGGCCGACCCACGCGACGCCTTCGCCGCCCATCTGGCTGAAGGTGCTCGTGTTGCGGTCCATCCAGACCGTCATGTAGTGGCAGCCGATGCCCGCCATCGCGCGCGAGCCTTCCGGCACGTTCGTCGACGTATTGTGCGGACAGCCCGAGCAGAACCACGGCTTGCGCTCCGCCTCGACGCGCGGGCGCGCGAGCGACCGTTCCTTCGCCTCGATCACGGCGATGCGCGTCGCGATGCGCGCGCGCACGTCGGCGGGCAGATCGAACTTGTCGAGGCGCGTGGCGATGGCTTTCGCGATGATCGCGGGCGACAGCTCGTAGTGTGCGGGCAAGAGCCAGTTGCCCATCGGCACGGACCATTCGCCGCCGGCGCCGTCTTTTTCGTCGAATTTGCCGTACACGCGCGGACGTTGCGCATCCGGCCAGTTGTACAGCTCTTCCTTGATCGCGTATTCGAGAATCTGGCGCTTTTCCTCGACGACCAGAATTTCTTCGAGCCCGCGCGCGAATTCATGCGCGCCTTGGGCTTCGAGCGGCCACACGCAGCCGACTTTGTAGAGGCGGATGCCGATTTGCGAGCACGTCGCGTCATCGAGGCCGAGATCGGTCAGCGCCTGACGGACGTCGAGATACGCCTTGCCGCCGGTCATGATGCCGAAGCGCGCATGCGGCGAATCGATTTCCACTCGGTCGAGCTTGTTCGCGCGCACGTAGGCGAGCGCGGCGTACCACTTGTAGTCGAGCAGACGCGCTTCCTGCACGAGCGGCGGATCCGGCCAGCGGATATTCAGGCCGCCATCGGGCATGGCGAAATCGGTCGGGAGCACGATCTTCGTGCGATGCGGATCGATATCGACGGACGCCGACGACTCCACGACATCGGTCACGCATTTCATCGCGACCCACAGGCCGGAGTAGCGGGACATCGCCCAGCCATGCAGCCCGAAGTCGAGATATTCCTGCACGTTCGACGGAAACAGCACCGGCAGTCCGCACGCCTTGAAAACGTGCTCGGACTGATGCGCGAGCGTCGATGATTTCGCGGCGTGATCGTCGCCGGCGAGCACCAGAACGCCGCCGTGCGCAGCCGATCCGGCGGAATTGCCGTGCTTGAAGACATCGCCCGAACGGTCGACGCCCGGGCCTTTGCCGTACCACATCGAGAACACGCCGTCGTATTTGGCGCTCGGGTACAGATTCACTTGCTGCGAGCCCCACACGGCGGTGGCGGCGAGATCTTCGTTCACGCCCGGCTGGAACACGACCTGGTGACCGGCGAGATGCTTCTTCGCCTTCCAGAGCGACTGGTCGAGACCACCGAGGGGAGAACCGCGATAGCCGGAGATGAATCCGGCGGTATTGAGGCCGGCGGCCTTGTCGCGCTCTTGTTGAAGCATCGGCAGGCGCACCAGGGCCTGGATGCCGCTCATATAGGCGCGGCCGCGTTCGAGCGTGTATTTGTCGTCTAGCGTGACGGATTTCAACGCGGCTTCTAACGAAGCTCTTTGTTCTGCGTCTAGCGGGGCGTTCATTATGTCTCTTCCTCCACCCGAGGTTTGGGATCACCAAAGCATGTTTCGGGCCGTGGCGTCTTGTGAACGCGTAGGCCGGGACGTCCAGTTTGCCGGTGCGATGATCTTTCAGGCACTGGTACAAACCCGTTAAAAATTCCTCACTTAACCGCGCTTTGCGTCAAATCCTTGACGATTTGACCGTCATGTAGAGGGTTTTGTTACAGCGTGTAAATCCGACCGATTTACGGAACCCTGCCGCTCATCCCTGTCTAAAATCACGCTCTCGGGAATCCCGTGCCGACTTTTTGTGCACGTTTTGGCTTCCGAAAGTGAGTCGTACACATGCAGTTAGAAGGAGATAACGATGAAACAACGCCACATCCAGAATTTCTTGGTCGTTTCGGCCGCTTTTTTCGCCATCAGCGCGCCGGTCGGCGGCGCACGCGCGAATAATGGCTCGCCGTTCGGGGCGTCGTCGGTTGCACAGGTCGCGCAAGTGCGCGTTCAATCGGTTCAGGCAGGCGCCCAGAAGCGCCGTGAGTCGGAAAGCAGCGACGACGAGACGGCGGGCTAACCCGCTCATCGCGGTCCGGATAGACTGGACGGGCCGCCAGAATGAACAAAGGGACATGGACCTTCGCGGTCCATGTCCCTTTTTTAACGCCCGCGTTTTCGGCGGGAATCAGCCCGCGGTCGTGTCTTTCAGCACGCCGCGGCGCATCTGATCCAGTTCGATCGATTCGAACAGCGCCTTGAAGTTGCCCTCGCCGAAGCCCTGATTGCCTTTGCGCTGGATGATCTCGAAGAAGATCGGTCCGATCTGGTTCTCCGTGAAGATCTGCAGCAGGATTTCGTCCTTGGTGCCGTCGATCAGAATCTTGCGCCTCTTCAGCTCCGCGATGGATTCGCAGTGGCCCGGCACACGGCGATCGACCAGCTCGTAGTACGTGTCGATGGTGTCGAGCAGTGCGATGTTCGCGCCGCGCAGGCCGTCGACCGTGGCGTAGATATCGCCCGCGCCGAGCGCGATGTGCTGAATGCCTTCACCGTGATACGCGTCGAGATACTCCTGAATCTGTCCCGCCGTCTCCGAGCCTTCCTCGTTGATCGGAATGCGGATCTTGCCGCACGGTGAAGTCATCGCCTTCGACTTCACCGCCGTGACCTTGCCTTCGATATCGAAATAGCGCACTTCACGGAAGTTGAAGAGCCGCTCGTAGAACTCCGCCCACTCGACCATGCGGCCGCGGTGCACGTTGTGCGTCAGGTGATCGATATAGGTGAGTCCGTGGCCCACCGGATTCTGCTGCGCGCCCGGAATCGGCTCGAAATCGACGTCGTAGATGCTGATGTCGCCGATGCTGCCGGGCTGCGCGCCGTTCTTGCCGCGCCAGCGGTCGACGAAGTAGATCAGCGAATCGCCGATGCCCTTGATCGCCGGAATGTTCAGTTCCATCGGGCCGGTCTTGTTGTCGAAGCCCCATGCGCCGAGGTCGAGGGCCCGTTTATACGCCTGGGCGGCGTCGGCGACGCGGAAGGCGATCGCGCAGATCGACGGACCGTGCAGGCGCGCGAAGCGCTGCGCGAAGGAATCCGGCTCGGCGTTGACGATGAAGTTGATTTCGCCCTGCCGATACAGCGTCACGTCCTTGTGACGATGCTTCGCGATCGCGGTGAAGCCCATTTGCTCAAACAGCTTGCCGAGCGCGACAGGATCCGGCGCGGTGTACTCGATGAACTCGAAGCCGTCGGTGCCGACGGGATTCTCCCAGGTCGTTGCGGTCATGCATGTCTCCTGAATTTAGATGCGGCGCGATGTGCGCGACGTGGAGACAGTTTAGACAGGTGACGCTGGCAAAAACTTGCGAAACAACTCACCTGTTCGTACGATTGCGCAGGATGCTGCCAATACAGAGCAGCTTGGAGCTACAAAATGGCTGAACCGGAACTCGATACCATAGACCGGCGGATTCTGGCGATTCTTCAGGAGAATGGACGGCTGTCGAATCAGGAGATCGCGGATCGCGTGAATCTGTCGCCGAGTCCGTGTCTGCGGCGCATTCGGCGGCTGGAGGACATCGGCGTCATTCGTGGCTATGTCGCCTTACTCGACGCGAAGAAGCTCGGGCTCGGCCTGCTTGCCTACATCAACGTGCGTCTGGAGAAGCGCGGCGGCACGCAGGCGGCAGCGGGCACGCCCAAGGCACCGACGCATGGCGACCTCTTTCGCGAAGCGGTGCGCTCGTGGCCGGAAGTTGTCGCCTGCGACGCGATGACCGGCGAAATGGACTTCCTGCTGCGCGTGCAGGTGCGTGACATGGATGATTTCTCGCGCTTCGTGCAGGACGAGTTGCTGCACCATCCCTCCGTGATCGACGTGCGTTCGAGCTTCTCGCTGGAGCGCATCAAGGAAACGACGGTTCTGCCGTTGCGCTAAAGCACGCTAAAACACGCTAAAACGACGAAGGGCGGCCAGTGCCGCCCTTGTTGGTCCCGCTCGCAGCGCAAACCCCGCGCTGTTCTTGAGGAAGATTACGCCGCGTCCGCCGTCGGCATGAACGCCTGGAAAACCTGCGACGCGCTGTGCGCCTGGCGCTTGATGGCGTAGTCGAACAGGGCGGCTTGCTCCTGAAGCATTTCGGTCATGAAGCTGCTTTGATCCGCAGGCGCGAGCGAGAGATAAGCGTCCGCTTCGCCGTACGCGTATTCGATCTTCATGCCCGACTTCTTCGCGATGTGCATCATCGTCGAATTGCGTGACAGGCAGTGCATGTAGAGCACCGACACTTGCGTGTTGCGGCTGCGCATGGCGGCGCGCTCGAACAGCTTCGAGCCGATGCCACGGCCGCGCGCGCGCTCCAGCACGGACACGCCGAACTCGGCGGTGCGCTTGTCGCCCTCGGCGGGCAGATAGGCCAGATGGCCGACGCCGATCAACTCCAGCGCGCTGCCGAACACGCCGAACACCTTGTCGTTCGAGAAGTTGATGTTGCGAACGTAGTTCTCGATGACGTGATCCGGCACGATTTGCCCGAAGCGCAGGAGACGGTCGTCTTCGTCGAGTGCGAGAAAGTGCGTGAGCAGGCGCTCGCGATCCGCCGAAGAGAGCTCGCGGACGAGAACCGGCATACGCGCGTTCTTGAGCGGTTGATCGTGCGCGACGATCTGCTCGGCAGTGCGGTTGATGGTCAGTTCCACAGTCGTTCCTCCTTCATTCGTCATGCAGCATGCTGCAAAGCAAAACGCAGTTTAGACGATTCTGGAGAAACAGATACGGGAAAACCCTTAAAAAACACTAGACGAGGCGTTCTAAACAGCTACTGAAAACGATTAGATCGTATAAAAATCAACCAGTTATAAAAATGCGTATACGCAACAATTTACCGACCAGACGGTTTGTTGTGCTGCAACATCGAGCTAGTCGCCGTTCAGCCCGTTCTCGATCATGTCGACCACCTGTTCCGCGAATTCGCCGTATCCGAGCTTGCCGCCCGGCTTGAGCCACGTGAAGGTCCAGTTGATCATGCCGAACACCATCATCGTCAGCGCGGTCTGGTTGTCCTTGGTCGCGCGCTTCGGATAGGCCCGCGCGAGCTGACGCGCGAACGCCGCCACGATGTCGCGCTGACGGTCGAGGACGATCTCGCGCTGCGCCTCTTCCAGATACTTCACATCATTTAGAAGCGCGACGTGCCGGCTGTGCGATGTCTCGTATTCGGCGAGAAACGCGCGCACGAGTTCGGCGAACGCCTCGCGCTCGCCCAAGCCGCGCCGCTGACTCGCGCCTTCCACTTCCGCGATGATCAGCATCAGCCGCTTGGTGTAGCGGTCGAGCAGGTCGAAGAGGATCGCTTCCTTGCTCACGTAATAGTGATAGAGGCGGGCCTTCGATGTGCCGCTTGCGGCGGCGAGATCGGCCATCGAGGTGCTGGGATAGCTCGTCTGGGCAAATTTCTCGGCGGCGAGTTCGAGGATCTGTTCGCGTTGCGTCTCGTGATCGGGCGCTTTGGTACGGGCCATATATTCCAGGAATGCGTTCTTATAGCTATAGGTTCAGCGGCGCAACTCGGCCTGACTGATTTCGGACGGCGTGCCGCGGATTTTAAGCCGTCCAGCGATGACGAGTTCGCGGCAGCGCCAGAATGCGATGGAATCGGACAGCATGAAATCGAAGCGCTGTCCCATTGCCGCGCCGGCGATCTGGCGCGCCGGTTGCCATTCGGGACCGGCGAGCTCGAGCAGCGCTTCGTCGACATCGAACCACGTTCCCGATACGAGCATGTTGTCGCGCAGGCGGCGCGTCTCGGCGTTGGCGTATTTCGCTTCCTGCCATTCGAGCGCAAGCCTGCTGATGCGCAGCACGGAAATCGGCGCGGCGGTCGGCAGCTTCGCGAGCAGTTGCTTCGGTGTGAACATACCGACGGCCGTCGCACGATCGGCGCGGCCGACGCGTTCGGGAGCGCTTTCGCCGGTTGCGATCGTCAGATCGTCGTGAGAGAGCTTCGCTTCGTTCAGGCGCTGCGGCGCGTTGCGCAGGTGAAAGGCTACGCGTCGCAGGGTGAGCTGATCGGTGGCGCTCTGGCCGTGCCACACGACGATCTGACCATCGCCGCGCGCGAGGCGGCCGAATAGCGCCTGCTGCTCTTCGAGTTCATCCTCGAAATCGATCGCGCTGTTCATCACCTGACGCCAGAACGCGGCGCGCGCGAGCGGCGATTCGTCGATGTCCCTCACCGGACCGACGGCGAGATCGTCGCGCAGCGCGATGACGGGCTCGTCGCGTTCGGCCCGCCGCAATGCTTCCGTGAGGGATTGGGCCGCGAAATCGCCATTCGTGACATGAATCATGTTCATCGTTGTCGGGTGCCAGAAGACGAAAGGACCGCGTGGGTGTGCGGTCCTAGTTTACGCGAATCGAATGACGCCCGGCTGCGATCTAGCGCTCGTCGAAACTCACGACCACCCGCTCGCTCACCGGATGACACTGGCACGTGAGCACGAAACCTTCATCGATTTCATGTTGTTCGAGCGTGTAGTTCTTTTCCATCTTCACTTCGCCTTCGAGCACTTTCGCGCGGCACGTGCAGCA
>LRBF01000227.1 GCA_001580565.1 Caballeronia megalochromosomata | reverse complement strand
GGGCAATTAGTATCAGTTAGCTCAATGCATTACTGCACTTACACACCTGACCTATCAACGTCCTGGTCTGGAACGACCCTTCAAGGGGCTCGAAGCCCCGGGGATATCTCATCTTAAGGCGAGTTTCCCGCTTAGATGCTTTCAGCGGTTATCTCTTCCGAACATAGCTACCCGGCGATGCCACTGGCGTGACAACCGGTACACCAGAGGTTCGTCCACTCCGGTCCTCTCGTACTAGGAGCAGCCCCCTTCAAATATCCAACGCCCACGGCAGATAGGGACCAAACTGTCTCACGACGTTTTAAACCCAGCTCACGTACCTCTTTAAATGGCGAACAGCCATACCCTTGGGACCGGCTACAGCCCCAGGATGAGATGAGCCGACATCGAGGTGCCAAACACCGCCGTCGATATGAACTCTTGGGCGGTATCAGCCTGTTATCCCCAGAGTACCTTTTATCCGTTGAGCGATGGCCCTTCCATACAGAACCACCGGATCACTATGACCTGCTTTCGCACCTGCTCGACTTGTCGGTCTCGCAGTTAAGCACGCTTATGCCATTGCACTATCAGCACGATTTCCGACCGTACCTAGCGTACCTTCGTACTCCTCCGTTACACTTTGGGAGGAGACCGCCCCAGTCAAACTGCCTACCATGCACTGTCCCCGATCCAGATAATGGACCAAGGTTAGAACCTCAAACAAACCAGGGTGGTATTTCAAGGACGGCTCCACGCAAACTAGCGTTCACGCTTCATAGCCTCCCACCTATCCTACACAGATCGGTTCAAAGTCCAATGCAAAGCTACAGTAAAGGTTCATGGGGTCTTTCCGTCTAGCCGCGGGGAGATTGCATCATCACAAACACTTCAACTTCGCTGAGTCTCGGGAGGAGACAGTGTGGCCATCGTTACGCCATTCGTGCAGGTCGGAACTTACCCGACAAGGAATTTCGCTACCTTAGGACCGTTATAGTTACGGCCGCCGTTTACCGGGACTTCAATCAAGAGCTTGCACCCCATCATTTAATCTTCCGGCACCGGGCAGGCGTCACACCCTATACGTCCACTTTCGTGTTTGCAGAGTGCTGTGTTTTTATTAAACAGTCGCAGCCACCAGTTTATTGCAACCCTTTCACCCTCCTGGCGCAGGCCAGTCAAGCTACAAGGGCGTACCTTATCCCGAAGTTACGGTACCAATTTGCCGAGTTCCTTCTCCCGAGTTCTCTCAAGCGCCTTAGAATACTCATCTCGCCCACCTGTGTCGGTTTGCGGTACGGTCACTATTAGACTGAAGCTTAGAGGCTTTTCTTGGAACCACTTCCAATTGCTTCGCTTCCGAAGAAGCTCGCGCCACACCCTTGAATTACGCGCCCGGATTTGCCTAAGCGCCTTCTCCAATGCAGCGACCGGGACGTCCAACACCCGGACAACCTTCCGCGATCCGTCCCCCCATCGCATCTAACAATGGTGCAGGAATATTGACCTGCTTCCCATCAGCTACGCATTTCTGCCTCGCCTTAGGGGCCGACTCACCCTACGCCGATGAACGTTGCGTAGGAAACCTTGGGCTTACGGCGAGGGGGCTTTTCACCCCCTTTATCGCTACTCATGTCAGCATTCGCACTTCCGATACCTCCAGCACGCTTTTCAACGCACCTTCGCAGGCTTACGGAACGCTCTCCTACCACACACGTGTCTTTCAACGTGTATCCGCAGCTTCGGTGACTGGCTTGAGCCCCGTTACATCTTCCGCGCAGGACGACTCGATCAGTGAGCTATTACGCTTTCTTTAAAGGGTGGCTGCTTCTAAGCCAACCTCCTGACTGTTTTAGCCTTCCCACTTCGTTTCCCACTTAGCCAATCTTTGGGACCTTAGCTGGCGGTCTGGGTTGTTTCCCTCTTGACACCGGACGTTAGCACCCGATGTCTGTCTCCCGTGATTGCACTCTTCGGTATTCGGAGTTTGCTATGGCGTAGTAATCCGCAATGGACCCCACAACCATGACAGTGCTCTACCCCCGAAGGTGATACACGAGGCACTACCTAAATAGTTTTCGGAGAGAACCAGCTATTTCCAAGTTTGTTTAGCCTTTCACCCCTATCCACAGCTCATCCCCTAACTTTTCAACGTTAGTGGGTTCGGTCCTCCAGTACGTGTTACCGCACCTTCAACCTGGCCATGGATAGATCACTTGGTTTCGGGTCTACGCCCAGCAACTGATCGCCCTATTCGGACTCGCTTTCGCTACGCCTGCCTTAATCAGTTAAGCTCGCTACTGAACGTAAGTCGCTGACCCATTATACAAAAGGTACGCCGTCACCCCTTACGAGGCTCCGACTGTTTGTATGCATGCGGTTTCAGGATCTATTTCACTCCCCTCCCGGGGTTCTTTTCGCCTTTCCCTCACGGTACTGGTTCACTATCGGTCGATCACGAGTATTTAGCCTTGGAGGATGGTCCCCCCATCTTCAGACAGGATTTCACGTGTCCCGCCCTACTTGTCGTACCCCTAGTTCTTCCAGACTGTTTTCGTCTACAGGGCTATCACCTGCTATGGCCGCACTTTCCAGAGCGTTCGACTAACAATTCAGATAAAGAGTACAGGCTGATCCCATTTCGCTCGCCACTACTTTGGGAATCTCGGTTGATTTCTTTTCCTGCGGTTACTTAGATGTTTCAGTTCACCGCGTTCGCT